>NZ_JBIWGG010000007.1:316215-585480 GCF_044763415.1 Streptomyces sp. NPDC096048
TGACCCGACCGGCGACCCGACGGGCGACCCGACGACGCCCACGGACGACCCGACCGGCGACCCGACCGGTGACCCGACGGGCGGCACCGACGGCGGCGCGACCGGCGACCCGACGGGCGGCACCGACGGCGGCCCCACCGGCGACCCGGGCGGCGAGCCGGGCGGCGAAGGCTGACAGGCTGACCCGAACCGCTCCCGACGCGCGCGTGCGGCCCCGGAACGGGCTCCCCGCGCGCGTCGCGTTTCGGCAGGTCACAGAGAGCCGGCGGCGCCGTCCGTGAAGTGCACCGAGCCGAACCGCGGCTCGAGCCGCAGGTAGACCGGCTCGAACGGCACGCCGTCCACCTGGCGCGGCGCGGGGCCGAAGCGCTCGATCTCGGCGGCGCTCGGCTCATGGGCCTCGCACCGGCCCACGACCTGCACGGTCCACAGGCTCTCGCCGGGTCCGGCGGAACTCAGGTTGTCGGCGCCGTACGCGACGACGCTCCCGGCGCACACCTGGTGGTACCCGCAGCTCCTGGGCATGCGCAGCAGGACCCGGCCGTCGGCCACGATGTGCCGTGCGAAGGCGAGGAAGGGCAGGGCACGCAGGCTGGTGGCCGCACGGCCGTGGGCGGTGCGGCCGAGCAGGCCGACGGCGAGCTGTTCGTCGGAGGGCATGGCCCTACCGTGCGGGAGCGGGAGGCGACGGGAACAGAGTCGCCCGCCCCGCCATGAGGGGACGTAAGTCCCGAATAAGGCCCGGCTCGTGATTCGGACCGCGATTCGGCTCGTGATTCGGACCGCGTTTCGGACCGCGTTTCGGCCCGCGTCCCTCAGCGGTTCTCGGCCTGCAGCCGGGCCACGAACGCGGCCGCCTGCGAACGCCGCCGCATCTCGAGTTTCGCCAGCAGACTCGACACGTAATTCTTGATCGTTTTCTCGGCCAGGTGCAGTTGCTCGCCGATCGCGCGGTTGGTCAGCCCCTCGCCGATCAGCTCCAGGATGCGCCGCTCCTGGGCGGTGAGGCGGGCGAGCCGGTCGTCGGTCCGGGTGCCGCCGTCGCGCAGCCGCTCCATGACGCGCGCGGTGGCCGCCGGATCGAGCAGGGACTTCCCCCGGGCCACCTCCCGTACCGCGCTCAGCAGCTCGGCGCCCCGGATGTCCTTGAGTACGTAGCCGGAGGCGCCCGCCATGATCGCGTCGAAGAGGGCCTCGTCGTCGGCGAAAGAGGTCAGCATGAGGCACCGGACGGTCTCGTCCCCGGAGCGGATCTCGCGGCACACCTCCACGCCGCTGCCGTCCGGCAGCCGGACGTCCAGCACCGCCACGTCCGGACGGGTGGCCGCCACCCGGGCCGGCGCCTCGGCCGCCGTGCCGGCCTCGCCGACCACCTCGATGTCGGCCTCGCCCGCGAGCAGATCGTGCACCCCCCGGCGGACGACCTCGTGGTCGTCGAGGAGGAATACCCGGATTTTTCCGTCTTCGCGCACGGGCTCAGTCTCACACACCGACTCTTCCCGTGCCCGGGGTGGCCGGGATAACGTGCCGTTGTTCCGGCCCCCTGCGAGGCTGTGACCAGTAAAACTTCCGTACTTCGCCGATTTACTTGGAAATCCGAGTAAAAACGCAGGTCAGGTGGGGTTTCACAGAAATGTGGAGCACTGGGTAACGTGCTGTTCGCAGGGCGCTCGCCGGGGCACCTGTCACGCCTGTTCCCGATCGGGCCGCACCCACCCTTGTGCGACCTCCGGGCCGCAGGTGAGCCGCACTGGCTTCCGGCGAACCCGGGGGCCGGACCGACGGAGGAGCACACGTGACCGAGAGCACTGCCGCGCGCAAGCCGCGACGCAGCGCCGGAAGCAAGGCGACCGGTACCACCGGCACCAAGGCCGGCGCCACGGGCGCCAAGGCCGGCACCACCGGCACCAAGCGCACTACCCGCACCGCTGCCGCCAAGAAGGGCTCCGAGACGGAGCTGGTGCAGCTGCTGACCCCCGAGGGCGAGCGCGTCGAGGATCCGGCCTACGCCGAGTACGCCTCGCACGTCGCCGACATCACCCCCGACGAGCTGCGCGGCCTGTACCGCGACATGGTGCTCACCCGGCGCTTCGACGCCGAGGCCACCGCGCTGCAGCGCCAGGGCGAGCTGGGCCTGTGGGCCTCGCTGCTGGGCCAGGAGGCCGCCCAGATCGGCTCCGGCCGGGCCACCCGCGAGGACGACTACGTCTTCCCGACCTACCGCGAGCACGGCGTCGCCTGGTGCCGCGGGGTGGACCCGACCAACCTGCTCGGCATGTTCCGCGGCGTGAACAACGGCGGCTGGGACCCCAACAGCAACAACTTCCACCTCTACACCATCGTGATCGGCTCGCAGGCGCTGCACGCCACGGGCTACGCGATGGGCATCACCAAGGACGGCGCCGACTCCGCCGTGATCGCCTACTTCGGCGACGGCGCCTCCAGCCAGGGCGACGTCAGCGAGGCGTTCAACTTCGCGGCCGTCTACAACGCCCCCGTGGTGTTCTTCTGCCAGAACAACCAGTGGGCGATCTCCGAGTCCAACGAGAAGCAGACCCGGGTGCCGCTCTACCAGCGCGCCCAGGGCTTCGGCTTCCCCGGCGTCCGCGTCGACGGCAACGACGCGCTGGCCTGTCTCGCGGTCACCCGGTGGGCCCTGGAGCGGGCGCGGCGCGGTGAGGGCCCGGCGCTGATCGAGGCGTACACGTACCGCATGGGCGCCCACACCACCTCGGACGACCCCTCCCGCTACCGGCACGACGACGAGCGGGCCGCCTGGGAGGCGAAGGACCCGATCCTGCGCCTTCGCCGCTTCCTGGAGTCCGCGAACCACGCGGACGAGGGATTCTTCGGGGAACTGGAGGCGGAGAGCGAGACGTTGGGCAAACGAGTGCGCGAAGTGGTCCGTGCCATGCCGGACCCGGACCGTTTCGCCATCTTCGAGAACGTGTACGCGGACGGGCACGCGCTCGTCGACGAGGAGCGAGCCCAGTTCGCCGCCTACCAGGCGTCGTTCGCGGATGCAGAGGGGGTCTGACATGGCAGCGGAAAAGATGGCGCTGGCCAAGGCGATCAACGAATCGCTGCGCCGCGCGCTGGACTCGGACCCCAAGGTCCTGATCATGGGCGAGGACGTCGGCAAGCTCGGCGGCGTCTTCCGGGTCACCGACGGTCTCCAGAAGGACTTCGGCGAGGACCGGGTGATCGACACCCCGCTCGCCGAGTCCGGCATCGTCGGCACCGCCATCGGCCTGGCCCTGCGCGGCTACCGCCCGGTGGTGGAGATCCAGTTCGACGGGTTCGTCTTCCCGGCCTACGACCAGATCGTCACGCAGCTGGCGAAGATGCACGCCCGCTCGCTGGGCAAGGTCAAGATGCCGGTCGTCATCCGCATCCCCTACGGCGGCGGCATCGGCGCGGTCGAGCACCACTCCGAGTCCCCCGAGGCGCTGTTCGCGCACGTGGCGGGCCTGAAGGTGGTCTCCCCCTCGAACGCGGCGGACGCGTACTGGATGATGCAGCAGGCCATCCAGAGCGACGACCCGGTGATCTACTTCGAGCCCAAGCGGCGCTACTGGGACAAGGCCGAGGTCGACACCGAGGCGATCCCGGGCCCGCTGCACGCCGCGCGTGTGGTGCGCGAGGGCTCCGACCTCACGCTGGCCGCGTACGGCCCGATGGTGAAGCTCTGCCAGGAGGTCGCCGACGCGGCGGCCGAGGAGGGGCGGTCCCTGGAGGTCGTCGACCTGCGCTCGATCTCCCCGGTCGACTTCGACACCATCCAGGCGTCGGTGGAGAAGACCCGCCGCCTGATCGTGGTCCACGAGGCGCCGGTGTTCCTGGGCTCGGGCGCGGAGATCGCGGCCCGGATCACGGAGCGCTGCTTCTACCACCTGGAGGCCCCGGTACTGAGGGTCGGCGGCTACCACGCCCCGTACCCGCCGGCCCGCCTGGAGGAGGAGTACCTGCCCGACCTGGACCGGGTGCTGGATGCCGTCGACCGCTCGCTGGCGTACTGAGGAGAGGGTCGTGACGACGATGACCGAAGGGTCCGTACGCGAGTTCAAGATGCCCGACGTGGGCGAGGGACTCACCGAGGCCGAGATCCTCAAGTGGTACGTCCAGCCCGGTGACACCGTCACCGACGGCCAGGTGGTGTGCGAGGTCGAGACGGCGAAGGCCGCCGTCGAGCTGCCCATCCCCTACGACGGCGTGGTCCGCGAGCTGCACTTCCCCGAGGGCACCACGGTCGACGTGGGTACGTCGATCATCGCGGTGGCCGTCGGCGACGCGGCGGCGGCGCCGGAACCGGCGCAGGCACCCGTCGAGGGCGCCGCGGACACGGCGACCGCACCAGCGGCGCCCGAGGCCGAGGAGAAGAAGCCGGAGGGCCGCCAGCCGGTCCTGGTCGGCTACGGGGTGTCCACCTCCTCGACCCGCCGCCGCCCCCGCAAGGGGGTTCAGACCCCGGACCAGGAGGCCTTGGCCGCCTCCGCCGCGATCCAGGCCGAGATGAACGGCCACGGCTCCGCACCGGCCGCCCCGACCGGGCGCCCGCTCGCCAAGCCCCCGGTGCGCAAGCTCGCCAAGGACCTCGGCGTCGACCTGGCGACCGTGGTCCCGTCCGGCCCGGACGGCATCATCACACGCGAGGACGTGCACGCGGCGGTGGCCCCGGCACCGGCACCGGCCCCGGAGCCCGAGGCGGCGCCGGCGGCACCCGCCCCCGCGGCCCCCTCCCCGGCGACCGCGGCGTCGTACGACACGGCGCGCGAGACCCGTATCCCGGTCAAGGGCGTCCGCAAGGCGACGGCGGCGGCGATGGTCGGCTCGGCGTTCACGGCGCCGCACGTCACCGAGTTCGTGACGGTCGACGTGACGCGCACGATGAAGCTGGTCGAGGAGCTGAAGCAGGACAAGGAGTTCACGGGCCTGCGGGTGAACCCGCTCCTGCTGATCGCCAAGGCCCTGCTGGTCGCCATCAAGCGCAACCCGGACGTCAACGCGTCCTGGGACGAGGCGGCGCAGGAGATCGTGGTCAAGCATTACGTCAACCTGGGCATCGCCGCGGCGACCCCGCGAGGCCTGATCGTCCCGAACATCAAGGACGCCCACGCCAAGACCCTGCCGCAGCTGGCGGGGTCCCTGGGCGAGCTGGTGGCGACGGCCCGGGACGGCAAGACCTCCCCGGCCGCCATGCAGGGCGGCACGGTGACCATCACCAACGTCGGCGTCTTCGGCGTCGACACCGGCACACCGATCCTCAACCCGGGCGAGTCCGCGATCCTCGCGGTCGGCGCGATCAAGCTCCAGCCGTGGGTGCACAAGGGCAAGGTGAAGCCGCGTCAGGTGACCACCCTGGCGCTGAGCTTCGACCACCGTCTGGTCGACGGCGAGCTGGGTTCCAAGGTCCTCGCCGACGTGGCGGCGGTCCTGGAGCAGCCGAAGAGGTTGATCAGCTGGGCGTGAAGCCACGGATCGACTAGATTCATGACGGGAGGGGCGCCGCAAGTTCCAGTTGCGACGCCCCTCTTGTCGTGCCGGGCTCAGCTCCGGTTCAGCACGTACACCGGAGCCCCGTTCTCGGCCCCGCCCCGTGAGCGGATGCAGGCGTGGGCGCGCAGCAGCCGCAGGCACTCGTTGACCCGCCGTACGGAAAGCCCGGTACGGGCGGCGATCGACTCCAGCGGCTCCCGCAGCTCACCCTTCTCGACGAGCACCGGCGCGATGACCAGGGCGACCGTCCACACGTCCTCCGTCACGGACAACCGCTGCCGCCAGTCGGCCAGGACGGACTCCGTGGTGGGTTCCGGGGCGAGTCGGCCGACGGTTCCGCCCTGGTGGAGGACCAGGGTGTCGAACCGGTCCGCGATGCGCTCCAAGGCGTGCACCATGGCCTGTTGCACGGCGAGGGTGGCCTGCTGGGCGGCGAGGGTGGCCTGCTGCGTGGACAGCATCTCCTTCTGCAACGCGATCGACGTACGTTGGCCCTCGGCCAGCTCCTCGTCCAGCTTCAGATTGTGCGCCTCCAGCCGGACGATCGCCTCGGCCACCTGGTCCGGCATGGCGTAGGCGATGGGCGCGCCGGGCGCGGCGGGCTGCACCTCGGCCTCGTCCAGAGAGTACGAACCCTCGCGCTGCACGGTCTCGATGACCTCGGCGACCCACTGCTTGAAGGGGGCGCAGGCCGGTTTGGTGCAGGCGTTGACGAGGAGGATGAGACCTTGGAGATCGATGAGTTGTAGGTCTCGGCGCCAACTCCTACCTGCGGGAACGCCGAGACTGTGACTTCCAGTCACAGTCTCGAGATTGTCTCGATGCTCCTCCGGAACGTGATCGAGAAGCGCCTTGCGGGTCGTGGTGTATCCCAACTCTTTGCACACGTCCGCCGCCGGGAACCAGTGGCTTCCGTCGGGCATGGTCAGCCTCCGCACTCGGGCGCCGGTGGCCGCGTACACGAAATCGTTGACGTCGATCGCCTCGTGCCGCTCGGCGGAGTTCCGCCGCTTGCTGGGTTCGTTCATGTGAACCACCTCCGTCGCGGAACGTAGGGCCGGGCCGAGGGCATATGCCAGCGGTCTCCGGGATGTTCACGACTGCGAGCGAAAATGATCGAGAACCGCTGCGTCGACCGCTGGGCCGGGTGTATGGCGAAGGGGCCCACCGGCACACGGGTGAGCCCCTTCGGACGGCTTCGTGTCTGTCAGACCCTGCCGAACCCGTAGTTCATGAGCCGCGTCGCGTCCTTGGCGCGCTGGGCCGAGGACGAGGAGGTCAGGACCGTGCCGATGACGGTCTTGCCCTTGCGGGTCGCGGCGAAGACCAGGCAGTACTTGGCCTCCGGGCCCGACCCGGTCTTCACGCCGATCGCTCCGCTGTAACTGCCGAGCAGGGTGTTGGTGTTGGTCCAGGGCGCCATCGTGCGGGTGCCGCCCTTCTTGGTGACCGTCTTCGCCGTGTACTTCTTCGTCTTGACGATCGTGCGGAAGGTGGAGCTCTTCATCGCACTGCTCGCGAGCTTCGTCAGATCGCGCGGCGTGGAGTAGTTCTTGCCGTTGCCGATGCCGTCGAACGAGTCGAAGTGGGTGTTCTTCAGGCCGAGGCTCTTGGCGGTGGAGTTCATCTTGCCGATGAACGACTTCACCCGGGCCGCCCGCGTCTTGCCCGAGCCGAACCTGTCGGCCAGCGCGTACGCGGCGTCGCAACCGGACGGCAGCATCAGGCCGTACAGCAACTGCCGGACCGTCACCTTGTCGCCGACGATCAGACGGGCCGAGGAGGCGTTCTTCGAGACGATGTAGTCGCTGTACGCCATCTGGATCGTGACCTTGGCGTCCAGGTTCAGCTTCGGCTGCGAGAGCACGACCTTGGCGGTCATGATCTTGGTCGTGGAGCCGGTGGAACGCCGGGTGTCCGCGGCCTTGGTGTAGAGCGACTTGCCGCTCGCGTTGTCCATCGCGAAGCCGCCCTTGGCGACGATCGAGGGCGCGGCGGCGGCGGCTCGCGCGGGCGCGGCCTGTGCGGACGCCGGCTGCGCGGATGCGGCCTGCGCGGGCGCGGCCTGTACGGGCGCGGCCTGTACGGGCGCGGCCTGTACGGGCGCGGCCTGTACGGGCGCGGTGGAGAGGGCTCCGGTCGCGAGCACGGCGCCGCTGGTCAGGGCGACGGCGATGGCTCTGCGGAGACGGATGCCCTGAATGACGTTTATCAAGTCGAGTACCCCGATTGTTGTGAATTCCCCTGATGTGCGGCCGAGTTGTGGTCGAAGCGTCTCGGGCCGTGTCTGTGCGACACGTGAATAGCACGGATGGTTGTGCGGCGGTCGTCAGGGGGTGCCTGGTCCCCCTCACGGGTGGCCCGGCGTCCGGATGATGGACGGGGCGCCGCTTGCGTCCCTGTTGTATCTATCCTGTCGGCATGACCACGGCAGTGAAGCAACCACCGGCGGCGGACCGCGTCTACACCCACGTCAAGCAGGGCGTCCTCGAACGCCGCTACGAGGGCGGGACCCTGCTCACCGAGGGCGAGCTCGCCGAGGCCGTGGGCGTCTCCCGCACGCCGGTGCGCGAGGCGCTGCTCCGGCTCGAGGTCGAGGGCCTGATCCGGCTGTACCCGAAGAAGGGGGCGCTGGTCCTGCCCGTCTCCGCGCAGGAGATCACGGACGTGGTGGAGACCCGGCTGCTGGTCGAGGAGCACGCGGCCAGGAAGGCCGTACCCGCGCCGCACGGCCTCGTCGAACGGCTGGAGGAACTGCTCGCCCGGCAGAAGGAGCAGGCCGCCGCCGGCGACCTCGCCGGCGCCTCCGTCACCGACCGCTGCTTCCACGCCGAGATCGTCCGCAGCGGCGGCAACGAGATCCTGTCCCGCCTCTACGACCAGCTCCGCGACCGCCAGCTGCGCATGGGCGTCGCCGTCATGCACTCCCACCCCGACCGGATCGCCAAGACCCTCGCCGAGCACGAGGAGATCCTCGACGCGCTGCGTGCCGGGGACGCGGAGGCGGCCGTCGGAGTGGTCCACCGGCACGTGGGCTGGTTCTCGCACCTGGCCCGGGGGGAGGCCCGATGAGTTCGGCCACGTCGGCCGGAAAGACCCTGCCCGGCGACCCTCCCCCAGAGGGGACACCCCCAGGCGGTCGGCGCGCGATCGCCGTGTGGAGCATCGGCGTCGCCGTCTACTTCGTCGCCGTCATCTTCCGTACGTCCCTGGGGGTGGCCGGCCTCGACGCCGCCGACCGCTTCCACGTCAACGCCTCCGCGCTGTCCACCTTCTCCATCCTCCAGCTGCTGGTCTACGCCGGTATGCAGATACCCGTCGGCCTGCTGGTCGACCGGCTCGGCACGAAGAAGGTGCTGGGTATCGGGGCGGTGCTGTTCACGGTCGGGCAGCTGGGCTTCGCCTTCTCACCGTCGTACGGCATGGCGCTCGCCTCGCGGGCGCTGCTCGGCTGCGGGGACGCGATGACGTTCATCAGCGTGCTGCGGCTGGGCACCCGCTGGTTCCCGGCCCGGCGCGGGCCGATGGTCGCCCAGCTCGCCGGACTGGTCGGCATGGCGGGCAACCTGGTCTCCACCCTCGTCCTGGCCCGGCTGCTGCACGGCGTCGGCTGGACGGCGGCGTTCGCGGGCAGCGCGCTGGCGGGCGTGATCGTCTTCGTCCTGCTGCTGCTCTTCCTGAAGGACCACCCCGAGGGGCACGAGCCGGAGCCGCTGCCGCACCAGGGGGCCGCGTACGTACGGCGGCAGATCGCCACGTCCTGGCGGGAGCCGGGGACTCGGCTCGGGCTGTGGGTGCACTTCACCACCCAGTTCCCGGCGATGGTGTTCCTGCTGCTGTGGGGGATGCCGTTCCTGGTCGAGGCGCAGGGACTGTCCCGGGCCACGGCCGGCGGGCTGCTCACCCTCGTCGTGCTGTCCAACATGACGGTCGGCCTGGTCTACGGCCAGCTCATCGCCCGGCACCACGCGGCGCGGCTGCCGCTGGCGCTCGGCACGGTGGGCGCGACGGCGCTCCTGTGGGCGGCGACGCTCGCCTACCCGGCCGACCACGCGCCGATGTGGCTGCTCGTCGTGCTGTGCGCGGTGCTGGGCGCGTGCGGGCCGGCGTCGATGATCGGCTTCGACTTCGCGCGGCCGGCGAATCCGCCGGAGCGGCAGGGGACGGCGTCCGGGATCACGAACATGGGCGGTTTCGTGGCGTCGATGACCACGCTGTTCGCGGTGGGGGTGCTGCTGGACGCGACCGGGGACGACTACACCGTCGCGTTCTCGTCCGTGTTCGTGCTCCAGGCGGTCGGGGTGTCGCAGATTCTGCGGTTGCGGAAGCGGGCGGCCCGGCGGGAGCGGGAGCGGTTGGTGACGAGCCGGGTGGAGACGGTGCACGTGCCGGCGTAGGTGCCCGGCGCGGGTGCGGGCCTGGCCGGGGGCTGCCGCCCCCAGACCCCGGCTCCGGCCTGAACGGCCTCGTCCGCGAACGCCGGACGGGCTGGTCTCGTACCGGCGCTACCGCGTCACCGTGAAGTTCCGCAGGATCGCCGCCGTCAGGTCCTGGTCGCCCTCCGTCTTGATGCGGTCCGCCGCCGCTTCCGGGGTCACACGGCCGCAGGCCAGGCGGACGTAGGTCTCCCAGTCGAGGGTGAGGGTGGCGGCCGGGCCGAGGGCGGGGGCCGTCTCCAGGGTGCCGCGGCCCTGGATGTCGACGCGGATGGTGCGCAGGAACTCGACCGGGCCGTGGACGTCGAAGACGACGGCGGAGCTGCGGGGAGCGTCCGCGCGCTCGGCGACGACACCCGGCAGCTCGTCGAGCAGCACGTCACGGGCGACGTGCGCGCCGGGGGAGTCGAGGTTGCCGGGGCGGCCGAGGGCCGTGCGCAGGTCCTGTTCGTGTGCCCAGACGTCGAAGGCGTGCCGGCGCATCGCCTCTCCGAGGGTCAGCTCGGTGCCGAGCGGGCCGCGCACCTTCGTGCCGGGGTCGCGCGACTCGTTGCGCAGCTGGCGGTTGCGCCGGATGATCATGTACTCCAGCTCGGACGTCATCTCCGGCGCCGTGTGGTGGCGGCGGACGTCGACCTGCATCTCCATGTAGCGCTGGTGGTCGTTGGTGACGTGGAAGAGGTCGCGCGGGAGGGTGTGGATGGGGCGGGGGTCGCCGAGCATCTCGGAGTCCAGGCCGAGGACGTGGGAGACGACGTCGCGCACCGACCAGCCCGGGCAGGGGGTGCGGCGGTTCCACTCTGCCTCCACGAGGGGCTGGACCAGCTCGGATATCGCCTCGATGGAGTGAGTCCAGGCGTCGGCGTAGGGCTGGAGGGTGGGATGCAGACTCACGGAACGGGACCCCTCGGCGGTCGGTACACGGGCGGTTGTTTCGGCGGCGGTGCCTGTGGGAGGTGGCGGCGGTCAGTGGGCGTGTCGAGACGTTAAGTTACGCTGCTGTGCGGCACCCCGGCAGTGCTTTCGTGTGACGATCGTAGGCCGTGTGGACACCCTCGGGGACGGCCCGGATGGCAGGACGGTGGTAGCGTGCGCGCCTCTTTGATCCAAATCGCCGTGAACGCGGATGAATCCGTCGAAGCGCGCCGTCGGCGAGCGGCGGCGCTGGTACGGGATCAGGCGGGCGCCGATCTCGTCGTACTGCCGGAGCTGTGGACCACGGGCGCGTTCGCCTTCGAGGAGTTCGGCGCGTGGGCCGAGCCGCTCCAGGGCCCGACGTACGAGGCGATGGCGAAGGCGGCGAGCGACGCGGGCGTCTGGCTGCACGCGGGGTCGATCCCCGAGCGTGGCCCCGACGGACAGCTGTACAACACCTCTCTCGTCTGCTCCCCCTCCGGTGAGCTGGCCGCCTCCTACCGCAAGATCCACCGGTTCGGCTTCGACAAGGGCGAGGCCGTGCTGATGGGCGCGGGGCGCGAGCCGGTGACGGTCCGTCTGCCGGAGACGACCCTCGGCGTGGCGACCTGCTACGACCTCCGCTTCCCCGAACTCTTCCGCGCACTCGTCGACGCGGGTGCCGAGACCCTCGTCGTACCGGCGGGCTGGCCGGAGCGCCGCCGGTCCCACTGGACGCTGCTGGCCCAGGCACGGGCGGTGGAGAACCAGGCGTTCGTCCTCGCGTGCGGAACGGCCGGGACGCACGCCGGAGTTCCGCAGGCCGGTCACTCGATCGTGGTCGATCCGTGGGGCGAGGTGCTGGCGCAGGCCGGCGCGGACGAGGAGGTCCTCACGGTGGAGTTCGACCCGGCGAAGGTGGCGCGGACCAGGGAACAGTTCCCCGCGCTGAAGGACCGGGTGCTGGGCCTCGCGGCGCCGCGGCGCTAGCGAGGGCGCCCCCGGACAGACGGTGTGCCCTCCGGACACACGGTGTGAGGCCCCGCCCCCGCCCTAGACTCCCGCGCATGGCACCCACCGGTACCCCTGTCATCCGTCGTGTCCGGGTGGACCCCGCCGGCACCCACTTCGCGTCGGCGTTCGAGCTCCCGACCGCCGGACTGCCCCGGCTGACGCCCGAGCAATGGGCCCGCGCCAGCTTCGAGGACGTCCCGGCGGTGCTGCGTGAGCTGTTCCGGACGGGCTGGGCCGGCGTGCTCGGCCTGCGGCTGGGACCGCGGTCCTCGGCGCGGCACGTGGTCGGGTGGCGCATGCTGGAGTCCGGGCCGGACCGGCTCGCCCTGGAGGCCCGCGCCCCGTCGCTGACCGTCCGCAACGTATTGACCCTCGACGGCTCACGGCTGCTCTGGGCGACGTATGTGCGCTACGAGCGTCCGGCCGGCCGGGCGCTGTGGTCCCTGGCCGCACCGGTGCACCACCTGGCCGTGCCCCTGCTCCTGGGCCGCGCCGTCCGCCGCGCGGCGTGAGGCGCCGCCGGGCCCCCCGGGGCGTCGGGGCGTCGGCGGCCCGCGCCTGTCACTCGTCCTCCCGCTCCTTCTCCGCCAGGTGGATCACGCACACCGTCAGCGCGATCAGCAGCGCCGGGTCCGCGTCGTCCCGGACGACGTCCACGCCGTAGGTGTCCCGGAGGGTCAGCCACCGGCGCGAGACGACGGCCAGCAGCTCACCGTCGTACTCGATGGCGAACTCCCGGTCGAGGATCTTGCCGCTGACGTCCAGTTCGGTGCCGTCGGCCAGCGAGACCCGGTAGTGGTTGCGCAGCAGGGAGAGACGTTTCCGCTTGATCCGGGCCAGTGGCTCGTCGCCCCGCTCGATCACCATCGTGTCGCGCAGGGCGAACATCTTCTGGTGGATGTCGACGAGCACGCGCCCCTGGACGTCCTTCAGCTCCCAGGTGTCCCGCAGCCGCATCGCCTTGCCGTCGACGAGGTACACCTTGTTGCCGTTGTCGTCCTCGATCCAGTAGTCGTCGCCGAAGCCGAGGAGCCGGTCGTACACGAGGAATCTCATGGCGTGATCGCTTCCCCGGCGTCCGCTCCGAAACGCCGTCGGTAGGCCGACGGGCTGAGCCCGGTCTCGCGCCGCAGCCGCGCCCGGAGGTTCGCGGCGGTGCCCAGGCCGCTGCGGGCCGCCACCACGTCCAGGCGCTCCTCCCCGCGCTCGATCAGCCGTCGCGCGAGGGTCACGCGCTCGGCCGTCAGCCAGGCGAGCGGTGTCGTCCCCAGCTGCGTCCGGAACCTCCGGTGCAGGGTCGCCGGTGACATCGCCGCGCGGTCCGCGAGGTCCGTCACGGTCAGGGGCTGGTCCAGCCGCTCCTGCGCCCACTCCAGCAGGGGCGCGAGCGACTCGTCGGGTACGTGGGGCACGGGCCGCTCCACGAACTGGCGCTGCCCGCCGTCCCGGTGGGCGGCGAACACCAGCCGCCGGGAGACGGCGTTCGCGATCTCGGCGCCGTGGTCCTTGCGCCAGATGTGCAGTCCCAGGTCGAGCGCCGCCGCGCTGCCCGCCGCGGTGAGAAGTTCACCGTCGTCCACGAACAGCACGTCCGGCTCCAGCAGCACCCGCGGGTGCAGCCGGCGGAAGGAGTCCGCCCACAACCAGTGCGTGGCGGCCCGCCGCCCGTCCAGCAGTCCGGCCTCGGCGAGGGCGAAGCTGCCGGTGCACAGGCTCATCACGCGGGCGCCACGCGCGTGCGCGCGCCGGATGGCGTCCAGGACGGCCGGGCCGCGCGGTACGACGTTGTCCGGCCGGCCGGGGACGACGAGCGTGTCCGCCCCGTCCGCGGCCTCCAGACCGGGCACGTCGGTGAGCGTGAAGAACCCGTGGTTCATCCGGATCCCCGGCGTCGGCCCGCACAGCGTCACCTCGTACAGCGGTCCGGGCAGCCCCAGCTCGGGTCGCGGCAGCCCGAACAGCTCGGTGGCGCAGCCGACCTCGAACGGGTTGGTGCCCTCGTCGACGATCACGGCGACGCGGTGGGTCCGCGGGTACTGAGAGGATCCTTGCGGCATGTGCGATTTCTAGCACTCGTGCGGCGGACACGGCACCCCGCACGATGACGTCATGACAAAGGAACCCGTCTCCCTCGCCTCCGCCCTCGCGTCCTTCACCGAGCAGTGGAGTCCCCGCATCGTCACCTCCGTCAACGACTACGACGTCCGCATCGCCAAGGTCGAGGGCGAGCACGTCTGGCACGTGCACGACCACACCGACGAGTTCTTCCTGGTCCTCGACGGCGAACTGCACATCGCCCTGCGCGAACCGGCCGGGGAGCGAACGGTGGTCCTGCCCAAGGGTTCGGTCTTCACCGTTCCGCGCGGCACGGAACACAAGCCCTACGCCCCCGCCCCCGCGGCGATCCTGCTCCTCGAACCGACGGGGACGTCGACCGTGGGGGACCGGCACGACGAGGTGCCCGGCCATGTGGACGTGACGACGGGGCACGCCTTGACGTGATGTCAGCGGGGCTCAGGCACCGTAGCCGTTGTGGTACCCGTCCCGGGTGGGGTGGTGGGGCCGTTCCTCGACGACCGGGGTCGTCGGCGGCATCACGACGCGGCGGCGCCGGGCGATGCTGCTGAACGTCGCGACACCGATCAGGCCGACGATCATGAAGATGACGCCGACCAGGTCGAGGTTCACGCCCTGCATGTCCCAGTCGGTCGCGAACGTGAGGATGGCTCCCACGGCGATGAGGATGATGCACCCGCCGAGGCCCATGAGTGTCGCCTCCCTGTAGATCCGGTCGGTTCCGGGTCTCCGGTCGATCCGGTTCCGTTCGGGTACCCCCGGCCGGAACACACATGCGACACAGGGGTGTTCCGGCCGGGGCACGCTCGGGGACTCAGCCCTCCAGGAACGCCACCAGCGCGTTCGCCAGCAGGTGCGGGTCGTCGGCGCCGCACAACTCCCGGGCGCTGTGCATCGAGAGGATGGCCGCGCCGATGTCGACGGTGCTGATGCCGTGCCGGGCCGCGGTGATGGGGCCGATGGTCGTGCCGCACGGCATGGAGTTGTTGGAGACGAACGTCTGGAAGGGGACGTTCGCCTTCTCGCAGGCGGCGGCGAACACCGCGCGGCCCGAACCGTCCGTGGCGTAGCGGTTGTTGACGTTGACCTTGAGGATGGGGCCGCCGTTGACGCGCGGCTGGTGCGTCGGGTCGTGCCGCTCCGCGTAGTTGGGGTGGACGGCGTGGCCGGTGTCGGAGGACAGGCAGACCGTGCCGGCGAAGGCGCGTGCCCGGTCCTCGTACGAGCCGCCCCGCGCGAACACCGAGCGTTCCAGCACGCTGCCGAGGAGCGGGCCGTCGGCGCCGGTGTCCGACTGGGAGCCGGTCTCCTCGTGGTCGAAGGCGGCCAGGACCGGGATGTACGGGAGGTCCGCGCCGGAGGTGGCGACCGCGGCCAGGGCGGCCACGCCGGCGTGCACGGACAGCAGGTTGTCCATGCGGGGCCCGGCCACCAGGTCCCGGTCGCGGCCCAGGTACGCCGGGGGCTCCACCGAGTGGGTCATCAGGTCCCAGCCGGTGACCTCGCCGCGGGCGAGACCCGCCTCCTCCTCCAGGAAGGCGATCAGGTCGCCGTCGCGGACGGTGTCGCCCAGGCCCCAGACCGGCTGGAGGTGGCGCTGCTTGTCGAGCTTGAGGCCCTCCGCGGACACGTTGCGGTCCATGTGGATGGCGAGTTGCGGGACGCGGAGCAGCGGGCGGTCGACGTTGACCAGGCGGGTCGAGCCGTCGCGCAGCGTGAGCCGGCCGGCCAGGCCCAGGTCGCGGTCCAGCCAGGAGTTCATCAGCGGACCGCCGTAGATCTCCACGGCGACCTGGCGCCAGCCGTGCGCCCCGGTGTCCGGGCGGGGCTTCACGCGCAGGTTGGGGGAGTCGGTGTGCGCGCCGACGATGCGGAAGGGGGTGTGCGGGGCCGCGCCCTCGGGGACGTACCAGGCCACGATCGCGCCGCCGCGCAGCACGTACGTGCCGCCGGTCGTCCCTTCCCACGCGTCCGTCTCCGAGACCTGCCGGAAACCGGCCTTCTCCAGCCGCTCGGCGGCGGTGGCCACCGCGTGGTACGGCGTGGGGCCGGCCGCGAGGAAGGACATGAGGTCGTCGGTGTGGCCGCGGCCGAAGGTGAGAGGCGCGCGCGCAGCGCTCCGGGCAGAGGCGGCGGCGGGAGACGGGCGGGAGGGTGCGCTCATGGGATTCACCTTAACGACGTACGAGGGCCCGCTCCCCGTATGGCGGGAGCGGGCCCTCGTCAGGCTGTGTGGAATTGGTGGAGGAGGCGGACGGGTTCTAGAAGGCCGCCTCGTCCAGCTCCATCAGGTCCAGCTCGACACCCTGGGCGACCTTGCGGGCCATGGTGACGCCGGGCAGCACGTTGGCCGCGAAGAACTTCGCCGCGGCGATCTTGCCGGTGTAGAAGGCCTTGTCCTTGGCGGAGGCGGTCGGCAGCTTCTCGGCGGCGATCGCGGCGCCCTTGAGGAGCAGGTAGCCGACGATCACGTCGCCGGAGGCGAGCAGCAGGCGGGTGGTGTTGAGGCCCACCTTGTAGATGTTCTTGACGTCCTGCTCGGTGGCCGCGAGGTCGGTCAGCATGAGACCGACGATGGCCTCCAGCTCGACGGCGGCCTTGGCCAGGTGCTCGCGGGCGCCGGACAGCTCCTCGCCGCCGGTGCCGAGGGCGAGGAACTTCTTGATGTCCTCGGCGAGCGAGTTCAGCGCGGCGCCCTGGTTGCGGACGATCTTCCGGAAGAAGTAGTCCTGGCCCTGGATCGCCGTGGTGCCCTCGTACAGGGTGTCGATCTTGGCGTCGCGGATGTACTGCTCGATCGGGTACTCCTGGAGGAACCCGGAGCCGCCGAAGGTCTGGAGCGACTGGGCGAGCTGCTCGTAGGCCTTCTCCGAGCCGTAGCCCTTGACGATCGGCAGGAGCAGGTCGTTGAGGGCGTGCTCGGTGGCGGCGTCCTCGCCGTTCGCCTCCTTGACCTGGATCTCGTCCTGGACGGAGGCGGTGTACATCACCAGCGCGCGCATGCCCTCGGCGTACGCCTTCTGCGTCATGAGGGAGCGGCGGACGTCCGGGTGGTGGGTGATGGTGACCTTGGGGGCCGTCTTGTCCATGAAGTTGGCCAGGTCGGGGCCCTGGACGCGCTCCTTGGCGTACTCCAGGGCGTTGAGGTAGCCCGTGGAGAGGGTGGAGATCGCCTTCGTGCCGACCATCATGCGGGCGAACTCGATGATGCGGAACATCTGGCGGATGCCGTCGTGCTTGTCGCCGATCAGCCAGCCCTTGGCGGGGTGGCGGTCGCCGAAGGTCATCTCGCAGGTGTTGGAGGCCTTCAGGCCCATCTTGTGCTCGACGTTGGTGGCGTAGACGCCGTTGCGCTCGCCCAGCTCGCCGGTCTCGAAGTCGAACTCGTACTTCGGGACGAGGAAGAGGGACAGGCCCTTGGTGCCGGGCCCGGCGCCCTCGGGGCGGGCGAGGACGTAGTGGAGGATGTTCTCCGACATGTCGTGCTCGCCGGACGTGATGAAGCGCTTGACGCCCTCGATGTGCCAGGAGCCGTCCTCCTGCTGGACCGCCTTGGTGCGGCCGGCGCCGACGTCCGAGCCCGCGTCCGGCTCGGTGAGCACCATGGTGGAGCCCCACTGCTTCTCCACGGCGAAGGACGCGATGTGCTTCTGCGCCTCGTTGCCCTCCTCGAAGAGGATGCCCGCGAACGCCGGGCCGGAGGAGTACATCCACACGGCCGGGTTGGCGCCGAGGATCAGCTCCGCGTAGGCCCAGATCAGGGAGCGCGGCGAGGTGGTGCCGCCGATCTCCTCGGGCAGGCCCAGGCGCCAGTACTCGGAGTCCATGAAGGCCTGGTAGCTCTTCTTGAAGGACGCCGGGACCGGCGCGGTGTTGGTCTCCGGGTCGAAGACCGGCGGGTTGCGGTCGGCGTCGGCGAAGGACTCGGCCAGCTCGTTCTCCGAGAGGCGGGTCAGCTCCTCCAGGACGCTCTTGGCGGTGTCCGTGTCCATCTCCGCGAACGGGCCGGTGCCGTACACCTTGTCACGGCCGAGCACCTCGAAGAGGTTGAACTCGATGTCCCGGAGATTCGGCTTGTAGTGCCCCATGGCGACGGCTCCGTTGAGAGATCGGCGAGGCACTGGCTCCTCGCATCTGTTACACGTACCTACTTCACGTACCAACTAGTAGCTACGATGATGCTACCCGTCGGTAATAAGAAGCAACCCCGAGCGGGTCATCTGTGACTCGTTACTCGTTACTCTTTGCGGCATGTACGGCTACGACCAGACCGCGGGTCCTCAGCAGCAGCAGTACGCCCCGCCGCAGCAGCCGATGTCCGGCGGATACGGGCAGCAGCCGCCGCTGTACCCCGAGCCGTCCCCGCCCTCGCTCGCGGACGCGGTGCGCGCCTTCACCACCGGCCAGATGTCCGCCGAGGACTTCCAGCAGATCTTCGCGACCTCGAAGGTCTACTGCCCGCGCGGCGACAACCCCGGCTTCCTCGCGCTGCACAACACCCAGCAGCCGGTGATCCCCATGTTCACCGGACTCAAGGAACTGCGCCGGTACGCGGGCAAGGAGTCCAAGTACTTCGTGATCACCGGCGCGGAGGTGATCGACCTCCTGCCGACCGGCTACGGCTTCGTACTGGACATGGAGGGCGAGCACCGGATGGTCTTCGACGCGAAGGCCGTCGAACAGATGGTCGATTTCGCGATGCGCCGGATGTATGGCTAGACGCCAATGCCGCGCGCACGGCTGATCGGTGGCGCTCGACTCTGTGAGCCCGGGGGGAATGCCCTCCGGGCTTTCGCGGTTCTGGGTGACAAGAAGTTCAACGCTCAACTAAAGTGGGGCGCACGCCGCCCGAGGAGGACGACATGCCTGCCGTGACCGTCGAGAACCCGTTGACGCTGCCCCGCGTATCCGCACCCGCCGACGCCGTCGCACGTCCCGTGCTCACCGTCACGACCGCGCCCAGCGGTTTCGAGGGTGAGGGCTTCCCGGTTCGCCGCGCGTTCGCCGGGATCAACTACCGCCATCTCGACCCGTTCATCATGATGGACCAGATGGGTGAGGTGGAGTACGCGCCCGGTGAGCCCAAGGGCACGCCCTGGCACCCTCACCGCGGTTTCGAGACCGTCACCTACATCATCGACGGGATCTTCGACCACCAGGACTCGCAGGGCGGTGGCGGCACCATCACCAACGGGGACACCCAGTGGATGACGGCGGGCTCCGGTCTGCTGCACATCGAGGCGCCGCCGGAGCAGCTGGTCATGTCCGGCGGGCTCTTCCACGGGCTCCAGCTGTGGGTGAACCTGCCGGCCCGGGACAAGATGATGGCCCCCAGGTACCAGGACATCCGCAGCGGCTCCGTCCAGCTGCTCACCTCCCCGGACGGCGGCGCGCTGATGCGCGTCATCGCCGGTGACCTGGACGGTCACGAGGGGCCCGGCATCACCCACACGCCGATCACGATGATCCACGCCACGCTCGCGCCCGGCGCCGAGATCACCCTGCCCTGGCGGGAGGAGTTCAACGGCCTGGCGTACGTGATGGCCGGACGCGGGTCCGTGGGCGCCGAGCGGCGGCCGATCCACCTGGGGCAGACCGCCGTCTTCGGCGCCGGAGGCTCGCTGACCGTCCGCGCGGACGAGAAGCAGGACGCGCACACCCCCGACCTGGAGGTCGTGCTGCTCGGCGGGCAGCCGATCCGGGAGCCGATGGCGCACTACGGGCCGTTCGTCATGAACACCCGTGAGGAACTCCAGCAGGCCTTCGAGGACTTCCAGAAGGGCCGCCTGGGCACGGTTCCGGCCGTGCACGGGATGTCCGCGGCGGGGCCTGACGCCTGACGCCTGACGCCTGACGTCGGCTGACTGGGCGTCACGCTGACGCCGTGTCCCCCGGGCGGGCCGTCCGCGCAGGACAGCCCGCCCGGTGCGTGATCGGCTGGGAGCGTGCAGCTGCTTCCCGGTCCGGTCCGTCGGTTCGCCGCCTGGTGTGCCGTCATCCTGCTCGCCAGCGGTGTCGTCTACGTCGCGATCCGGCTCTGCGTCGAGTTCCGCACCGCGGTGACGCCGGCACTGCTCGCGCTGCTCGGGACCGCCCTGCTCAGACCGCTGCACCGGTGGCTGGTGAAGGCGCACGTGCAGCGGTCGCTGGCCGCCGGGCTCACCTGTGTCGCCGTCGTCGCCGTGGTCGGCGGGGCCGTGTACATCGTGGTGGCCGCGCTCGTCGAGACGGGCGACCAGATCATCGCCTCGCTGCGGAACGCGGCGCGGGACATCGCCGACCACTTCGGGGCGGCCGGGACCTCGCTGGACGACATGGCGTCCAACGCGAGGGAGCTGCTGGGCAAGTTCGGCGGTACGGCCGCCTCGGGGGTGGTCACCGGGATCAGCGTCGTCGGCGAGATGCTGGCCATGGCCGTGCTGGCGCTGCTGCTCGTCTTCTTCTTCCTGCGCGACTCCGACCGGGCCGTCGGCACGGTGCGCGCCATCGCCCCGCCCGGCGGCGCCGACATGGTCGAGGCGATGTCCCGGCGGGCCTTCGGGGCCGTCGAGGGCTTCATGCGGGGCACCACCCTCATCGCCCTCATCGACGCGGTCTGCATCACCGTCGGGCTGCTCGTCCTGCGTGTCCCCGGCGCCGTCGGGCTCGGCGCGCTGGTCTTCGTCGGGGCGTACATCCCCTACCTCGGGGCGTTCATCTCGGGAGCCGTCGCCGTGCTGGTCGCGCTGGCCGACCGGGGGTTCGTGATCGCGCTGTGGGCCCTCGGGGTGGTCCTGGCCGTGCAGGTGCTGGAGGGGCATGTGCTCCAGCCGATGATCCAGAGCCGGACCGTGCAGATGCACCCGGCCCTCGTGCTGCTCGCGCTCACCGCGGGGGCGTCGGTGGCGGGCATCCTGGGCATGCTGCTCGCCGTTCCGCTGACCGCGGCGGCGTTCGGGGTCGTCCACGAGGTCCAGGCGCGTTACGCCGCGTCGGGGTCGCCGACGGGGCCGAGGCCGTCTCCGGGGCCGTCCTCCGGTCCCGCGGACTCGTAGACCTCGTACCAGATGCTCTTGCCCTCGCCGCGCGGGGCGACTCCCCACGCGTCCGCGAGCAACTCGATCAGCATCAGGCCGCGTCCGGAGGACGCCATCTCCCCCGGCCGGCGCTTGTGCGGCAGGTCGTCGCCGGTGTCGGTGACCTCCACCCGGATCAGCCGCTCGCCCGGCACCCCGACGACCTCGGCGACCAGCAGGGCGTCGGCGTCGGTGTGCACGAGGACGTTGGTCAGCATCTCGGAGAGCAGGAGCACCGCGGCGTCCCGCTGCTCCTCGTTCGGCCAGTCGTGCAGCAGGTCGCGCAGATGCTGCCGGGCGGTGGCGATCCGCGCGGGCTCGGCCTGCGCGACCGTCAGCATCGTGCGGCGCACCGACGGCCTGGCCACGGTGCTGTCGCCGCAGCCGCAGCCCTCGCCCTGCCGGCACAGCAGCAGCAGGGCGATGTCGTCCTCCCGCCGGTCGGCCAGCGGGCCGGTGGTGTGGTGCGAGGAGGGCCCGTGCACCGCCTGGATCAGCGCGTCGGCCAGTTCCTCCAGACCGCCGTCGTGCTCCTCCAGGACGACGCGGAGGCGGTGCCAGCCGGTCTGCAGGTCGTGGCCGCCGGTCTCCACCAGGCCGTCCGTGCACAGCATCAGGGTGTCCCCGGGTTCCAGGGCGAGCCGCGTGGTCGGGTAGTCGGAGTCCGGGTCGATGCCGAGGGGCAGTCCGCCCGCCGTGGCGAGGATCAGCGCCGTCCCGTCCGCCAGGCGCACGACCGGGTCCAGATGCCCGGCGCGGGCGCTCTCCACGGTGCCGGTCGCGGGGTCGACCTCGGCGTAGTAGCAGGTCGCGAAGCGCGTGTCCCCGGGGTCGTCGTCGGACTGGGCGAGACCGTGGAAGAAGTGGGAGGCGCGGGAGAGCACCGCGTCGGGACGGTGGCCCTCGGCGGCGTAGGCGCGCAGGGCGATGCGCAGCTGGCCCATCAGCCCGGCCGCGCGTACGTCGTGTCCCTGGACGTCGCCGATGACCAGGGCGAAGCGGCCCCCGGGCAACTGGATCATGTCGTACCAGTCGCCGCCGACCTGGAGGCCGCCGCCGGTGGGGACGTAGCGGGCGGCGACGCCCATGCCGGGGATCTCCGGGCCGAGCACGGGCAGCATGGTGCGCTGCAGCCCTTCGGACAGCTCCCGCTGGGTCTCGGCGGCGCCCGCCCGGGACAGGGCCTGCGCCAGCATCCGCGCCACGGTGGTCAGCACCGACCGTTCGTCCGGCGTGAACGCGACCGGGTAGGCGAAGGCCGCCATCCAGGCGCCCATCGGGCGGCCCGCCACGGTCAGCGGCAGGAAGGCCCAGGAGCGGCGGCCGAAGCGCTCGGCGAGCGGCCAGGTGAGGGGGTAGCGGGCCCGGTACTGCGCGGGGGAGGAGAGATAGACGGCACGGCCGGTGCGGACCGCCTCGGCGGCCGGGTAGTCCGTGTCCAGCGGCATGTTCACGAACGGGTTCATGTCGTTCTGCGGCTGTCCGTGGTGGCCGATGACCGTCAGGCGGTCGCCGGAGACCCCGAACACCGCGAGCCCGTCCGGGGAGAACCCCGGCATCGACAGTCCCGCCGCGACCCGCAGCACCTCTTCGGTGGACCGGGCCTCGGCCAGTGCCCGGCCCGCGTCCAGGAGGAACGCCTCCCGGGAGCGGCGCCAGTCGCCGGTGACCGCGCTGCGCCCGGCGGGCGTGCCCGGCGTCGGCTCGGCGACCTCCTGAAGGGTGCCGATCAGCTCGTAGGCCTTGCGCACGCGGTCGAACGACGGCTTGGAGCGGCTGCGCACGATCCGGACGATGTGTCCCAGCTCGTCCATGATCCGGATCCGGACCTCGGCGAGGGTGCCCTCGGCGACGGCGAGCTGGACCACCCCGGTGATCTCGTTCCAGTCCACCGGATGCAACCGGGCCCGCACCTGGGCCTCGGTGAGGCACGCCGGTTCCGCGGGCAGCCCGAGCAGGCGGGCCGCCTCCGCGTCGACCGTGACCTCTCCGGCGGCGGTGTCCCAGCGCCACAGACCGGTCGCGAGAGCGGCAAGGACGTCCCCCACCTCGGGCAGGGGCTCTCCAGTGCGCATTTCCCCACTGTAAGAAGAGGAGATCGAACGCTGCCACCGGTCGGCCTCCCGCCGCCCTCCCGCCCGCCCCGTGCCCGCCCTGGCGCCCGCCCTCGTGTCAATGGGGAGGAAGACAGCTGTGGGTGCCCGGTACGCTGGGGTTGTTTCACGTGAAACGCGAAACGCCATCCCCGATCCACGAAGGCTGGATGAACGACGATGCATCGGTACAGGTCCCACACCTGCGGCGAGCTCCGCTCCTCTGACGTCGGCACCGACGTCCGACTGAGTGGCTGGCTGCACAATCGGCGCGACCTGGGCGGCATCCTCTTCATCGATCTGCGCGATCACTACGGCATCACGCAGCTCGTCGCCCGTCCGGGCACCGAGGCCTACGAGGCGCTGGACAAGCTGACCAAGGAATCGACCGTCCGTGTCGACGGCAAGGTCGTCTCCCGGGGCGCCGACAACATCAACCCCGACCTGCCCACCGGCGAGGTCGAGGTCGAGGTGGGCGTGGTCGAGCTGCTCGGCGCCGCCCAGCCGCTGCCCTTCACCATCAACGCCGAGGACGGGGTCAACGAGGAGCGGCGCCTGGAGTACCGCTTCCTGGACCTGCGCCGCGAGCGCATGCACCGCAACATCATGCTGCGCACGGCGGTCATCTCGGCGATCCGTCACAAGATGGTGGCCCTCGGCTTCAACGAGATGGCGACGCCCATCCTCACCGCCACCTCCCCCGAGGGCGCCCGCGACTTCGTGGTGCCCTCGCGCCTGCACGCGGGCCGCTTCTACGCTCTCCCCCAGGCGCCGCAGCAGTTCAAGCAGCTGCTGATGATCTCCGGCTTCGACCGGTACTTCCAGATCGCGCCCTGCTTCCGCGACGAGGACGCCCGTGCCGACCGCTCGCCGGGTGAGTTCTACCAGCTCGACGTCGAGATGAGCTTCGTCGAGCAGGAGGACGTCTTCCAGCCGGTCGAGCGGCTGATGACGGAGCTGTTCACGGAGTTCGGCGGCGGCCGCGAGGTCACCTCGCCCTTCCCGCGGATCCCGTTCCGCGAGGCGATGCTGAAGTACGGCTCCGACAAGCCGGACCTGCGCGCCCAGCTGGAGCTCGTCGACATCACCGACATCTTCGCGGGCTCGGAGTTCAAGGCCTTCGCCGGCAAGCACGTCCGCGCGCTGCCCGTCCCGGACGTCTCGGGCCAGCCCCGCAAGTTCTTCGACCAGCTCGGCGACTACGCCGTCTCGCAGGGCGCCAAGGGTTTGGCCTGGGTCCGCGTCGGCGAGGACGGCCAGCTGTCCGGCCCGATCGCGAAGTTCCTCACGGAGGAGAACGTCGCGGAGCTGACCAAGCGGCTCTCCCTGGCGCCCGGGCACGCGGTGTTCTTCGGCGCGGGCGAGTTCGACGAGGTATCGAAGATCATGGGCGCGGTGCGGGTCGAGGCCGCCAAGCGCGCCGGGCACTTCGAGGAGAACGTCTTCCGGTTCTGCTGGATCGTCGACTTCCCGATGTACGAGAAGGACGAGGAGACGGGGAGGATCGACTTCTCCCACAACCCCTTCTCCATGCCGCAGGGCGGCATGGACGCCCTGGAGAACCAGGACCCGCTGGACATTCTGGCCTGGCAGTACGACATCGTCTGCAACGGCGTCGAGCTGTCCTCCGGCGCGATCCGGAACCACGAGCCGGACATCATGCTCAAGGCCTTCGCGATCGCGGGCTACGACGCCGAGACCGTCGAGCGCGAGTTCGCCGGCATGCTGCGCGCGCTCCGTTTCGGCGCCCCGCCGCACGGTGGCATCGCCCCGGGCGTCGACCGGATCGTCATGCTGCTCGCCGACGAGCCCAACATTCGCGAGACGATCGCCTTCCCGCTCAACGGCAACGCCCAGGACCTGATGATGGGCGCGCCGACCGAGCTGGACGAGACCCGGCTGAGGGAACTGCACCTGACGGTGCGCAAGCCGCAGCCGAAGTAGTCCGCCTACGGCACGGCACAGGGGCCCGGCACCGGAGATCGATCCGGTGCCGGGCCCCTGTGCGTTCCGTCGCGGGCCTACCGCGCCACGAACTGGGTCAGGATCGCCTGGACCTCGTAGATGTCGACGCCCTTGGTGAAGGTCTTCTGGATGGGGGCCGGGGAGCCGGAGAGCCAGATCTTCAGTTCGGCGTCGAGGTCGAAGGTGCCGGCCGTCTCGACCGCGAAGTGCGTGATGCTGCGGTACGGGATCGAGTGGTACTCCGTCTTCTTCCCGGTGATGCCCTGCTTGTCGACCAGGATCAGCCGCCGGTCGGTGAACAGGATGGTGTCGCGGATCAGCAGGTACGCGGCGTGGACCTGCTCGCCGTGGCCGAGAAGGCGTGCGTACTCCTGCTGTGCCTGGGCCGGGTCGATGCTGTGTGCGTTGCCGAACAATGCCATTGGATGGTCCCCCCACGTGAGCCGGCTGCTCGTCCGATCCTCGCAAAGCGCGAGGCCCGGGAGAAGCTCTGCCTCTCCCGGGCCCCGTGCTGTAGCGAGCGCGTTACGCGGTCGGCTTCTCCTCGAGACGCGGGAAGAGCACCGCGCCCTTGGTGACCGTGGAACCGGCGGGCAGCCGGCCCCAGTAGCCCGCCTCCTGGACCTTCTGGTCCGGGAGACCGCCGAGGGACGCCTCGGCGCCGAGCGAGTCCCAGAGCTTCTGGGAGGTGTCCGGCATGATCGGGTTCAGGAGGACCGCCACCGCGCGGAGGGACTCCGCGGCCGTGTAGAGGATCGTCGCCAGGCGGGCCTTGCCCTCCGGTGAATCGTCCTTGGCGACCTTCCAGGGCTCCTGCTCGGTGATGTAGCCGTTGACCTGCTTGACGAAGTCGAAGACGGCGAGGATGCCGCCCTGGAAGTCCAGCTCCTCGCCGATCTTCCGGTCGGCCTCCGTGACGGCCTTGGTCAGGCCGTCGTGGATGGCCTTCTCGGCGTCCCCGTCCGCCGTGGCGGCCGGCAGCTCGCCGCCGAAGTACTTGCCGACCATGGCCGCGACGCGGGAGGCGAGGTTGCCGTAGTCGTTGGCCAGCTCGCTGGTGTAGCGGGCGGAGAAGTCCTCCCAGGAGAACGAGCCGTCCTGGCCGAACGCGATCGCGCGCAGGAAGTACCAGCGGTACGCGTCGACGCCGAAGTGCGAGGTCAGGTCCTGCGGCTTGATGCCGGTCAGATTCGACTTGCTCATCTTCTCGCCGCCGACCATCAGCCAGCCGTTCGCGGCGATCTTCCCGGGCAGGGGGAGGCCCTGCGCCATCAGCATCGCCGGCCAGATGATCGCGTGGAAGCGGAGGATATCCTTGCCGACCAGGTGGACGTCGGCCGGGAAGGTGGCCTCGAACTTCTCCGGGTTCTCGTTGTAGCCGACCGCCGTGGCGTAGTTCAGCAGGGCGTCGATCCACACGTAGATGACGTGCTTGTCGTCCCAGGGGACCGGCACGCCCCAGTCGAAGGTCGAGCGGGAGATGGAGAGGTCCTGCAGGCCCTGGCGGACGAAGTTCACGACCTCGTTGCGCGCGGACTCGGGCTGGATGAAGCCCGGGTTGGCCTCGTAGTGGGCGAGGAGCTTCTCGCTGTACTCGCTCAGCTTGAAGAAGTAGTTCTCCTCGCTGAGGATCTCCACCGGCTTCTTGTGGATCGGGCAGAGCTTCTGGCCCGCGTACTCGCCCTCGCCGTCGAGCAGCTCACCGGGGAGCTTGTACTCCTCGCAGCCCACGCAGTACGGGCCCTCGTAGCCGCCCTTGTAGATCTCGTCCTTGTCGTACAGGTCCTGCACGAACTCCTGGACGCGGTCGGTGTGCCGCTTCTGCGTGGTGCGGATGAAGTCGTCGTTCGCGATGTCGAGGTGCTCCCACAGGGGCTTCCAGGCCTCGGTGACGAGCTTGTCGGCCCAGGCCTGCGGGGTGACCCCGTTCGCCTCGGCCGTGCGCATGATCTTCTGACCGTGCTCGTCCGTGCCGGTGAGGTACCACACCTTCTCGCCGCGCTGGCGGTGCCAGCGGGTGAGCACGTCGCCTGCGACGGTCGTATAGGCGTGGCCCAGGTGAGGAGCGTCGTTGACGTAGTAAATGGGGGTCGAGACGTAGAACGCCTTCGCCCCCTGCTTCTCGTTTCCAGTGGCCGCCATGGTCGAAATCCTACTGGTCCGATGGAGATCGACTCACACGCGTTTCGGGGGGCGGACAGGGGTGACCTCCCCTGTCCGCCCCCCGTCGGGCGGTTCCGGTGCCCTGGTGTCCTACGGGCGCCAGGTGGCCAGTACGCCCTCGTAGAGCTCCTTGTCGGTGAGCTCCTTGGGGGTCTCGCCGGCGAGGAAGTGGGACGCGTTGCCCGTCTTGAGCTTGCGGAGGTAGTCGAAGGCCTTGTTCTCCGGGTCGCCGAAGGCGACGAAGGAGAAGTGGACGTTCGGGTGCTCGGCCGCCGCCTTGGTGAGGGACTGGGTGGCCGGGGTCTTGGCGTCGGGGGCGCCGTCGGTCTGGAAGACCACCAGGGCGGGGGTGCCGGGGGCCTCCTTCGCGTGGTGCGCGAGGACCGCGTCCACGGCGGCGTGGTAGCTGGTGCGGCCCATGCGGCCGAGCGCTGCGTGCAGCTCGTCGATCTTGTTCTCGTGGTCGGCCAGGGTGAGGTCGCCGGTGCCGTCCACTTCCGTGGAGAAGAACGTGACGTGGACCGTGGCCTCGGGGTCCAGGTGGGCGGCGAGCGCGAGCGTCTGCTCGGCGAGGGCCTGGGCGGAGCCGTCCTTGTAGTAGGGGCGCATGGAGGCGGAGCGGTCGAGGACCAGGTGGACCTTGGCGCGGGCGCCGGTGAGGTCGTGCTTCTTGAGGGCGGTGCCGGCGGCCTTGTAGGCGGTGGCCAGGCCGGGGGCGCGGGAGCGGAGGCGGGCCGCAGGTGTTGCCGGTTTTGCGGGCTCGGTCTCGCCGGGTGCGTCTGCCTCCGGCTGGGGGGTCGGTTCGGCCTCGGCTTCGCCTTCGGCCCCTGTGTTCCCACCCGCACCGCCCGTGCCGCTTTCGTCGTCGGGTGCGGGTGGCCCCTGGGGGGCTTCCTCGCCGTCGGCGGCTGCGGGTTCCGGCTGCGTCTCGGACTCGGACTCGGACTCGGGCTCGGGGGCCGGTTCCGGCTCCGCCTTGGGCTCGGGCTCGGGCTCGGGGTCGGGGTCGGGGGCCGGTTCCGGGGCCGCCGCCTCGGGCTTCGTTTCCGCCTCCGGCGTCGGGGCCGCCTCGGGTTCCGCTTCCGCCTCCGGCTTCGCCGCCGGCTCCGGGTCCGCGGTCTCCGTCGGTTTGGGGACCGCGATGTTGGCGAAGGCGGCCTTGACGAGTTCGTGTTCGTCGGAGGAGGTCGGGGGTGCCGTGCGGGGCTCGGGGACCTGGGCCGCCGCCTTGGGGGCGGGGGTGGGGGCCTCCGTCTGCTCCGGTGCCTCGGTCGGCTCCGGGGGTGCGGTGGGCTGGGACGGGAGCTTCGGCTCCGGCGCGGTGGCCGGCGGTGCCGTCTCCTGCGTCACACCCTCCGCCTGGGCGGCCCGTTCTTTGCGTGACCGGCCGAACACGTTCCGCAGAGAGGTGAGAATGCCCATGTGCGCAACCCTTCGCGTGAGTTGATGCCCGTCAATCCCTGGCCAGGACGGACACGTAAGGTTAGCGGCCCTGAATTGTGATCTTGTGCAGGGTCTGCCATGAAACCCCGGGCGCGTCAAGGTGGGATCGAGCCGCCGCGGTAATTCCCTTACCGCTTCCGCGGATTCACCCGCCGTTCACCGCGGCGCCCGTCTCCCGCACGTATGTGCACCTACGGTCGCGCTGATACCAAGGGCATCCAAGGGCTTCTCAGGGGAGAACACAGTGCGCAAGCTGCTGCCGTTGATCGGAACACCGTCCGGTTCGCATCCTGGCGGCCGGTCCGCCATGACCTGCCGTTTCCGGTGTGGAGACGCCTGCTTCCACGAGGTGCCCAACACCAGCTCCAACGAGTACGTCGGCGACGTGATCGCCGGTGCGCTCAGCCGCCGCTCCATGATGCGGGCCGCGGCCGTCGTCACCGTCGCCGCGGCGGGCGCCGGTGCCGTGGGTGTGGCCGGGGCGCCGTCGGCGCAGGCCGCGCCGGTGGCCGGGAGGGGGCACGGGACGGGGCACGGGAAACCGTCGACATCACGGGGTGCGCGTGGGCTGCGGTTCACGCCCGTCGCGCCCAACACCGACGACGCCGTCACCGTCCCGGAGGGGTACCGGCAGGACGTCGTGATCCGTTGGGGTGAACCCATTCTGCGCGGGGCGCCCGCCTTCGACCCGGAGAACCAGACCGCCAGGGCCCAGGCCGGGCAGTTCGGCTACAACAACGACTTCCTCGCGCTGCTGCCGCTGCGCGGTGAGCGCGGCCGGCAGGTCCTCGTCGCCAACCACGAGTACACCGACGAGATGCTCATGTTCCGCGGCTACGATCCCGACAACCCGACCCGCGAGCAGGTCGAGATCGCCTGGGCCGCGCACGGGCTGTCCGCCGTGGTGGTGGAGGAGGAGCGCGGGAGCGGGAAGCTGACGCCCGTCACGCGGCACCGTCTGAACCGGCGCGTCACCGCGACGACCGAGTTCCGGCTCACCGGCCCGGCCGCCGGGTCCGACCTGGTGAAGACCTCGGCCGACCGGTCCGGCCGCAAGGTGCTCGGCACCCTCAACAACTGCTCCGGCGGCACCACCCCGTGGGGCACGACGCTGCACGGCGAGGAGAACTTCAACCAGTACTTCGCCAACAGCGGCCGGGCGACGGACAAGCGGTACGGGGTCGGCACCGGCGCCACCGAGCGCAAGTGGGAGCGGTTCGACAAGCGCTTCGACGTCGCCCAGGAGCCGAACGAGGTGCACCGTTTCGGGTACGTCGTCGAACTGGACCCGTACGACCCGGAGTCCACCCCGCGCAAGCACACCCTGCTCGGCCGCTTCAAGCACGAGGCGGCGACCGTGCGGCTGACGCACGACGGGCGCCCGGTCGTCTACACCGGCGACGACGAGCGGTTCGACTACTTCTACAAGTTCGTCGGCAGCAAGCGGATGCGCCACGGGAACTCCCGCTGGGCACGTGAGCACAACCTGTCGCTGCTCGACGAGGGCACCCTGTACGTCGCCAAGCTCAGCGGCGACTCCCCGGCGATCGAGATCGACGGCACGGGCAAGCTGCCGTCCGACGGCGAGTTCGACGGCGGCGGCCGCTGGATCCCGCTGGTCACCGCCACCGAGGACGGCGCCGTCTCGCACGTCGACGGCATGAGCGCCGAGGAAGTGTGCGTGTTCACGCGGCTCGCGGGTGACAAGGTCGGCGCGACCAAGATGGACCGTCCCGAGGACATCGAGCCCTCGCCGACGACCGGCAAGGTGTACGTCGCGCTCACCAACAACTCCAACCGCGGCAAGGCCGGTTACGCCGGTCCCGACGAGGCCAACCCGCGAGGCAGCAACAAGCACGGGCATGTCCTGGAGCTGACCGAGCGCTGGAACCGGGCCGACGCCACCAGCTTCGCCTGGTCGCTCTTCCTCGTCGCCGGTGACCCGGAGGACCCGGCGACCTACTTCGCGGGCTTCCCGAAGGACCGGGTCAGCCCGATCTCCTGCCCCGACAACGTCGCCTTCGACGACCACGGCAACCTGTGGCTGTCCACCGACGGCAACGCGCTCGGCACCCACGACGGCCTCTTCGGCGTCGCGACCAAGGGCGACCGGCGCGGTGAGCTGAAGCAGTTCCTGACCGTGCCGACCGGTGCGGAGACCTGCGGACCGCTCATCCAGGACCGGCGCGTGCTGGTCGCCGTGCAGCACCCGGGCGAGGTCGACGGCGCCTCCGTGGACGAGCCGGCCAGCACCTGGCCCGACGGGCCCGGGACGCTCGTGCGTCCGGCGGTCGTCGCCGTGTGGCGCGCGGACGGCCGCGACATCGGCGTCTGAGCACCCCTTCCGAGCGCCCGCCGCGTCGTCCGTGGCCGGTGTCAGCCGGCCTCGTGCAGCGTGAGGTCGACGACCAGCGCGCGGTGGTCGGTGTCGGCCAGGTCCAGGAACCGGGCGCGGTGGGCGGTGAAGTCCTCCGACACCAGGACGTGGTCGATCTGCACGCCGAACGCCGGGGCGGTCCGGGCCGGCCAGGTGGCCGTCCGGTCGGCCCCGGCCAGCCGGGCCGCGTCGCGCAGTCCCGTGTCGAGGATGCGGCGGAAGGCGGCGTGGTCCTGGGAGGCGTTGAAGTCGCCGGCGAGGACACTGGGGGCCCCGCTGCCCCCGGCCTCGGCGGCGACGTCGCGCAGCGCGTCCAGCTCCGCGCGCCACAGGCCGACCTGGTCCGGCAGCGGCGGCATCGGGTGGGCGAGCTGGAGCCGTACGGCGTGGCCGCGCACGTCGGCGACGGCGCCGGGCATGCCCATGGTGCCGGGGACGCCGGGGGTGGCCTCCAGCGGGAACGCGCTCAGGATGACGGACCCCTCGGAGCCGCCGCCCTCGACGGCCTGCCGGTGGGGGTAGTCGGCGGCGAGGTCGCGCCGCAGCGCCGCGTCGCACGTGTACTCGCACTCCTGTACGAACACGATGTCGGGCTTCTCGCGCCGCACGGCGGAGATCAGCTCGCCGGTGCCCTGCCCGAACTCCACGTTCGAGGTCAGCACCCGCAGCTCGGCGACGGGCAGCCCGACGGGGTCGCCCGTCTTGCCGTACGGCTCGATGAACCACGCCAGCAGCCCGAGCAGCACCACCCCCCACACCGCGCCGGCCCACCACCGGGCGAGCAGCGTCAGCAGCAGCCCGGCGCCCGTCGGCACGAGCAGCCAGGGCAGGAAGGCGAGCAGCTGCGGGACGGGCGTGACGCCGTCGCTGTCGGCGAGGCGGCAGCCGACGACCACGCTCACCCCGGCGAACAGCAGTCCCGCGCACCAGGCCCCGAACGGCCGCCCGGCGCGGCGGGCCGCCGGCCGCTCCCGCGAGTCCGTCCACTCACCGGTCGTCGTGTCGGTGTCCGTGTTCAAGTCCCGGCCCTTCGCTCGCGGGTACGGTGCCTGCCTGTGCGATGCCCGCATCCTCCGTCCAAGACGGGAGCCGGGAGCCGAAAGTTGCGTACCGGGCGCCCTACGCCTCCGCGTGGAACTCCCGGACCACCTCGACGCGCCCCACGATGTGCCGGTTGAACTCCTCCAGCTCCTCCGCCGGGACCCACAGCTCCAGGATCGTCTCGCCGCCTGCCCGGCGTACCGGGTAGCGCTCCAGGAAACCGGCGTCGACCTCGAAGCGCGTGACGTAGCCCGAGCCGGACGCGGGGACGTTCCAGTCGCGGGCGATGCGGACGGCGTAGTCCTCGTTCAGGACCGGGTAGAAGATCGGCTGCTCGGGCAGGCGAGGCGGCCAGGCGGTCCAGCCGGAGGCCTCGACCAGGGCCGGCTCCTCGGGTCCGGTGGGGCGCCACAGGGTCGTCGTCTTGGGCATGGCCGGTGACCCTGGCCGCCCGGTCGGGAGCCCGGCGAAGGAATCACCCGGCGCCAGGCGGCTCGCCCGGTCAGAGCCGCGCCCGCGGCCGCCGGGGCGGTGCCGGGTCGGCGGCGGTCCCCGCCGGTGCCCGGCGCCGGCGCAGCAGATGTCCGTACCGGCCCGTGAGCCAGGAGGCCAGGGCGACCGTGAGACCGAGGGCGACCAGGAGCCAGGAGGCCGTGCGCAGGGTGTCGGTGAGGGCGTCGTAGACGGCGCCCGCCGCCGGCCCGTCCACCGCCCCGTCCACCGCGTCGGGGAGTTCGGCGACGGTGAACCGGCGGCCGACCACGACGGCGAGGGCGAGCAGCGCTCCGCCGAGGGCGGTGCCGATGCCGGCGGCCGTGACCGCGCGGCGGCGGCAGGCGGCGACGGCGATGCCGGTGACGGCGAAGACGACGGCCGCCAGCGGCAGCCACAAGGCGGCGACGTCGAGCACGTGGTAGCCCTTCCTGAGCCGGTCCGCCTCGTGGGCCGGGAGCACGGTGACCGCGGTGTGCCGGACCGGGATGCGCCGCGCGAACGGCACGTTGTCGTCGGTGAGCCGGTCCTTGACGCGGGCGGTGACCGGGGCCAGGTCGACGGTGACCGCGCGTCCGCGCGACCGTTCGTCCCGCAGGGCGCGCAGTACGGCGTCGTGGACGGTGCGGTTGGCCGCGTCCCAGCCCTCGCGGAAGGCCGCGGTCCGGGTGAAGGACCGTGCCGCGTCCCGCACGAAGAGCCGCACGGTGCCGCTCGCGGGACCGGCCGCGACCTGGTCCACGATCCCGTCGCCCACCGTGTGGCCCACCGCGTCGGCGACCGCGTCCCGTACGGCCGGATCGTCGGCGAGCGGCGACATGGCGGCGACGTACCGTCCGGTGTCGCCCGGTCCGTACGTCGCCCAGCCCGCCAGCGTGCCGCACGGCGCGAGCAGGCAGGCGAGGGCGATCAGGACGGCCGACAGGGCGTTCCGGTGGCGTGGCGACACCCTTCCAGGCAAGGCCAGGGGAGCGGCACGGGCGACCGGCGTGACTGCATATGGCCCACGCACGGCCCACATACGGCCCCCACGACCCATGACCCACGACCCACGACGAGCCGGACGGGCGTCCCGCCCGTCCGGCCGTGCGGCCGTGCGGGCCGTCAGGTGACCGGGTGTCCCCGCGCGTCCTCGTGGGTGTAGTAGCGGTAGAACAAGGTGGCGAACACCGCCGCCGCGAGCAGCAGGGACACGACGACGCAGGTGAACATGGCCACGCCGCTCTGCGCGTACAGGAACCCCAGCGCGCTGCCCGCGAAAGCGCCCCACAGGACCGCGTGGCCCTCGCGCGGCAGCCGCTGGGCGACTGCCCGGACCACGGCGAAGAGCACGACGAACGCGAGCGCGGTCATGAAGCCGAACAGCAGGTTCCAGCCGGTGACGGGGCCGCCGTGGCGGTTGATGGACGCGGCCCAGTAGCCGTAGACCAGCCCGACCGTGACGGGCACCGCCCATTTCGCCACCTTGTGGGCGCGCTCGCCGAAGACATCGGGCGGCGGCGTACGGCCGTGCGTGCCCGTCCCGGGGGCCGCCCCGGGAGCCGTTCCGGTGGATGTTCCGCGTGCCGGTACCGCGTGAGCCATGGCGCACTCCTCTCGCCTCGCCCCCGTATACCAGCGCACACCGGGGAGGGCCGACCGGCAAGTCAGGATGCGGGCCGCGATGGCGCGTGTTTCGCTGGGCCCCGTGTTCAGTCGCGACCGCAGGCCGGTGCGCGGCCGGTGGCGGCTGCTCGGCCGACTCGTCCAGGCCGCCGGCCGGGGCGACCTCGTGTCCCGGCACGAACTGCTCAGTGTCCGCGGGCACAGTGTGGCCTGGCTGTTCCCGTTGCTGCTGCTCGCCGGAATCTCGGCGGCCGACGTCACCACCGGCGCGTTCCACATCATCTCCTGGACGGTGCTCGTGCCCGGTGTCGCCGCGGCGATCTGCGGGGTGCGGTCCACGGCCCTGTACGCGGTGGCCGCCGTCGTCGTCTACGTCCTCGCCGACACCACCTGGCAGCATCGCGAGCAGACCGGGCTGCCCGGCCTGATCCTCGTCGCCCTGGGCGGCTCGATCGCCGTGCTGGCCGCCGCGCTCCGGGTCGGCGGCGAGCAGCGCATGCTGCACATGCGGGACATCGCCGAGACCACCCGCCGCACCGTGCTGCGCCCGCTCCCGGCGGGCTTCGGCGGCCTCGACCACGCCGCCGTCTATCTCTCCTCGGACACCGAGGCCCGCGTCGGCGGCGACTTCTACGACATCCAGCCCGGCCCGCACGGCACCCGCGTCCTCGTCGGCGATGTGCAGGGCAAGGGCCTGGGCGCGGTGGACACGGCCGCCGCGCTGCTCGGCACCTTCCGCGAGGCCGCCTACCACGAGCCGGACCTCGCGACGGTCGGCGAGCGCCTGGAGACCCGTATGCGGCGCCACCGCGCGCACACCGCGGCCCTCGGCGGGTCCGACGGTGACCGTTTCGCCACCGCCGTCCTGATCGGCTTCTCGGAGGACCTGCCCGACGCCGTGGACGCCGCCTTCTTCGGCCACGAACCCCCGCTGGCGGCCGGTCCCGAGGGCGTGCGGCCCCTGGCGGACGCCGGCGGGCTGCCGCTGGGCATGGGCGACCTGGCGTCCGGCCCGGCGGTGTCGGTGCGCCGGCTGGCCCTCGCGGCGGACGAGACGCTCCTCGTGGTCACCGACGGGGTGACCGAGGCCCGCGATGCCCAGGGATGCTTCTACCAGCACGCCGAGAACGTCACCCGCGCGGTCGCCGCCGACCCGTCGAACGCGGCGCCGTCGAAGCTGGTGGCGCTCGTCCGGGACGGCACGCTGCGGCACTGCCGGGGGCGGCTGGCCGACGACACCACGGTCTTCGCGGTACGGCGGACGGGCCGGCCGCCGCAGTGGCCGTAGCGCCTGTCCGGTGGGGGCCCGCCGTGGGGACCGGGGTCCGTCGTGGGGACCGGGCCCCGTCATGGAGACCGGGGGTCCGTCATGGAGACCGGGGGCCCCGCCGCGTCGACGCCTTGTTCCGCCTTGTGGCCGGCCGCACCGGACCCCGCTGACCGGCGTCGACCGGTCACCTCGCCTCCCGCGGCCTCGGCCGCCGGTCAGGCCCTACGTGCCCCGCTTTGCAGCCGCAGCGGTTACGGTGCTGCGGTACGTGATCGACAGGGGGAGGGGACATGCCCGGAACCGTGCTGCTGCTCGCGGCGTCGCCCGTGGGCAGGGGGTGCCTGGTGGACGCAGCCTCCGTGCTTCCCGTGCTCGCGGCCGTGCCGCCCGCCGTGCTCTCCGGCACCGACACCGCGAACGTCGTCGAGCTCGCCGACCCGCTGGAGCCGCAGGCCGTCCTCACCCGGCTGCGCGCCGCCGCGGCGGCCCCCGGACCGCTGACCGTCTACGTCGCCGGCCAGCTCCAGCTGGACCGGCGCCAGCGCCTGCCGCACCTGGCGCTGGCCCGTACGACACCGGCGACCGTCCGCTACACCGCCCTGCCCTGGCACTGGATCCGCGAGGAACTGCGGCTGCGGCCGAGCGGCGCGACGACGCTGCTGCTCGACCTGCACGCCGACCAGGAGACCTGGCAGTGGCTGCGGACCAGCCCGCTGGACTCCGGGCGCAACAACGCCGTTTACGGTCGCATCGCGCCGCCGCCGTCGAGACGGACGGTGGCGGCCCCGTCGTACATGCGGGCCGTCGCGACGATCCTGCGCAGCGGGCACCGGCCGCCGCCGGACCAGCTGCACCAGCAGGCGCTGGTCCGCGCCGCGGCCGATGCCGCGGGCAGCGGTGCGGCGGCCGGCGCGGAAATGGTGCTGACCGCGCCGGGGCCGGAGGCGGGCGACCCGCACGCCGTCATCGCCGCCGCCGTGCAGTCCGGGCGGCACGCGGACGCCGACGAACTCGCCGCCCGGCACGAGCGGGCCGCCGCCCACGCGCACGGGCCCGCTTCCGAGGACGCGCTGCACTGGACGGAGGTCCGCGCCGACCTGGCGATGTTCGCGGGCGATCCGGTGCGCAGCTGCCGGGCCTGGCTGACGGTGGCCGAGGCCCGGCTGGGCGCCGGCCAGCCGCCGCAGGCACCGGCGGTGGAGGCGGCCGTCGACCGGGCCCACCACCAGTGGGGGCAGGTCCGGGACGCCGGGCCGGCTCGGGAGCTGGGTGCGGCGCTCGCCGCGTTGCGGGGGCGGGTGCCGGGGCGGCGCGAGGGCGCGTTGGACCATGTGCGGCGGGAGCTGAGCCGGTTGCAGGTCCAGGGCTGAGGCTTCTGGGCGCGACGGCCCCGGTGTGCGCGCCCGCGTGCGCGTCACGGCAGCGGCGTACGGACCCTCCCCTGTGCGCGACAGCGGTGCCATGATGGTGAGTTATGGCTGAGGGGGACGGAGTGGTGACGCGCGGTATCCGTATTCGGCTGGACGGGTCCGCGAGCGAGAGCGATGTCGACGCCCTGCACAAATGGCTGGAACGGGAGAAACCGCTCGCCGACCTGGCCCGGATCGACCAGCTCCGCATCGACGAACACAGCCGGACCGACGAGGCCGGCGCCCCGATGGGCACCGGCATGGACATCGTCGTGGCGGTGATCGGGGGCGCCGCGGGCGCGATGTTCCAGGGAGTGGTGGACCAGGTCAGACGATCCGTGGAGGCCTGGCGGGCCAACCGCCGCGAGGTGGAGGACGGCGATCCGCCCGAGGCGCGCGTCGAGCCGGTGCGACCCGACGACAGGTAGGCGGCCGGTGACCGGTTACGACCCGCGGGGGAAGGCGAACCGGGCGCTGTTGGTCGGAGTGTCCGAGTACGACAACACGACGCCGCCGGACGGCGTGCCCGGCGACCTGCCGGCGGTCAAGCACAACCTGAACCGGCTGGAGGAGGCGCTCCGGCACGGCGGGGTCTTCGGTGAGCGGGAGATCACGGTGTGCCGCTCTCCCGACCAGGGCACCTTCGACCAGGAGCTGTGGAAGGCCGCCAATGAGGCCGACGGCGTCCTGCTGCTGTACTTCGCCGGGCACGGGGCGATCCCGAACGCGGGCGACGAGCTGTTCCTGCAGATGCGCAAGGCACGCGTGGTCGCGGGCGGGCACGCGGTCTTCCCCGGCGCGGTGCTGTTCAGTGTCGCGCAGGCGATGCTCGCCGCCAGTCCGGCCCGGCGGATCGTGGTCGTCCTCGACTGCTGCTTCGCCGGCAACGCCGCCTGGATCCGCCCGGAGCCCCGCGACAAGCGGCGGGTGCTGCTGCTGATGAGCGTGCAGGCCAACCACCGCATCGACGCGGGCGGTCCCGACACCCCGACGCCGTTCACCGCCGAACTCGCGGATCTGTTGGAGGCGGACGGCGACGTGTCGTTCCGCGCGCTCGTGCACGACCTGCGGTCCCGGATGTCCGCGGCGGGTCACCGGACGGTGCGCGGTGATGTCTGGGAGCCGGAGAGTCGCGCCGAGCCAGGGGTGGACGTACTCCTCGCCGCCCGGGCGGGGGCGACCGGAGGCCCTCCCGCGCCTCAGCCCGCGCCCGCCCCTCCCAGCGGCCCCGGCCCCGGCCCCGGGTCCGACCCCGGCCCCGGCTCCGTCCCCGGGCCTGGGCCCGTCCCTGGCCTCAAGGCGGAGCCCGTGCGCCGGGTCGGGGCTGTTCTGCTCGGGTTGCTGGGCGGGATGGGTGCGGCCGGTGTCGCGCTGGTCCGTCGCATGAGTGGCTCCGGGACCCGGGAGGAACGGGACGGCGACGGAGGCTCGGACGGGCAGGCCGGCGGCGAGGAAGGGAAGGGCAAGGGCAAGGGGAAGGGCGGAAGGAGGCGGGAGGGGCGGACGCGGCGGCTGGTCGCCGGGGGTGTCGTCGTGCTGGTCCTGGTCGGCGCCGCCCTCGGGTTCGGGGCCTACCGGCACCTCGTTCCGACCGGCGGCCCCTCCTCCTGCGCCCCGCCACTGGAGCTGCGCGTGCTCACCGACCCCGACCTGGAGCCGACCGTCCGGGCCGCCGCCGACGCGTATCTGACGTCGGAGGCGAACACCACCGGCGACGGCTGCCGGCGCAGCGGCATCACCGTCTACGGCGCGGGCGCCGCCGACGCGGTCACCGCCCTGCGCAAGCAGACCGGCGCCTGGCAGGAACCCCGCGAGGCCGACGCCAACCCGCAGCGTGACGTCGGCCCGCAGCCCGACGTCTGGATACCCGGCTCCCCGGCCGACGCCGCCCGGGTCGCCGCCGGGCAGGACACCGACACCGTGGCCGAACTCGACCCCGATCAGGAGCCCTTCGCGTACTCCCCGGTCGTGCTCGCCGTCCCGCAGGACATCGCCGCCGACGGACTCGACGACCGCACCGGTCCCCCGCTCACCCGGATGATCGACGACCTGCGCGCCCGGCACGCGGGCGCCGCGGTGCGCCGTCCCGACCCGGAGTTCACCGACACCGGACTGCTGGCCACGATCGCCCTGTACGGCACCCCGGGCGCGGCCGGCGCCCGTGACCCCCGCCGTGCCGAGGACCGGGTCGCCCAGTCCGGGCCGCCCGCTCCGACCGCCGCCGAGCTGCTGTGCGTGCTGCCCGACGACGACGCCGTCGACAACCGCACCGCGGCCCTCGTCCCCGAGTTCCTCCTGAAGAGCGGCGTCGGCTGCGACAGCGCGCGCCGCACCCCGCGCATGGCCCAGTACCCGGGCGACGTACCGGGTCTGGAGCCCCTCTTCGTCCGTGTCCGCTGGCAGGGCGCCGACCGCGACGCGGCCGACCGCGACCGCGAGGCGGACGCCTTCCGGGAGTGGCTCACCGGCGAGGGCGGCCGGGCGGCCTTCGCCCGGGACGGCTTCCGTTCGGCCACCGGCGACCGCGCCCTGCTGGACCCCACCGACGCCGAAGGGGTACTGAGGGCGCCGTCGCCGCTGACCGAGTCCGCCGGGCGGGACGCGATGGAGGCGTCCCTGGAGGGCTACCGGGGTGCGAACGGCCCCGGCCGGGTGCTGTTCCTGCTGGACAGCTCCGGCTCGATGGCCGGTCAGTGGGAGGGGCCCAGCGGTGGGCCCGGGCTGCTGAAACAGTCGTTGGGCGGGCTCGGCGACCGGGACGAGTACGCCGTGTGGGCGGTGTCGGACACCGGCGGGGACACCCACGAAACCCTGCTGTCCTTCGGCCCGCACACCCGCAAGGACGCCGAGCGCGCCATCGACCGCGAGGCCGGGGTCCGGGACGCCGAGGCCGACCCCGGCGGGGCGCTGCGGGCCGCGCTCGAAGCCATGGAGGTGCGGGACGCCGCCGACGAGCGTCCCGGCCTGATCGTCTTCGTCACCGACGACGAGGACGCGGACCGGCTCGCCGACGACGGCTACGCCGACCTTCTGGCCCTCGCGCGCGCGAGACACGTGCCGATCGCGATGGTCTCCCTGAAGGGCGGCGGCTGCGACGAGGGGAAGCCGGACGCCCGGATCTCCGAGGCGAGCGGCGGCCGCTGCCTCGACGCCGACGACGATCTCGGCGCCGCCCTGCACGACGAGGTCGCCCGCACCGGAACGGGGGAGGCGTGATGCGCGGAGTACCGCTCCGAAGACACCGGAGACAGCCCCGGCGACGGCCGGCGGTGCTGCTGGCCCCGCTGTTCCCGCTGTTCCTGCTCGTGCCGACCGCGTGCACCGGTGGTGGCGGCGACGGGAGCGGGCCCGCGGCCTCCCCCTCCGCCGACGTGCCCGGCGACATCGTGGTCGCCAGCGGCCGGGACGTCACCGGCAAGAACGGCATCCGCCAGCGGCTCATCGACGCCTGGAACACCGAGCAGGAGAAGGCCGGCACCGGCTACCGGGCCCGGCTGGTCGAACTCCCCGGCAACGCCGACGAACAGCGCAGCCAGCTGCTCGGCGCGCTCCAGTCCGGCAGCGCCGCCTACGACGTGGTCAACCTCGACGTCACCTGGGTCCCGGAGTTCGCGGCCGCGGACCTGATCAGTCCGCTGTCGGGGACGCTGCTCGACGAGGACGTCATCGCGCCCGTCGCGAGCACCGCCCGCTGGGACGGCAAGGTGTACGCCGCGCCCTTCAACAGCGACGTCGGCCTGCTCTACTACCGGCGTGACCACCTGAGCCAGGCGGACGTCGAGCAGACCGACCTGACGGGCGGCCTGGACTGGCCGGAGCTGAAGAAGCTGATCAACGCCGTGGGCGACCACAAGCCCGACGGCTACGACAAGGGCTGGACGACCCAGCTCGCCGCGTACGAGGGGCGGACGGTCAACGCGGTGGAGGCGTTCGCGTCGGCCGTACCGGACTTCGCCCTCACCGACGAGGACGGGGACTACGACGCCACCGTCGAGGAACTGACGGAGGGGATCACCGAGCTGCGCCGCCGTACCGAGGCCTCGTACGTGCTCCCGGACGCCTTCCACTCCGACGAGGCGGCGTCCCTCGGCGACTTCGCGGCCGGCCGCACCACCTTCCTGCGGCACTGGCCGTACGTGTATCCCGCCCTGCACCAGTCGTTCCCCGACGGCGACCGGCTCGGGGTGACCGCGTTGCCGGGGCGGGCCGTGCTCGGCGGCCAGAACCTCGCCGTGACCGCGGCGTCCCAGCGGAAGACCAAGGCGACCGACCTGATCCGGTACCTGACCGGCAAGGAGAGCGAACGCTGCCTGCTGGACGCCGGTTTCGCGGCGACGCGCACCTCCGCCTACACGGACGACGCCGTGACGTGCGCGGTGGGTGCCGCGACACCCTCCGCGGCGCCCACCGGGGAGAGCGCCGACACCGTGCCCCGCGACGCGGCCGGCCGCCCGGAGTACGCCCGCGACATCCTGCTCCCCGTCCTCCGGAATTCGGTCCACCGCCCGCGTACGCCGCTGTACGGTGCCTTCACCCAGACCTTCACCACCGAGCTGGGCGCCCTCTTCGCCGACGACCCGCCGGGTGACGCGGAACTGGCACGGCGACTGGACGAGGCGCTCAGACGCGCCCTGCCGGACTGACCGCCCTGCGGGACTGGCTGCCCTGCGGCGCTGGCCGCTCTGCGGGGCTGGCCGCTCTGCGGGGCTGGCCGCTCTGCGGGACTGAACGTCCTGCGGGACTGAACGTCCGGCGGCGCGGCGCCGCACCGACGCCTCAGCGGCTCACGGTGACCAGTGAGTCCGTGACCGATGCGTCCGTGACCGAGGTCGTGTCCCCCGCCGGGGCGGGCGCCGGCCGGTGTGCCGTGTCCGTCGGTCCCGCGTTCGCGGCCAGCAGCAGGCAGGCCACGGCGGCGACGGCCGCGGCGAGGGCTCTGGCGTAACGTTCGGCGGTGCGTGTGCGTTCGGGCACGGTGTCCTCTGCGGGGGCGTACGGGATTGTGTCAAGCACTGTTAAGCGCGTTTAATCCGCGGTTTAACCTAGAGCCGTCGGAGTCGAACGGCAAGAGTCGCATGGGGAGTTGGCAGTGGGGGACCGTGACGACCAGGGGGCCATCGGCCGCCGGGTGCAGCGACTGCGGGCCGAGCGCGGGATGACCCAGCGCCAGCTCGCGGAACCGGCCTACACACCCGCCTACATCTCCACCCTGGAGGCCGGCCGCGTCCGCCCCTCCGACGAGGCGCTGCGGCACCTCGCCGAACGGCTGGGCGTCGGCTACGAGGAGCTGGTCACCGGGCGTCCGGCCCGGCTCGCCACCGATCTGCGGCTCAGGCTCACCGAGGCGCGGCGCACGCTCGCCACCGACGGCGCCGAACACGCGGCCGGGCAGTACGCCGAACTGCTCGCCGAGGCCGAGACCCACGATCTGCCCGAGGAACGGGCCACCGCGCTGCTCGGGCTCGGGGAGTGCGCCGTGGAGACCGGCGAACTGACCGCCGGACGCCAGTACTTCGAGCGGGCCGAACAGTGCCTCGCCGACGCCGGAGCCCCGCTGCCCGCCCGCGTCCCGGCCCTGCGCGGACGCGCCCTCGCCCACTACCTCGCCGGTGAACTGCGGTACGCCGTCTACCTCCTGGAGACCACCCTCGACGAGCTGAACCGCGGCGGCCTGCACGACCCCGACGCGCTGCTCCTGCTCTACGCCAGCGCCATCGGCCCGTACATGGACATGGGCGCCCACGCGCGCGCCGCCCAGGCCGCCGAACTCGCCCTCTCCCTCGCCCCCAGCGCCGGCGACCCCGCGCTGGTGGCCCGCATGCACCGCTCCGTCGCCCGCACCCTGCTCGCCGAGGGCCGCCTCGCCGAGGCCGACGCCTCGCTCGCCAAGGCGGCCGAGCTGTACCGCACGCTGCAACTTCGGACCGAACTGGCCAACTGCCACTGGATGCGCGGCTACGTCTGCGCCCAGAACGGCGAACTCCCGCGCGCCGAGGAGGAGATGCGGGAGGCCCTCGGCATGCTCTCCGCCACCCGCGCCGCCCTCTACAGCAGCCAGGTCGCCGTCGAGCTGGCCGACGTACTGCACCGGCGCGGCAAGTCCGAGGAGGCCGCGGAACTGCTGCACGGCGTACTGGACGACCTCTCCTCCGAACGCGGCGCCGTGCACTCCGCGGGCGCGCACCGGCTGCTCGGCATCATCGCCGAGGACGCCCGGGACACCGAGGCCGCCGAGGAGCACTACGTCCGCGCCCTCAGTCTGCTGGAACGGGCGGGCGCGGCCGGGGACCTGGCCGACCTGTGCCGGCTCCTCGGCGACCTGCTGCGCCGCACGGGCCGGGTGGAGGCGGCCCTCGACGTCTACCGCACCGGCCTCGGACACCGCACGGCTCCCGGCACGACGACCCTGGGCCCGGCGCCCGCACAGCCACCGCTGTAGGGAATCCTGGGCGGTGCACAGGGGCGCCGGTCAGTGTGCTCGCGGGGGCAGAGACGAGCGGGGCGAGGAACGTGGACGACCGACGAACCGTGGCCGACGGTGTGCGGCTCGCCGTGCGCGCGCTGGTGTACGCCGTGCTCGGCGGCGCGGCGCTGCTCGCCATCGCCACCGTGGTCTCGGTACTGGGCCCGGCCCTGGCGCTCGACCTGTACACGCCCCCGGTGGCGGCCTGGTGGACGGTGTTCACCGCCGTCGTCGTCCAGGGCGTGCCCTTCCTGCTGCTCGGCACGGTCGTCTCGGCGGCGATCGGGGCGTTCGTGCCGGAGCGCGCCTTCAGCCGACTCCTGCCCCGCAGCCAGGCCCTCGCCGTGCCCGTCGCGGGTGCGGCGGGGGTGGTGCTGCCCGGTTGCGAGTGCGCGTCGGTGCCGGTGGCCGGGAGCCTGATGCGGCGCGGGGTCGCCCCGGCGGCCGCCCTCGCGTTCCTCCTGTCGGCGCCCGCGATCAACCCGGTGGTGCTGGTGGCCACGTCGATCGCGTTCCCCGGACAGCCCGCCATGGTCGCCGCCCGCCTGCTCGCCTCGCTCTCGGCCGCGGTGGTGATGGGCTGGCTGTGGGTCCGGTTCGGGAAGGACGAGTGGTTGCGGCTGCCGAAGGGCCGTCCGGCGCCCGGAGCGGCGTCGTACGGCTGGACCGGCTTCGTCTCCGGACTGCGCCACGACTTCCTCCACGCGGGCGGCTTCCTCGTCGTCGGCGCGGGCGCGGCGGCCGCCTTCAACGTCGCCGTGCCCCGGTCCGTCCTGGACGTCTTCACCGACTCCGTCTGGCTGTCCGTGCTGCTGCTCGCGGTCCTCGCGGTGGTGCTGTGCGTGTGCAGCGAGGCGGACGCGTTCGTCGCCGCCTCGCTGAGCGGGTTCTCGCCGACCGCGCGGCTGGCGTTCATGGTGGTGGGGCCGATGGTCGACCTGAAGCTGATCGCGCTCCAGACCGGCACCTTCGGCCGGGCCTTCACGGTGCGGTTCGCGTCGGTGACCTGGGTGGTGGCCGTGGCGAGCAGCGTGCTGGTGGGGTGGTGGCTGCTGTGAGGCGGTACGGACCGGCGGTCCTGCTCGCGCTGACCGGCGCGGCGGTGCTGCGCATCTCGCTCTTCGGCGACCTCTACCTGCGGTACGTGCAGCCGGGGCTGCGGCCGTACCTGATCGTGTCCGGGGCCGTGCTGGTGCTGCTCGCGGCGGCGACGGCGCTCGCCCGGCGCGGCCATGAGGACCCGGACGGGGACGCGGACGAGGGGACGGGTGGGGAGACGGACAGGGAGACCGGCGAGGGGACGAGCGGGGAGACGGAGGCGGGCGCCCACGGCCACAGCCACGGCCCCGCCGGCCCCCGCGTCGCCTGGCTCCTCTCCCTGCCCGCCCTCGCCCTGCTGCTGTTCCCGCCGCCCGCGCTCGGCTCCTACAGCGCCGGACGCGAGGCGGCGCAGCGTGCGGCGCAGGGCGTCGGCACCTTCCCGGCGCTGCCGTCCGGGGACCCGGTGGACCTGACCCTCGCCGAGTTCGGCTCCCGCGCGCTCTACGACAGCGAACGGTCGCTGACCGGCCGCACCGTCCGCCTGACCGGCTTCGTCACCCACGGCGAGGACGGCACCTGGTACGTCACCCGGCTCCTCGTCTCCTGCTGCGCCGCCGACGCCACCACCGGCAAGGCCGAGATCCGCGGGGCCGGCGCGCCGCCCGTCGACACGTGGGTCACGGTCACCGGCCGCTGGCATCCGGAGGGCGGACTCGGTTCGGACGCGGCCTGGCCGCCGGTCCTCGACGCCACGGACGTACGCCGGGTGGAGCAGCCCGCGAACCCGTACGAGAAGCGCTGAGCTCCCGGTTCACGACCCCCGGCCCGCCTTGGTTTCCCCTAGTCGGGCACGGGTAGTCGAGCCTGCGGCCGCGTGAGTGAAGGAGGCGGTGCGCGTGCGGCCCAGCGACGAATCCGGATGGTCCTCGGACGGGGCGCGCGCCGCCGAGTCGATCGCCGCGGAGGTGCGGGGCACTCCGCCGGGCGAGGTGCCGGGACGCCTGTGCGAGACGGCCGTACGGCTGCTGCCGGTGACCGGCGCGAGCGCGTCGCTGCGCGGCGACGGCGTGCCGGTACGGCTGTGCGCCAGCGGCGACCGGGCGACGTACCTGGCGGAGCTCCAGGCCACGCTGGGCGACGGTCCGTGTGTGAGCGCCGCCGAGTCGGGCGCTCCGGTGCTCGCCTGCGATCTGACGGCCACTGCCGACGCCGGCCGGTGGCCCGTCTTCGCCCAGCAGGCGACGGCCGTCGGCGTCCGGGCGGTGTACGCCCTGCCGTTGGGCGGCGACGCCGGGTGCCTGGGCACCCTCGACCTCTACCGGGACACCCCCGGCCCGCTGACCGGTCCGCAGCTGCGCCTGGCGCGACTCGTGGCGGGCGTCATGACGACGGCGCTGATGGCGCTGCCGCGCGGGGAGGAAACCTGGCTGGACCGGCTGGCCGGTGAACACGACGAGGTCTACCAGGCCGTCGGCATGATCATGGCCCAGCTGGGAGTCGGCGCCGACGAGGCCCTGGCCCGCCTGCGCGCCGACGCGTTCGTACGCGGCCACACCGCCCACGACGTGGCCCGCGACGTACTCGCCCACCGCCGGCGCCTCGACCGCGACGACTGGTAGGCGGTGCCCCGGCGGCACTGTCGTCGGCCGTCGGTGGACGGTGTCCCCAGCGGCGTCGTCGCGGTCGTCGCTAGACCTGTGCCCGCCCCTGCCGCCGGGCTTCCGTCAGCCGCTCTGTCCCCGCCTCGACGGCCGTCCAGGTGGCGTCGTCGGCCGGTTCGCCCAGGGCGCCGTTGGTGAGGCTGATCGCGTCGTCGCCCACGCGCACGGCGACGAGGTCCACGGTGAGGACGGCACCCTCGGCGTCCACCGTCACCCGCAGGCCCTGCCGGGCGTCCCCCGCCTCCGGTGTGGTCAGGTCGGTGACCCGGACGTCCAGGGCGGTGCCGCGGGCGGCCCGGGCCGTGAACCGCCCGCACGTGTCCGGCAGCGTCCCGAGCCAGGTCAGCACCCTGTCGATGTCGGCCGCGCGGTACGAGGTGACCCGGTAGTGCAGCTGGGCCCCGCCGGCCGCGTCGTCCAGGGCGGTCATGGCCCTGGGGACGATGGCGGCGCCGAAGAGCTCCTCGGTGTAGAGGACGTCCAGCAGCCGCCCGCAGTCGGGCCGCTCGGCGGTGGCCTTGAGCACCTGGTCCCGCCAGGTCGCGGCACCCCGCGTCGGCACCCACGCCTCCCCCAGGTCGGCCTCCGTGATCAGGGCCGCCCGCGCCTGCCCCCGGGTGAGCGCGGGCGGCACGGCGGGCGAGGGAAGCGTGGCCGGGGACTGCGCGGTCGCGGGCGCGGTGCCCGCGGGCCGCTCCGTCGCCCGGCCGCCGGCGGAACAGGCGGCCACCGCCAGCGCCAGCGCCGCCGAGAGCGCGGGGACGAGCAGGGGACGGGCGGCGGGGGCATGCTGCACAGGTGCCTCCTGGCGGGCCGGGGCGACCGGCGCCGTTCCGGATCGGTCGCACCCTCCACGGCACCACCGCCCCCGCCCCACCACCAGCGTGCGGGGCCGTCCGGGTGAGGCGCCCGGCGTAAAACGGCTCGCGGCGGCGTCCGCCCGCGGGTACCGTCGCGTCCATGAAGCGCGCCCGCCATTTCCTGATGACGACGCCGGGGAGTGTCCCGGCGCGCTGACTGCTGAGCAGATTCCGAAGCCCCGGGGCGAGCGCCCCGGGGCTTCTTCGCGTGGTGCTCGTCCTCCGTCTTGAGGAGACCCCGTGCACGACCAGGACCAGAACCAGAACCAGAACCAGAACCAGGACCAGGACCAGAACCACGACCGAATCCCCGCCCCCGCCCCCGGCCCCGGCCACGACCACCGCCGCCTCGGCCGCGAACTCGGGCTGTTCGACACCGACCCCCTGATGGGCGCGGGCCTGCCGTACTGGCTGCCCGACGGGGCGGTCGTCCGCCACACCCTGGAGGAGTACGTCCGCGAGGCGGAGCGCCGGGCCGGCTACCGGCACGTGTACTCGCCCGTCCTCGGCAAACGCGAGCTGTACGAGATCTCGGGTCACTGGGAGCACTACCGCGACGACATGTTCCCGCCGATGGAGCTGGGCGCGGAGGAGGTCGTGCTCCGCCCGAGTCTGTGCCCCCACCACGCCCTGGTCTACCGCTCCCGCTCCCACAGCTACCGGGAACTGCCCCTGCGGATCGCCGAGCTGGGCGCCATGTACCGCTCCGAACCGTCCGGCGTGCTCGGCGGTCTGACCCGTGTGCGGGCCATCCACCTCAACGACGCGCACATCTTCTGCACCCCGGACCAGGCCGCCGCCGAGGCCCGCGCCGCCCTCGGCCTCATCCGCCGCGCCCACGCCGACCTCGGCATCCGGGCCGCCCGCTACCGCCTCTCGCTGCCCGGCCCGGGCGGAAAGTACGTCGCCGACCCGGAGCTGTGGCGGCGGGCCACCGCCCTGCTGGAGGAGGCCCTGGACGGGCTGCCGTACGAGGCGGTGGAGGGCGAGGCCGCCTTCTACGGACCCAAGATCGACGTGCAGGTCGCGGACGCGGCCGGGCGCGAGGCCACCCTCTCCACCGTCCAGATCGACTTCCACCAGCCCGAACGCTTCGGCCTGCGCTACACCGGCCCCGACGGTGCCCGGCACCGCCCGGTCATGGTGCACCGCAGCGTCATCGGCAGCGTGGAGCGGGTGGTCGCGCACCTGATCGAGGCGTACGGCGGGGCGTTCCCGGCGTGGCTGGCGCCGGTGCAGCTGGTGGTGCTGCCGGTCGGTGAGGCGCAGCAGGACCCGGCGTACGACCTCGTACGGCGGGCCGGTGAGCACGGACTGCGCGCCGAGGTCGCCGGACCGGAGCAGGGCACCCTCGGCGCCCGCGTCCGGGCGGCGCGGAAGGTGCCGTACCAGGCGGTGATCGGCGCGCGGGAGGCGGCGGGCGGCGACCTGGCGGACGTACGGCTGCGGGACGGGCGCCGGCCCGGGCGGGTGCCCGGCGCGGAGCTGCTGCGGCGGATCGCCGGCCGGGTCCGGGCGCGCGGCCCCGAGCTGTGGGAATCCGCGTGAGCCCGCGTAGGGTCACCGGGACCCGCGCCCCCCACTGAGCCCGAGGAGTCCCGCCGTGACGACCGACCCCGGCCGGCAGACCGTTCCGGTGATCATCGACTGCGACACCGGCATCGACGACGCGCTGGCCCTGCTGCTGGCCGTCCGCCACCCCGGGCTCGACCTGCGCGCCGTCACCTGCGTGGCCGGGAACACCGACGTGGAGGGGGTCGTACGGAACACCCTGACCGTGCTGGAGCAGGCCGGCGCCCCGGACGTCCCCGTCGCCCGGGGTGCCGAGCGCCCGCTGATCGAGGGCGTACGCACCGCCCGGCACGTGCACGGGCACGACGGCATGGGCGACCTCGGTCTGCCCGCGCCCACCCGCACCCCCGTCGACGTGGACGCGGTGACCCTGCTGCGCCGGGAGATCCTCGCCTCTCCCCGGCCGGTCACCCTGATCCCCACGGCTCCGGCGACCAACATCGCGCTGCTGCTGCGCACCCACCCGGAGGTCACCGCCCACATCGAGCGGATCGTGTTCATGGGCGGCGCGGTGGCCACCGGGAACGCGACGCCGGTCGCCGAGTTCAACGTGTGGCACGACCCGGAGGCCGCCGCGATCCTGCTCACCGCGGGAGTGCCGATCACGATGTACGGGCTGGACGTGTTCCAGCGGGTGATCGTCCCGGGACCGGACGTGCGCCGTCTGCGGGCGAGCGCCGAGCCCGGCACCCGGCTCGCCGGTGAGCTGCTCGCCCACCGCGGCCCCGCCACCGACGAGTCGGACCCCGGCGGCGGCCTCGGCGACGCGGGCGCGGTCTGCGCGGTGCTCGACCCGCAGGGCCTGACCACGCACCGGCTGCCCGTCGAGGTGTCGCTGGCACCGGGACCGGCCCGCGGCCAGACCCTCGTCGACCGCCGGATCCGCCCCGGCGAGTCCGAGCTGCACGAGGGAACCCGCGAACAGCCGCTGGTGGACGTCGCGTTGGACGTGGACGTGGCGCGGTACGTGAGGCTCTACCTGGGGGCGGTCGAGCGCACCGGCGGGTAGCGCACCGGCGCGTCGCGGGCGCGCGGGTTCGCTTTTCGGGTGATGTGGACAGATCTATTCGTGTCGCCCGCACGCATCGCGAAGGAGACCGCGTGACCGTACGCAGCACCACCCGCACGCCCGACCTGTCGTCCAAGGACCCCAACTGGTGGCGGCAGGCCGTCATCTACCAGGTCTACCCCCGCAGCTTCGCCGACGCCGACGGCGACGGGCTCGGCGACCTGCGCGGCATCACCCAGCGCCTGACCCATCTGGCGGCCCTGGGCGTCGACGCCCTGTGGCTCAGCCCGTTCTACCCGTCCGAACTCGCCGACGGCGGCTACGACGTCGACGACTACCGCGACGTCGACCCGCGTCTGGGCACCCTGGACGACTTCGACGCGATGGCCGCCGAAGCCCACCGGCTGGGCCTCAAGGTGATCGTCGACCTGGTCCCCAACCACACCTCGCACCGCCACGCGTGGTTCCGGGAGGCTCTGGACGCGGGCCCGGGTGCCGCGGCCCGCGACCGCTACGTCTTCCGCGACGGCCGCGGCGAGCGAGGGGAACTCCCGCCCACCGACTGGCAGTCCGTCTTCGGCGGCAGCGCCTGGGAGCGGGTGCCCGACGGACAGTGGTACCTCCACCTCTTCACCCCCGAGCAGCCGGACCTGAACTGGGAGAACGAGCAGGTCCGCGCCGACTTCCGCACCACGCTGAAGTTCTGGTGCGACCGGGGCGTCGACGGCTTCCGCGTCGACGTGGCGCACGCGCTGGTCAAGGACCTGACCGAGCCGCTGCGCGACCTCGGCTCCCCCGAACTGAGCAGCGAGGCGGCGCTCGCGGAGTTCGCCCCCGGCACCCACCCGTTCTACGACCGCGACGACGTCCACGAGGTCTACCGCGACTGGCGCAAGATCCTCGACGCCTACACCCCGCCCCGCATGGCGGTGGCCGAGGCGTGGGTGCCGGGCGCCCGGCGCGCGCTGTACGCCCGCCCGGACGAGCTGGGGCAGGCGTTCAACTTCGAGTACCTCCAGGGCGGCTGGGACGCGGCGGAGCTGCGCGAGATCATCACCGGCTCGCTGGCCGACGCGCACGCCGCCGGCGCCTCGGCGACCTGGGTGCTCTCCAACCACGACGTGGTGCGCCACGCCACCCGCCTGGTCCTGCCGCCGGGCACCGACACCGACGCCTGGCTGCTGTCCGGCGGCCACGCACCGGCCGTCGACGCGGCGGCCGGCCTGCGCCGGGCCCGTGCGGCGACACTGCTGATGCTGGCGCTGCCCGGCTCGGCGTACGTCTACCAGGGCGAGGAGCTGGGCCTGCCCGAGGTGGCCGACCTGCCCACCGAGGTGCTCCAGGACCCGATCTGGGAGCAGACCGGGCACGTCCGCAAGGGCCGCGACGGATGCCGGGTGCCGCTGCCGTGGACGACGGGCGGGCCGTCGTACGGCTTCGGCGCGGGCGCGGCGTGGCTGCCGCAGCCGCCGGACTTCGCGTCGTACTCCGTCCAGGCACAGGACGGAGTGGAGGGCTCGACCCTGGAGCTGTACCGCACGGCCCTGCGCCTGCGCCGCAAGCTGCTCGACGGCGAGTCGCTGACCTGGGCGGACGACGTCCCGGCCGGGGTCCTCCGGTTCGACCGCTCGGACAGGTGGCGCTGTGTCACCAACCTCTCCGGCACGACGGTCGACCTGCCGGCCGGGGAGGTGCTGCTGAGCAGCGCACCGCTGGACGACGGCCGCCTGGGCCCCGACACGACGGTGTGGCTGGCGCTGTAGGCGGCCCGCGGGGATGTCCGGGGCCGGCGGCGGGCGGTCGACGACCGCCGGTCCGCGCGCGGTGGTGCCGAGCCGGCGGCCCCGTCCTCGACGCGGGGCCCGGGTGTCAGTAGCGCACGGCCCGGGCCACCACCGCGCGCACGTCCCCGGACAGGTCGTGGCTGCTGCGGGCGGTGGCGCGGGCGGACTTCCCGGCGGGGACGTCGGGGACGGTCACGACGGCCGTGTCGAGCAGCGTGCCGCCCGGGTCCGTGTAGTCGACCTGCACCGCGAAGGACTTCGTCGAGTCGGCGGTGTTGCGGACGGTGACCTCGACGGTGGTGCGTCCGTCGGCGTCGGTCTCCGGGCCGCCCAGTCGCACGTCGCCCTTGACGTCGGCGCCCTCGCGGATGTCCTCCAGCCACCGTCCGGCCTCCGCGGTGGCCGACGCCACGGCGTCCGCGCCCTGGGAGGCCAGCGAGGAGGCGGCCGACGCGGCCCGGCTGGCCGCCACGCTGCCGGCGTCCGACGGCACGTCACCGTCGCCGCCGCCGTCGGAGCAGCCGGTCAGTACGACACCCGCCAGCACCACCACGCCGACTGCCCCACGCACGCTGTGACCGGTCATGCCGCCTCCAGGGACCTGGTGAGTACACGTCCCGCGAGAGCACGCGGGTCCCCTTCAGTGAAGGTCGGCGGAGGCCGGCGCGCACACCGGCGTCAGGCCGGACGGAGGAATCCCGCCGGCCCACAGGCTGCCCGCTCCGGGCGGGAGCCCGTGGTGCGGCCGGGTCACACGTGTCCCGATCCGCCGCTGCCGAAGGCTCCGCTCGATCCCGGCAGCCAGCGGCGGCGGTTCTGGTCCTCGCCCCGGCGGCTGCCCGAGTGGTGGAGCTGGTACGGCATGAGCCGTGGGCTTCCGTCCGCCGCGAGCGGGATCTCGTCGGGTTCCCGCGCCTCCCGTTCCTCGTGGACGGCGCCGGTCGCGGGGAGTCGGCCGTGCTCGTCGGCGTGGGGGCGTTCGGACTCGCGTTCCATGACCCGCAGGCCCATGCGTACGGCCCAGATCAGCGCGCCGGCGATGACCAGCCCGCCGATGAAGGCGATCGTCACGTTGAGCGCGTGCGAGGACGCGGCCAGCAGTTCATACGTTGCCGTACTCATGTTCTGATTATGTACCCCCAAATGAGATAAAGCGCCAGGAATGTCCGTAATGGTCTCCCGGAGGGTCCCGAGGGGTCCCGAGGGGCGCCCGCCGTGATTGAAGGCGGCCGGTCGCTGGTACCCGGCACACCGCGGCGGCGCCGTTCCCGAGCCCGCCGCCCCTCGCACCGCCGGTGGAAGGAGCGCCCCATGACCGCGCCGTTGACGGCCGACGCCCATGAGTACGGCCTGGCCGGGGACGGCACCGCCGACGACCGGCCGGCGTTGCAGAAGCTGGTGGACGCGCTGGGCGACGCCACCGCCGCCGACGGGCGGCCGCGCACCGTGCGGGTGCCCGCCGGGCGGTACGTGATCCGGGACCGGCCCGTGCTCTGGCGCAGCGGCGTCTCACTGATCGGCGCCGGACGCGGTGCCACCTGCTTCGCGCTCAGCAACCCGGGCGCCCCCACGCAGCCGGTCCCGCTGGCCTGGTTCACCACCGCCCAGCACGGCGCCGGGCGGGACAACCACATCGCCGACGTCACCTTCGCCCGCTTCGAGATCGACGGCTCCGGGGTCGAGACCGAGGAGTACGAGGTGCTGGCCAAGGGGCTCGGCCTGCAGTACGTACTGCGCGGGCGCTTCACCGACCTGTACATCCACGACACCGCAGCCACCGGCTTCGGGTGCGACTTCCTCCAGGACACCGTCGTCGAGGGCGTGCTGGCCGAACGGTGCGGACGGCAGGACCCCGGCGAGGCCATGGGCGGCGCGGGCATCGGGATCGGGGTCGGCGGCTGGGGTCCGGTCGAGCGGCTGGCGGTGACCGACTGCACGGCCACCGGGAACGGCACCAACGGCATCTTCCTCGAACTCCAGCAGGACGCCTGGATCCCGCCCCGCGGCATCCGCCTCACCGCCTGCCACACCGAGGGCAACCGCTACGGCATCTCCGACTGGGGCGCCGACGGCCTGCTGGTCACCGGCTGCACGATGCTCGGCAACCACGTCGCCGGGTTCGACGTGTCGGCGCAGGGCACGACGAGCGTCGGCGGGCGCGGCGGCATCGTCACCGGGTGCGTGATCGACGGCAACGTGGGCGACGGGATCGCGCTCGGCAACACCCCGGGCCCGTACGCCTTCCGCGGCAACCGCGTCAGCGACAACGGGCGGTACGGCTACTGGCAGCACAACCTGGCCGGCGGCGACCAGGAGCCCGCCACGGACATCGTGCTGGAGTCCAACGACATCCACGACAACGCCCTGGACGGCATCCGCGTCGACGCCCCGCTGCAAGAGCCGGCGATCTTCGGCAACCGGATCCGCGACAACGGCCGCCGCGCCGCGCCGGCGTCGGAGGGCGGCGGCGAGGGCGTGACCTGCGGCCCGCTGTCCCTGACCGACCCGCACGCCGACTGGCTCCCCGGCGGCCACCGCGGCAAGACGCTGACGGTGGGCGCCCCGGACGCCGAAGCCGACGCCGAGGTCACCGCCGTGGTCACCGACAACTCCGCGACCGGACTCACGCTCGCCCCGCGGCGCCCCGGCGCACGGACCGCCTGGCCGTCCGACGCCGTCCCCGGGACCGGCGCCGCCTACCGCCTCCCGGATTCCCCCGCCCCGCGCACCGGCCTCACCGCCGCCGCGGCCGTCACCCACCCGTACGTGCACGGCAACCGCGTCCGGGACGACGGGCACCCGCGCACCCAGACGCACGCCCTGTGGATCGCGCACGAGGCCACCTGGACCGGCGGCCGGGTCTCCGGCAACGACTTCAGCGGCAACGCCTCGGCGGCGACCCGCTTCGACTCGGCGCCGAGCGGCGGCCGCTGGCGCGACAACGACGGCTGACGCCCCCGCCGTTGTCGCCGCCGGGAGGGACCACCCGCCCGCCGCCTCACGGTGCCCGCAGCGCGTCCACCGCGATCCGGGCCGCCGTGCCGATCACCGCGTCCGCCGCGGGGAGGACGGCCGCGGTGTGGGCGGTGCGGGTGAAGACGGCCACGGCGTAGCGGCCGCCGTCGGGGTATTCGACGACGCCGATCTCGTTGCGCAGGGTCGGCAGGCTGCCGGTCTTGCCGGCCACGTGGACGTCGTCGAAGGGGAAGCCCGAGGCCAGGCGGTGCGGCCAGACCTGGAGGCCCATGACGCGGCGCGCGGCGGCGCCGTACTCGGGCGGGCAGGCCTCGTCCCGCCAGAGGGCGGTGAGCAGGCGGGTCATGTCGCGGGGGGTGCTGCGGTTGGTGCGGGCCGGGTCCAGGGCGCGGAGCCGGGTGATGACGTGCGGGTCGGTCAGCGCCCGGGTACCGGCGGGACCGGCGTCCTCGCGCATGAGGGCGAGCATCTCGCCGAAGCCGGACACCGCCCGCGTGCGGGTGAGGCCGAGCCGGTCCGTGGTGCGGTTGACGGCGTCCAGGCCGACCCGGCGCAGCAGCAGGTCGGCGGCGGTGTTGTCGCTGACGGACATCATCAGGAACGCCGCGTCGCGCAGCGACAGCCGGACCGGGTCCAGCATGGCCGCCAGCCCGGTGGGCCCCGGGGTGCGTCCGGCCGGCGGGCACTCGACCTGCTCGGTGAGGTCCAGCACCCCGGCCGCCGCCAGCTCGTGCAGCGTCACCAGCACACACACCTTGTGGACACTGGCCGTGCACACCGGCTGGTCCGCCCCGGCCCCGATCTGCGCACCGGAGTCGATGTCGACGGCGTGCAGCCACCCGGTGACCCCGGCGTCGGCGAAAGCGGCCTGGAGGCGTCCGGTAACGATGTCGGTCACAGCCAGAACTCCGATGCCGGGCGAAGGTGCAGTGGCCGGGCGGGTGCCTCCGAGCGGGCGCCGGCCGTGGTGCGCAGGGCGTGCGTGGCCGCGTCCGCGAAGGCGCCGACGGCGGCGTCGCCGCGCCCCTTGGGCCAGGCCACGGAGTGCCGCCAGGCCAGCGGGGCCCCGGTCAGCGGGCGCCACACCAGGTCCCCGTCGGCGGGGGCGGCGAGCTGGGTGTCGCGGGGGCCGAGGGCGACGGCGCCGGACGACAGCACCAGGCCGCGTACGAAGCTGGCGCCCTGGCCGTGCCGTACGGCGGCGGGCGTGTAGCCGCCCCGCGCGCAGGCGGTGAGCAGGTCGTCGTAGACGGCGGGGGCGCCGGCACGCGGGAAGAGGACCAGGTCGTATCCGGCGAGGGAGGCGAGCGGCACCTCGTCCAGCTCCGCCTGGGCGGCCCCGCGCGGCAGCAGCACGCCGAGGTCGCGGCGCAGGACCGGGCCCAGCTCCAGGCCGGTGACGTCGCAGGGATGGTGGATGAGGCCGACGTCCAGCTCGTGGGCGGCGAAGGAGGCGAGCTGCTGGGCGGTGGACAGCTCGTGCAGCTCCAGCTCCAGGCCGGCGTGCCGGCGCCGGAAGTCCGCCAGCAGCGCGGCGACGGTCTCGCCGGAGATGTCGGGGGACAGGGCGGCGCGCAGCAGGCCGGTCTCGCCGTCCCGGATACGGCGCGCGGCGGCCCGGAAGGACTCGGAGCGGGCGAGCAGCTCACGGGCCTCGGCGAGCAGCAGCGTGCCCGCCTCGGTGATCGCCACCTGGCGGCTGGTGCGCTCGAAGAGCCGGACGCCCAACTCCTTCTCCAGCCGCTGGATGCGCTGCGACAGGGGCGGCTGCGCCATGCCGAGGCGGGCCGCGGCACGCCCGAAGTGTGACTCTTCTGCAACAGCCACGAAGCACTCCAGGTGCCGCACCAGGTCCACGACCAGTAATCATATCGGGGATTGATCGATCCGACATTCATATCAATCTTGGACAGGGGCCCGGTGGGGTTGCTGTCCTCGGGGGCATGCGCTCCTTCCGTGACCTCTCGCTCCGCCCGCGCCGGTGGCCCGCCGCGCTCGCCCTCGCCCTCGCCCTCCCCCTGGCCGGCTGTGCCACCGAGTCCGGTGGCCGGGAGTCCGGAAGCCCGGACCCGGCGCCGTCGGCGAGCAGCACGTCCCCGACCGGCGCCACGCCGTCCGCGGCCTTGGGGGTCCGCGGACAGCTGCGGGCCGACGGCCACACCCGCCGGTACCTCCTGCACCGGCCCGCCGCCGCCGACGACGGCCGGAGGCCTCTCGTCATCGCCTTCCACGGCCGCGGCGCCGACGCCGCCGAGATGCGCGAGAAGACCCGGCTGGAGAAGGCCGCCGGGGCGCGCGGCATGCTGGTCGCCTACCCCGAGGGACTCGACAACGGCTGGGGCGCGGGTACGCAGGCCACCGAGCGGCGTCCGGATCCCGACCTCGACGTGCGGTTCACCGAGGCACTGATCAAGCACCTGGTGCGCACCGAGCGGGCTGACCCCGAGCGGGTCTACGTCGCCGGGTTCTCCAACGGCGGCTCGATGGCGCTGCGCATGGCCGCCCAGCGTCCCGGCCTGCTGGCGGGAGCCGCCTCGGTCTCCGGGCAACTGCCCGCGGGCGCCGCCGCGGTCGAGCCCACGGGGCCCGTCCCCGTCATGGTCGTCTACGGCGCCGACGATCCCGTACGCCCCCTCGCGGGCTGGCCCTCCCCGCCGCCGGACCCCGAGGAGCCGATCCTGCCGAGCCTCTCGGCCCGGGACAGCGCGGAGGCGTTCGCGGCGGGTGGCGCGGGCGAGCCGGTCACGGAGGACAGGAAGGGCTACGACCGGACCGTCTGGCGCCTGAGGGAGGATCCCGACGCCTCCGACGCCTCCGACGCCTCCGACGCCTCCGACGCCTCCGGCGACGGCCGGGAGGCCACCGTCGAGCTCCTGGTCGTCGACGACGCCGGTCACACCTGGCCGGGTTCGTCGATCACCCCGCCCAAGGGGTTCGGCCCCACCAGCAAGGCCCTGAACGCCACCGACACGATCCTCGACTTCTTCGCCGCCGCCTGACCGGCGACGCGGCCCGACCCACGGACAGGAACCCTGATGCCGGACTCCCCTTACTCCACCCCTCCGCCCCGCCGCGGGCCGCGCAACGGTGTGCGGGCCGTGGCCGCGGTGGGGGTCGTGCTCGCCATCGCCGCGGGCGGCTCCTACGCCGCCGGGTTCGGGCCCTTCGCACGCGGCGACGACGGTCCCGACCCCGCCGCGATGAAGCAGGCGCGCGCGTTCCTCGCCGACTGGGCCGCCGGGCGCCTGCCGAGCGCGGCCGGCCGCACCACCAGACCCGGCACGGCGCAGGAGGTGCTGCAGAGCTTCACCGCGGGCCTCGACATCGGCGAGCCGCGGCTGACGGCGGCGGGGGAGGCGAAGGAGGCCGAGGACGGCACCCTCGGCGTCCCCTTCACCGCGAAGATGCCGATCAAGGGCCTGGGCACCTGGTCGTACGAGTCGCGGCTGCCGCTGCGCGAACAGGAGGACGGCGGCTGGAAGGTGGACTGGCGGCTGTCCCTGGTGCACCCGCGGCTGAGCGACACGGAGAAGTTCCGGCTCGAACGCGAGGAGACGACCCCGCCGAACGTCACCGACCGCGACGGGACCTCCCTCTCGGGCGGCGAGTACCCGTCCCTGGCCCCGCTCCTCGGCCGGCTCGCCGGCAGCTCCGGTGGCGGACCGCGCGGCGCGGTCGAGCTGATCGACCGGGCCACCGGCGAGACCGTGCGCACCGAGGCGAGCTTCGGGATGCGGCCCGACCCGGCGACGGACGGCAAGCCCGTCCGCACCACCCTGGACGCCACCTGGCAGTCCGCCGCCGAGCGGGCCCTCACCGAGGCCGACGGCAAGAACGCCGCCCTCGTCGCCCTGCGCATCGACAACGGCGAGGTCCTCGCCCTCGCCAACTCCCCCGCCACCGGCTTCAACCGCGCCGCCTCCGGCACCTACGCGCCCGGCTCCACCTGGAAGATCGTCACCAGCAGCGCCCTGCTGCTCAAGGGCGCCGTCCAGCCCGACGACGTGGTGGACTGCCCCAAGTACCTGACCGTCGGGAAGGAGTTCCACAACGTCGAGACGTCCGAGTACCCCGGCGCCACCTTCCGCAAGGACTTCACCGAGTCGTGCAACACCGCGTTCATCAGCCTGCGCGGCAAGCTCGACGACGGAGAGCTGGGCAAGGTCGCCCGCACCTACTTCGGGGTCGGGCAGGAGTGGCACATCGGCATCCCGACGTACGACGGCTCCGTGCCGGTGCCCAAGGACGAGACGGAGAAGGCCGCGTCGATGATCGGGCAGGGCCGCGTCCAGGCCAACCCCCTGATCATGGCGTCGGTAACGGCCACCGCGGTCTCCGGCGAGTTCCACCAGCCGTCCGTCACCGCAGGCCATCCGGACGAGACCCGCACCGAGCCGCTCCCCGACGAGGTCGCCACCCAGCTGCGCGAACTGATGCGGGCCACCGTCACCGACGGCACCGCGCACGCCCTGGCCGGCCTGCCCGGCGAGATCGGCGCGAAGACCGGTACCGCCGAGGTCTCCGACGACCAGGACAACAACGGCTGGCTCGTCGCCCACCGGGGCAACGTGGCCGTCGCCGTGGTGGTCGAGGAGGGCGTCACGGGCGGCGGCTCGGCGGGACCGGTCGTGCACAGCCTGCTGTCCGCCGTACCGGAGGATCCCTCCTGAGCCGTTCGGGACGCGGCGGGCGGTCAGCCGAGGCGCACCGGAAGTTCCGCCAGACCCCGCAGCAGGGTGCTGGTGCGCCAGGTGAGCGTCGCCGGGTCGGCGGCGAGGGCGAGCGCGGGGTGCCGCCCGAGGAGCAGCCGTACGGCGACGGCGGCCTCGACGCGGGCCAGCGGGGCGCCGAGACAGTGGTGGAGGCCGTGGCCGAAGCCGAGGTGGCCCTGCGCCCGGCGGCCGATGTCGAAGTGGTCGGGGTCGGGGAAGTGGCCGGGGTCGCGGGAGGCGGCGGCGAGGGAGACGAGTACCGAGTCGCCGGCGGCGATCCGGGTGCCCGCCAGCTCCAGCGGCTCGGCCGCGAAGCGGAACGCGGTGGCGTGTACGGGGGAGTTGTACCGCAGCGACTCCTCGACGGCACGCTCGGTCAGGTCCGGCTCGGCGCGCAGGCGGGCGAGCTGGTCGGGGTGGGTGAGCAGGCTGTGGAGGGTGGCGGAGATCAGGTTGACGGTCGTCTCGTGGCCGGCGACGAGGAGGAGGAAGGCCATGCCGAGCAGCTCCTCGGCCGTGAGGGCGCCGCCGTCCGCGGCGGCGGCCAGGTCGCTGAGCAGGGTGCCGTCCGGGGCGCGGCGCTTGTGGTCGGTCAGTTCGGTGAGGTAGCCGGTCAGCGCGCCGGCCGCCGCTGCCGCCGCCTCGGGGGAGGTGGGCATGACCAGCTCGTTCGACCAGGTGTGGAAGCCCGCCCGGTCGGTCTCCGGGACGCCCAGCAGGTCGCAGATCACCGTGACCGGCAGCGGCAGCGCGTACCGGCCGACCAGGTCCGCCGTGCCCTGCCGCGGCAGCGCCGCCAGCAGGTCGCCCGCGACGCGCTCGACACGCGGGCGCAGCGCGGCGATCCGTCCCGCCGTGAAGTGGCCGGCCACGAGCTGCCGCAGCCGGGTGTGGAGCGGCGGGTCGCTCTGGAGCATGTTGCGGCCGATGGCGTGCCCGCCGTCGGTGCGCCAGGACGCGGAGTGCCGGATGTCGTTGCGCAGCCGCGGATCGGTGAGCGCGGCCCGCGCCGCCTCGCGCGTCACGACCAGCCGGCTCTCCCCGCTGCCCGGCACGAGCACCCGGTGCACGGCGCCCCGTGCCCGCAGGGCGGCCAGTTCCTCGACGGTGGGCGCGGACATGGGGCCTCCCGGTGCAGGAAGAGATGAAACGGGGAATATTCCCCATTTAGAGGTTCGACGATAGCATCGGCACCGCTGGCTCGGGGAGCACTCCCCGGTTCGTACGACCCGGAGGGTGAGGGATGACCGTCGGCGCACGCGACGGAGCGCCCCGGCAGCGACGCGACGCGCGGCGCAACCGGGAGCTTTTGCTGGGGGCGGCCCACGAGGTGTTCACCGAGGAGGGCCTGGACGCGCCGCTGGACGTGATCGCGCGCCGGGCGGGCGTCGGCAACGCGACGCTCTACCGCCACTTCCCCACCCGCGCCGCGCTCGTGGACGCCGTCTTCCGCGACTCGCTGACCGGCACGATGGACGCCGGCGAGCGGGCCAGGAACGCCACGGACGCCTGGGCGGGCCTCACCGCCTATCTCGACGCGGTCTTCGGCACCCTGGCCGCCGACCGCGGCACCAACGACCTCATGACCACGCACCTGCGGGGCGTCGACAGCCTGGAGGCCGTGCACGAGCACAACCGCCGGACCGTTGACTCGCTGCTGTCCCGCTGCCGCGCCGAGGGCACCGTCCGCGCCGACGTCACCGCCGAGGACGTCCTGTTCGCGCTCGCGGCACTGGGCCGTGCCGTCCCGGCCCTGACCGCGGCGACCGCGCCGGACGCCTGGCGCCGCCCCCTCGCCCTGCTCCTCGGCGGCCTGCGCACCGCGCCGGTCCCGTCGCCCCTGCCCGCCCCCGCGCTCACCGCCGCCGAACTCGGCGACGTCCTGCGGGAGATGGGCCCGCACCGCACGCGCGGTGGCGGCCGCGAGGCCGACGCGTGAGGTGAGGTGGCTCAGCCCTGGGAGGTGGGGGCCGCGGGCCCGCCGTCCGCGGTGTCCTCGCGGCGGACCGCCTCACCCCGGATGACGCGCGGCGCCTCCCGGTCCTCCGCCGGCGTCCGCTCCTCGGCCTTCGCCGCGCGGGCCTCGGCCTTGAGGATGCGGGCCGACTTGCCCGCCGAGCGGGTCAGCTCGGGGAGCTTCCTGGCGGCGAGAACGGCAATGACGACGATGAGAATGATCGCGAGCTCGCTCAGTCCGAACACGGCGCTCCCCTGTGGGCGTACGGTGCGGGCCCGCGGCACGGGCCCGCACGGAATCTACGGCAAAGTCGGCGGAGGTCGGGGCCGGGGCCGGGGGCCTCAGAGGTCGAACTCGTGCGGCGGCAGGTCCAGGGCGTAGCACGCCTCGCGGACCACGGCCCGCTCGTCCTTGTCGAAGTCCCCGTCGGCGCCGCCGATCACGATGCCGATCTGCACCACGGCCCGTGCCTCGGCGGGCTTCTTCTTCGCCTTGGCGATCTCCTGGAGGACGCCGACCTTGCCGAAGGCGAAGTCGGCGGTCAGCTTGTCCAGGTTGGCCTCGAAGCGGCGGCGCAGATCGTCGGCGGGGAAGTTCCGCAGCACCTCGTTGGTTCCGAGCAGCTGGGCCACGCGCTGCCGCTCGGACGGGTCGACGCTGCCGTCGGCTGCCGCGACCAGCGCGCACATCGCCATGCTCGCGTCGCGGAAGGCGCCGCTCTTGAGGTCGTTCTTCTTCGCCACGAGCTGCGTCTGCATCTGCGACGCGGACTCCTTGAAGCGGTCCCACAGGGCCATGAGAACTCCGTACGGGTCGGGAGGGGTGAGTTTCTACACCCTTGTAGAAGTTATCAGGCGTCCCCCTCGTCCTCGAAGCCGTCCGCGAAGCCGTCCGCGAAGCCGTCCTCGGACTCGTCCTCGGGCTCGCCCTCGAAGAAGTCCCCCACCTCGTCGACGACCTCGGCCGCCACCAGACCGCCGGCGACCCCCACCGCGAGTCCGGCGCCGCCGGACAGGGCCCCGGACTCGTGCCCGTACACGGCGTGGGAGCCGTACGACGCCCGGTGCTCGACCAGTTCCCGGACCCAGCCGTCGACGAGGGCGTTCCAGTCCCGCGGCCCGGCCGCACCCTCGTGGGAGACGGTGAAGCGACTGAGGGCGTCGTGCCCGTCGGCGAACGGACCGCCGCGCTTGTCCGCCTCCAGCACCACCTCGAGGGCGCCGGGCACGGCCAGGAAGGTCAGCTCGATCTCGTTGACCTGGTGGGCGTACCGAGGGGGCGGGGTGAGCTCGATCTCCTGGTAGAAGGGCAGCTGCTGCCCGGTGCCGCCGATGCGGCCGTACTCCAGGTCGGCGGAGCGGAAGCCGAAGCCGAGCTGCCCGAAGGCCTCCAGGACGGCCTCCTGGGCGGGCAGGGGCGCCACGGTCAGCCGGTCCAGGTCGCCCTTGTCCCGGGCGCCGGCGACCGCCAGCTCGGTGCGCACACCGAGCACGGTGCCCAGGGGCTGCCCGTAGAGCTCGGTGACCGGTGTCTCCCAGGGCAGCGGCACCGTGAACGGCACGCTGCGCCGCTCGCCCGCCGCGAGCCGGAAATCCCCGCCGACGGTGTGCCGGCCGAAGACGACGACGCCCTCGTCCTCCCCGTGGCCGCCGTGCTCGGCCTCGACGCGGGCCACCAGCTCCAGTGCGACGTGCTCGACATCGTGGTCGGCGGTGCCGCCGACCAGCTGGACGTGGCCCGGCAGCACGCCCCCCGGCCGGGCGGCGCCCGGGGCGAGGACCGTGTCCACCGTGGGCCCGCCCACGCCGAGGGAACCGAGCAGCCGCTTGAACACCATCGAGGCGTTCACTCCTTCACGTTCGTTCTCACGTTCGTCCGGGGAACAAACCGGAACCGTCCGGCTGTTCTCTACAGGCGAGTAGAAGCATAGGGGTCCGGGGGTATTCGAGGACTCCCCATGCTTTTGCTCGTCCTTTACCATGAGAGGGAAATCCTCGGGCAGCCGGCTGGTACCGGCGCCCGCCGACCCCGTTAAGGAGTCCCGTTCCGTAATGGAGCCTCCCAGTACCGGCCGTGCCGTGGCCGGCCCGCAGTCCTTCCTGTGCGCGCGTGCGCCGTATGTGCGTGAGGGAAGCGGGGTGGCACGGTGACCGAGGTCCTGCTGCTCCTGCTGGCCCTCCTCCTCACCCTGGCCTGCGCCCTCTTCGTGGCGGCCGAGTTCTCCCTCACCACCGTCGAGCGCGGTGACCTGGAGCGTGCCGCGGAGTCCGGCGAGCGCGGCGCCGACGGCGCCCTGAAGGCCGTACGCTCCCTGACCCTCCAGCTCTCCGGCGCCCAGCTCGGCATCACCGTGACCTCGCTGGTCATCGGCATGCTGGCCGAACCGTCCCTCGCGGTGCTGCTGCGCGGCCCGCTGCGGGCGATCGGCCTGGGCGGTGCCGCCTCGACGGTGGCGACCGTGCTCGGCGTGGTCGTCTCCACCGTCGTCCTGATGGTCGTCGGTGAGCTGGTCCCCAAGAACTGGGCGATCTCCCGCCCGCTGGCCGTCGCCAAGGTCGTCGCGGGTCCGCAGCGCGGCTTCACCACCGCGTTCGGACCCTTCATCCGGCACCTGAACGGCACCGCGAACCGCTTCGTGCGCCGCTTCGGCCTGGAACCGGCCGAGGAGCTGGCGTCCGCCCGCAGCCCCGAGGAACTGGTCGCCCTGGCCCAGCACTCGGCCGCCGAGGGCGCCCTGGAGGCGGACTCGGCCGAGCTGTTCGTACGTACCCTGCACCTGGGCGAGCTGACCGCGGAGAACGTCATGACCCCGCGCGTGGACGTCAAGGCCCTGGAGGCCCACGCCACCGCCGCCGACGCCGCGAACCTCTCGCACGCCACCGGCCTGTCCCGCTTCCCGGTCTACCGGGACAGCCTGGACGAGGTCATCGGCACCGTGCACATCCGCGACGTCCTGGCCCTGGAGCCGGAGCGGCGCACCGGCACCCCCGTCACCGAGCTGGCCACCGCGCCGCTCCTGGTGCCGGACAGCCTGCCCGCCGACCGCCTCCTGGAGCGCATGCGCCGGACCCGCACCATGGCCGTCGTCATCGACGAGTACGGCGGTACGGCGGGCGTGGCGACCGTCGAGGACATCGTGGAGGAGGTCGTCGGCGAGGTGCGCGACGAGCACGACCCGGTCGAGATACCGGACCTGCTGCCCGCCCCCGCCGGGACGGACGGCCGCACCGCCTGGGAGGCCGACGGCTCGCTCCGCCTGGACCGGCTCGCGCGCATCGGCCTGACCGCACCGGACGGGCCGTACGAGACCCTGGCCGGCCTGGTCGCCACCCACCTGGCACGCATCCCCGCCAAGGGCGACGTCATCGACCTGGACGGCTGGCGGCTGGACGTCCTCGACGTCGACCACCACCGCGCCGACCGGCTGCGGGTCACCGCACCCGCGCCGGTCCCGTCCGCCGAGCGGACGCCGGAGGTGGCCCGATGACCGCCGTACAGCTCCTCATCGGCGCCCTGACGCTGCTGACCAACGCGTTCTTCGTCGGCGCCGAGTTCGCCATGATCTCGGTACGCCGCAGCCAGATCGAGCCGCGCGCGAAGACGGGCGACAAGCGCGCCCGGATGACCCTGTGGGGCCTGGAACACATCTCCGCGATGATGGCCACCGCCCAGCTCGGCATCACCGTCTCCTCGCTGGTGCTCGGCGCGGTCGCGGAACCGGCCATCGCGCACCTGATGGAGCCGGTGTTCGAGGCGGTCCACATGCCGCACGCGCTGGTCCACCCGATCGCCTTCGCCATCGCGCTGGCCCTCGCCACGTATCTGCACATGCTGATCGGCGAGATGATCCCGAAGAACATCGCGCTGGCCGCCCCGGCGACCACCGCGCTGGTCCTCGGCCCGCCGCTGGTCGCCCTCACCCGGGCGCTGAAGCCGGTCGTCTTCGGCATCAACGCCTTCGCCAACACGCTCCTCAAGCTGCTGCGGGTGGAGCCGAAGGACGAGGTCGAGGCCGTCTTCACCGACGACCAGCTGGCCCGCATGGTCGTCGACGCGAGCGAGGCCGGACTCCTCACCCCGGCCGACGGCGAGCGTCTGCGCGACGCGCTGGAGCTGGGCACCCGCCCGGTCGGCGAGATCCTGGTCCCGGCCCAGAAGATGCGCACGGTCGACCACACGGTCACCCCGGCGCGGCTGGAGCGCATGGCCGCCGATGCGGGTTACTCCCGCTTCCCGGTCACCGGCCCCGGCGGCACCGTCCTCGGCTACCTGCACATCAAGGACACGCTGGGCCTCACCGACCGCGACCGTCCCTTCCCGCGCACGGCCCTGCACCGGGTCACCCGGGTCCGCATCGACACCCCCCTCGACGACACCCTCACCGCGCTGCGCACCGAGGACAGCCACCTGGCCGCCGTCACCGGCGAGACGGGCGCGGTCCTGGGGTTCGTGACGATGGAGGACGTCCTGACGGAACTGGTGGGCCCGACGACACCGGTGGCCTGACCCGGGATTCTCGTACGGCGACGGAACTCCGTCTCGACCACGGGCGTCTCCCACAGCGAAACGGCGCCGACACCGGCGCCGACACCGCCGCGGGAGGCGCTCATGGCCATGGTCGGCCTGTTCTGGATCACCGAGGACGCCGTGTACGTGGGCGCCGAGCCCACCGGCACGGCGTCCGGAGTGCGCCTGACCAAGGACGGGGTCGAGATCCTCGGGCTCGGCCAGGACCGGTTCTGGCCCTGGCCCGAGGTCCGCGGCCTCGACGTCCGGGACGTGGCCGTGCGGTCCGCCGCACGCCGGCTGGCCTCCATGGCCTTCGACTCGCTGGTCGTCCTGGCCACCGGCGACGGCGAACACCCGCCGGCCTTCACCGTGCGGGTGGACACCACCGCCGACGGCACGGTCGAGGCCGGCGCCCTGACCGCCGTCCCCGGCGGCATCCACACCCCGGACGAGTACGACCTCTCCCGCACCCTCCTCACCCGCCTCACCACCGGCGCCACCCCCGTCGACGACCTCCTCGCCTGGCGCCGCGACGAGCCCGAGGACGTCGCCCCGACCAGGGACGAGCGCCTGGCGCTGCTGCGCCATTGGACGACGGCCGCCGCCTGACCGCACGAGGCCTCGCTCGACCTGCCCGCCCCCGTCTTCGCGCCGGATGCCGAGCTGCACCGAGCGGATGCTCTGCCGTACGGGGGCACGTGGCGTGGGCACAGGGGAACGGCGCGGTTCCTCCTCGCGATGGGCCAGGCCTGGGAGACGCGAGGTCAGCTTCCCGATCCTGCGGGCGATCACGGCCCGGGACGCGCGGATCACTGAGGTATGCCCGTTCCGCTGGGCCACCCGAGCCATCGCCGCCGCCTGCGCCGCGTCCGCGCCGGCGGACTGACACCGACCCTGAATCCGCCGGCGCCGCCCGGGCCCCGGCCCCGGCGTACCGACGGCGGGCCGGGGCCCCGGAGTACCGTGGAGGAACCGGGAGCATGCCGCGCACCGGCCCCGACACCGGTGCCGCTCCCGGCGATCGACGACGCCGGGCCGGTCCGCCCGAGCCCGGGGCGGGACTCGCCTCATGACCGTGAACGTGCCGGTACGTCCGACGACCACAGAACGTGACAGGCGGCCGGTCGGCCCGGACCGGCCGGTCCCGGGGAGGCCGAAGGCGGAAAGGGGCTCCTCGCCCCTCGCCGGAGAACGCGTCCGGCCGTTGACGCGGCGCCAGACAGAGGACCGGTTCGGAGACCTGGGCGACCTGTACGCGCAGACCTCCGGCGGCGGCCCGCGGGCGTGGAACGAGGCCCGCGGCGCCTTCCTGCGGCAGTTGGCGGCCGACGTACGGCGACCGGGGTTCTCGCTGCTGATAGCGGAGAGCACCGTCCTGACCGGCTGCGCCTACGGCTACCCCGTACCCGGCGGTGGTACGGAGGGAATGCGGGGCCTGGACGCGTACCTGCCGAGGAGCGTGCTGCCCGTCGCCGCGTCCGGACGGCTCTTCCTGATCTCCGGGATCATCGTCCCGGCGCGTGTGCGCAGGCGGAACCAGGACCGCGCCTGGAACCTCGCCCGGCGCCTGCAGAAGCGACTGCTCACCGAGCACGACGCCGTCCTCGGGGTCACGCTGGTGGACCGGACCGACGTCGCGACCGTCCACGCGCTGCGCTCCTGGGGCTGGCACTACGCGGAGGGCGACACCCTCCAGGCATCCCTGCTCGGCCAGTACGGCGTCCTCCTGCTCGGCCCCTGAGCCGCCCGGCGCCGTCTCGCGCCGCCCCGCCCCGCGTCAGGGCGCCGGCAGGCGCAGGGCGAGGAGGGCGATGTCGTCGGTGCTGCCGGCCGGCATCCGGGCCAGGACCTCGTCGCACAGGGTGTCCAGTGGCTCGTGGACGAGCGCGAGGGCGTTGCGGCGCAGCCGGCCGAGGCCGGTGTCCAGGTCGCTGCCCGGTACCTCGACCAGGCCGTCGGTGTAGAGCAGCAGTGTGGATCCCGGCGGCAGCGGCTCCGTGGCGTCCGGCCGTCGCCCGCCGGCGCCCAGGCGGGCGCCGAGCAGCAGCCCCTGCCCGGCCTCCAGATACCGTGCCCCGCCGTCCGGGGTCAGCAGGAGAGGCGGTGGGTGCCCGGCGCTGGTCCACCGCAGGGCCCACGGGCCGGTGCGCGGGCCTTCGACCCGGGCGAGGACGAGGGTGGCCATCGAGACGGTCGTGACGGCCTGCATGGCGTCGTCGAGGCGGTCGACCACGGCACCGGGCGGCTCGGCCCGGTCCCATGCCAGTGAGCGCAGGATGCCGTGCAGCTGGGCCATGCCCGCGGCGGCCGTCAGGTCGTGCCCGACCACATCGCCGATGACCAGCGCGACCGCGCCGTCCTTCAGCTCGAACGCGTCGTACCAGTCTCCGCCGACCTGGGAGCCGGCCGGGGCGGGCTGGTAGCGGGCGGCCAGCCGCAACGGGCCCGGCTGGGGCAGCGGGGCGAGCAGGTTGCGCTGCATGGCCTCGGCGACGGCGCGCTGGCGTCCGAACCGGCGCGCGTTGTCGATGACCAGCCCGACCCGGCGGCCGATGTCGCCCACCACCTCCAGGTCCGCCGCGTCGAAGGGATGCGCCGGGTTGGTGCGCACCAGCGTCAGGGCGCCGGTGACCTGCCGCTGGGCGCCCAGCGGCACCGTGAGGACGGAGGTCGCGCCCACGCTCCGCAGGAAGTCGTCGTGCACGGCGGTCAGCGGGGAATCACGCCGAGCGCATCCCCCCTCCCGCACCTCCTCCTGCCCCTGTCCCGCCTTCTCCGTCTCCTTCCTCTCCTGCTCCTGCTCCTGCTCCTGCTCCTCTTGCTCTTGTTCCTGCTCCGGGGCCGGCTCGGGCTCGGGCTTCTGCCCCTGCAGCATGGGCTCGCCCCCGTTCAGCACCCGGGCCGGCTGTGTCAGGGCCGCGTTCCCGGTCCTCGGCACCGGACCGCGCCAGTCCTCCCGCGACGCGTCCCGGCCCGCGGGACCGGTCACCGCCACCCGGTGGACCTGCCCGGAGCCGACCAGGAGGTCCACCGCCGCCCAGTCCGCCAGACGGGGCACCAGAAGGCGGCCCAGCCGGGCCAGGGCCTCGTCGGTCTCCAGCGTCTGCCCCAGTACGTCCGTGATCTCCGCGACCAGCGTCAGCCGCTCGGTCAGGTCCTCCAGGGCGCTGGTGTAGGCGGCGCGCTCCCGGCGCGCGCCGCGGTCGGCGGCGATGTCGCTGAACAGCAGGGCGATGCCTCTCGGGAGCCCGTCGTCCGTCAGCGGGGACGCGGACCAGGACACCGCCGTCAGGCCGCCGTCACCCCGCAGATAGCAGTCGCCCTCGCCACGCGCGGCGGTCCCCCGGGCCAGCGCCTGGAGCAGCAGGCACTGGTCTCGCGGAATCCTGCCGCCGTCCGGGCCTCGGTGGAGCAGCTCATGGACGTCGGCGCCGAGCATCGTCGCCGCCGGACGGGCCAGCAGCAGCTCGGTGGCCCGGTTGACCGCGACGATCCGCCCCGCCGTGTCGATCACGGTCAGGGCAGTGTCCAGCTGTTCGGCGATCCGCTGCCAGAACTCCGGTTCAGCGGCCCACCGCCGTTCCGCGCCCTCCGCACCGGGCCCCACACCGTTCGCCACGTCGCCCCTCCCGTCCGCCACCAGTGTCCGATCGTCGCCGGACGGGAGCCCGGCCGCACCGGCGACACACGTCGGCTGCCCCGGCGCCGCCGCCGGAACCCTCCGGATGTGTGTTCGCCGCGACAGATATCCGGCAGGCGCGATTAGAGTTCAGGTGCGGGAGAACGGATTCCCCGCGGCGGGCCGTGTCCCCAGCGGTTCGCGGGAAGGTACGCATGCCCTCGAAGAGCGGGCTGAACGCCGAAGGCCGGCCGCAGGTCGCCGACCGGCTCGACGACGATCAGTACCCGGCGTACACCATGGGCAGGGCGGCCGAGCTGATCGGTGCCACGCCCGGTTTTCTCCGCGCCCTCGGTGAGGCGGGGCTGATCAGCCCGAAGCGTTCGGAAGGCGGGCACCGCCGCTACTCGCGGCGGCAACTGCGCCGCGCCGCCCGCGCCCGCGAGCTGGTCGGCCAGGGAACGCCCATCGAGGCCGCCTGCCGCATCGTCCGCCTGGAGGACGATCTGGAGGCGGCGCTGCGCATGAACGAGGAGCTCCGCCGCGAGGCCGACCGGCCCGGCGACGGTGGGAACGGGGAACGACGCCGCGAATGAAAACCTGCCCCCGGTGAAGCAGATATTCGCAGAACGCCGGAAAAACAATTCTTGCGTGGAATCGGGGCGCCATTCCGCGCGATTCATTTCCTGCGTCGCCAGTTCATATCGTGCTAGGCTGGACATCAGTTGCAGTTGTGGTTGCCATTTGTGTTACCGGTTTTCCGGGCAGGTGATCATCGCAGCGATGGGAAGGTCCGCACAGTGCGGGCCTCCAGCACTGCCTAGGAGTAAAAGACATGGCTTCCGGTACCGTGAAGTGGTTCAACGCCGAAAAGGGCTTCGGTTTCATCGCGCAGGACGGCGGCGGCGCCGACGTCTTCGCCCACTACTCGAACATCGCCACCCAGGGCTTCCGTGAGCTCCAGGAGGGCCAGCGGGTGAACTTCGACGTCACGCAGGGCCAGAAGGGCCCGCAGGCGGAGAACATCGTTCCCGCGTAACGCGCGAACCACTCATGAGGGCTCGCACCGCAAGGTGCGGGCCCTCATGCGTTGCGCGCCCGGCGTCCGCTCACCAGCCGGTCGCCAGCAGATGGTTGAGGAGCAGGGCCAGTACGGCCTGCGCCGCCAGCCACCCGCGCGGGCGGCCGAGGAACGCGCAGGCCGGGAGCAGCCACAGGGCGAAGGGCAGCCAGATGCGTTCCGTCTCCGCCTTGCTCATGCCGGACAGGTCGGCGACCAGCAGGGCGAGCAGCCCGGCGCCGACGAGAAGCGCCAGCCGGGTGTCCTCGCCGGGCACGGCCCCGCCGCCCCGCCGGACCAGCAGGCCCCCGGCCCTGCGCAGGCCCGCCACCGTCGCCAGGCCGGTGATGAGCACCGTGCAGGCAAGGTTCGCCCACACCCAGTAGCCGTAGGGCCGGACCCCGCCCGCGCCCTGGTAGTACCGCGTGACCAGCAGGTGGTAGGCCTCCCACCAGTCGAACCCGGCCATGGTGAACGCCACCGGCACGACCGCCAGCCCGGCCAGCAGCGGCATCAGCAGCACGGGACGCTCCCGCACCCGGCGTCGGCCGAGCCACAGCACCGCCGCCCCGATCACCGCGAAGAGCGTGAGCCCGTACGAGAGATAGCAGGTCAGGCCGAACAGCAGCCCTGAGCCCGCCGCCCACCACAGCGAGCGTCCGGTGACCGCGAGGGCCAGCAGCGCCACGGCCCACGCCGCGACCGCCGCGAAGTAGGCGTCGGCCGACGTGCCCAGCCACACCGCGGCCGGCGTCAGGACCAGGAAGGGCGCCGCCCGCCGGGCGAGCCGCTCGCCGGCGAGCGCCCGCACCGCCACCAGCACCGCCACGCACGCCGTCGCGCCCACCGTGATGCACCAGGCCCCGGCCCAGCCCCCGCCGCCCAGCCCGATCCGGTCGAGCAGCACGAAGGTGAGCGTGGCCCCCGGCGGGTGACCGGCGACATGGGCGGGCCAGTTGTCCGGGGAGTGGAGAAGGATGTGCCCGTTGAACTCACGCAGAGTCGCCGGTACGTCGTGCCAGCGGTCGATGACCGAGAGGTACTCCTGCCTGGTGGTCAGCCGGCCGGCGACGCCCCGGTGCCAGCCGTCGACGAGGGCCAGCGACCAGGTCCAGGCCATCGCGGCGCCCCAGGCCGCGGGGAGCAGCGCGCGCCATGGCAGGCGGCCGGCGACGGCCGGCCCGTACGCCGCGGTCGCCGCCGCCACCAGGACGGCCGCCGGGGTGCCGGGGCCCAGGTGCGGGCCCCAGCGGCCGAGCAGCGGTGGCCAGCCGACGATCAGGGTGTCGTAGGAGTACACGTAGCGGCCGACCAGGACGGCGGCGGCGACGAGCAGCACGGCGGCCGCGGCGGCGTAGAGGTCGCGAGAAAGGGAGCGCAGGCGGGTCACACCGGGACCGTAGGCCGGGAGATCGCCGACCGGACGGTGCACGCGGCGGACGTCAGCGTTTCGTCATGGGTCGGAGCCCGCCCGCGGGGCCGGTCCCGGCCTACCGTCGGGACATGCGCGACCTCGCCTCACGGCTCCCGTCCTCTCCGGGCTTCTGGCGCAGCCCCCTGCGCGGCCCCCGCTTCACGGCGGTGCTCGGCCTCGTCCTGCTCGTCGGCATCACCGTGCTGTTCGTGACGGGCCTGCTCTCGTACGCCGCGTACAACCCCGGCCTGGACCCGGTCAACGACAAGACCCCGGACAAGGGAATCCTCGGCTTCTACCTCTTCGCGTGGCCGACCGACCCGGACTGGCTGTACCGCCTCACCCAGGGCGTCCACGTCACCCTCGGGCTCACCCTGATCCCGGTGCTGCTGGCCAAGCTCTGGTCGGTCGTGCCGAGGCTCTTCACCCTGCCGCCGGCCCGCTCGCTCGCCCACGCGCTGGAGCGGCTCTCGCTGCTGCTGCTGGTCGGGGGCGCGCTGTTCACGTTCCTGACCGGTGTGCTCAACATCCAGCTCGACTACGTCTTCCCCGGCTCCTTCTACCCGCTGCACTTCTACGGGGCCTGGGTCTTCTTCGCCGCGTTCGTCGCGCACGCCGCGCTCAAGGTGCCGGTGGCGCTGCGCAACCTCCGGGCGATGCGCGAGGAGCGCGACGACGACCTGGTCTCCCCGCGGCCGGACCCGCCCACCGTCTCGCGGCGCGGGGCGCTGTGGCTGGTGGGCGGCGGCTCGCTCCTGATGTTCGCGACGAACGCCGGCCGCAGCTTCGACGGACCGCTCCGGGAGACGGCCGTGCTGTCGCCGCACGGCGGGCCGGAACCGGGGAACGGCCCCAATGGCTTCCAGATCAACAAGACGGCCGTCCACGCGGGCATCGACCCGGCCGAGACCGGCGAGGACACCTGGCGGCTCGTCGTCACGGGACGCACGGGGACCGTCCGGCTCGGCCGGGCCGAACTGCTGCGCCTGGAGCAGTACAGCGCGGCGCTGCCCATCGCCTGCGTCGAGGGCTGGTCGACGTCCGATCAGTGGTGGCGCGGAGTGCGGCTGCGGGACCTCGCCGCGCTCGTGGGCTTCGAGGACGACCCGCCGGACGTGTTCGTCGAGTCCCTCCAACGGCGGGGTGCGTTCCGCAGCGGGGCACTGCGCGCCAACCAGGTGGCCGACCCGCGCTCGCTGCTCGCCCTGCACGTCAACGGCGAGGCGCTGAGCCCGGACCACGGATACCCGGCGCGGATCATCGTGCCTGCCGCGCCCGGCGTGCTGAACACCAAGTGGGTGGCCCGGATGACGTTCGGAGACCTGTGATGAACCCTGTGCGTGGGCTGCGGCCCGGGAAGCGGCTCGGGAAGCTGTCCGTGAAGTGGCCCGCGTCGCGGCCCGTGATCGGCGGCCCCTTCCAGATCCTCCTGCTCGCCTGCTCGTTCGCGCTCGCGGGCTACGCGGGTGTGCGGCTGCTCGCCGGCGACTGGCTGGGCGTGGTGCTGTGGTTCGTGGGGGCGGCGCTGCTGCACGACCTGGTGCTGCTGCCCCTGTACGCGGTGGCCGACCGGGCGGTCGTACGAGGGCTGGGGGCGGCCGGACGCCGCTCGTGGGCACTGTATGTGCGGGTCCCGGCCGCGTTCTCCGGGCTGCTGCTGCTCGTGTGGTTCCCGCTGATCGGCGGCCGGGTGGACCGGCGCTATCAGTCGGTCGCCGGGCTGTCGGCGGAGGGCTTCCTGGCCCGCTGGCTGCTGATCACGGCGGTGCTGTTCGGCGTCTCGGCGCTGCTCCTGGTGCTGCGGCGATCGCGTCCGCCGCGCAGCGCGACGAAGCGGCGCCCGCCCGACGTCCACTGAGCCACGACCCGCCAGCCGGCGGCGCCCGCGTCGCGGACCAGAGCGGGGGTGCCGATCCGCGCCCAGGGGAAGGGGCTGCCCGCCGTACGGGCGTCGGTGACGTCGACGACCTGCACCTGGGCGCGTTCGTCGACATCGGCCTCGGCCGCCTCGGCGATGAGCAGGCCGCCCGGTGCGAGCAGGACGGCGACGCGGGCCAGCAGGGCACGGGGGTCGCCGCCGATACCGATGTTGCCGTCCATGAGGAGGACGGTGCCCCAGCGTCCCTCGCCGGGCAGCGGGTCGAAGACGGAGCGCCGCAGCGACTGGCCTCCGAGCCGCAGGGTGTGGGCGACGGCGGCCTCGCTGACGTCGATGCCGAGGGCGGTCCGGCCCCGGGCGGCGAGTTCCGCCACCAGCCGGCCGGGTCCGCAGCCCACGTCGAGCACGGTGCCCTCGCACCGGTCGAGCACCTCCAGGTCGACCGGATCGGCCCGCGCGCACCAGCGCTCCACGTCCAGCGGCAGCAGCCAGCCGTCCGTGCGGCGCAGGAACAGCGGGCCCCGGCCGGCGCGCAGGGCGGCGGCGTAGGGGTCGGAGGCGGCCCAGGGAGCGGCAGCGGTGGTGCGCGGGGCGGGTTCCGCGAGGAGGGCGGGGGCGCTGCCCGGCCGGCCGTTCGCCGGTCCGCCCGGCGCGCCGCTCAAGGCCCTGCTCATCGGTCTGCCCGCCCGCCCGCGACCGCCGTGGACGCGGCCAGCCGGGCGGCGAACCGGGTGTGCGGGGCGCAGGCGGCGACGGCCCGTGCGTCGGCGGCGGTGTCGACGTCGCGCAGGCACGGCAGGTCGCGCACCCGCAGCCCCGCCGCGAGGAGCCGCGCCCGCTGCACGGCCCCCGTCACCGGTGTCGACATGGGTACGCCCCGCAGCAGCGCGGGGTCGGGGCGGGCCAGGCCGAGCGCCCAGAAGCCGCCGTCCTCGGCCGGACCGAAGCAGGCGTCGCAGTCGGTGAAGTCCACGGTGAGCAGCTCCGGTGTCACCTGCGGGGTGTCCATCCCGATCAGCAGGGCGGGCCCGGCGCACCCGGCGAAGGCGTCCGCGAGCCGTTCGTCGAGGCCGCCCGCGCTCTGCGGTACGACGTCGATGCCGGGCGGCAGCCAGGGGCCGGGGGCGCCGTCGAGCACCAGCACCCGGCGCCGCGCGGGCGTCGCGGCCACGGCGCGCAGGGTGTCGGTGAGGGCCGCCTCCGCGAGCGCGGCCGCCTCGGCCGGGCTGAAGGGCGGGGTGAGCCGGGTCTTGACCCGGCCGGGCCGGGGCTCCTTGGCGACGACGAGGAGGGTGCTCACCATGTTCACCGTGAGTTCCCCTCGTGGGCGGCGCCACGCGGGAGCGGGCCTGACGGCCCCTCGGCGAGGACACCGCGCATGTCCCGTACCGCGTGCCAGGTGCCCCGCCAGGTCCCCGTCACCTTCGAGGCACCGGTGCGGGGCAGGTAGGGGACATCGTGCTCGGTGATCCGCCAGCCCGCGTCGGCGGCGCGCACCACCATCTGGAGCGGGTAGCCGCTGCGCCGGTCGGTGAGGCCGAGGGCGAGCAGCGGCTCGCGGCGGGCGGCGCGCAGCGGGCCGAGGTCGTGCAGGTCGAGGCCGGTGCGGCGGCGCAGCATGCGGGCGAGCGCGAGGTTGCCCGCGCGGGCGTGCACGGGCCACGCGCCCCGGCCCTGTGGCCGCCTGCGGCCGAGTACCAGGTCGGCCGTTCCGGCGCGGACCTCGCGCACGAAGGGCGCGAGCAGGCCCGGGTCGAGGGACGCGTCGCAGTCGCAGAAGCAGACGACGTCGGCGGTGGCGGCGGTCAGCCCGGCGTGGCAGGCGGCGCCGAACCCGCGGCGCGGCTCGGGCACGACCGTGGCGCCGAGCCCGCGGGCGATGTCCGCCGAGCCGTCGGTGGAACCGTTGTCGACGACGAGCGCGCGCCAGCCGGACGGGATGCGGGCCAGGACCCAGGGGAGGGCCCCGGCCTCGTTCAGACACGGGAGTACGACGTCGACGTCGGGAGCGGGCGAGGTGGTCACGGCTTTCACCCTACGAACCGGAATCGGACGAATCGGACTCTCGCTCCTTACGAAACGCGGACGTCGAGGCCCCGGCCCCCCTCCGGGACGACGCCGAGGAGGACGCGGTGCGAGGCTGGGCGCATGCAGCATCAGCCGCACGAGCCAACACCCCGGGACGGGTCCCGGGCCGGGTCCTCGGCCGGGCCACCCGCCGGGCCCCTGGACGCGCCCCGGACCGGGCCCTCCGCCGGGCCCTCGACGGGATCCCCGGCCGCGCCCCCGCCCGGGACCGCCCGTGTCCTGGTCGTCGACGACGACCCCACGGTCGCTGAGGTCGTAGCCGGTTATCTGGATCGCGCCGGTTACCTCGTCGACCGGGCCGACGACGGTCCGGCCGCGCTCACCCGGGCCGCCGCGCACCGGCCGGACCTGGTGGTGCTGGACCTGATGCTGCCCGGCATGGACGGCCTGGAGGTGTGCCGGCGGCTGCGTGGGCAGGGGCCCGTGCCGGCCATGCCGGTGATCATGCTGACCGCGCGCGGCGACGAGGACGACCGCATCCTCGGTCTGGAGGTCGGCGCGGACGACTACGTGACCAAGCCGTTCAGCCCGCGGGAACTGGTGCTGCGGGTGGAGTCCGTGCTGCGCCGCACCCGGCCCGCCACCGTGGAGCGGCCCCTGGGCGCGGCCGGTCTGACCGTCGATCCGGCCGCCCGGCGGGCGACCAAGAACGGCAGCGAACTCGCGCTCACCCTGCGCGAGTTCGACCTGCTCGCCTTCCTCCTGCTGCACCCGGGAAGAGCGTTCGCACGGGAGGAGCTGATGCAACGGGTGTGGGGCTGGGACTTCGGCGACCTGTCCACCGTCACCGTTCATGTCCGGCGGCTGCGCGGCAAGGTCGAGGACGACCCGGCCCGGCCCCGGCTGATCCAGACCGTATGGGGCGTGGGCTACCGCTTCGACCCGGCCGGCGGCCCCGTCGGGCCCGAGGCGGACTGAACCATGCACGACACCCTCCTCATCGCCCTCTACGCCTTCGCCGGCGCCGCCGCCACCGGCCTGGTGGGAGCGTGCATACTGCGGCTGATCCGGCGGCGCTCACTGACCGCGTCGCTCGCGGTGGTGGCGGCGGTCGCCGTCCTCGCGATGCTCGCGGGCACCCTCGCGGTCGCGTGGGCGATGTTCCTGTCCCCGCACGACCTGACCGTCGTCACGACGGTCGTGGCGATGGCGGCCGTCGTCTCCCTGGCCACCGCGCTGCTGCTGGGCCGCTGGGTCGTCGCCCGCAGCCGCGAACTGACCGCCGCCGCCCGCTCGTTCGGAGAGGACGGCGGCTACGCGCCCCCCAGGGCCGGTGCGACCGCCGAACTGGACGCGCTCAGCCGTGAGCTGGCGGCCACCAGCGCCCGGCTCACGGAATCCCGGGAACGGGAACGCGCCTTGGAGACCTCCCGGCGCGAACTGGTCGCCTGGATCTCGCACGACCTGCGTACGCCGCTGGCCGGCCTGCGCGCCATGTCCGAGGCCCTGGAGGACGGCGTCGCCGCGGACCCCGCCCGCTACCTCCGCCAGATCCGCACCGAGGTGGAACGCCTCAACGACATGGTCGGAGACCTCTTCGAGCTCTCCCGCATCCACGCCGGCACGCTGCCCCTCGCCCCGGCCCGGATCTCCCTGTACGACCTGGTCGGTGACGCCCTCGCGGGCGCGGACCCGCTCGCGCGGGAGCACGGCGTACGGCTGGTCGGCGACGGCGTGGCGGCCGTGCCGGTCGAGGTGGACGGCAAGGAGATGAGCCGGGTCCTCGGCAACCTGCTGGTCAACGCGATCCGCCGGACCCCCGCCGACGGCACGGTCGCGGTCGCCGCCGAGCGCTCGCCCGACGGCGTGGTGGTCTCCGTGACCGACGGCTGCGGCGGCATCCCCGAGGAGGACCTGCCGCGCGTCTTCGACACCGGCTGGCGCGGCACGCACGCCCGTACCCCGCCGGCCGGCGCGGGCCTCGGCCTCGCCATCGTCCGGGGCATCGTGGAGGCCCATCGCGGCCGGGCCACCGTACGCAACATCCCCGGCGGCTGCCGCTTCGAGGTGACCCTGCCGGCACCGGAGGGGTGAACGGGCGGACACTCGCGCGGTGCCGACGTCTCGGCGCGGGGGCCGGTCGTCCGGCGGCGTACCGACCGCTCGGTGCCGCCGGGGACGGGGGGCAGGCACCGTCCTGACGTCCCGCCCGGGGCAGGGACCCGGGCGGGCGCCGTGTTCACTCCCCGCGCAGCCCCGCCCGCGCGAACTCCCGCATCCCCTCCGCGAAACCCACCCGTGGCCGCCACCCCAGCTCGGCCCGCAGCCGCGAGGAGTCGGCGGTGATGTGGCGGACGTCGCCGAGGCGGTACTCGCCGGTGACGACGGGCTCGGGTCCGCCGTACGCGGCGGCCAGGGCGGCCGCCATCCCGCCCACCGTGTGCGGTTCACCGCTGCCGGTGTTGTACGCCGTGAGCGTCCCGCCCGGCGGTTCGGCCTCCAGCGCGGCGAGGTTCGCCGCGGCCACGTCCCGTACGTGCACGAAGTCCCGGAGCTGGCGGCCGTCCTCGAAGACACGCGGGGCCTCGCCGCGGGCGAGCGCGGAGCGGAAGAAGGAGGCGACACCGGCGTAGGGGGTGTCGCGCGGCATCCGGGGCCCGTACACGTTGTGGTAGCGCAGGGACACGGCCGTCGCGCCGGTCGTCCGGGCCCAGGCGGCGGCCAGGTGCTCCTGGGCCAGCTTGGTGGTGGCGTACACGTTGCGCGGGTCGGGCGGGGCGTCCTCGCCGACCAGCCCGGGGGACAGTTCCGTGCCGCACACCGGGCACGCGGGCTCGAACCGGCCCGCGTCCAGGTCGGCGGCGGCGCGCGGTCCCGGCCGCACGACTCCGTGCCGGCGGCACGTGTACCTGCCCTCCCCGTACACGACCATCGACCCGGCCAGCACGAGCCGCCGCACGCCCGCGTCCGCCATGGCGGTGAGCAGGACGGCGGTGCCGAGGTCGTTGCGCGAGACGTACTCCGCCGCGTCGGCGAACCCGTTGCCGAGCCCGACCATCGCCGCCTGGTGGCACACGGCGTCGACCCCGGCGAGCGCCCGGGCGACGGCCGCCGGGTCGCGGACGTCCGCGCCGGGGTCCTCGCGGACGTCGTAGCCGAAGGGCTCGTGCCCGTGCGCCCGCAGCACCTCCACGACATGGGACCCGATGAACCCGGCACCGCCGGTGACCAGTACGCGCATACGGCCACGTTAGGTCCGCGGGGGCGGCGGGCCGGGCGCCGCGACCGGCACGTCACGACTCCGTAAGACGCGGGTGCGGGCCCGGCCGACGGCGGCTTTGCCATCCCTTTGCAACCCGCCCCGCCGCCGCCTCGTCTCTCCGTCCGATCCACGTCCACACCCCACGCGACACCCGCCCACCGACGAGAGAGAGCGACCCCGATGCGCCGAACCATCCTCAGCGCCGTGGCCCTGGCCTGCACCGCCGTACTGGCGGGCACCGCACCCGCGTTCGCCGACGACCCGACCCCGGTCCCCTCCGCCCCTCCGGCCGCCGGCGCCCCGAGCCCCGGCACCGAGCCGAGCGAGGCGCCGTCGCCCGCCGTCAGCTCACCGGCTCCGGCGGCCGAGCCGTCCCAGGCACCGGCCGACGGCCAGGTCTCCGCCGTGCCCGAGGGAGCGCCCGACACCGGAGTCGCGGCGCCGGCGTCCTCCGGCGCCGACGACGGGCTCATCGGCGCGGGCGCCGGCGCCGTGCTCGTCGCGGGCGGCGCGGTCCTCTTCGTCGTACGTCGCCGGCGGGCGACGACCGGCGCATGACCCCGGTCTCCAGGCGCGCCCTCGCCACCACCGCGCTGGCCGCGCTCCTCGTGGGCTGCGGCGGCGGCCCAGGGGACGACGCGGGGGAGCCCGCACGCTCCACGGCCACGGCACCGCCGTCGCACGCCTCCGCGAAGCCGGTGCGGCCCCTGGCGCGTTCGGTCCCGCTCGGCCTGCGCATCCCGGCCATCGGCGTCGACACCCCGGTGATGCGGCTGGGGCTGGCGTCGGACGGCACGGTGGAGGTCCCGCCCCTCACGGACGACGACCGCGCCGGCTGGTACCGGCACTCGCCGACCCCGGGTCAGATCGGCCCGTCGGTCATCCTCGGCCATGTCACGGTCGGCACGCACGGGGACGGGGTCTTCCGGCACCTCGCGCGGCTGCACCGCGGCGACCGCGTCGAGGCGCGCCTGGAGAACGGGACGGCGGCGGAGTTCACGGTCACCTCGGTACGGACGGTGGCGAAGGCCGACTTCCCGACCGACGACGTCTACGGGGACGTGGACCGCCCGGAGCTGCGGCTCATCACCTGCGGCGGCCCGCGGGTCGGCGAGGAGTACCGGGACAACGTGATCGCCTTCGCGGAGCTGAGCGGCTGAACGACCGAGCGACCGAGCGGGCGAACGGCTGAACGGCTGAACGGCTGGACGGCTGAGTGTCGCCGTGCACCGCCGCGCACTGCCGAGTCCCGCCGCGCACTGCCGAGTCCCGCCGTGTCCCGCATACCCTCACGACCATGGAGAGCGTTGAAACGGTCCCGTGACAGGGCGGCGTCCGAACTGTTCGCCGCCCTGTATCCGCGCCTCGCCGGCTGGTGCCGCCGGCTCGTCGACGACGACGAGACGGCCCACGAGATCGCCTCGGAGGCGTTCACCCGGCTCTGGGCCCGCTGGACGTCCGTGGAGGAGCCCCGCGGCTTCCTCTACGTCACCGCCGCCAACCTCGTCCGCGACCACTGGCGCAAGCTGGAGCGCGAGCGCCGGGCGGTGCGCCGGGTCACCGCGGAGGTCGCCGTGCGCCCGCACCCCGAGCAGGCCGACCCCTCGGTGCGCCTGCTTGTGCAGTCCCTGCCGGAGCGACTGCGCGTGCCGATCCTTCTCCACTACTACGCTGACATGCCGATCCGGGAGGTGTCCGTGCTGACCGGACGCAAGGAAGGAACCGTCAAGGCCGACCTCCACGCGGCCCGCGAACTGCTCCGCGCCCATCTGAGGAGAAGTCTTGACCACACGCCTTGAGGACGGCCAGGACGACCCGGGGTTCGAGCGGGACGACGACGATCCGCTGCTGGTCGTGCTGCGTCCGGGCGGCGACTGTCTGGGCCCGCCCCCCGGCCGTTACGAGGCGGTCCGTCGGGCGGCGTCCCGCCGGCGCCTGCTGCGCGCCGCGGCCGGTGCCGCCGCGACCGCTGCCGCCGCCGCTCTGATCGCCCTGCCGCTGCATGGGGCGGCCCCCGGGCCGCCCACGCGCCCGACGGCACCGCTGGCCCCGGCCCCCGCTCCCGCCGGCCCCACGCCGCCGACCTCACCGAGCCCGGTCCCGCCCCGCGACCCGTCGCTGGGGGCGTCACCCGAACCGTCCGAGCCCACCGCGCCGGAATCGGCGTCGCACGCGGCATCGCCCCCGGCGCCGGGCTCCGCTCCGTCGGCCGTGCCGAGCCCCCCGCCCACGGCCGGCCAGGCGCCGTCGAGCGCACCCGGAGTCGAGCCGTCGGCACGGCCGAGTACCGTGCCCACGCCCTCGGAGTACGCCGGCGCGGCTGCTACAACGGGACGATGATCTATCACGTGGTGCCGTTGGCCGAGTGGAACGCAGACCCCGGCCGTCCCTACACGCCCGCCTCCCTCACGGAGGACGGGTTCGTCCACTGCTCGCCCGACGAGGAGACCACGCTCACCGTCGTCAACGCCTTCTACCGCGACGCGCCCCGGCCCCTGCTGGCGCTGCTCCTCGACGAGGACAGGCTCACCGCGAGGTGCGTGTGGGAGGCGGCCGTACCCGCGCCGCCGCCCGGGATCGCCGAGGGCACGCTGTTCCCGCACGTGTTCGGCCCCGTCGACCGCGCGGCCGTCCAGCGCGTGCTGGAGGTCCGGTGGGACGACGAGGGCCGGGCTACGGGGCTGTCCTGACGTGGGAGGGGGCGGACGCCCCCTGTGTCACGCGTCCTGCTGAGGTGTGCCGCCGAGCAGCGCCGACGCGGTCTGGACCGGCGTGGCGGCGGGCTCCGGCGCGGGCGCGAGCTCCGGGTCCGGGTGGCAGGTGAAGCCGAGGCGGGTCATGGCCCGGGTGACCTCGCCGCTGGAGAAGTCGCGCCGGTCCTGCCGGGTGACGATCTCGCCCACCTGCTTGACGGGGTAGCGACGGCGGCCGATGGTCACGGACTCACCCTTGACGGGTTCGGGAGTGACACCCTTCATCGAATCCAGCACCCCACCCTTGGTGAGGTCGAACGGGTACCGGGCGATGACACAGCGCATGATGCCTCCACAAGGGGGAGATGGGGCGGGTGGGTTTGCCGTTCGCGACGGCCCGGGAGGAGCTACGCAGCCGAGCCACCGGCGGACTGGCGCCGCGGCCTGCGGCGCGGGGCCTCGCCGGCGGGCCGGCCCTGGGCGTTGCGGCCCTGGCCGGTACGGCTCTGCTGGGTGGCGGAACCCTGGCCGGCGCGGCCCTGCGCGGAGCGGCCGCGACGGCCACGGGACGAGGAACCCCCGCCGGACGCGGCGCGACGCGGGCGCTCCACGACCGGTACGGCGATGACGACCGGGACACCGGACGGGGCCTGCGCCCCGGTGATGCGGGACAGCTCCGCCTCGCCCGAACGGACCGGCGTGACCTGCGGGGTGATACCGGCCGAGGCCATCAGCCGGGTCATGTCGCGCCGCTGATTCGGCGTCACCAGGGTGACGACGCTGCCGGACTCGCCGGCGCGGGCCGTGCGGCCGCCGCGGTGCAGGTAGTCCTTGTGGTCGCTGGGCGGGTCGACGTTGACGACCAGGTCGAGGTTGTCGACGTGGATGCCGCGGGCCGCGACGTTGGTCGCCACCAGGGCCGTCACGTGCCCGTCCTTGAACTGGGCGAGGGTCCGGGTGCGCTGCGGCTGGGACTTGCCGCCGTGCAGGCCCGCGGCGCGGACGCCGCTGTTCAGCAGGTGCTTCACCAGCCGGTCCACGGCGTGCTTGGTGTCCAGGAACATGATCACCCGGCCGTCGCGCGCCGCGATCTCGGTGGTGGCGCGGTGCTTGTCCGTGTCGTGCACGTGCAGCACGTGGTGCTCCATCGTGGTGACGGCACCGGCCGACGGGTCGACGGAGTGGACCACCGGGTCCGTCAGGTAGCGGCGGACCAGCCGGTCGACGTTGCGGTCCAGGGTGGCCGAGAACAGCATCCGCTGCCCGTCGGGAGCGACCTGGTCGAGCAGGGCGGTGACCTGGGGCATGAAGCCCATGTCGGTCATCTGGTCGGCCTCGTCCAGGACGGTGACGGTGACGTCGCCGAGGTGGCAGTCGCCCCGGTCGATGAGGTCCTTGAGCCGCCCGGGCGTCGCGACGACGACTTCGGCGCCGCCCCGCAGCGCGGAGGCCTGCCGGCCGATCGACATGCCGCCGACCACGGTGGCCGACCGCAGGCCCAGGGCGCGGGCGTACGGGGCGAGCGCGTCGGTGACCTGCTGGGCCAGCTCACGGGTGGGTACCAGGACGAGGGCGAGCGGACGTCGCGGCTCGGCGCGCCGGCCGGCCGTGCGGGACAGCAGGGCGAGACCGAAGGCGAGCGTCTTGCCCGAGCCCGTGCGGCCGCGGCCGAGTACGTCGCGGCCCGCCAGGGAGTTCGGCAGGGTCGCCGCCTGGATCGGGAACGGCGCGGTCACGCCCTCGCCCGTGAGTGCGGTCAGCAGGCGCGCGGGCATGTCGAGCTCGGCGAACGACTCGACGGCGGGCAGCGCCGGCGTGATCGTCTTCGGCAGCGCGAACTCGCCGCCCTGGGGGGCGGCCGGCCGGCGGCCGGAGGTCTGGGAGCGGCGGGGGCCGCCGCCGGAGCGTCGTCGGTCGTTGGTGCGTACGCGGTTCATGGGGAACCTTCCTTGATATGGCACGTATCAAGGGAGACCCGCAGCAAGGGAACGGCGCAGGGAATCGCAAGAACGAGCCGGACCCGGTCGGTTTCGGCGGATACAGCCGTGTGGACCGGGAGAATTGATGAAACCGGAAAAACTGAGTGCGCGGGGCGGAACGGGAACCCCCGCGGGGCGCGCTGCGCCCGGAAACGCGGCGAGCTGGGGCCCGCACCCGAAGGTGCGGGCCCCAGCTGCGAAGTATGCGTGAGCGTCAGGCGGGAACGATGTTCTCGGCCGTCGGGCCCTTCTGGCCCTGCGCGATGTCGAACGTCACCTTCTGACCCTCGAGCAGCTCGCGGAAGCCCTGGGCGTTGATGTTCGAGTAGTGGGCGAAGACGTCGGGGCCGCCGCCGTCCTGCTCGATGAAGCCGAAGCCCTTTTCCGCGTTGAACCACTTCACGGTGCCGGAAGCCATAGTTTTCTCCTTCGGTACGGTGCTCGGAGTTCACCCTGTGTGAACTCCGGTCGCCGTGATGATCACCCCGTCGGAAAAACCTTCAGGCAACCACAACTGCAACTGCCTTCGACACTAGCACGGCGTGATCGCCGGGGCGCTGGCGATAATCCTGCTCCGACTGGCCGATAGAGGAATATTCCCCGGGCGTCCGACTGATTTCTCCTGTCCTGGCGGCAGATATTGCCCCCCGTGGACCGCAGCCTCACCGCCCGTGCCGCCGCCCGCAGCGCCATGACCTCCCGTGATGAGGGTCTGTGCCGCCTCTGCGTCGCCGGACACGGTGAAAGCGGCAAAAGGGGTGAGGGGTGTCTTGCGAGACAAAGGACACGTCCCCCTGGGGTGCGGGGAACCTGCGCGGCCGGCCGGGCTCCGGCGGGCCGCGCCCCGGCCGGCCGCGCGGCCCGCGGCGGGCGGCGCCCCGCACGGAAAATGGGACCCGCCGGAAACAGGAACGGAACCCGAGAGGTAATCTTTCCGTCTTTCTCTGCCGACGGGCTGCTCCTCGTGAACAGGAAAGCGGCAAATCGACTAAAGATTGACAAAGAAGGCATTGCGGGTGTTTTCACGAATAGGTAGCAGAAGCGCATTCTCCGCTTTGCGCCGACCGCGGGCGAGACTTTGGGCCGTGGCGGCTGCGGTGGCCCTCGGATTCCTCATCACGCTGGAGATCGCCGCGCGTCGCTACGGCCTGCCCGGCCCGATCACCCATCAGGCGCGGGAGCTGGTGTTCGCCCCCGCTTCGGGGCCGCTGCTGTACGCCAGTATGGCGTTGACGATGGTGGTCCTCCCCTGGCGGCAACGGTTCGTCGCGGCCGGTGCGGCGGTCGGAATCGACGTCGCCGTCGCCCTGGTGCGGTGGGCCGCCGACGCCACAGTGGCCGAGGGCCACTCCTTCGGCAACGGCGCGCTGTGGGTGATCCTGGGCGTCGCGGTCGTCGCCGTCACGCGCCGCACCGGCCAGGACCGCGTCCTGCTGCTGAAGGGCGTCGGACTGGGCCTGCTCCTGGTGGCCGGCCGCAAGACCGGCGACGCCTGGCTGCTGATCACGTCGAAGACCCGCCCGGACGTGCTCGACCCGTACGTGGCGGTCGCCGATCACGCGCTGGGCAACCCGTCGTGGCTGGTGGGCCGCGCCGTGGAGGCCACCGGCCCGGTCGGCACCCATGTTCTGGACTGGGTCTACGCCCAGCTCGCGGTGGCCGCGGTCGTCGTCGCCCTGTACCAGTTGCGCCGCGTGGCGGCCGAGCGCCGCTTCCCGGGCCACCACCTGGTCCGCACCTTCCTGGTGATCGGCCTGCTCGGCCCGGCCATCTACATGATCTTCCCTGTCGTCGGACCGGTCTTCACCTACGGCACCGGCGCGTTCGGCACCGGCGGCGAGCAATGGGCGTTGGCCAACCTGTGGCCGGACACGTCACCGCCGCTCGGCACCCCGCACCCGTGGACGTACGACGGGATCACGCCCCGCAACTGCATGCCCAGCCTGCACACGGCGTGGGCCACGGTGATATTCATCCATTCCCGTAAGGCCCCCCGTTTGCTGCGATTCGCAGGAACGTTTTGGCTTATCGCCACCCTCACCGCGACGCTGGGATTCGGTTACCACTACGGAATCGACCTCGTGGCCGGAGTGGTGTTCGCGGTCACGATCGAGGCGGCACTGCGCTCGCTCGACCACGGCTGGGACCGGCAGGGAATCCAGTTGGTCGCATACGGGACCCTGGTCTTCACCGCCCTGTTGGTGACGACCCGCTACCTGCCGATGGAAATGGCCGAACACCCGTGGATCGCCGGGCCACTTCTCCTTCTGGCGATGGCATCGGTGGTCTACGGCTACGCGCGGACCGTCAAGCGGTGGGAACCGAAGGCCGCGGTACCGGTGCGGCGACCGGAACCGCGACTCGAACCGGCCTGAGCGACGATCACCGCGTCGGGCGACCGGTCGGGGGTGGCCCCGGAGCCCGAGGGTCCGGAGCCCGAGGGTCCGGAGCCCGGGGCCACGATGGCGACCCGCGCGGCGGAGTGATCCACGTCGACGGTATATCTTCCTCGCGCGGCGCGTTGAGTGTGTTCTCCGCGCCGCGTCAGGGAGGGAAGACATGCGCATACCACCGTTTCGGCGCCTGGCCACGCTGGCCACGACGCTGGGGCTCTCGCTCGGGTTCCTCGGCACGGGAGTGACACCCGCCCAGGCAGCGATCAGTGACTGCCCGAAGGGCTACTTCTGTGCCTGGAAGACGTACGACGGCACCGGCACCATGTACAAGACGAATACCGACAAGGCGACGCTCGGAGGGTGGGACAACACCTTCCGAGCGGTCGTGAACCGCACGTCCGAGTTCGCCTGCCTCTACGACGACCCGGACTACGGTCTGTCCACCGCCGGCGCCTCCGTGTGGAACCCCGACCCCGCGGGCACCGAGTGGGGCAACGGGGGCGGCGCCGTCAGTTCGGTGCGGTTCGTCCGCACCGCGCGGGAGTGCTCCGCCCCGGCCCATCCGCAGTGGTACGCGGCGACCGCGCCCCGGTCGGCGGGCTTCGGTGACCTGAACGCCGACCGCCGGGCCGACGTCCTCGTCCGGGACAAGGCGGGCCGCCTCTGGTTCCTGCCGGGTGACAGCACCGGTCGACTGGTGGGCACGGGCGGCTGGAACGCGATGAGCGCCCTGACCCGGCACGGCGACTTCAGCCGTGACGGCCGCGAGGACGTCATCGCCCGCGAGGCGTCCACCGGCAGGCTCTGGCTCTACCCCGGCACGGGCAGCGGCGCTCTCGGCAGCCGCAAGCTGATCGGCACCGGCGGCTGGAACGGCATGCGCGAGCTCACCGCCTTCGGCGACCTCACCGGCGACGGCCGTTCCGACCTGATCGCCGCCGAGAAGTCCACCGGCAAGCTGTACCTCTACCCCGGCACCTCCACCGGCGCTCTCGGCTCCCGCAAGCTGATCGGCACCGGCGGGTGGAACGCCATGAACGCGTTCGTCGGCATGGGCGACACCAACGGTGACGGCCACCCCGACCTCTACGCCCGCGAAGCCGCCACCGGCAAGCTGTACCTCTACCCGGGCACGTCCACCGGCGCTCTCGGCAGCCGCAAGCTCATCGGCACCGGCGGCTGGAACGTCATGGACGCCCTCCTCGGCCTGGGCGACGTCACCGGCGACGGCCGCACCGACCTCGTCACCCTCACCGACAGCGGATTTCGCAGCGAGGAGTGCCGGGGCGTCGGCTGCCAGCTCGTGTACAAGGGGAGCGGAACAGGCGCACTGGAACGAGGGATCGTGACAGGCACCGACTGGTGGCACCTGAACGGCGCCTTCTGATCCGACGGAAGCGCCGGCGCCGCCGGGCTCAGCGCACCGGGAAACCGAACGAGTAGCCCTGCTCCTTGAGCCAGGGCAGGACACGGCGCAGGGCGTCGACCGTCTGGGAGCGGTCGCCTCCCGCGTCGTGGAAGAGGATCGTCGGCCCGTTCGGCAGCTCCCGCCGCACGGTCTCGACGATGGCGTCCGCACCCGGCCGCTCGAAGTCCTTGGTGTCCACGTTCCAGCCCAGCGGGCGCATGCCCCGGGAGGCGGCCAGCTCGCGGCTGTAGGGGGTGAAGGCCCCGCCGGGTGCCCGGTAGTACATCGGGCGCACGCCACCGGACGCCTTGGTGATCATGCGCTCGGCGTCGAGGATCTCCTGGGACTGGTAGGCCTCGGACTTCCTGTCCATGGCGGTGTCGTGCGACACCGTGTGGTCGCACAGCCGGTGCCCCGCCGCGACGACCTCCTTCACGAGGCCGGGGTGGGCCTGCGCCTGCGTCCCCGTCACGCAGAACGTGGCTTTCACCCCGTACTCGCGCAGCAGGTCCAGCACTTGGGGGGTCCACGCGGGGTCGGGGCCGTCGTCGATGGTGATGTTGACGCCGCGCGCCCCCTTGTCCGAGGCGTGCGCGATGGTCGCCGCGACCCGCTTGACGTCACTGCCCGGCGTGGGCGACGCGGTCGCCTTCGGTGACGAGCCACCCACGGCGTCGGCCTGCGCGGTCCACACCGAGGCTCCGACGGCGAGCACCGTCACCCCGAGGGCCGCCCCGACCACCTTGCCGTACCAACCCCGCCCGCCGCTGTGCCGCGCCATGTCCGCCCGCCTTCGCGTAGTTTCCCGCCGATCCCCACCACCGTCGGGATCACCAGAGAGGACGGGGAACGGTGCCCGGGGGCTGCGTCCGTTACCGATCACGGACAAACCCGGGGAAGTGCGCGGACAACCAGGCCTCCTACGGGCCGGAAGCGTCAACTCCGCCGAGCTGTGGCCGGATATCCCCTCGGTGGCCGCCGCCCCCTCGGCCAGAATTGCTGCCCCACGACACATGCGCCCCGTCCGTGCGGTGGCCCGTGCCCGGGAGGCCCTGATGCTGCCAGACGCGAGGCCGGACGAAGACGGGACAGGGGGGCCGAGGGAGACAGGGACGACGGACCGGCCCGCACGGCAACGGCCTCCCGCCGACCGCGTCGCGCTCCGCGGCGACCTGCGCTCCGCCCTGCCGGACGCCACCGCGGCGGTGCTGGTCACGGCGCTCGTGTTCGCGTTCCTGTACGCGCGCATGGAGTCGGGTGCTTCGGACACCGTCGCGGTGATGCCGTTCATGGACGACCCCGGCACCTACTGGATGTACCTGCTCAGCCAGGCGTTCGGATGGTCGGGTCTGCTGTGGGCCTGGGGCACGGTCATGCTCGGTCTGCTGCTGACGGGACCGCGTCCCGCCCGGCTGCCGGTCTCCCGTCACATACTGGAGCGCTGGCACCGCACCACGAGCCTGACGACGATGGCCCTGATGTTCGCGCACGCGCTGATGTTCGCGGCCGAACTCGTCCGCTACGAGACGAAGGTGGGCTGGGCCGAGCGGCTGTGGGTGGGTTTCGCGGACAGCTTCGTGCCCGGCTGGTACGACTCCGGCACCGGCCAAGTCGCCATCCCGCTCGGCCAGGGCGCCCTGTACCTGGCGATACCGCTGGGACTGCTGTTCTACGTCCGGCACCGCATCGGAGCGAACACGTGGCGACGGCTGCACCGGTTCGTGATCGTCGTATACGTGCTGAGCGTGTGGCACACCCTGCTGTACGGGACCAACGTCTGGTACGGGGAGTGGCCGCGCACCGTCCTGTGGCTGCTGCAACTTCCGGTGGCGGCCCTGCTGTTGCTGCGTCTGCTGCGACCCGCCCGGCGGGCCGAACGGCTGGGTACGCAGAGGGGAGGCGCGGGTGCGGCCCGGCCCGCCTGGTGGGCGCGTGCGGCAGGACGGGTCGTCGCCGGAGCCGTCGTCGTGGGACTCGTCGTCGTGGTGGTGTCCGGCCGCGACGGCGGACGGGACCGTCCGGCCGATCCGCCCGCGACGGCGCCGCACGCTCAGGAGACGGAATGACGGCCTGATCCGGGCGGGCGTACCGTCCCGCCCGAATGGGATGATGGCCGGCGACAAGGCGACGGCGGAACGAGGAAGCCGGTGTGAATCCGGCGCGGTCCCGCCACTGTGATCGGCGAGCGAGTCCCGACAGGCCACTGCCCGGCAACGGGTGGGAAGGCCGGGGCGAGCAGCGACCCGAGAGCCAGGAGACTCACGCGGTCGCCTCCTCGACGGACCACCGGGGCGGATCTCCCCGGAGAGAGGGACGGCACCGCATGCCCGCAACGCCGACCGGACCGACGACAGACGACGCGTGGCCGCCCGCCACGGCTACCGGCCCCGTGCCGTGCCGCATCGTCGTCTGCCGCGACTGCTGCTGCGGCAGCCCCAAAGTGACCGGCGTCGACCACGCGGCCCAGACGGAACGCCTGCGCGCCGCGGCGCCGGTACGGGTCTCCGACTGCCTCGACGTCTGCGACCAGGCCAACGTCATCGTCGTGCAGCCCTCCGCCGAGGGCCGGGCCGCCGGGGCGCGGCCGGTCTGGCTCGGGCTGGTCAACGACGCGGACGGGACCGAGGACGTGGCCGCGTGGGCCCGCGCCGGCGGCCCCGGCGTGGCGCCCCGCCCGGAGATCCTGGACCTCTACGCCTTCACCCCGCCACGGCGCCGCACCGCCGGCTGACGGCCCGCCGGCCGGCCGGCGCGGTTCGCGGCGGACCGCGCGGGCGGCGGCGACCAGGTTCTCCGGAGAGGCGCGAGTCTCTGGCCGGCCGCGGGTCTTCGGGCGCGACCGGGACTGACCAGCGGCCGCTCGGCGGGGCTCGGCGGGGCTGGGTGGGGCTGGGTGGGGCTGGGCTCGGTGGGGCTCGGCGGGGATGTCCTCCAGCCCGGTGCGCGGCCGGTCGGCCATCTCGGCCGCGCTCGCCCGCCTGCCGTGGCGTGCGGCCGGTCAGCCAGGGGCGATGCGGCTGAGGTGCTCCCAGGACCGGTACAGATCCGCTTGGGCCCGGCCCATCTCCAGTACGTGATCGAAGGACTGGCTGCCGACTATGAGCCGTCGGGGCGGGTCCGGCAGCGCGGCCAGTTCCATGATGACCGGGGCGGCGGTGCCCGGGTCCGGGGCGACGGCGTCGCCCCACATCGCCTCCATCTCGGTGCGCAGGGGCTGATACCGCGCCTGGGGTTCGGTGGTCGTGGTGCCCGTGGTGAACAGGCCGGTCTCGTAGCCGCCCATCTGCACGACGGTGACCTTGACGCCGAACCCCTCGACCTCCATGGCGAGCGCCTCGCTGACCGAGTCCAGGGCGGCCTTGCCCGCGCCGTAGAAGCCGACGGTGGCCATGCCGCCGCCGCTGCCCATCGAGGTGACCTGGAGGAGCCGGCCCCCGCCCTGGGCGCGCAGGTGGGGAAGGACCGCCTGGGCCACCCATACGGCGCCGAAGAAGTTCACATCCATGTGTGCCCGGATCTGCTCCTCCGTGGCCTCCTCCACCATGCCGTAGAGCATCACGCCGGCGTTGTTGACGACGACGTCCAGCCTGCCGAAGGCGGCCGCCGCCCGCTCCACGCCGTCGAACACGCCCTGGCGGTCGGTGACATCCAGCGAGAGCGGAACCAGGTGGTCGGGGTACTTCGCGGTCAGTTCCTCCAGGGGGCCGACGTCTCGGGCGGCGGCGACCACTCGGTCGCCGCCCGCCAGCGCGGCCTCGGTGAAGGCCCTGCCCAGGCCGCGGGAGGCTCCGGTGATGAGCCAGACTCTTGCCTGCGTCACGCTGTCTCACTCTCAGTAAACGAAACGGGTCGTCTCGGTTCGTTCTGAGCTTAGGGCACGGCCCTCGACTATGCAATACGGCCCGTCTCGTTTCCCTTCGTGCCTAGACTGGGCGCATGTCCAACGAGAAGGGGCCGGACCACTCCCGGCGCAAGGAACGGTCCCGGCAGGCGATCCTGGCGGCGACCCGCGCGCTGGTCGTGGAGGAGGCGTACGAGAAGGTCACCGTCGAGGCCATCGCCACCCGTGCCGGCGTCGGCAAGCAGACGATCTACCGGCGGTGGCCGTCGAAGAGCGCGGTCGTCTTCGCCGCTCTCCTGGATCTGAGCGCGGACGCGGACGGAGAGTCGGTCGCGCTGCCGGACACCGGTGACGTCGAGGCGGACCTCAAGCTCGTCATGCGTGCCACGGCACAGGAGTTCGCCGACCCGTCCTTCGACAGGCTGATCCGAGCCCTCAACGCCGAGATCTCCAACGATGCCGCGCTGGCGGCCGAGTACCGCGAGAAGCTGGCCCGGCCGCTGGACGAGGCGAAGAAGGCACGCTTGCGCAGTGCCCAGGACGCCGGCCAGCTCGATGCCGACGCCGACCTCGACCTGGCCCTCGAAGTGCTCTACGCCCCCCTCTTCCAGCGGTGGCTGCACCGCAGCGGTCCGCTGACCGCCGCATACGCCGACTCGCTCGTCGACGCGACCCTCAGGGCTTTCGGCCCGCCCGGCGGCGACCCCCGCCGTCCAGGGCCGGATGCCGCGGCCTCGCCGACGGTGGCATAGGGGGAACATAGGCGCGCTGTGAAGTCTGGGCGAGCAGGCATTCACCGCTTCGATGGGATGACATGAACCCGAAAAGACGCAGCGTCACGTTACTGGCCACGACGCTCCTCGCCGCCGCCGCGGTGACCGGCATCGCACCGTCCGCCCAGGCCACACCTCCGGCCGCCGCCCAGGCGTGCACGTACAAGGCCGCCCATCTGCCGGTGCCGTCGGGCATCGAGGCGGGCGCCGTGGTGGCGACGGGCGGGAACGGGGTGTACGCGGGGGAGATCGAGTTCCCCGAGGAGGATTCGCTGCAGCATGCCGTCCTCTGGCAGGACGGCCGGCTCACGGACCTGGGGCCCGCGGCCGGTGCCGACTTCGACCTCTACATCAGCGACGTGAACAGCAAGGGCACCGTCGTGGGGCACGGTGCCAAGGTCACCGGTGTGACCGATGGGTTCCCGTCCTGGTCGTGGTTCCCGGTCGTCTCCCGCGACGGCAAGCTGGAGCAGCTTCCGGTGCTCCCCGGCACGTACGACGTGCAGACCCGTGTGATCACGGAGAACGGGGACATCTACGGCGAGGGCCGCGGCGCCGACCCGAACTACTCCGAGGTCTACAAGTGGCCGGCGGACCGGCCCGGCACCGTGGTCAGGCTGCCCGGCTTCCCGCGCGGCAGCAACGTCGAGGGCGTCGACACCGACGGCACGGTGGCGGTCACGGCCGTGGACAACCCCAAGGGCACCTGGCGGCCGTACCTGTGGAAGGACGGAGTCGCGAAGCCGCTTCCGATCCCGTCCGGTGCGGCGCACGCCCAGGTCACCGGGATCTCCAACGGCTATGTCATCGGTGACGCCCTGACCTCCGACTTCGCCAGGTCCGCCGTCCTGTGGGACAGGACGGGCAAGGCGACGGCCCTGCCGAACGGCCAGGGCACCAGGGCCATCAACAGCCAGGGCCTGATCCTCGGCACCAGCAAGAAGCTGGGCTCCAGCCTCTGGCAGCTGACCAGCAGCGTGGGGGCCGCCCCGAGCGACGGCATGGTCTACGCGCTGGGCGACGACGGCACGCTGGCGGGCGCGAAGGCCCGCGCGGGCAGCACCTACCCGCGCTTCCCCGCCGTGTGGAACTGCGGCTGATCCGCACCGGCACCACAAGGGCGCCGAGCGCCGGCAGGTGACAAAAAGGGACCCCAGGCCACTGGCCTGGGGTCCCCATGCAGCGGGTGACGACAAGCGAACTCGCGCCACCGACTCGGCAAGCGACGACGCGGGCCCGGGTTCTGTGGGCCCTGACCACGCCGTTGCCGGTCCGATCCACCGGCGGGCGGAGGGGGACCTGACACCTGCTGGGTCAGAAATAGTGCTTTCGTCCGCCGACGGCACGCCCTGTGGCGCCGAGAATCCACAGAATGGCGCCGACCGCAATCAAGATCCCGCCTATCGTCGTCAGGAGGGACATTCCTACCAGTATCCCGATGATCAGTAGGATGAGGCCAATGACAATCATTGTGATTCCATTCTCTCGAGTCTTCTCGACACGTGAGCGCGTATGCGTGGATCTCGCTCATTCGTAGGAGTGAGTTTTCCTCTGAGGCCCACCGATTACCCTGTTCCGAACGGTGTACGCGCACTCCTCGTCACCAACTCCTCGGATCGATTCCTCGTACCGTTCGGGGGCGTTTGCCCGGGGGTGCGGCGGATGACCACCTGGCGGGTCTCGGCCGGGTCGATCACGTCACCGACCAGGAGGCCGCGCTCGGCGGCGCGGTAGGGGCGCGCCAGCTCCGCCCGATACTCCTTACTCCTTACTCCTTGATCAGCTTGATCGGCTGTTCCCGCATCGCGTCGGGATCGTCGGCCTCGGCGATCAGGCGTCGGAAGACGACGCCTGACGATGTACGCGCCTCCGTACCTTGCGCGGGATCAGTGAGATCCGGGGCACGGACGCGTTGCGGTACGCGTGGAGGAGCTCGGCACCGTGCCGGACGATTCCGCCGTGCTCCTGGTCGACGCCCGGGAAGCAGCCGGGTACGTCGAACAGGGTCACCAGGGGGATCTTGAAGGCGTCGCACAACCGGATGAAGCGGGCACCCTTCTCACTGGCCTCGATGTCGAGGACACCGGGCCAGCGACTGCGGCTGGCTCGCGACGACGCCCACGACCCGGCCGTCGAGACGCGCGAGGGCGCGAGGGCGCGAGGGGGTGATCAGTCCCTGCTGCGTCGCGCCCAGGGGACGGTCGGCTGAAGTACGGCCTCGCTCAGGGCCTGGCTCCGCAGCGTCGTGATCCTTTGGTACTCGGGGTCGGCCACCATGCGGCTGAACGCGTCCCGGCTGGGGTAGCGGACGAGCAGCACGGCATCCCACGCCTGCCCGTCCTCGGCCACCAACGGCGCACCGCCGTCACCGGCGTAGAGCAACTCGCCGCCGTACTGCCGCAGGAAGGGCGCGGCCCGACGCGAGTACTCCTGGTACGCGTCACGGCCACCGGGTGCGAAACGCAGCAGGTTGAGCATGACGACGGGCTCGTTCGGGGCGTGCGTGCGCAGCGCCGCGAGCGCGGCTCCCGAGGGATCGACGGCCATGGAGGTCTCCCGGTGTTCGAGGGCCGGCACGGGCAGGGGAACGCGCTCTCGGGGCCCGCACCGCGCCGGTGGACGACAGAAGGTTAGAGGAAAGAACTCACGCTGCATACCATCCGGTCGGTACGACGATCGGGCACCGCGACGCCGTCGTCGACGGCTCGGCGTGCCGAGCGGCGAAGTGGGGCAGCCCAGGGACGCCGTGAGCACGGTACGGCAGGCGCACCGGGGCGCCCGCCGTCTCGTCCGCCGCCACGGACGACGGCAGCCCCATCTTCAGCGGCTCCGGCGCCTACGACTCCTCGTCCTCGTCCACGTCCTCATCCGACGAGAGCCGCGGCTCTTCGGACGGCACTCGGAGACCTGGTGCCCGCCTGGCGGCGGGACCGGGCCGCGAGTCGCAGCCTGCCTCGCAAGCCGCCCCCTACGTATGCGACTTGACCACCCTTCGCTCAACGCATGGCGCGAGTCACATGAACAGCGTCTCGCGATGTGCGCTCGCACAGGCTCCATGGCTCTGCCCAGATCGATACCTGACCCCCGAGGTGATCGTGCGTGTCGGAACGCACCGTCGTTGACCGTGGGTTTCCGTCCCTACAGGCATGCGAAGGGCAGGGCAGGGCAGGGCCCTCGGAAAGCGGTAGGCCACCGCCACCGAGGAGCCGGCTGCGCACGGTCCGTCCAGTGCGGGGATCAGTTGTTGAACGGGGCGTTGCGGCCGCACTGCATCCACGAGCGTCTGGCGCCGGTTCCTCTGTCATTCGATCAGAGCCGCGCGGTGCACGCTCCGCCCATTGTGCTATTTCGAATGGCATACTCGGAGTGTGACTGACGGCGACGTTGACTTCTCCCCCGGCGACGGCCCCACCAGCGGTATCTCCGTCACCTTGACCGCCGGAACCCTGCAGGCCATCCGTGAGCGGGTCGGCAAGCGAGGTGTCTCGGCTTACCTGGAGAAGGCGGCCCAGCGGCAGATCGAGCGCGACAATCTGGACGAACTGATCGCAGACTTCGACAAGGTGCACGGTCCGGCCGATCCCGAGGCCGTGGCGGCCAAGCGTGCCCGGCTGACCGGAGGCGCCACGAAGGCCGGGGCGGCCGCGTGAGCGGTGTCCTGGTCCTGGACAGCGAGGGCCTGGCGAAGGCCATACACCGGGATCGGGAAATCCACGAGTGGCTGACGGCGGCTCGCGACGCGGACCTGCCCGTGATCACCTCGGCGGCCGTGTTGGTCGAGGTGATCCATCCGAAGATCAACGACGCCGCACTGAAGTGGACCCTGTCCCGCCTGAGCGTCGAGCCGGTGACCCAATCCGTCGCACAATCCGCTGCCGCCTTGCTGCGGGCAGCAGGGCTGCACGGCCACAAGTACGCCATCGACGCCATGCTGTGCGCCACCGCCTTGCAGCATCCCGGCCGGGTGACGATTCTGACTTCGGACGTGGAGGACATCGGGCTGCTCACTGCCGAGCATCCGCGCCTGAGTGCGGAGAAGGTCTGAGCCGCGAGGCCTTGTAGAGGCGGTGCTCGCCGTGCGGATTCGGTTCTGGCTCAGCGGTCTCCTGCCCGGTTGGCAGGTCGGCTGGGAGGGACACCCTCTCGACCTGCTCGGATCAGGCTGAACGATGGCATGGTCGGCATCGGACAGGGGCGTGTCACGCCCGAGTAGCGGCACCCCCACCGTTCCGAACCCTCTGGAAGGGCATGGACCCGGGCTCCGGCACGCGCCAGACGATGCGGACTTGCTCGTCGAGAGGAAGCGAGGGGCCGCCGATGTATATGCAGTGGATGAGGGAGGTCGTAGAGCGCCTGCTGAGCGGCCTGGCACGGCGCGGCCCGGAAACGACTGAGGCCCAAGTCATTGACCGGGGCCTCAGTATGGAGCGGGTGACGAGAATCGAACCCGCTGGATCTGGTGCGGTTGTGGTGCACGCCGCTCGTCCTCCACGCTCTAGGCCACCTGACGCTTCTGCGCCCCGTAGCGCTGCATCAGCGCGGTGATGCAGGCCGAGTCCTCCCGTGTGTTGCTCATCCTGCCTGTGTTTTGTCCACCTGTGCGCCGAGGTCAGCGGTGTCTGCGGACGGTGGTGCCTTGATGGTCGCCGGCTGGTTAACGTCGAGGAAGGTGAAGGTCAAGTCGAGCGGATCGCCGTCGACCAGCTCCAGCGGCTTGCCCTCGCCGCTCCGTGTGGCGTAAGTGTCGCCCCGCATGCGGAATTGCCTGGTGTGGTTGTCGTCGCCGATCCACAGATCCATGGTGAGCGTGCCCTCGACGCGTAGCGCTGTGAACTGATCAAGGCTGTTGATCTGGCGCTCCCGAGCCGCCTCGCTGGCGGCAGCGTCACGGGCGGCGCCGATGCCGCTACTGGTGACCGTTCCTCTGTAGTGAGTGGTCCGGGTCCCGTCGATCGTCTCTGTCCCGATGCTTCGCACGTTCTTGGATGCGGTCAGGATCGTGGACTGCACGGCTGGGTTGCCTTCGATCTGACGCGGCAGTATGCCGTAGGACTGGTTGTCCACCACGCTGCGTCCCCATACAGCCGGGTCGGCGCTGAACCAGCTCTTGCCATCCAGCTTCTCGAAGTCGATCGCACTCCCGCTTACGTACATCACTTCGTCGACGAACCGGACCTCCAACTGACCGTCTCCACCCTGGTCGGTCGCGTTCATCTTCACACTCATGGCCAGGGGTTCCGTGGTCATGGATGCCTCGGCCTCCAACCGGCCCTTGTCCGGCACGGTCCCGGTGACCCGGTAGTGGAGCGACGTGATGCGCTCGGAGTTCGCCGCCGCCTTCGCCACGGCCGTAGCGGGCGTCACCCTGGGCGAGCCCTGATTCGGGGAGTTACTCGCCGAGCCCTCTCCGCAGGCACTCGCTCCCGCAGCAAGCAGCACAACAGCGAAGGTCGCGCTCGTCACCCTGAGTGGTACACAACCACAAAAGGAAATCGTCATAATTCCCCCCCCGGGAATTGAGGTGGCTGACCCAAGCCAAGGCCGTGAGCGTATCCCGGCGTGTGCCCGGTGATCCGCCGGGTCCTGGTGGTCATGTGCGACGGACCGCCCCGCCTGCCAACGCGTGCTTCTGGGGCCTCAGCGTTTCAGCTTGGGAAGCTCGGGTCACTAGCGGCCTGTTGTGGAACTGACCTGCGGCGGAGTGCTCAGGGGTCGATCTGGCCGGCGAACTCCTCCCTGCCGTTCCCCGTGCGTCCCCGCCCGATCTGGCACGGCTGTGGCACGGGCTCTGATCCGTAGCTGCGTCGAGAAGGGCCGTGGGCGGTCATGCCAGTCGTGGCGCGGCCTTGTGAGGGCACTACCGAGTGTGCGCGGTTGCTGTACTTCGCTGCTGTGCCGCGCTACAGCTTGATCAGGTTCGGGCGGGCATCCGAAGGCCCGAACGCCAGGATCCGCGGCAGAACCTCGCGCATACGCGCCACGTCTGCTGCCGGCGCCCGGAGCAAGGCCTCCACCACGGGATCGGCCAGGCCAAGGGCGTCCAAGGAAGAGGGGTCCAGGGTCACCCGGAGCACATCGCCGTCCAGTTCCACAGCCCGCACACAGCCATAGGCAGTGCCCTGGTCGGGCGTAACGAGACAGTGCGTGTCCATGCCGAGGCCTACATCCTGCGCGTCGGGCTCGTCGAAGTCGCACATGAACAACAGGGAGAAAGCATCCTCGTCGTCCGACTCGGCCACCCCGGCCATCAAGCAGTCATCCTGGCCCGGATCGTCGAGCCCGCATGCAATCTGTGCCGTGAACCTGTACACCATGTAGGTGTTCTAACACTTGAGGCCGACATTCGGGCTCAGACCACCCGGCCGGCCGAGCCTCGGGCGCACCCCAGCAAGATGCACCGCCCATCTGGCCCGGCACTTGGAGCTGCGGCCTCGTCCTTACCAGGTCGATCATGAGACACCGCTTCGCGCGACTACTCGTCCCAGCGAAGGAAAGACAGTCCGTGCCAGTGTGCTAGCGATTGCTGTCATTCGCGTCTTTTGGTGTCAGGCGCTGATGTCAGGGAGCAGAGCGCCTCTTGACCGGTCTGAGACTGAGTACCTGTGCTCATGCGTAGAGCCAGTCACAACAGCATGCTGAACGGCATGCGATCAACAGGCTGGCACACGAAGTGGACACGGTGGTCGTTATGAGATCCGAGGGCGCGCCCACGACTGGTGCGCAACTTGGAGTCAGCGTGGCGCTGCTCCTCATAGACCTGATGGTCATCGCTTGGTTGGTGCTTATCCAATACGGCATGGCTGGATGGGCCGACAGCTACAACGGCGGCGCTCCGCCCAGCGCGCCCAAAGAAGCACTGCGGGGAATGTGGCTTCTGGCCGGCGGTGCGGTCATCACGGGCGGCGGCCTTCTTGCTTTGCGTTGGCGTCTCCCCGGCATTGTGCAGCTGGTCGTCCTGGGAGCCGGAGCCGTGTTGCTCGCCTACTTTGCCACCCACAAGTAGGTCACTTCGCAACCCACCTGAACTCCCACTCGCCCCAGCTCCCCTCCCGTCCGCCGTCGACCCGCACACCGTGGAGTCGGGCGTGGTTCAGGGGCGTTCAGGTAGAGCGCGCCACTGTTCGAACGACCTGGACGCACTGGGCCACGTCTGCTCCGCTCGGCAACGGCGCCCGCCTCCACTCCGGTGCCGGCCGATCCCCCGCCGGAGGCATCGTCTGCGACCGCTCCCTGTTCCATGCGGTGATCGACTCATGGCTCCGGCGCTTCCGGCTCCCTGACCACTCAGGTATCTCTCTGAGCGGCCTGGTACGCCTCGTACTGAGACCAGGCACGTTTGAGCGTCTCGATAGCCGCGTCGATGGCGCCGCGCTCTTCGAGGTAGTCAAGCTGGCCCTGCTTTCCCTTGCCGGAGGGCCAGTCGGGGTCATGGGAGACGTCCCGCGCGAGATCTCCAATGGCAGTGCGGTGATCGGCGTGAGTCTTCAGCCATGCGGTGAAGGTATTCGGTTTGGGCATATCGGCATCCTTCCGCCGACGTGTCCGGGCTAACCCCCGGGCCTGGTCCGCGATGACAACGTTCCAGGGAGGTCCCAGAGCACGAGAATGCCTCCACTCGCGCCGTATGCGCAGGTGGGAGGCGTGATCACAGATGCTGCTTCTTCTTGCCCTGAGGTCCGGCTGGCCGACCCCGCCGACCGGGCCGCGGCTCGCACGCTTGCCCAGGCTGGCATCGTCCCTGCCGACCTGGTCACCTTCTACGACACCATCGGCGACGTCACCTGGGCGGACGTCGGCAACGGCTACTTCGTCGACTCGGCGGGCGATGTCCTTCCACGGTTCAAGCAGTACGGCGCTGTCGATGTCAGCACGGACAGGAAGGCCGACGGTCTGGTCATCGGCTCGGACGGCGGCGGCCTGTCCTATGTCGTTAGCCCTGGCGGAGTGATCTACCGGACGCGAACGGCGTCGCTGGACGAACCGGAACTCGACCGGGTGGCTGATGACCTGCGGCAGTTTCTCGAGCTGCTGGAGCGATCCCTGACGCGGTTCGTGGCCAACGGCGAGCCGGGACCCGTTCCGGCGCCACCCTGCAGGGCACGACGGTCCGCGCCGGGCAGTCGTCCGAGAAGGCCGCGCTGATCTACCAGCACTCCGACGACGAGCGTCAGGAAGAGGTTGCCGCCGGCCTCGACGCGACCGTCCGGAAGGCTCGGGCCGCCGCTGCCCGGCAGGCCGACGGGAAGCGTTCTGGCACAGATCTGGCACGTGGCGAGTGAGCATCGTGAACAGCAAAAAGGCCCGGGTCTCCACCTGGGCCTTCTTCATGGAGCGGGTGACGAGAATCGAACTCGCGCTCTCAGCTCGGGAAGCGACGGCGCCTGCGCAGCCGGACACTTCCGGCCTGGCCGTCTGCTTCCGGCGTGACCCCTGCGGGCGCAGGACCGCACCGCTGTCGACCGTGGTCGACCCGTCGTACGGGCACGCCGCCGGCCCGAAGGCGCGGGAAGTCCTCCCGGGGAGCACCGCCGAAGCGCTGGGAGCGACCCGCCCGGTCGCGCCGTGCGGTCGATGCGCTTTCCCGGCTGGTCCTACGGGCGGATCAGCGCAGTCCGGCGAAGAGATCGTCCTCGGGCAGGGCCGCGCCGGTGGCGTCCTGGACACGTACGAAGGTCTCCACGCCCATCAACTCGCCGAACCTCTCCTTTCCCATCCTGAGGAAGAAGATGTTCTCGCCCTGACTGGCATGCGCGGCCAACGCGTCGAACTTCTGACCGCTGAACGCGGTGGTGTCCACCCACGTGGTGATCTCGTCGTCAGGCAGGCCGATCTCGGCCATCGCGGCGGCCTCGGCCGGGTCCGGCTCCGGCATGTCCGGATGGAACTCGCGCATGATCTCGCCGAACCGCTGCATCCCCGAGCGGGGCATCGTGGTCCAGTACACCTTCGGTGTCAGCGCGGTCATCTCCAGCGCCGCCATCGTGATGCGGTGGGCCTGGATGTGGTCGGGGTGGCCGTAGAAGCCGTTCTCGTCGTAGGTGACGACCACATCGGGTCGGTAGTGCCGCATGAGTTCCGCGAGTCGGGCCGCGCCTTCCTCCACGGGGGTCTGCCAGAAGGATCCGGGGGCGTCGTTGCTCGGCCAGCCCATCATCCCGGAGTCGGCGTAGTCCAGCATCTCCAGATCGCTGACCTTCAGGACGGCACGGCTCTCTTCGAGTTCCTGACGACGCATCAAGGCGACCGCCGCCGGGTCGTGCCCGGGCTCGCCCGGCTTGACACCCCCCGGCCCGTCACCGCAACCGCCGTCGGTACACGTCACGAGAACCGTGCGGATGCCCTCCGCCGCGTACCGCGCGAGGACACCCCCGGTTCCGGTGGCCTCGTCGTCGGGGTGGGCATGTACTGCCATGAGCGTCAAGGGCCGGTCGGTCATGAAACAGTCCTCCTGTGGACATAAGTCCTGGCCCGAGTGCGCGGCGGGCGTGCCGCGATCCTGGAGCCCGGATCCTGGTGGGGCGGACGACCTCGCGGCCTCGGTGCTCCCGCCGTCCGGCGCCGGCCCCTCGGTCGGTGCAACCGCGCCGGACGCACCGGCTGTTCCCGGCGAGGCCATTCGGCCTTCCGGGCGTCGGCGTTCGACGCGACCGGCGGACAGACGCGACCCGCACGTCTCAGCGCCACGTCGGATTCGGCTTCCGTACGGCACCAGCTGTGAGATTCCGATACGGAAGATGATCCGCGCCGGCCTCGCCACCACCGTCCGGAAGGCGAAGCCGAAGCGACGGCGCGTGAACGGGATCCAGGTCTCTTGCCTGGGCAGATGTTCTCTCCTCGGCGTGGTCATGAGGGTCGGTTCGTACTGTTGTCGACCGTGGCCGTCCACCCTTACGGGCATGCTGTGGGCGCGGCTTCGAAGAACGATCGGCAGAGCCTGTGCACGAACGGGTTCTGCGCTCGGTCCGGTTGGCGGGGACGCCCACATCGGGGCGCCTCGCGTGTGCACGTGCCTTCCGGCGACGTGCACCGCCGAACTGACCCTCTGGAAGGCGCCCTGACCCGTCCGCCGCGGCAGGGAACCATGTCCTGCCGCGTCGCTCGCCCCGCCCGGAGTTCGAGCGGTGCGGCGTATCCACCGAGGCCGCCGCAGCCGTGACGGCGTTCGGACACCGGCCGGCGACCACCGCTTCAGGAGTGCGGGAGTGGCGGGCTGAACGGCTGCGGCTCACGGGCGCCAAGACGATCACGGCCAAGGCTTATCGACTCCTCAGGGCCATCATGGAGACGGCCGGGGACGACGAACTGATCACGCGCAGCCCGTGCCGCATCAAGGGCGCCGGTAAGGAGAAGGCCGCTGAGCGGCGCATCGCCACCGTGGGCCAGGTGGGCGCCTTGGCCAATGCGGTGGGGATGCGGTGGCGGCTCATGGTCTGTCTCGGCGCGTACGGTCCACTCCGACCGGAAGAGCTAGCCGGTCTCCGGCGCAGGGATGTTGACCTTGACCACTTACGGCTCCGTGTCCGTCTCGCCGAGCCGGAGCGTATGAACGGGCGACGCGTCCAGGGCGACACCAAGTCCGAGGCAGGCACCCGGACCGTGATTCTTCCCGCCTTCCTCCGCCGGGAGCTCCGCCGGCATCTGGAGTCGCACGCCGAGCCGGGGCCGGACGGGCTGCTCTTCGTCGGTGAGAAGGGGGCTCCTTTCCGGCGCAGCACCTTCGGGCGGAAGTGGCGGAAGGCCCGGGAGGTCGTCGGCATGCCGGGGGGCTTCCGGTTCTACGACCTGCGGCACACCGGGCACACGCTCTCCACCCGGTCGGGCGCCACCCTGAAGGACACGATGGTGCGCGCCGGACAGTCGTCCGAGAAGGCCACGCTGATCTATCAGCACTCCGACGAGGAGCGACAGGAGGAGGTCGCCGCCGGCCCCGATGCCACCGTCCGGAAGGCCCGGGAAGAGGCTGCCCGGAAGACGGCCGAGACACCTTCTGGCACGAATCTGGCACGCGGCCAGTGATCACAACGGACAGCAAAAGAGCCCAGGTCGCTGACCTGGGCCTTCTTCATGGAGCGGGTGACGAGAATCGAACTCGCGCTCTCAGCTTGGGAAGCTGATGTTCTACCATTAAACTACACCCGCGTAAGACGCCGACCACGTCGGTGGCTGGACGCTCGCTCACTCTACCTCATCGCTGGCCCCCGGTGTTCGCGCCGTGGGGCCGGCGGGCGTTTCGGCGGGGGTGATGCGGCTGCGGGGGGCCGGAGTTGAGGCGTACGGTTGGCGCGTGAGCGAGGGGCCGGGCGGGGCCGGAGTGCCGCCTGGAGAGTCGTCTCTTTGATCCCGTACTGTGGCTTTTGTCGTCAGGGTAGTAAGCCAGACGCGGCTCTTGGGGAAGGGACTTGAAGGACTTGATGGATCGCACCGTCCTCCGCTGTGCCGATGGGCACGTATTCACCGCCGCCTCGTTCCCGATGCAGCAGGCCGAGCGACTCGGCCCCGGCCGGCTCGTCCGATGTCCGCGGTGTGCGCGGCTGCGGAGTGCCGTGCCGGTGGGGTCGGTGAAGCGGTAGCCGGCCTTCCCGCCGGGGAGACCTCAGAGGATCAGCAGGACGCAGTCAGCAGGACCCAGTCGGTAGGACCAGTGGGTAGGACCCACTAGGTCCGGGCGCGCGGGGTGGCGGCGGTTGTCGCTGCTCCGCGCGCCTTGCGTATCCTCGGTGCGTGCTTCTCTCAGACAAGGACATCCGGGCCGAGATCGACTCCGGGCGCGTCCGCATCGATCCCTTCGACGACTCCATGGTGCAGCCGTCGAGTATCGACGTGCGCCTCGACCGCTACTTCCGGGTGTTCGAGAACCACCGGTACCCGCACATCGACCCCTCCGTCGAGCAGGTGGACCTCACCCGGCTCGTCGAGCCCGAGGGGGACGAGCCGTTCATCCTGCATCCCGGCGAGTTCGTGCTGGCCAGTACGTACGAGGTCGTCTCGCTGCCCGACGATCTCGCCTCGCGGCTGGAGGGAAAGAGCTCGCTGGGACGGCTGGGGCTCGTCACGCACTCCACCGCCGGGTTCATCGATCCCGGGTTCTCGGGGCACGTGACGCTCGAACTCAGCAATCTCGCGACCCTGCCCATCAAGCTGTGGCCGGGGATGAAGATCGGGCAGCTGTGCCTGTTCCGGCTCACGTCGCCGGCCGAGCACCCGTACGGGAGTGAGCGGTACGGGTCCCGTTACCAGGGGCAGCGGGGGCCGACCGCCTCCCGGTCCTTCATGAACTTCCATCGGACCCAGGTATGAGCCGGGCATGAGCAGCGAGAACGCAGGCGGGACGCGAGTATGAGTGACGTTCGGGAGAATCTGACCTACGAGCAGTTCGGCGTCGCCGTGCGGGAACTCGCGCAGGCCGTCGCCGACGACGGGTACGAGCCGGACATAGTGCTCTCCATCGCCCGTGGCGGGGTCTTCGTGGCCGGCGGGCTGGCGTACGCGCTCGACTGCAAGAACATCCACCTGGTGAACGTCGAGTTCTACACCGGGGTCGGGACCACGCTCGAGATGCCGGTCATGCTCGCGCCCGTGCCCAACGTCATCGACTTCTCCCGGAAGAAGGTCCTCATCACCGATGACGTCGCCGACACCGGCAAGACGCTCAAGCTGGTGCGGGACTTCTGCCTGGACACCGTCGCCGAGGTCCGCAGCGCCGTGATCTATGAGAAGTCCCACTCGCTCGTCCAGTGCGAGTACGTGTGGAAGCGGACCGACGAGTGGATCAACTTCCCGTGGAGTGTTCAGCCTCCCGTCGTGCGGCGGGCCGGGCAGGTGCTCGACGCCTGATTCCGGCGGACGGCGGACGGAAGAATCTCGAAGGGCCCCCGGCGTCGCGCCGGGGGCCCTTCGCGTGCCGGTCACACCGTCAGAACGTGCCCAGCTTCAGGATCGACAGCAGCGCGATCAGCTGGATCGCCGACGCGCCGAGCGCCTTCGGCCAGGGCAGGTCGTGGGAGCGGCCGACCATCAGGGTCAGCAGGGCGCCGGCCGCGACCCAGGTGGCCCAGCCGAGGATCTGGACGAAGGGCGCGTCACCGCCGGCGAACATGGCGACGATCAGACGCGGGGCGTCCGTGAGCGACATGATCAGCATGGAGAGGCCGACCGTGGGCTGCCACGCGCCGTCGCCGCCGAGCTGGCGGGCCAGGGTGTGGGTGACCACGCCCAGGACGAACGCGCTCAGGACCATCGCCACGGCCGTGGTCAGGACGATCGGGATCGCGTTCGACAGGGTGGCGTTGATCGCCTCCTCGCGCGCGCCGTCGAAGCCGAAGACCGCCAGCAGGCCGTAGAGGAAGGTCACGATGAGCGCCGGGACCCACATCGCGTAGTCCCGCATCTGGAGGAAGGTCTGGTTGGGGGCGAGGACGACGCCCCTCAGCAGGGCCTTCCAGTGCAGGCGGGGGCCGACCGGGCCGGGCGGCGGGGCGGAGCCGGCGCGGTAGGTCTCGCCCTGGTTGTAGGGGTCGTCGCCGACCGTGAACGCCTGGGTGTGGCCCGGGTTGTTGGCCGCGTACGGGTCGTGCGGGGCCTGGCCGCCGTGGTGGCCGCCCTGGGGGTAGCCGCCGTCGCCGAAGTACTCCGGCTCGCCGTGCCCTCCGCCGTGCGGCTGCGGCCACGGTGAGCCGCCGGCGCCGGGGCCGCCACCCCCGTACGGCTGCTGCGGGTACGGCTGCCGAGGCGCCGCGGGACCGCCGTACGACGGTCCCTGGGGCGCCTGCTGTCCGTACGGAGGGTGTTGCGGTCGCGCGTTGGGAGCGCCGTTGTTCCGGCCGCGTCCGATCCTGAATCCAGCCACGCCTTCGAACGTACCTGGTCCCGGAGAGTGACGTGCGTGGCCCGGCCTCTCGGAGCGCCCTTTGCTGCCGAGCTGTGACATCCCTTACGGGGGCCGACCGGGGCGTCCCCTAGGGGCCGTGGACACCGCAACGGCCCCTGACCCGCTCGGGGTCAGGGGCCGTCGTGCCTCGGGCCGTCGTGCCTCAGGATGCGGGCCCGGGGCGGTTACTTCACCGGCTCCGGCGCCGGCTCGCTCTCCGTCTCCGGCTCGCCCGCCGGGTCGGCCGGGGTCTTGACGGAGTCCAGCAGGAGCTGGGCGACGTCGACAACCTGGATGGACTCCTTGGCCTTGCCGTCGTTCTTCTTGCCGTTGACCGAGTCCGTCAGCATGACCAGGCAGAACGGGCAGGCGGTGGAGACGATGTCCGGGTTGACCGAGAGGGCTTCGTCGACGCGCTCGTTGTTGATGCGCTTGCCGATCCGCTCCTCCATCCACATCCGCGCGCCGCCGGCGCCGCAGCAGAAGCCGCGCTCCTTGTGGCGGTGCATCTCCTCGTTCCGGATGCCCGGGACGCTGGCGATGATCTCGCGCGGGGGCGTGTAGATCTTGTTGTGGCGGCCCAGGTAGCACGGGTCGTGGTACGTGATGATGCCCTCGACCGGGGTGACCGGGAGCAGCTTGCCCTCGTCCACGAGGTGCTGGAGCAGCTGGGTGTGGTGGATGACCTCGTAGTCGCCGCCGAGCTGCGGGTACTCGTTGCCGAGGGTGTTGAGGCAGTGCGGGCAGGTGGCGACGATCTTCTTGGCCGACTTGGGCTTCGCCGACTCGGGCAGCACCTTGCCGTCGTCGTCCATCTCCTCGCCGAAGGCGGCGTTGAGGGACATGACGTTCTCCATGCCGAGCTCCTGGAAGAGGGGCTCGTTGCCGAGGCGGCGGGCGGAGTCGCCGGTGCACTTCTCGTCGCCGCCCATGATCGCGAACTTGACGCCCGCGATGTGGAGGAGTTCGGCGAAGGCCTTCGTGGTCTTCTTGGCGCGGTCCTCCAGGGCGCCGGCGCAGCCGACCCAGTAGAGGTACTCGACCTCGGTGAGGTCCTCGATGTCCTTGCCGACGACCGGGACCTCGAAGTCCAGCTCCTTGAGCCACTCCAGGCGCTGCTTCTTCGCCAGGCCCCAGGGGTTGCCCTTCTTCTCCAGGTTCTTGAGCATCGTGCCCGCCTCGGACGGGAACGCCGACTCGATCATCACCTGGTAGCGGCGCATGTCGACGATGTGGTCGACGTGCTCGATGTCCACCGGGCACTGCTCGACGCAGGCGCCACACGTGGTGCAGGACCACAGGACGTCCGGGTCGATGACGCCGTTCTCCTCGAGGGTGCCGATCAGCGGGCGCTCGGCCTCCGCCAGAGCGGCGGCCGGGACACCGGCGAGCTGCTCCTCGCTCGCCTTCTCCTCGCCCTCCATGGTCTTGCCGCCGCCGGCCAGCAGGTAGGGGGCCTTGGCGTGCGCGTGGTCGCGCAGGGACATGATCAGGAGCTTGGGGGAGAGCGGCTTGCCGGTGTTCCAGGCGGGGCACTGCGACTGGCAGCGGCCGCACTCGGTGCAGGTGGAGAAGTCCAGCAGGCCCTTCCAGGAGAACTGCTCGACCTGGGAGACGCCGAAGACGTCGTCGTCGCCCGGGTCGGTGAAGTCGATCGGCTTGCCGCCCGACGTCATCGGCAGCAGGGCGCCCAGCGCGGTGCCGCCCTTGGCGTCGCGCTTGAACCAGATGTTCGGGAAGGCCAGGAAGCGGTGCCAGGCCACGCCCATGTCGGTCTTCAGGGCGACCGTGATCATCCAGATGAAGGAGGTCGCGATCTTCAGGCCGGCGAAGAGGTAGACGAGGTTCTGGAGCGTGGAGACGTCCAGGTCCTGGAGCGCGGAGACGACCGGGTACGAGATGAAGAACGACGCCTCGTAGCCGTCCACGTGGTGGAGGGCGCCCTCCAGCGCGTGCAGCATGAAGATGCAGACGCCGACGATGAGGATGACGGCCTCGACGAAGTACGCCTGGCCGAAGTTCGAGCCGGCGAAGCGGGACTTGCGGCCCGGCTTGTTCGGCTTGCTCAGCTGGCGGATCCCGATCAGGACCAGGATGCCGAGCACCGTCATCGTGCCGATGAACTCGACGAAGACGTTGTACGGCGCCCAGTCGCCGATGATCGGCAGGATCCAGTCGGCCTCGAACAACTGGCCGATCGCGTTGACGATCGTCAGCAGCAGGGAGAAGAAGCCCACCGCCACGAACCAGTGCGCCACCCCGACGATGCCCCAGCGGTTCATCCGGGTGTGGCCGAGGAATTCCCTGACCACGGTGATGGTGCGCTGTGCGGGTTCGTTGGTCCGCGTGCCGGCCGGTACGGGCTGGCCGAGCCGCATGGAGTTGTAGATCTGCAGGACGGCGCGGCCGAACAGTGCGACGCCGACCACGATCAGGACCAGCGACACGATGATCGCGGCGAGTTGCATTTGGGGGCTCCTCGGGCCTGCGAGGTTGCGAGGGGGCGGTATTCGGTATTACTAAGCGGTAACTTATTCAGTTCGTCTGAGAGTACCCCCATCCTCCGCCGCACTGTAGTCGGACGTGCGGTGATCTGCGTCGCTGAGGCAACCCTGACCGGCGCCGACGGCGGCCTTGGTGGGCGACGGCCGGCAGGGCGACGGCGACCCCGCCCGCCGGGGCGGGGTGGCTCGCCCAGCCGGACGCGTTCGGGCGCGCCATTCGTCGCAAATCATGATATTCGGCTTGTTTCGGGCATAGGTTGTGCCCGTGCTCTACGGGATCATCACCGCCACCGCCTCCTTTCTCCTCGCCGCCCTGCTCACCGCGCTGCTGAGGGCGCCCGCCCTGCGCCTCGCCCTCGTCGACCGGCGACGGCAGCGGCCCGTCCCCCTGCTCGGCGGAGTGGCCGTCGTCCTCGTCACCGGGCTGGTCGCCTGGGCCGGGGACTGGACCGGTGTCGTGCCGTTGGGGTCGCTGGTCGGCCGGCTGCTGCTGGCCGGGGCCGCCGTCGGCGCGCTCGGCCTGGCCGCCGACGTGTGGCGGCTGCGGCGGCGGTGGCTGCTCGCCGGTACGGCCGTCGCGGCGGCGTGCGTGGTGCCGTACGAGGTGACCGGGCCGGTGGCCGGGGCGCTCGCCGTGGGCTGGATCGCGGTGGTCGCCGTCGCCTTCCGGGGGCTCGACCACGCCGACGGGGTGGCCGGGACGGTGGGGGTGGTGACCGCCTTCGGTGTCGGTGCCTGCGCCGCCGCCGAGCTGATGGACGGGCTGGCGGTGCTGCTGAGCGCGCTGGCCGCCGCGCTGACCGGGTTCCTGCTGCACAACTGGCACCCCGCGCGGGTCGCGCTCGGGGCGTGCGGGTCGCTCTTCGCGGGCTTCCTGCTCGCCGGGGCGGCCGTGTTCACCCGGGCGGGGCACGAGCCCGGGGCCGGCGTGGGGGTGCTGTTCGCGCTGACCGCCCTGGCGAGCGTCGACGCCGTACTCGTGCTCCTCTCGCGGCGGCTGGCCGGACGGCCCCTGCTGCGCGGCGGGCCCGACCATCTCGCCCACCGGCTGCGGCGGCTCGGGCTCACTCCGCAGGGCGCGGTGGTGGTCCTCGGTGCGGCCTCGTTCTGCGGGGTACTCGTGGGCGTGCTCGTGCACACCGGCTGGGCGGGCGGGACGGTGGTGCTGTGGGTGGCGGGCGCGGCGGTGGTCGGCGTACTGGGTCTGCTGCGGGTGCGGGTGTACGAGCCCCGGCGGGCGGGGACGGATCCCCGGACCCGTACGTCACTCCACGGACCTCGCCCGGAACCGCGGGGACGGCCCCGGGAGTCCCCCGAGGCAGCGGTCGCCCCGCCCCGTGCGTCGTCCCGGGCGGCGATTTTTCCGGTTCGTCAGGCCAGGCGGGAAGAGAAAGGGCAGGTCAGCGCGCCATTGCGTGTAAGGAACGGATAAGAGTTGAGCCTGCCCGACTCACCTCTGTTGACGCATCGGAATGCGTCCTGCACACTTGAGCCTGTTCCACTCAAGTCAGCTGGAGGTTATTCACCATGGCACGTGCGGTCGGCATCGACCTGGGCACGACTAACTCCGTCGTCAGCGTTCTGGAGGGCGGCGAGCCCACCGTCATCACCAACGCCGAGGGCGCCAGGACCACGCCGTCCGTCGTCGCCTTCGCCAAGAACGGCGAGGTGCTGGTCGGCGAGGTGGCCAAGCGCCAGGCGGTCACGAACGTCGACAGGACCATCCGGTCGGTCAAGCGCCACATGGGCACCGACTGGAAGATCAACCTGGACGGCAAGGACTTCAACCCGCAGCAGATCAGCGCCTTCGTGCTGCAGAAGCTGAAGCGGGACGCCGAGTCCTACCTGGGCGAGAAGGTGACCGACGCGGTCATCACCGTCCCGGCGTACTTCAACGACGCCGAGCGCCAGGCCACCAAGGAGGCCGGTGAGATCGCGGGCCTCAACGTCCTGCGCATCGTCAACGAGCCGACGGCCGCCGCGCTGGCGTACGGCCTCGACAAGGACGAGCAGATCATCCTCGTCTTCGACCTCGGTGGCGGTACGTTCGACGTCTCGCTGCTGGAGATCGGCGACGGCGTCGTCGAGGTGAAGGCCACCAACGGTGACAACCACCTCGGTGGTGACGACTGGGACCAGCGCGTCGTCGACTACCTGGTCAAGCAGTTCCAGTCCGGCCACGGCGTGGACCTGGGCAAGGACAAGATGGCCCTCCAGCGCCTGCGCGAGGCCGCCGAGAAGGCCAAGATCGAGCTGTCCTCGTCCACCGAGACCTCGATCAACCTGCCCTACATCACGGCCTCCGCCGAGGGCCCGCTGCACCTGGACGAGAAGCTCACCCGCGCCCAGTTCCAGCAGCTGACGTCCGACCTGCTGGAGCGCTGCAAGACGCCGTTCCACAACGTCATCAAGGACGCCGGCATCCAGCTGTCCGAGATCGACCACGTCGTGCTCGTCGGTGGCTCCACCCGTATGCCCGCCGTCGCCGAGCTCGTCAAGGAGCTGACCGGCGGCAAGGACGCCAACAAGGGCGTCAACCCGGACGAGGTCGTCGCCATCGGCGCCGCCCTGCAGGCCGGTGTCCTCAAGGGCGAGGTCAAGGACGTCCTGCTCCTCGACGTCACCCCGCTGTCCCTCGGTATCGAGACCAAGGGCGGCATCATGACCAAGCTCATCGAGCGGAACACGACGATCCCGACGAAGCGTTCGGAGATCTTCACCACCGCCGAGGACAACCAGCCCTCCGTGCAGATCCAGGTCTACCAGGGCGAGCGCGAGATCGCGGCGTACAACAAGAAGCTCGGTATGTTCGAGCTGACCGGTCTGCCCCCGGCGCCCCGCGGCGTCCCGCAGATCGAGGTCGCCTTCGACATCGACGCCAACGGCATCATGCACGTCACGGCGAAGGACCTCGGCACCGGCAAGGAGCAGAAGATGACCGTCACCGGCGGCTCCTCGCTGCCGAAGGACGAGGTCGACCGGATGCGCCAGGAGGCCGAGAAGTACGCGGAGGAGGACCACGCCCGCCGCGAGGCCGCCGAGTCCCGCAACCAGGGCGAGCAGCTCGTCTACCAGACGGAGAAGTTCCTCAAGGACAACGAGGACAAGGTCCCGGGCGAGATCAAGACGGAGGTCGAGGAGGCCGTCGCCGAGCTGAAGGAGAAGCTCAAGGGCGAGGACACCGCCGAGATCCGCACCGCCACGGAGAAGGTCGCCGCCGTCTCGCAGAAGCTGGGCTCGGCCATGTACGCCGACGCCCAGGGCGCGCAGGCCGCCGGCGGCGAGGCCCCGGGTGCCGGTGCCGACGCCGGTGACAAGGCCGACGACGATGTGGTCGACGCCGAGATCGTCGACGACGAGCGCAAGGACGGTGCCGCGTGACGGAGGAGACCCCGGGTTTCGAGGAGAAGCCCGACGTCCCCTCCGGCGCCACCCCTGACGACGCCGAGCCGAAGGCCGCCGCTCCCTCTTCGGAGGAGGGCGCGGCCCCGGCCGGGGACGCGAGTGAGAACGCGGGCCTGGTGGCCCAGCTGGACCAGGTGCGCACGGCGCTGAACGAGCGCACGGCGGACCTCCAGCGACTCCAGGCCGAGTACCAGAACTACCGCCGCCGCGTCGAGCGGGACCGCGTCGCGGTCAAGGAGGTCGCCGTCGCGAACCTCCTGTCCGAGCTGCTTCCCGTACTCGACGACATCGGCCGCGCGCGGGAGCACGGCGAACTCGTCGGCGGCTTCAAGTCGGTCGCGGAGTCGCTGGAGACGACCATCGCCAAGATGGGCCTCCAGCAGTTCGGCAAGGAGGGCGAGCCCTTCGACCCGACGATCCACGAGGCCCTGATGCACTCGTACGCGCCGGACGTCACCGAGACGACGTGCGTGGCGATTCTGCAGCCGGGGTACCGGATCGGCGAGCGCACCATCCGCCCCGCGCGGGTGGCGGTGGCCGAGCCGCAGCCGGGTGCGCAGGCGGCCAAGCCGGAGGAGAACACCGAGGCGCAGGCCGACTCCGCGGAGAACAAGGAGAGCGGTGGCCCGGAGGAGGGCTGACGTCACGGGTAAGCACACGTACGCAGGAGAGGAGGGACGTCGGGGATGAGCACCAAGGACTTCATCGAGAAGGATTACTACAAGGTCCTCGGCGTCCCCAAGGACGCCACCGAGGCCGAGATCAAGAAGGCGTACCGGAAGCTCGCCCGCGAGTACCACCCGGACGCCAACAAGGGAAACGTCAAGGCGGAGGAGCGCTTCAAGGAGATCTCCGAGGCCAACGACATCCTCGGTGACGCCAAGAAGCGCAAGGAGTACGACGAGGCCCGCAGCCTCTTCGGCAACGGCGGTTTCCGTCCGGGGCCGGGCGCGGGCGGCGGCGGCACCTTCAACTTCGACCTGGGCGACCTCTTCGGAGGCGGTGCCCCGGGCGGCGGCCAGGGAGGGGCCGGCGGCTTCGGCGGCGGGCTCGGCGACGTCTTCGGCGGCCTGTTCAACCGCACCGGCGCCGGCGGCCCCGGCACCGGCACGCGGACCCAGCCGAGGCGCGGCCAGGACATCGAGTCCGAGGTCACCCTGAGCTTCACCGAGGCCATCGAGGGCGCGACGGTCCCGCTGCGGATGTCCTCGCAGGCACCCTGCAAGGCCTGTTCGGGCACCGGCGACAAGAACGGCACACCGCGCGTGTGCCCGACCTGCGTCGGCACCGGGCAGGTCGCCCGGGGCTCGGGCGGTGGCTTCTCGCTCACCGACCCGTGCCCGGACTGCAAGGGCCGCGGCCTGATCGCGGAGGACCCCTGCGACGTCTGCAAGGGCTCCGGGCGGGCCAAGTCCTCCCGGACGATGCAGGTCCGCATCCCGGCCGGGGTGTCGGACGGGCAGCGCATCCGGCTGCGAGGCAAGGGCACGCCGGGTGAGCGGGGCGGTCCGGCGGGCGACCTGTACGTGGTCGTGCACGTCAAGGAACACCCCGTCTTCGGCCGCAAGGGCGACAACCTCACCGTCACCGTCCCGGTGACGTACGCCGAGGCAGCCCTCGGCGGCGAGGTCCGGGTCCCGACGCTGGGCGGCCCGCCCGTCACGCTGAAGCTGCCGGCCGGCACCCCGGGCGGCCGCACCATGCGCGCCAGGGGCAAGGGCGCGGTCCGCAAGGACGGCACCCGCGGCGACCTCCTGGTCACCGTCGAGGTGAGTGTTCCGAAGGACCTGACGGGGAAGGCTCGTGATGCGCTGGAGGCGTATCGCGAGGCGACCGCGGACGAGGATCCGCGGGCGGAGCTGTTCCAGGCCGCGAAGGGAGCTTGACGGAGATGGACGGTCGTCGACGCAATCCGTATGAACTGACCGAGGACACCCCGGTCTACGTCATCTCGGTGGCGGCCCAGCTCTCCGGCCTGCACCCGCAGACCCTGCGCCAGTACGACCGCCTCGGCCTGGTCTCCCCGGACCGCACGGCCGGCCGCGGCCGGCGCTACTCGGCCCGTGACATCGAACTGCTCCGCACGGTGCAGCAGTTGTCGCAGGACGAGGGCATCAACCTGGCCGGAATCAAGCGCATCATCGAACTGGAGAACCAGGTCGCCGCGCTCCAGGCCCGCATGGCGGAGCTGCAGGACGCCCTCGACGGCGCGGCCACGGCGATGCGCCAGCGGGAGGCGGCGGTACACGCCTCGTACCGCCGCGACCTGGTCCCGTACCAGGAGGTACAGCAGACCAGCGCCCTGGTGGTGTGGCGGCCCAAGCGGCACGGCCAGTCCTCGGACTGACCGGCCGCCCCAGGCAGAACGGCGACGACGGGCCCGGAGGTTCCTCCGATTCCACCCGACCCTCCGGGCCGGTTCGCAACGTTGCTGTCTCATTGGTCTAGTACTTCTTGACGATTTCGTGAAGACAGCGTTGGCTTCCCTCACCTGGGTCACCACAACACCCGTGTGTCGGAAGGTAAGCGCAGTGAACAGCCGTGCCCGTCGTATCGCCATATCCGTGGCCGCGTCCATGATGACCTTCTCGCTGGCCTCCTGTGGTGTGCTGGGCGCGTCGGAGAGCAGTGACGAGGCGAGTCCGACCAAGGGCAACGACATCACTGTCGGGCTGCTCCTGCCGGAGAAGGCGAACACGCGCTACGAGCAGTTCGACTACCCCTACTTCAAGGCGAAGGTCGCCGACCTCACGCGCGACCAGGGCAACGTCAAGTACGCCAACGCCGAGGCGAACGCCTCGAAGCAGACCGACCAGATGCAGCAGATGATCGACGACCAGGTCGACGTGATCGTCCTGGACGCGGTCGACGCGAAGTCCATCGGCGACAGCGTGCGGCAGGCCAAGGACGCCGGCATCCCCGTCATCGCCTACGACCGGCTGGCCGAGGGCCCGATCGACGCCTACATCTCCTTCGACAACGAACTGGTCGGCGAGGTCCAGGGCCGCTCCCTCATCGAGGCGCTCGGCGGCGACGCGGACAGCTCCGACAAGATCGTCATGATAAACGGCTCGCCCACCGACCCGAACGCGAAGCAGTTCAAGGCGGGCGCGACGTCCGAGCTGAACGGCAAGGTGACCATCGCCCAGTCCTTCGACACCAAGGACTGGAAGCCGGAGAACGCCGAGGCGAACATGGCCGAGGCGATCGGGAAGATCGGCAAGGACAACATCGCGGGCGTCTACTCCGCCAACGACGGCATGGCGGGCGGCGTCATCAAGGCCCTGGAGGACGCGGGCGTCACCGACCTGCCGCCGATCACCGGCCAGGACGCGGAGCTCGCGGCGGTGCAGCGCATCGTCACCGGCGAGCAGTACATGAGCGTGTACAAGTCCTACCCGCAGGAGGCCGAGAACGCCGCGGAGCTGGCCGTGGCGCGGGTCCAGGGCCGGGACATCCAGTTCGACGCGCTCGCCCGCGACAAGGTCGACAGCCCCACCCACAAGGGCATCCCCGCGCAGCTCGTCCCCGTCGTCGCCCTGACCCAGGACAACATCGAGCAGACCGTCATCGAGGACGGCTTCTACAAGGTCTCCGACATCTGCACGGCCAAGTACGCGGCGGCCTGCGCGGAGATCGGGCTGAAGTAGCCCGGTCCCTCCCCCGACAGGGCGGGGGACGCCGGCATACCCCCCGACGGGTGGATTCTCCGATCGATCGCCCCAGAGCAGTCTTGGAGTCACCGGAACCGCGCAGTTCTCTCCCGCGCGGTTCCCTCCCGGCTGCCCACCGCGGTCCGGGAACTCCGTCAGACGAGGGGACGCAGTTAAGTGAACGTCAGAATCGCACGACGGCTGGGGGTCGGGGCCATCGCCGCTCTGGCCCTGAGCACGGCGACGCCTGCCTTCGCATACGAGATCGGCCCGCACTCCTACAGCGGCGAGCTCCGGTTCTGGACCGAGGGCAACCGGTCGATCATGAACATCAAGGACACGGGTTCGAGCCACTGGGTGAAAGCGGAGTACTACCGCGTGGCCCACTCGGGCACCAAGCTGACGCTGTGGAACAAGAACGGCCCGAACGGCCCGTCCGACAACGACGGCAACAGGGGCACCGTCGAGAGCGGTAAGCACTCAGAGATCTACAAGGCCCGTGGCACGGTCGCGCGCAATAACCTGCCTGACTGGCACACCAGTTGGTACTCCGACTGACGAGATTCGCTCGCGCAGTTCGACCACAGCCTGACCGAGAGGCCCACCGGCCTCTCGGTCAGGCATGCGTTGTCCACGTCGTCCACATCGAGTGATCCCCCCGACCAAGGGAGCTCCGCGTGACCTCAACCCCCGCCCCACCCGTCCTGCGGCTGAGCGAGGTGGTCTACGGCGTGTCAGGCCGAAGCCTGCTCGCCGGTGCCGATCTCACCGTCCCGGCGGGGACTTCCGTCTCCGTGATGGGACCCTCCGGAAGCGGCAAGTCCACCCTCTTGATGTGCGTCATGGGGCTGCTCCGCCCACAGTCGGGGCGCGTCGAGGTCGTGGGACAGGACGTGACCCGGCTGTCCGCGCGGGCCCTCGCCGCCCACCGGCGGCGGCACGTCGGCATGGTCTTCCAGTTCGGCGAGCTCCTCCCCGAGCTCACCCCGGTGGAGAACGTGATGATCGCGAGCCTGCTGGCCGGCGAAGCGGTCGCCGAGGCCCGCTCCCGGGCCGAGTCGCTGCTCACCCGCCTCGGGGTCCCCGGGGCCACTGCCACGGGGGACCTGTCCGGCGGAGAGAGGCAGCGCCTTGCCGTGGGCCGTGCCCTTATCAACACGCCTGAACTACTGCTGGCGGACGAGCCGACAGGAGCACTGGACGGCGAGCAGCGGGAAGCCGTGGCCGACCTGCTGTTCAGCACTCCGCAGGAACACGGGTGCGCCCTGGTGGTGGTGACGCACGACCCGATGGTGGCCGGCCGCGCCGACGTGCGGCTGCATCTGCATGAGGGCCGCTTGGTCCAGTCCCAGGAGGCGCGGTGAACGGCGGCAGCCTGCGGTCGCGGCTCCTGCGCATGGGACGGGCCGCGTCCCGGTCGGCCGAAGCAGGCCGCATCCGCTACTTCGCGTTGTTCACCGCGACCACCGTGGCGGTCCTCGCCGTCTGCGGGTTCCTGCTCGCCGTGTCCTCTTTCGACGGGCGCACCGAGCGCAGTCAGGCCCGTTGGCCGCAAGTCACCGACACCGGCTCCGCCACACTGCTGTGGCGGGCGACGCTGGCGAATGTCGACGACCGCCAGTACGACGTGATTTACATAGAGCCTCTCACCGCTGACGCACCTCTGCCGCCCGGTCTGAGCCAGTGGCCGAGTCCCGGTGAGGCCGTGCTCTCCCCAGCGCTGGAGGCAGTCGGACCTCAGGTGCGCGGCGAGTACGGACGCGCGGTGGGCACCATTGCCCCGGACGGCCTGGAGTCGCCGAGCGAGTACTTCGCGTACGTACGGCCTACGGCCGAACGGCTGGACCCGGAGGGGATGACCAAGGCGTCGGGATTCGGCGTCTCCTGGACGCCGTCGCTCGGGGAGCACATGTACAACTTCGGGCCGAAGGAGTTCCACTGGGCCTACCTGGCGCTGGTGGGTCTCCCGGCCGGACTGTTCGTCGTGATCGCCGCCCGGGTCGGCGCCGCGCCCCGGGACCGCCGGACCGCGATCCTGACCGCGCTGGGCGCATCAGGAGGGGCCCGGGCCTGGTTCACGGTGGGCGAGGCGTTCCTGCCCGTGACCCTCGGCGCGTCGACGGCGGCGGTGGCCGTTGCTCCCGTACTCCTCACCGACGTACCGCTGCCGGTCGTCGACTTCGTGCTGTACGCCCCCGACGCCCGCGCCGCGATCCCCGCCCTCGGGGGCGCCGTGCTGGGCGTACCGCTCGCCGTGCTGGCCGCTGTCGTACTGCTCCAGCCGCGGTACCGACCGGGCACCTCGACCCGGCCGGTGACCGCCAAACGGCGCCGCGAGTGGATGCTGTGGCTGTTTCCCGTGGCTCTCTTCGGCACGGTCCGGGGCACCGACCTGGCGCCGTACGACCTGCGCCTGCCCGTCCTGGCGGCCGGTAGCGTGATCACCATCGCGCTGCTGCCCGGGGTGGCCGGTGCGGTGGTGTCGGCGGCCGGGCCGGCGCTGGCCAGGTTCGGTGCCGCGCGCGGCCGGGTGGGCATGCTGGTCGCGGGTCGACGGCTGGCGGTGGGCGCGCGCCCGGTCGCGCGGCTGGTGGCCGCGGTGGTCGTCGCGGTAGGTCTGGCTGCTCAGGGGCAGATCGCGATCAGTCTGTTCACGGATATGAGTGACCGGGTCCACGCCGTGGAGGACCACATCGGCACCAGCGTGGTACGGGTGTCGACAACCCTGTCCACGGCCAGTGCCGACGTGACGTCCTTCGAACGGGACCTGGGGACGGGAGTGCACGCCCTGGCCGTGACGAGGGATTCCCGATCGGGGCGGACCGACCTCGTCGCGGACTGCCGGGTATGGCAGGACCTGGGCGTCAAGTGCCCGACGGCGTCCCCTGTCGAACTGCGCACCGGGCACGCCGGTCTGGCCCAAGCCGCGGAGTTGGAGCGGTCGGTCGGGGCACGCCTGTACGCCCGCACGGGCAACGTCACCGAGACCGTGCGTACGGCCGAGGAATCGTCCCTGGTGGTGCTGGCGAAGGACGGACGGCAGTTGTCGCTGTCGCGGGTGCACCGAGCCGCCAACGCGCATGTGGCGATGGCGACGAACGTTCAGGTGTTCGCGATGGCCGGCGCCTTCGGCGGCAGCGGTGAGGGCATCGCGGCACAGCGGTGGCTGGAGCTGCTCTCTGTGGCAGGCGTACTGGTGATCGTGGTGGTGGCCGGAATCGGCTCGGTGGCCCAGTTCGTCCGGACGGGCCGTGAACTGGGCCCGGTCTCGGTGCTGAGTGGCAACGGGCGTGTGTACTACGCGGTCTCCGTCTGGTCGCTTCTGGCGCCCACCGCCTTCGCTGTGTGTGCGGCCGTCGCCGTGACCTGGTACGTGACCACGCCGTTGATGGCCGACTCCGCCGACCGGTTGTCCTCGCTGTCGGCGGTGGGCGCGGCCGGGTTGGCGTGCGCCGCGGTGATGGCCTGGTGGGGTGCGCGTTCGGCGTCCGCAGCGGGACTGGTGTGGCGTCCGCGCAACGATTGACGCGAGGCCTATGCCCCGCCGGAGGGGTGTGGACGCGCGGTCCACACCCTGTTGTCACTTCTCCAGTGTCACTTCTCCGCGACGAACGAGCCTTGTCCGAGAACGGTGTAGAGCCGCCCCTCCGTCCGGAGCGCGGCCACGGCCTTCTGCACCGTGCTCGGTGCCGCGTCCAGTTCGGCAGCGAGTCCGTTCACAGCGGGGAAGCGTGTACCGGGCGCGTACTGGCCGGCATCGAGGCGTCGCCGTAGCTCGACGACATGAGCCACACCAGCCACGTCCGCCTACTGCCCTGGAGCGGACCGGAGGGCAAGCGCGCGATCCTGGTCACCGACGGCACGGTCGGCCCGCTCTCTCTACTGGCTGACAGAATCGAGAACCAGCAGATCGAATCGGCGGCCTTCATCGTGGAGCTGGCGCGACCCATGGTCGAGGCCGCGCCTGACCTCACGGCAGATGAACTCCGTTGGGTCACCCGCCGTCTCAGCGAGAGCCTGACGAACGTACTCATCATCGCCGAGAGTCGCGCGCAGCGCATCCTGCCCTACGACGAGTGACGCCTTCGCTCCAGGTGCTGCGCGTCGCGCCGACCGTCTGTGAACGTTGCGACGCGGGGTGCCTACGGCGCCTGCGAACCGTCATCCGCGACGCAGGGACGTATCTCCGGACTCCCCGGCTGAGCGTGGACCTGCGCCTGCCAAACGATCCGGGAAGCCTGGACGCGGTTGTCGACACCGAGCTTCGAGTAGGCCCTGCGGATATGGTCCTTGACCGTGTGAGCGCTGATTCCCAGCGTCTCGGCCATGGCAGGGTTCGAGGCGCCGTCCGCCAGTAGTTGCACGATCTCCCGCTCACGAGAGCTGAGCCTCTCCAGCATCCTGCGCGCGGTGGCCACCGCATCGGCCGCGCGGCCGGGCCGGACGTACTGATCGACCAGGAACTGGGCGGCGACAGGCCCGAGAGCGACCGTGCCTGCGGCTGCTGCCCTTACCGCCCATGGCAGGTGCCGCACGGAGTTGCCGCGCAGCAGGATCCCGCGGGCTCCATAGCGCAGCAGCGTGCGAGTGGTGTGTTCCGACAAGTTGTCGACCAGTACGACGTGTGCCGGAGCGGAGACCTGGGAGCCTGCCCCTCTCGGTGCGGTCGCACTGGGCAACCGGAGGACGTCGAGCGCCTCGTTGGGACTGTGGTGGCTGCTGACCAGGACGTCCAGGCGTACCGCCCGCATCAGGGGTGACTCCGCCTCCGAGACCTCGCCGACGATCCGGATCCGGGCGTCTTCCTCCAGGACGCGCCTGACTCCGGCCCGTTCCAGCGGCTCCCGGCCGAGAATGCCTACGCGTATCACGATCTCTGTCCTCCCCCGACTGCCTACCGACTCGCCGTGTCGGCGCGCTTGGCATGTGCCGACGCCACGACAGCCGACGCCCGGCTTGACAGGCGGAGTCGGTCAGGCCCCGCCGTCACCCAGCATGCACGCTGCGTACATCTCTCCAACACCTTCAGCTTGTTGCAACAAGGGGGAGTGGGGGGTGCGCGTAAGGGCTGATTCCGTCATATGTCCGCTGCCCGTGGGAGAGGAGCCGTGTTGCGGACCCGGTCCCGGCCGCGCATAGTTGCGCTGCGGAAAGAGCCGGAACCGGGGGTGGGATGGGCGATGGCCGGGCACGGGGCGGATGAGCATCCACACGGTGCCGACCGGCTGTGCGCGGCCGGGGACCGCGTGTACTCCCGGGCCGTACGACGCGGCCGGGTGCCTCGCCTGGACGCCGAGCCGGTGCCCTGCCTCCTGGAACTGGCTCTGCTGCACCCCGACCCCGACGACATGGACTGGCTGGTGCCGACCTCGCCGCAGGAGGTCATGACCCGGCTGCTGCGCGGGGTCCACGACGAGGTCAACGCCAGTCAGCGGCGGGTGGGTTCCGCGGTGGAGGCCTTCGAGCGGTACGCGGGTCTCGGCCGCCAACTCCAGACCCCGGCCGGCACGGAGGGCACGGCGATCCGCGTTCTGGACGGCCTGGCCCGCATCCAGGCCGCGATGGACGAGGCGACGCAGGCGTGCACGACCGAGGTGCTCACCGTCCAGCCCGGCGGCATCCGGCGCGAGCACGAACTGTCGGAGGGACTGCACCGGGCGCTGGCGCTGCGCGGGCGCGGGGTGCGGATGCGGGACCTGTACACGCACGTGGCCCGGCACGGCCAGGGCCTGCTCAACTACCTGGAGCTGATGGGCGACGCGGTGGAGGCCCGCACCCTCGACGAGGTCATCGACCGCCTCATCCTCTTCGACCGCACGGTCGCCTTCATCCCCGCCAACACCGACCGCACGATGGCCCTGGAGCTCCGCCATCCCGGCCTGGTCGCCTACCTGGTCACGGTCTTCGAACGCCTCTGGCGCCTCGCGATCCCGCTGACCGCCCCCCTCCCCGACACCGGCATCGAGGGCATCTCCCACCGCGAGCAGTCCATCGCGGCGCTGCTGGCGGAGGGCCACCAGGACGCGGTGATCGCGGAACGCCTGGGCATAAGCGTCCGCACGGCGCGGGCCCACATCGCCCGCCTCTCGGAGACCCTGGGCGCGGCCAGCCGCACGCAGCTGGGGGTGCGCATCGCCCAGGCCGGCCTGGACGGTTCCCCGCGCCTGCCCGCCGCCATCACCCTGCCCGATCAGGCTCCTGGTCGAGAATCCCCGACTGGCCGATGAGATAGCCGAGTTGGGCCCGGCTCTCGCTGCCGAGGGTGGCGGCGAGTTTGGCGATGTGGACACGGGCGGTGCGCACGTTCATGCCGAGGCGGACGGCTATGTCGGCGTCGGTGTGACCTTCGATGAGGAGGGCGGCTATGGCTCGCTGGCGGGGGGTGATGCCGTTGAGGGTGGGTTGCCGGACGGCTTGGGGGTGCATGGGTGTGGCGAGGTGCCAGAGGCGGTCGAAGGTGTTGATGAAGTAGGAGATCAGGGCTGGGTGGCGGACTTCGAGGGCGAGTGAGCGGTCGGCGCTGGCGGGGATGAAGGCGACGGTGCGGTCGACGATGATGAGGCGGTCGGTGACCTCGTCGAGGGTGCGGGCCTCCACATCGCCCGTCAGGCGTTCGTAACGCCCGATGATCAGAGGAGAGTGACGGACGGTGTGTTGGTACAGGGCGCGCACGCGCCCCCCGCCGTCGAGGAACGCCTGGTCCCGTTCCATGGCGGCTTCGTGGTAGTGAAAGGGCCCGGTGATGAGGCCATCGTGCGGTTGGATGGCCAGGAGTTGCTCTCTGCCCTCGGCCATGGCCTCGGCGATGGCCTGGCCTGCTCGCTTCTTGCTGCTGAGGAGTCGGAGCGGCGGAGCGTCCTTGCTCGCATCGGCCGTTCCCTCGAGCCGCATGAGGGGTTCGAAGGCATCGGCGAGTCGTTGCCCGCGTCGACGTTCGCCGACGATGCGCTCCTCCGAGGAGCGAAGCAGTCGTTGTAGGGCGACCGTCGGAGGTACGGGCTCCAGCCTGCTCAGATCCTCGATGGTGGGGTGGAGCATGCCATGGTCGACGAGGCAGGGCGCTGCCGTTGCCTCGTGGCTGGACACATGCCCTTCGCGCAGTGCGCGGGCGTAGAGGTCCAGACCGGCCTCACACAACTCCTCCGGTCCGTGACGGTGTGCCTCGGCGGTCACGCGTGCTTTCCTCCTCGCGGCTCAGTGATCCTTCGTCAAAATCCCGGACTGGGCGATGAGGTAGCCGAGCTGGGCGCGGCTGCCACTGCCGAGGGCCTGTGCGAGTCTCGCGATGTGTGCCCGGCAGGTCCGCACGTTCATTCCCAGACGGCGGGCTATGGCCTCGTCCACGTGGCCCTCGACCAGAAGCTTCGCGATCGAATGCTGGATCTCCGTGATGCCACCCGAGTCTGTTTCGTAGGGGGCGCCGGCACTCAGCGGTACAGCCCGGTTCCAGATGAATTCGAACACCCGCACCAGGTACTGGACGAGGCCGGGATGGCGGAGCTCGAGGGCGACCTGCCGGTCTTCGCGGACGGGAATGAACGCCACGGTCTCGTCACAGATGATGAGCCGTTCCACGAGCTCGTCGATGGTCCGATACTCCACCTTTCCATCCGTGAACTGATCCGCGTAGGCGAGCCGGTCCGGACTGTACCGAGCGGTGTGCTGGTAGAGGGTGCGGATCCGTACACCCCGCTCGATCAGGGGCTTGTCTCGCTCCAACCCCTCCAGTAGCCGCTTCTCGGGGCGCCGGTGGCCGCTGGGCTGAACCGTGAGCACCTCGGTGTGACACTGCGCCGTCGCCAGATCGAGTGCGGCATTGATGCGATCAAGGCCTTCCAGGACCGTTATGGAGTGAGCCGGGCTCGTTTCCTGGGCGCTGATGTCCATGAACGGCTCGAAGAGCTCGGACAGGGCTATGGACTGTCGTCGCTGCTCGGTGATCTGACGTTCGATCGGATTGAGCCGTTGGGCCAGCGCGACGGACGGCGGCACCGGCCGCATCCACTCGTCGTCGTCGGGATCGAGATGGAGCAGTGCCAGGTCAGTCAGGCATGGAACGGATTCGACGTCGGCCCTGAGCACCCGACCAGCCCTGAGGGCATCTGCGTAGAGGCGACGCCCTTCCGTGCACAGCTCGGATGGCGAATGGGGATGCTCCGGATTGGTCCCTTTTATCACTGAATATCCACCCCCCAGGGTCCTGAACATGCAGGAACATGATGCACCGATTGTGTGGCCATGACGTGCCTGAATGAGCCATCGTCTTATCGGACGGGGGAACGAGGGACCATCAAGTGAGGACGAAGCCGACTATGCGTATGAGAATGCTTCGCTCGGTGCTTGTTGCTGCCTTCTCCACCGTTGTGGCCTTCGGCGCGCTGGCCGGCCTCTCTGGTGGGACGAGCGGCGAGCATGAGGCGGGTGGCACTCGCTCTGCGGCGGTTGTGACCATGGGCGACAAGCCCGTAGCTCTTCCGGCCGACACCGTGTGGGACTGATCGCGATGACTACTCCACCCGACGACCGCTCCTTCCGTCGCGAAATGGCCACCGCCTACCGCTCCGGCTGGCACTTCATCGACCTGGTCACCGCGATCCCCCACCCCGGTGACTCCCTGATGGTGACCGTCTTCGGCGAGCCGGTCGTCGTCACGCTGGACGAGGACGGCGACGTACGGGCGTACCGGTGTCTGCGGCGGCCTCGGGGTGCGCCGCAGCCCGTGCGGTGTGCCATTCGGTACGGAATGATCTTTGTGAACCTGGACCAGAGGGACCACCGGCTCGCGCAGCCGGAGATCCCCGAAGTGAGGACCATCTCGGCCACCCCCCGCAGTGCCTGACGCGATTCCCCCGTCGTTACAGATCGCTCAGGTACTTCCCCCCGGCAGCGGCGTCACCGTGACCTGAACACGGTGACGCCGCTGTCGTTTGCGGCGACATTTCGGGGTATCGGCCTGCCTCCAGGCTGGCTGGAAAGGCTCTCGTGCGGGCGGAGTGGGCACCCGGGTGTCACCGGGCGGCAGCCGGAGCCCGTTTCTTCCTTGAGTGGAATAGACTCAACTTTGTGTACGTTGTCTGAGTCAGCACTGGGAGACATGGCCGGACCGCCGACGGCCGACACGAGGAGGAGAGCCAGAACGTGGACGCCGAGCTGACCAACCGGAGCCGGGACGCGATCAACGCGGCCAGCAACCGGGCCGTGACCGAGGGGAACGCCGACCTCACCCCCGCCCACCTGCTTCTGGCTCTGCTCCAGGGGCAGGACAACGAGAACATCACCGACCTGCTCGCCGCCGTCGAGGCCGACCTCGCCGCCGTGCGCACCGGCGCCGAGCGCATCGTCGCCGGGCTGCCCAGCGTGACCGGGTCCACGGTCGCGCCGCCGCAGCCCAGCCGTGAGATGCTCGCCGTGGTCGCCGACGCCCAGGCCCGCGCCAAGGATCTCGGGGACGAGTACCTCTCCACCGAGCACCTGCTCCTCGGCATCGCCGCGAAGGGCGGCGCGGCCGGTGAGGTACTGGAGGGGCAGGGAGCCAGTGCGAAGAAGCTGCAGGAGGCCTTCCGCAAGGCGAGGGGAGGGCGCCGCGTGACCACCGCGGACCCCGAGGGCCAGTACAAGGCGCTGGAGAAGTTCGGCACCGACCTCACCGCTTCCGCCCGGGAGGGCAGGCTCGACCCGGTCATCGGGCGGGACCAGGAGATCCGGCGGGTCGTGCAGGTGCTCAGCCGGCGCACCAAGAACAACCCCGTCCTCATCGGCGAGCCCGGCGTCGGCAAGACCGCCGTCGTGGAAGGGCTCGCCCAGCGGATCGTCAAGGGGGACGTGCCCGAGTCGCTGAAGAACAAGCGGCTGGTCGCGCTGGACCTGGGCGCGATGGTCGCCGGGGCCAAGTACCGGGGCGAGTTCGAGGAGCGGTTGAAGACCGTGCTCGCCGAGATCAAGGACTCCGACGGGCAGATCATCACCTTTATCGACGAGTTGCACACCGTGGTGGGCGCCGGGGCCGGCGGGGACTCCGCCATGGACGCCGGGAACATGCTCAAGCCCATGCTGGCGCGTGGCGAGCTGCGCATGGTGGGCGCCACGACGCTGGACGAGTACCGGGAGCGGATCGAGAAGGACCCGGCGCTGGAGCGCAGGTTCCAGCAGGTGCTGGTCGCCGAGCCGACCGTCGAGGACTCCATCGCGATCCTGCGCGGGCTCAAGGGGCGGTACGAGGCGCACCACAAGGTGCAGATCGCGGACAGCGCGCTGGTGGCCGCCGCCAGTCTCTCCGACCGGTACATCACCTCCCGCTTCCTGCCCGACAAGGCCATCGACCTCGTCGACGAGGCCGCCTCGCGGCTGCGCATGGAGATCGACTCGTCCCCCGTCGAGATCGACGAACTCCAGCGCGCCGTCGACCGGCTGAAGATGGAGGAGCTGGCGATCGGCAGGGAGACGGACGCCGCCTCGCTCGAACGGCTGGAGCGGCTGCGGCGCGACCTCGCCGACAAGGAGGAGGAGCTGCGCGGGCTCACCGCCCGCTGGGAGAAGGAGAAGCAGTCCCTCAACCGGGTCGGTGAGCTGAAGGAGAAGCTCGACGAGTTGCGCGGGCAGGCCGAACGGGCCCAGCGCGACGGTGACTTCGACACCGCCAGCAAGCTGCTGTACGGCGAGATCCCGACCCTCGAAAGGGACCTGGAGGCCGCCTCCGAGGCCGAGGAGGAGGTCGCCCGGGACACCATGGTCAAGGAGGAGGTCGGCGCCGACGACATCGCGGACGTCGTCGCTTCCTGGACCGGCATCCCCGCCGGGCGGCTGCTGGAGGGCGAGACGCAGAAGCTGCTGCGGATGGAGGACGAGCTGGGCAAGCGGCTCATCGGCCAGGGGGAGGCCGTGCGGGCCGTCTCCGACGCCGTACGGCGGAGCAGGGCGGGGATCGCCGATCCCGACCGGCCCACCGGCTCCTTCCTCTTCCTCGGCCCGACCGGTGTCGGCAAGACCGAGCTGGCCAAGGCGCTGGCCGACTTCCTCTTCGACGACGAGCGGGCGATGGTCCGCATCGACATGAGCGAGTACAGCGAGAAGCACAGTGTGGCGCGGCTGGTGGGCGCGCCGCCCGGATACGTCGGGTACGAGGAGGGCGGCCAGCTCACCGAGGCCGTGCGGCGGCGGCCGTACACCGTCGTGCTGCTCGACGAGGTGGAGAAGGCGCACCCCGAGGTCTTCGACATCCTGCTCCAGGTGCTGGACGACGGGCGCCTCACCGACGGGCAGGGCCGCACCGTCGACTTCCGCAACACCATCCTGGTCCTCACCTCCAACCTGGGCAGCCAGTACCTGGTCGACCCGGTCAGCAGCGATATCGAGAAGAAGCAGCAGGTCCTGGAGGTGGTCCGGGCGTCCTTCAAGCCGGAGTTCCTCAACCGGCTCGACGACCTCGTGGTCTTCTCGGCCCTCAGCAAGGACGAGCTGAGCCGGATCGCGCGGCTCCAGATCGGCTCCCTGGCCCGGCGGCTCGCCGAGCGCCGCCTCACCCTGGAGGTCACCGACGAGGCCCTGGCCTGGCTGGCCGACGAGGGCATGGACCCGGCGTACGGCGCGCGCCCGCTGCGCCGCCTCGTGCAGACCGCGATCGGCGACCGGCTCGCCCGGGAGATCCTCTCCGGCGAGATCAAGGACGGCGACTCGGTCCGCGTGGACCGCTTCGGCGACGACCTGATCGTGGGCCCGGCCGGGGGTCCGGCCGGAGGCCCGGCCACGAGCGGCAAGACGCTGTAGGCATTGCGCGACGCGCGGTCGGCCCTCCGGTCCCCGGCGCGACGCGCGGCGGCCCGTCACCCCCGGTGGGTGGCGGGCCGCCGCGCGTCACCTCCGGTGGGTGGTGGGCCGACCGCGCGTCACACGGTGAACGACGCGAACCGCACCCGTGCCGTCCCGGCGTCCTCGTACACGACCCGCACCTGCACGGCATGGGCCTCCGCACCGTCCGGCAGGCCCCGCGCGTGGTCCAGATCCAGACACAGGTCGACGTCGACGCCCGTGCAGGTCTCCGTCGCGGGCGCCGGGGCGTCCGGGTAGGTGTGTGCCGGCCAGTCCTGGACACCCGAGACCGGCATGCGGAAGGTCGCGCTGTAATGAATGTCCTGGAAGCCCTGGATCGTGCACTCCCCGACCGGCCGCGCGTCGTCCGGCAAGGCGGCCCCGCCGAACGCGAGGGCCTCGGAGCAGGGGACGTGGCCGGCGGCCCTGCCGCCGCTCCGGTCGTCCGGTCCGGACCGGACGATGCCCGCGAGGACGATGAGGAAAGGGAGCAGGACCAGCGCCGGAAGCGTCACGAGCGCCGCGAACAGACGCCACCTGGTCCGCCCCCGGGGCACCTCTTGGCCGCCCGCGTGCCCCGCCGCCGCGTTCCGTGTGCGTCCCATGGCCCGCCCCCGTCCGCCCCGCGTCCACCCGACCGGCCGGATCATGTCAGCCCAGGGCTGACAGGGCCCCGGCGGGCTTGCCACGCCCCTCCCCGCATGGGGGAGGATGGCCAGATCCGTACGAAGGGAAATTCACGGTGACCATCGACCCGTCCTCGATTCCGAACTTCGGGGGCAAGCAGCCCGAGCCGCAGCCGCAAGGACCGGCGGGCCCCGTCGTCCCGGATCAGGATCTTGTGAAGCAGCTCCTCGAACAGATGGAGCTGAAGTATGTCGTCGACGACGAGGGTGACCTCGCGGCGCCGTGGGAGCAGTTCCGTACGTACTTCATGTTCCGCGGCGAGGGCGACCAGCAGGTCTTCTCGGTGCGGACGTTCTACGACCGGCCCCACCAGATCGACGAGAAGCCGCAGCTGCTGGAGTCGATCGACGACTGGAACCGGCGCACCCTGTGGCCCAAGGTGTACTCCCACACCCACGACGACGGCACGGTCCGCCTGATCGGCGAGGCCCAGATGCTGATCGGCATGGGCGTCAGCCTGGAGCACTTCGTCTCCTCGACGGTCAGCTGGGTCCGCGCCGCCATCGAGTTCGACCGGTGGCTCGTGGAGCAGCTCGGCCTGGAGCAGGAGGTCAACGAGTCGGAGAAGCCGACGGACGAGGACGGCGCATAGTCCGTCCCGTATGAGGAGAGCCCGGTCCGGCGGTGATGCCGGGGCCGGGCTCTCGCCGTTCACCCCGCCAGCGTCTTCAGCCGCCGCACCGCCTCCTCCAGCACCGAGGTCCGCTTGCAGAACGCGAAGCGGACGAAGGGGGCGCCCGCCTCCCGGTGGTCGTAGAAGACCGCGTTGGGGACGGCGACGACGCCGGCGCGTTCCGGCAGGCCGCGGCAGAAGGCGAAGCCGTCGCTCTCGCCGAGGGGGCGGATGTCGGTGGTGACGAAGTACGTCCCGGCGGGGCGGTAGACGCCGAAGCCCGCCTCCTCCAGGCCCGCCGACAGCAGGTCCCGCTTGGCCCGCATGTCCTCGCGGTAGGCGGCGAAGTACGAGTCGGGCAGCGCGAGGGCCTCGGCGATCGCGTACTGGAAGGGCCCGGAGGCCACGTACGTCAGGTACTGCTTGGCCGAGCGGACCGCCGTGACCAGGGCGGGCGCGGCGGTGATCCAGCCGACCTTCCAGCCCGTGAAGGAGTACGTCTTGCCGGCCGACCCGATGGTCACCGTGCGCTCGCGCATCCCCGGGAAGCTCGCCAGGGGGATGTGCTCGGCCTGGTCGAAGACCAGGTGCTCGTAGACCTCGTCCGTCACCACCAGCAGGTCCCGTTCCACGGCCAGCTCGGCGATGGCCGCCAGTTCGTCGCGGGTCAGGACGGTGCCCGTCGGGTTGTGCGGGGTGTTCAGCAGCAGCAGGCGGGTGCGGTCGGTGACGGCGTCGCGCAGCTCGTCGAGGTCGAGGCGGAACGTGCCGTCGTGGGGGCGCAGGGTCACGGGTACGCGTGTGCCGCCCGCCATCGCGATGCAGGCCGCGTACGAGTCGTAGTACGGCTCCAGCGCGACGACCTCGTCGCCGGGCTCCAGCAGGGCGAGCAGGGAGGCGGCGATGGCCTCCGTGGCGCCGGCGGTGACCAGGACCTCGGAGTCCGGGTCGAAGGACAGGCCGTAGCGGTGCTGCTGGTGGGCGGCGACGGCGGTGCGCAGCTCCGGGACGCCGGGGCCCGGCGGGTACTGGTTGCCGCGCCCGTCGCGCAGTGCCCGTACGGCGGCTTCCCGGATCTCCTCGGGGCCGTCGGTGTCCGGAAAGCCCTGGCCCAGGTTGATCGCCCCGGTCCGCGCGGCCAGGGCGGACATCTCCGCGAAGATCGTCGTCCCGAACTCGGCGAGCCGGCGGTTGAGGAAGGGGCGGGCGCTGGAGCTCATGGAGGTCATGGCGGTCATCCTGCGCCGAAGCTCTGGAGTTCCTCAACTCTGCTTTGGGGCGCGGCGGCGAGGGGCATCTCCCGTTCACGCGACGAGCCACACGGCGTCACGACGAGTTTCACACAGGCAGCGAGGCGCCCGACGGGGGGCTGCTTCGGGGGAACTCCGGGCGAAGGCCCGGGAAGCGGAAGGAGGGTGGCGCCATGGTCATCGGCATCATCCTGATCGTGTTCGGGGCCCTGGTGGTCGCAGGGCTCCTGGCCGGCGCGCGGAGCGGCGGCGGAGGCAACCGCGACCGAGGCCGCGCCCGCGCCCGCCGGAACAGCTGGTGGGCCGGCGACTCGTCCGGCGGGCATCACGCAGGCTCCTCCGGCGGGCACAACACAGGCTCCTCCTGCGGCGGCGGCTCGTCCTGCGGAGGCGGGTCGTCGTCCTGCGGGGGAGGGGGCGGCGGCGGATGCGGTGGAGGCAGCTGACACGGGGCAGCTGAGCTCCCACAGGGGGAACCGCATCCCCGCCAGGGGTCCCGCGCCTGGGGCCGGGCCCCGTGCCCTCGCGAGCGCCCGCCGGGAAACACGCCCGGTGGGCGCTCTCACGCACCGGCGCACGCCGCGCGGGTGGGGTGTGCGCCCTGGTTGAACAGTTGAGCTGGGGAGCCCCCTGAGGGATGGAAACCCCACGAAGTTGGGTAAAAACGCTGTGGCGGCGCCGCAGTTCATGATTCCCTCTCCATCACCAACGCAGCTCCTCGGACGACCTGTTGACCCCCCTCCTGACCGGCCGACTGGGCTGAGCGGGCCGCATCTCCGGCAGTGACGGGATGCGCAGGCCCCACACCTTCCTCTCCTTGTGTGCTTGCGGAGCCGATCCATGCTCACGACCCTGAAAACCGCCTACACCGACACGCGCGCAGCCGACCTCGCCTGGGCCCTGGGGCGCGAGCCGCTGCCAGCGCTCGCCAGTCTCGACCTCGAACTGACGGGCGCGAAAATGCAGTTGAGACTTCTGGGGGCCTCTCATCAAGTCCTGCTCGAGGAGGAGCGGGGAAGCTGTTCGGAGACGGTGGCGTGCATTCCCGGCAGCAGCACCCCCCTTCCGCTGGGCGTCGCCAAGCGGAAGGGCGACTGGGAGTACGAGTTCGCCGCCCGCGTGGAGGTGCTGACGCCGGGCTCCTTCGCCGGACGTGCCCAGGAGCTGCTGGCCCTGGTCGCCGACCATCCGCACGGGCTGGCCGGCGTCTTCCCCGGCAGCCCGCACGCCTTCACCGCGCTGCTGGCCCATCGGCACGAGGGGCAGGTGCACTGGCGGACCTGGCACGCCTATCCGCAGGACGGCCACTTGGTGGCGACCCGGACCCGGGTGGGGGTCCGGGTGCCGACGGCGCAGCTCAGCCCGTCCGGGGTGTGAGCGGGTGCGGGGCGGGACCCGGGCGGGATAAACCTGTGGCGCGTTGCAGAACGTCGGTTTCACACGTGTGGGTGACGAAGGGGAGTGTGGGAGTGACGTAACGTCACCCCGTGATCGAACCGCACGCGCCCGCCCCGCCCGGCTCTCCGCCGTCCTGGGGCGGCCCCGGCGGCTCTCCTCGCACCACCGGTTCCGGTTCCTCCGGCTCTTCCGGCTCTTCCGGGTCCTCTGGGTCATCGGGTTCCGCTGGTTCCTCTGGTTCCTCCGGTTCGTCCGGTTCGTCCGGTTCCTCTGGGCCATCGGGTTCCGCTGGTACCTCCGGTACGTCCGGTTCCTCTGGACCCTCCGGTCCCGGTGGGCCGGCGCGGCTGCCCGTCCGGCCGGCTGTCGGGCGGTTCCTGGTGCTGGCGGGCGTTTTCGTCTGCGCGGCCTGCGGGCTCGTGTACGAACTCGAACTCGTCGCCCTCGCCTCGTATCTGATCGGCGACTCGGTCACCCAGGCGTCCGTCGTCCTGTCCGTCATGGTCTTCGCCATGGGCCTCGGCTCACTCGCCGCCAAACGGCTGCGCAGGTTCGCGGCGGCCGGCTTCGGCGCGGTCGAGGCCGTCCTCGCCCTCGTCGGCGGCTCCAGCGCGATGGTGCTGTACGCCGTCTTCGCCTGGACCGGCGGCTGGGGTGGTCTGTGGGCCGACGGCCCGCACTTCCTCCTGGTCGCCTTCTCGCTCGCCATCGGCGTGCTGATCGGCGCCGAGGTGCCGCTGCTGATGGAGCTGATCCAGCGCGTCCGCCGCCAGGACGCGGGCGGCGCCGTCGCCGACCTGTTCGCCGCGGACTACGTCGGCGCGCTCGTCGGCGGCCTCGCCTTCCCCTTCGTACTGCTGCCCTTCCTCGGCCAGCTGACCGGCGCGCTGCTCACCGGCACCGTCAACGCGTTCGTCGGCGCCGCCCTGGTCCTCGGCCTGTTCCGGCGGGACATGACCCGCCGGGCCCGTTGGCTGCTGCTGGCCGCCAACGCCGTCGTAATCGCCCTCCTGGCCACGGCGACCGTCCTCGCCGACGACTTCGAACGCGCCGCCCGGCACGCCGTGTACGGCCAGGACGTCCGCGTCGCCGTCCAGACCGGCGTGCAGGAGGTCGTCCTCACCGGCGACGCCGACGGGCGGCCCCTCGACCTGTTCCTGGACGGCCGGCTGCGGGTCAGCGGCAGCGACGAGCGGCGGTACCACGAGGCCCTGGTGCGCCCCGTGATGAGCGGCCCGCACGCGCGCGTGCTGATTCTCGGAGGCGGCGACGGCCTCGCCGCGCGGGAGGTGCTGCGCCACCCGGACGTGCGACGCGTCGACGTCGTCGAACTCGACCCCGGGCTCACCCGGCTGGCCCGGCACGACCCCGGCCTGTCCGCACTGAACGAGCACGCCTACGGAGATCCGCGCATCCACGTCACCACGGCGGACGCCTTCCGCCTGCTGCGCTCGACGCCCACCGCGACGTACGACGTGGTGATCTCGGACCTGCCCGACCCGGGCATCACGGCCAGCACGAAGCTGTACTCGCAGGAGTTCTACGGCCTGCTTCGGCGAGTGCTCGCCCCCGACGGGCGGCTGGTCGTGCACGCCGGCCCGCTCACCGCACGCCCGCGGACCTTCTGGACGGTGGACGCGACGCTCCACGCGGCCGGTCTGCGGACCGCCCCCTACCGCGTCGCCGCCCGGGGCGCCGGCTTCGCACCGGGTCCCGACCGCGCGGCCGCCGCCCCGAACGCCCCCCGCGACTGGGGCTTCCTCCTGGCCGCCCGCACGCCCCCCGCCCCGCGCCTCGAACCGACGGCACCCCGCCCGCACACCCTCACGCCCCGGTCCCTGGCCCAGGACGCCCGCGCCGCGTCCCGCACCCGGATCGACGGCCTGCCGCCTTCGACGCTGGTGCATCCGCGGTACTGAGCCCCCCGTCAGCGCGTCAGCGCGTCCGTGCGTCCGTGCCTCCGCGTCTCCGGGCCTCAGCGCCCCGCGCATCCGTGCGAACGAGTTTCACGCGGCGCCCCGGGCGTAGAGCGAGGAGCGGGGGTCTGGATCTACGCCGGGGTGGGCAGCGGCGCCGAGGCGATGGCGCCGGTCGTGGGGCAGGCCGTGGGCTTCCCGCTGGTGCTGTGGCCGTTCGGGTACGGGGCCCACGGGACCGGCGAACTCACCCGGCAGCTACGTGCCGAACAGGCCGTCCGGGCCGGCGTGAGGTCGCCGAGGAACGCGTCCGGATCGCCCGTGAACCGCACGATGTGGTCGCCCACCGCATCGCCGTCATCAACGTCCAGGCCGGACTGGCCCGCTTCGTCTTCCACTCCGACGCCCGCACCGCGCGGCGGGTGACTTTGTGCCGACGGGGGGTGCGTCGGGCGCCCGCTGGGTAGGGTGGCGTGACATGGAGCATGAGGTGTTCGTTCCGGTTCCGGCCGAGCGGCTCAGGGACGTGCTGGCCGACCCCGTCCGGGTCGCCCGGGCGGTTCCGGGGCTCCAGCAGGACGCCGGCGCCGAGCCCGTCGCGGGACGGCTCAAGGTGCGCGTCGGCAGTCACTCCATCACCTACCGGGGCTCCCTGCGGCTGTCCGCGCGGGAGGACGGTGCGTACGCCGTCGAGGGCGACGCCACCGAGTCGCGCGGCACGGGCACGGTGACGCTGTCGCTCACCCTCCGCGTGGCGGACGTGGACGGCGGCTCCACCCTCACGTTCGCCGGGACGGCCACCGCGGACGGGCGCGTCACGGAGCTGCCCGAGGAGTCGGTGACGTCGGCCACGGCCCGGCTGCTGACCCGGTTCGCGGCGAACCTGGGCACGGCGGCGGGGCGCGAACCGGAACAGCCCGAGGCGCGACCCCGGCCGCAGCACACCTCCGTCTTCGACACCGAGGTGCCCCCGCCGTCCCTCGCGGACGAGGGGGAGCAGGGCGAGTCGGGTGAGCGGGACGAGCCCGATGCCCCTGTAACCCCGGCCGCCCCCGAGGCCCCCGCCGCCCGGGAAACCCCCAGCACCCCCGAGGCCCCCGCCGCCCGCGAAACCCCCAGCACCCCTGAAGCCGCCGAGCCGCCCGCCGCCGAGGCCGCGCACGCGCGCCGCACGATGATCGGCCGCAGCGCCGAGGAGGTGGACCACGCTCCGCCACGCGGCCGGTACGCTCCCGTCCCCGCACCTCAGGCGGGCGCGGCGGGTGCTCCCCTGCGCTGGGCCGCCCCGGCGGCGGCGCTGGTCGTGGCGTCGGCGATCGTGGTGGGCCGGGCGCTGCGCAGGCGCCGCTGAAACGCCGCAGCTCAGCTCGGCTCGGCCGCACCTGAGCCGCACCCCAGTCGTCGCAGCCGGACCGCGGCTCGGCCGCCGTAGCCGAGTCGCACCTCAGCCCCCGCAGCCGGACAGCGGCTCAGCTGAGCCGCAACCGCACCGCGCCTCAGCCCCGCAACCGCACCGCGCCTCAGCCGCAACCGAGCCCCCGCCGGACCCTGCCGAGCCGACCGGGTGGGGTGCCCTTGATCGCACCAGTAGGGTCGTGGCGTGAGTAACGAACCCATCACGCTGACCGCGGGTGACGCGGAGGCGACCGTGCTGCCGGGCAACGGCGGCCGGATCGGCGGGCTGCGCGTCGGCGGTACGGAGCTGCTCCGCCAGGGCGAGCGCTACGGCTGCTTCCCGATGGTCCCCTGGTGCGGCCGGATCCGCGAGGGCCGCTTCCGGGACGGCGCCGTCGTCCGCCAGATGCCGCTCAACTCCCCGCCGCACGCCATCCACGGCACCGCCCGCGACGCCGCATGGCGCACCGCCCGCGTCACCGCCGACCAGGCCGTCATCACGTACGACCTCACCGAGCCCTGGCCCTATCCCGGCCGCGTCACCCAGGTGATCGCCCTCGCCGAGGACGCGCTGACGCTGACGATGTCCGTGGAGACGTACGAGTCGTCGTTCCCGGCGCAGATCGGCTGGCACCCGTGGTTCAACCGGACCCTCGACGGGGCGGACGTGGCGATCGCCTTCGACCCCGCCTGGCAGGAGGAGCGCGGTGACGACCACCTGCCCACCGGCAACTGCCTGGACCCGAAACCGGGCCCCTGGGACGACTGCTTCGGCATGCCGGACGGCGTCGACGTCACCCTCACCTGGCCGGAGCGCCTGGAACTGAGGGTGACCAGCCCGGAGCGGTGGGCCGTGGTCTACGACGAGCAGGAGGCCGCCGTCTGCGTGGAGCCGCAGACCGGGCCGCCCAACGGCCTGAACACCCTCCCGCGCCTGGTCACGCCCGTGGAGCCGCTGGAGGCCACGACGACCTGGAGCTGGACCCGGCTCTAAGCTGGTCGGCATGACGGACGTCAACGAAGTAATGCCGCCAGGCACACGCGGCGCGCTGCTGCAGCAGATCAAGGACAAGGCCGTGGTGCACGGCAAGGTGACCCTCTCCTCGGGGCTGGAGGCCGACTACTACGTCGACCTGCGCCGCATCACCCTGGACGGCGAGGCCGCGCCGCTGGTCGGGCAGGTGCTGCTGGACCTGACCGACGGCCTGGAGTTCGACGCGGTGGGCGGGCTGACCATGGGTGCCGACCCGGTCGCCGCGGCCATGCTGCACGCCGCCGCCGCGCGCGGGAAGCGCCTGGACGCGTTCGTCGTCCGCAAGGCCGCCAAGGCGCACGGCCTGCAGCGGCGCGTCGAGGGTCCGGACATCAAGGGCCGCCGCGTCCTGGTCGTCGAGGACACCTCCACCACCGGCGGCTCCCCGCTCACCGCCGTCGAGGCCGTGCGCGAGGCCGGTGCCGAGGTGGTGGCCGTCGCGACGATCGTCGACCGGGCGACGGGCGCCGCCGAGAAGATCCAGGACGGCGCCGGGGTGCCGTACCTGTACGCGTACGACAAGGACGAGCTGGGTCTGGACTGAGGCAGGGCGGACGTCCACTCGGAGTATCCCGCTTCGTCTGGAAAGATGGGGCCGACGATGACGTCGCCCCCCAGTTCTAGGTCAGGGCCTGTAAGCACGTTTCACGCCCACCCGCACATACAAGGAGCGGACAGATGCCCATCGCAACTCCCGAGGTCTACAACGAGATGCTGGACCGGGCGAAGGCAGGAAAGTTCGCCTACCCGGCCATCAACGTGACCTCTTCCCAGACGCTGCACGCGGCCCTGCGCGGTTTCGCGGAGGCGGAGAGCGACGGCATCATCCAGATGTCCACCGGCGGTGCCGAGTTCCTGGGCGGTCAGCACAACAAGGACATGGTGACCGGCGCCGTCGCCCTCGCCGAGTTCGCGCACATCGTGGCCGAGAAGTACGACGTCACCGTCGCCCTGCACACGGACCACTGCCCGAAGGACAAGCTCGACGCGTATGTGCGTCCGCTGCTGGCGGTATCCGAGGAGCGCGTCAAGGCCGGCCGCAACCCGCTGTTCCAGTCCCACATGTGGGACGGCTCCGCGGAGACGCTCGGCGACAACCTCTCCATCGCCACGGAGCTGCTGGAGCGCGCCCGTGCCGCCAAGATCATCCTTGAGGTCGAGATCACCCCGACCGGCGGCGAGGAGGACGGCGTCTCCCACGAGATCAACGACTCCCTCTACACCACGGTCGACGACGCGATCCGCACCGTCGAGGCGCTGGGCCTCGGCGAGAAGGGCCGCTACCTGCTCGCCGCGTCCTTCGGCAACGTGCACGGCGTGTACAAGCCGGGCAACGTCGTGCTCCGCCCCGAGCTGCTCAAGGAGCTGAACGAGGGCGTCGCCGCCAAGTACGGACAGCCGGCCGGCAGCAAGCCGTTCAACTTCGTCTTCCACGGCGGCTCCGGTTCCTCCGCCGAGGAGATCGCGACCGCGCTGGAGAACGGCGTGGTCAAGATGAACATCGACACCGACACCCAGTACGCCTTCACGCGTCCGGTCGCCGACCACATGTTCAGCAACTACGACGGTGTCCTGAAGGTCGACGGCGAGGTCGGCAACAAGAAGACCTACGACCCGCGGACCTGGGGCAAGCTGGCCGAGGCCGGCATGGCCGCGCGCGTCGTCGAGGCCTGCGGCCACCTGCGCTCCGCGGGCCAGAAGATCAAGTAGCGCCACCGCGCGTCGTCCGCGCGCCACCGTGCGCCGTCCGCGCCGTGTCGTCCGTGGCGTGTCGTCCGCGACGGGCCCGGCACCGCCAGGATTCTCCTGCGGTGCCGGGCCCTCGTACGTATGCCGGCGGCATGGCGCAGACTTGTGCCCATGGCCATTCACGAGAACCTCCTCGGGGGACCGCCCCCGACCCACCTCCCCGACGACCCCGGGCCGCGCGAGCTGCTGGCGGGCGGGACCTCGCCCGCCGATGTCGCCGCGAAGTACCCGACGTCCTCGCTGGCCTGGGCCCAGCTGGCCGACGAGGCGTTCGAGCGGGGCAGCGTCGTGGAGTCGTACGCGTACGCCCGTACCGGCTACCACCGCGGCCTGGACGCCCTGCGCCGCAGCGGCTGGAAGGGGCACGGTTCGGTGCCCTGGGAGCACGAGCCGAACCGCGGCTTCCTGCGCGCCCTGCACGCCCTCGCCCGCGCCGCCCAGGCGATCGGCGAGAAGGAGGAGTACGAGCGCTGCAGCCAGTTCCTGAAGGACTCCTCGCCGGCGGCGGCCGAGGTACTGGGCTGAACCGGGGACCGGACACGTCCTGGCCCGCCTGCCGTGCGCAGGCGGGCCTTGCGGTTTGCTGCGACCATTGCGGAGGATGACGTTGGGGACCGGGGCCCCGTGTCGGTAACGGCAGGGCGGACCGCTACCCGTAGTACACAGCAGGAGACAGCAATGTCCCACGAAGCCCCGAATCTCGACTTCGAGGGCAGCACGCCGTACGAGGACTATGTCAAGGCGGACGTGCTCACCCATCTCCAGCACACCCTCTCCGACGATCCCGGAGAGATGGTCTTCCTGGTCACGACCCAGGTCATGGAGCTGTGGTTCACCGTCATCGTCCACGAGTGGGAGACCGCGGCGCGCGCCCTGCGCGAGGACCGGACCGACGTGGCGAGGGACGCGCTGAAGCGTTCCGTGCGGGAACTGGAGGCGCTGAACGCCTCCTGGACGCCGCTCGCGGGTCTCACCCCCGCCCAGTTCAACTCGTACCGCAGCGCCCTCGGCGAGGGTTCCGGCTTCCAGTCGGCGATGTACCGCCGCCTGGAGTTCCTGCTCGGCGACAAGTCGGCGTCCATGCTCGTCCCGCACCGGGGCGCCCCGCGCGTCCACGCCGAGCTGGAGAAGGCGCTGCACGAGCCGAGCCTGTACGACGAGGTGGTCCGGCTGCTCGCCCGGCGCGGGTACGACATCCCGGACGCCGTCCTCCAGCGCGACGTCACCCGGAAGTACGAGCCGGCGCCCGAGGTGGAGGCCGCCTGGACGGCCGTCTACGCGGGCGACCAGAACGGCGAACTGGCCCGCCTCGGCGAGGCGCTCACCGACGTCGCCGAACTGGTGTGGCGATGGCGCAACGACCATCTGGTCGCCACCCGCCGCGCGATGGGCTCCAAGACCGGCACGGGTGGCTCCGCCGGAGTGGCCTGGCTGGAGAAGCGGGCCCGGAACAACGTGTTCCCCGAACTGTGGACGGCGCGGTCGTATGTCTGAGCCCCGAGAGCGCGAGCGCTTCGAACCGGCGGGTGCGGCCGAGGAGCTGGACGCCGCCGATGACCTGGCGGGTGCGGCCGGGAAGCTGGATGCCGCCGACGACCTGGCGGGTGCGGCCGGGAAGCTGGACGCCGCCGACGAACTGGCGGCGCTGCGCGAGCGGTTCGTCCTGGACGACGTCGTCTACCTGGACGGCAACTCGCTCGGCGCTCTCCCGGCCGGTGTCCCCGCGCGCGTGGAGGACGTGGTACGCCGTCAGTGGGGCGAACTGCGCATCCGGTCCTGGGAGGAGAGCGGCTGGTGGACCGCGCCCGAGCGGATCGGCGACCGGATCGCCCCGCTGGTCGGGGCGGCGGCCGGGCAGATCGTGGTGGGCGACTCCACCAGCGTCAACGTCTTCAAGGCGCTCGTCGCCGCCGTGCGGATGGCGGACGTGGGCCGGGACGAGATCCTCGTCGACGCCACCACCTTCCCCACGGACGGGTACATCGCCGAGTCGGCGGCCCGGATGACGGGCCGCACCCTGCGCCCGGTGACCCCGGCCGAGGTGCCGTCGGCGCTCGGCGACCGTACCGCCGCCGTCCTGCTCAACCACGTCGACTACCGCACGGGCCGGCTGCACGACCTCCCCGCGCTCACGGCGGCGGTGCACGCGGCGGGGGCGTACGTCGTCTGGGACCTGTGCCACAGCGCGGGCGCGCTGCCGGTCGGGCTCGACGAGCACGGCGTCGACCTGGCGGTCGGCTGTACCTACAAGTACCTCAACGGCGGACCCGGTTCGCCCGCGTACCTGTACGTGCGCCGCGACCTCCAGGACCGTTTCGACTCCCCGCTGCCGGGCTGGAACTCGCACGCCGAGCCCTTCGGCATGCGGTCCGCGTACGCCCCGGCGTCCGGCGCGGTGCGCGGCCGGGTCGGCACGCCGGACATCCTCTCCCTGCTCGCCCTGGAGGCGGCCCTGGAGGTGTGGGACGGGGTGTCGGTGGATGCGGTGCGGGCCAAGTCCCTGGCGCTGACGGACTTTTTCCTGCGCTGTGTCGGGGAGTACGTCCCGGACGGCCTGGTGGAGTCGGTGACCCCGGCGGCGCACGCCGAGCGGGGCAGCCAGGTCGCACTGCGCTGCGACGACGCGGGGGACGTGATGAAGCGCCTGATCGAGCGCGGGGTGGTGGGAGACTTCCGCGCCCCGGACATCCTGCGCTTCGGCTTCACCCCGCTGTACGTCGGCTTCGCGGACGTGGAGCGGGCGGCGCGGGTGCTGGCGGAGACGCTGGGGTGACGGGCGGGTGAGGACCGGGCGGATCGCCTGGCCCTCACCCAGCGTTACATCCCCATGTCCGCGCACGTCACCGGCCTGATACCGTCCGGCCAACGGCCGATTTCGTTCCCCCGGTCCGCCAACACCGTTTCGCCGCTGAGAGGTTGAGCATGCCGGACGCCGCCGCAGAACCGGGCACCGCTGCCGCGAGGGAAGCCGCGGAGGCCGCGGAGGAGAAATCGGCCTTCTCGCACCCGGCGGTCGACCCCGACAGCACCGCTGTGTACGGCGACCATCCCGACCAGGTGATCGACTTCTACGTCCCGCGCGGGGCGGGGGGACCGGGCGGCGCCGCTCCCGTCGTGGTCGTCCTGCACGGAGGTTCGTGGCGGGCACCGTACGACCGCCGCCATGTCAGCCCGTTCGCCGGCTTCCTCGCCGCGCGCGGCCTCGCCGTGGCCAGTGTGGAGTACCGGCGTGGTGCGGAGGGCGCGGATGGCGGCGCGGGCGGCGCGGATGGTGGCGCGGGCGGGGCGGATAGGGGCATGGGTGCCGGTGCCGGTGCCAGTGCCGGCGCCGGCGCCGGTGCGGAGGGCGGGGGTGCGGGGGATCTCGTCGCGGGGCGCTGGCCCGACACCTTCGACGATGTGGCCGCCGCGCTGGACACCATGCCCGCGCTGGTACGGCAGCACCTTCCGCAGGCCGACGCGCGCCGTGTCGTGCTCACCGGCCACTCCGCCGGCGGCCACCTCGCCCTGTGGGCGGCGGCCCGGCACCTGCTGCCCGCGGACGCCCGTTGGCGCCTCGACCGCCCGGCGCCCCTGCGCGGTGTGGTCGCCCTCGCGCCGATCGCCGACTTCGAGGTCGCCGACAAGCTCGACGTGTGCGGCGGTGCGACGCGGCAACTCCTCGGCGGGGAAGCGCGCTTCGCCGAACGCCGGCCCTACGCGGACCCGGCCCTGCTGCTGCCCACCGGCATCGCGACGACCCTTGTGCAGGGCCGTGCCGACGTGGACGTTCCGCAGGCGGTCGCCGAGGCGTACGCCGACGCGGCGGCCAAGGCGGGGGAGGTGGTGGGCGTGACGCTGCTTGAGGACGTCGGCCACTATCCGCTGATCGACCCGGCGGCGGACGCGTGCGCGGTGGTGGCGGAGGAGATCGCGCAGCTGGCCTGGTGAGTCCCGGCTGGACCGGTGAGCCCTGGCTGGGGCTGGTGAGTCCCGGTTGGGCTTGCGAGGCCTTGCGGTCGTACCCGTAGTACCTGAGAGCTACCCCGCGGGTGAGCTCCCCGGCGGGACGCGGGTTACCCGGCGCGATTCATAACTTCCCCTACAGACAAGCCCGATGGTCGGGCGAGCTGGAGGGGAGAGGCCATGGGGCCCGGGACGGCTGAACGTTGGCGGCGGCGCGTGGGCAGATGGCGTCGGGCTGTCCTCGCCGCGCTCATCTGCGGCGCCGTGGTCCTTCCCCTCTCTGGTGCCGCACGCCCCGAGATCCCCGCCCCGGACCCCGCCGTGCTCGCGGCACCGACGGCCGACACGCTGGAGGACGCCTACGCCGCCAACCGGGGCAACGCCGCCGAGGCGTCCCGGATGGCCGCAGCTCACGGCGACCGCCACCGCGCGGCGGTGGACCGGTCGATGGCCGACCCGTCCCGGCGTCTGCTCGCCTTCGACGGCCGGGGCGCCGGACTGGCCACGGAGGTCTTCGGCGACCTCGCCCGCGCCGACCGCGTCGCCGTCCTGGTCCCGGGCTCCGACACGAGTCTCGACACGTACGGCCGGTTCCGTGCCGCCGCCCTCGCCCTGCACCGGCAGCTCGCCGCCGAGGCACCCGGGGGCATACGCACGGCGGTCGTGGCCTGGCTGGGCTACGAGACGCCGGGCACCGTCAGCACCACGGTCGCCACCACCGGCCGCGCCGACCGGGCCGCCCCGAAGCTGCGCGCCCTGGTCGACGACCTGCGCGGCATCGCAGGCCCCGACGCCCTCCTCACCCTCCTCTGCCACTCCTACGGCTCGGTGGTCTGCGCCCGCGCCGCCGACGGCCTGGACGTCACCGACCTCGTCCTGGTCGGCAGCCCCGGCACCGGCGCCGACTCCGCCGCGGGCCTGCGCGCGAGCGCCAGGGTCTGGGCGGCCCGGGGCGCCGACGACTGGGTGGAGCACGTGCCGCACCTCAGCGCCGACCTCTTCGGCGCCACCGTCGGCTTCGGTACCGACCCGGTCTCCCCGGACTTCGGCGCCCGGGTCTTCGCGGCCGGCGACGGCGGCCACAGCGACTACTTCGACACCGGGTCCGTCTCCCTGACGAACCTGGCCCGGATCGCCCTGGGCGAGACCACGGAGGTGACCCATGACTGAGGTGACCCGAGCGACACGACCGAGTCCTCCGCTCACCGCACCGAACCGGGGGCGCGGGGCCGCCACCCGGCAAGAGCTTCACCGCGCCGCCGACCGGGAGGGCCCTCGCCGCACCGCCGCCCGGGAGGGCCCTCGCCGTACCGCCGCCCGGCAGGGAACTCGCCTGACCGCCCCCCGGCAGGGGCTGCGCCGTGCCGCCGCCCGGGTCGACGCCGCGACGCCCGCGTCGCGGGACCGTGCCGTCGACGCCCTGCGTGCCGTCGCCATCCTCGGTGTGGTCCTCGGCCACTGGCTGGTGACGGCCCTGGTCGCCGACGGCGACAGCCTGCACGCGGCCAGTCCGCTGCGGGACATGCCCTGGTTGTCCCCGATCTCCTGGGTCTTCCAGACACTCGCCGTGTTCTTCCTGGTCGGCGGTCACGTCGCCACCCGGGGTTACGCCTCGGCCCGAGCCCGCGGCACCTCCTACAGCCGCTGGTTGTCCGCCCGGCTGTCCCGGCTGTTCCGCCCGGTCGCGGCCGTCCTCACCCTGTGGACGGTGACCGCGGCGCTGTTGCTCCTGACGGGCGCGGAGTTCGTGACCGTCCACACCCTGGTGAAGCTGGCCCTGTCCCCGCTGTGGTTCCTCCTGGTCTTCGCCGCGCTGACGGCGGCGACTCCGCTGCTGACCCGGCTGCATCCGCTGTGGCCGCTGGTCGTCGTCCTCCACGTCGACCTGCTGCGCTTCGGGTTCGGCGCTCCCTCCTGGCTCGGCTGGATCAACCTCGCCGCCGGCTGGCTGGTCCCCTACACCCTCGGCGCCGCCTGGACCCGCGGCGAGCTGGACCGCCGCCGCGCGGGCTGGCTCCTGCTCACCGGCGGTGCGGCGGTGACCGCGCTGCTCGTGGCCCGGGCGGGCTACCCGGCGGCGATGGTCGGCGTGCCCGGCGCCGAGGTGTCGAACCTCAACCCGCCGACGCTGGCCGCCGTCACCTTCGGCCTGGCGCAGTGCGGCCTCGCGCTGCTGCTGCGCGAGCGGCTGCGCCGCGCGATGCGGCGGCCCGCGGCGTGGGCGGCGGTCGCGCTGGTCAACCTCTCGGCGATGACGATCTTCCTGTGGCACCAGACCGCGTTGATGGCGACCACGGCCACCGGCCTCCTGGTCGGCCGCCTGCCCGGCCTGCACACGCTTCCCGACGGCCTGGGCTGGGTCGCGGCCCGGCTCGCCTGGCTGCCGGTGTTCGCGCTCGTCCTGGCCGGCTGCTGGGCCGCCTTTCGTTCCTGCGAGCGCGGCGGCCGGCGCCGCTCCCGGGTCGTCCGGACGCATCGCGCGCCGGGCCGGGCAGGAACGGCGGGTGTACGCCATGTCTAGGGTGGGCCGAGTGATGCGATGGGGGAGCAGGCAGATGACCAGGGGAGGCAGGGTCGAGCGTGTGCTGCGGGTGCTGCACGACGACCTGTGGACCTGGCGGGCGGACCCGCTGCCGCCGTCGGTGTGGCTGCGCTGGTTCCCGCACGGGGTCGTCTGTCTGGCCGCCCTCGGCGTGCTGCTCGGTGACGCGGCCCAGCTCGACGACAACGGCGGGGTCGACCCCGGGTTCGCCTTCCTGATCGCACTCGCCCAGGCCGGCGCGATGGTGTTCGCGCTGTGGCGGCCGGTCGCGGCGTGGTGGCTGTCGATGGCGGCCATGCTGGTGGGGGCCTTCGCCCTGCGGGCCGAAATGGTCACGGACGACTACAAGTTCACCTGGCCCTGGACGGTCGCCGGGATCATCGGGCACTTGTTCGTCCTGCTGCTGCTCGCCCTGCGGGTCCGCACCCGGGTGTCCGCGGAGGCGCTGGCCCTGACCGCACTCGCCACCTACGTCATGCAGGGCCTGGTGGGCGGGCTGAGCTACCAGCCGACCGGTGAGCTCGCCCTCATCCTGTTCGCGGTCGTCGTCGTGCTCGGCACCGCCCTGCGCGGCCTGCGCGAGGCCCGCACGGAACTCGCGCAGCAGACCTCGCTGACCGCCGAGGAGAGAGCCCGGCGCACCCTGCTGGAGGAGCGCGGCCGCATCGCGCGGGAGCTGCACGACGTGGTCGCCCACCACATGTCGGTGATCTCCATCCAGGCCCAGGTCGCCCCCCTCCTCGTCGAGAACCCGCCGGACGAGCTGAAGGAGAACCTCGCGGGCATCCGGCAGAACGCGCTGGAGGCCCTCACCGAGCTGCGCCGGGTGCTGGGCGTGCTGCGCTCCGAGCACCCCGACGCACCGGCGGCGCCCGACGGGAGCACCACCGCCCCGCACGCCCCGCAGCCCACCCTCGACCGGCTCGACGCGCTGGTGGAGAACATCCGGGCCGCCGGGCTGACCGTCACCACCGAGACGAGCGGGACGCGCACACCACTGCCGCCCGGTGTGGAGCTGTCGGCGTACCGGATCGTGCAGGAGGCCCTGAGCAACGTCCTGCGGCACGCGCCGGGCGCGAGGGCCCGGGTCCACCTCACGCATCTCCCGATCGGACTGCGCGTGGACGTGACCAACACCCGCCCGGAGCGGGCCCCGGCGCCGTCCCAGGGGGCGGGGCACGGGCTGCTCGGCATGCGGGAGCGGGTGGCGATGCTCGACGGCACCCTGACGGCGCAGCCGCTGCCGGGCGGCGGCTACCAGGTGGCCGCGTTCCTGCCGACCGACGGCCCGGGCGGCCTCGATGGCCCGGGCGGTCCCGACGGCCCGGGCAGCCCCGACGGCCCAGGCGGTCCCGGCGGCCCGGGCGGTCCCGGCAACCGGAACGGCCGGGACGGCCGGGACGGCCGGGACGGTCCCCTCAGTCCCTCCACCCCTCCCCCCGCCCCTCCGCCCCCACCCCACTCCACCACCGAGGACGACACCCCATGACGACCAGCAGCAACGGCCGCGTGATCCGCGTGCTGATCGCCGACGACCAGCAGATGGTCCGGCAGGGTTTCACCGTGCTGCTCAACACCCAGCCCGACATCGAGGTGATCGGGCAGGCGGTGGACGGCCTGGACGCCGTGGCCAAGGTCGCCGAGATGGCCCCGGACGTCGTCCTGATGGACATCCGCATGCCCGAGCTGGGCGGCATCGAGGCAACCCGCCGCGTCACCGGGGCGAGCGCGGAGATACGGGTGCTGGTGCTGACCACCTTCGACCTCGACGAGTACGTGTACGAGGCGCTGCGGGCCGGCGCGTCCGGGTTCCTGCTGAAGGACGCCTCCGCCGACCAGCTCGCGGAGGCGGTCAGAGTGGTGGCGGACGGGGACGCACTGCTCGCGCCCGGCATCACCCGGCGGCTGATCACCGAGTTCTCCCGGCTGGACGACCGGCCGCGCGGCCCGCTGAAGGCCCGCGTCGGCGAGCTGACCGAGCGGGAGACCGAGGTGCTCGCCCTGATCGCGCAGGGACTGTCGAACGCGGAGATCGCCCAGCGGTTGGTGGTCGCCGAGCAGACGGTGAAGACGCATGTGGGCCGGATCCTGGTGAAGCTGGGCCTCAGGGACCGGACACAGGCGGCGGTGTTCGCGTACGAGTCGGGGCTGGTGCGGCCCTCCGGGTACTGAGCGGGGCGGGCCCGTAGTACCTGAGACGGATACCGAAGAACCCCTCTCGCTGGTGACGACCGCGGCCCCCGGCGGCGCCTACCGTTGCGAACGTGACCGAGACGACCCAGACGCGGACCGCCCCTCCCGGGGACGGCGAGCGCAGCCCCGAGTTCCGGCTGGCCATGGATGCCCTGAGCGGGCTGCGCCAGGACCTGTTCCACGATGCCTTCGCCTACCGTCCGCTGCCGCTCATGGCGACGGACGGCCCGCTGACCCGTCGGCTCTCCGGCAAGCCGCGGTCGTACGCCGCCCGCCTGCCGCACGCCGTGGTGGTGGTCCTCGCCGCGATCGCGTTGTTCGGCGGCTCCGTCGCCGCGGGCACCATGGGCGGGCCGGTGGCCCTGCTGAGCGGGCTGGTGTGTGCGGCGCCGGTGCTGGCCACGCTGGTCCGGCCGGTCGGCGCCTTCTGGATGTCGATGGCGGCGACACCGCTGGTCGCGGTGCTGGACGGCAGCCTGGGGGAGTGGCCGTGGCAGCCCGGCGTCTTCATCTGCCACCTGACGGTGCTGGTGGTCGTGGCGATACGCACCCGGCCCCGCACGGCCGCGTGGATGTGGGCCCTCACCGCCGCCTACGCCTTCCTCGTGGAGACCGCGATCGGCGACGGTGAGTACAACACCTCCGCGCCCATGCTGTTCCTCTCCGCCCTGGCCCTGCTGATGGTCGCGGTCCGGCACGTCCGCCGCGAGGCGCGGCAGGAGGTCACCGCCCAGCAGACGGTCACCGCGCACGAGCGGTCCCGGCGCACCCTGCTGGAGGAGCGCACCACCATCGCCCGCGAGCTGCACGACGTGGTGGCCCACCACATGTCGGTCGTCGCGATCCAGGCGGAGGCGGCCCCCTACCGGGTGGAGAACCCGCCCCCGGAGCTGGAGCGCGCCTTCGCCACCATCCGGGAGAACGCGGTGGCCGCCCTCACCGAGCTGCGCCGCGTCCTCGGTGTCGTCCGCGCCGAGGACTACGAGGCCCCCGATGCCCCGCAGCCCACCCTCGCCGACCTGGACGCCCTGCTCGCCAACGTCCGCGACGCCGGCCTGAGCGTGGAGAAGGCGGTGACCGGCGCGGTGCGCGAGCTGCCGCCCGGCGTGGAGCTGTCGGCCTACCGGATCGTGCAGGAGGCGTTGAGCAACACCCTGCGGCACGCGCCCGGCGCGACGGCCCGGGTGGAGGTCTCCTACGTCCTGGGCGGGCTGGGCCTGCGCATCGTCAACGGTCCGATCCCGGAACTCACCCTCGTGAAGCCCTCGCCCGGCGCGGGCCACGGCGTCACCGGCATGCGGGAGCGCGTCTCGATGCTGAACGGCGAGATGACGGCCGGCCCCACCGACGACGGGGGCTACGAGGTAGCGGTGTTCCTGCCGGTCACGGCACCGACCGAAGGTGAAGCATGACGATCCGCGTCCTGATCGCCGACGACCAGATGATGGTGCGCGAGGGCTTCTCGGTCCTGCTGAACGCGATGCCGGACATCGAGGTCGCCGGCGAGGCGGTCAACGGCCGGGAGGCCGTGGCGAAGGTCCGCGAACTGGCCCCGGACGTCGTCCTGATGGACATCCGCATGCCCGAGCTCAACGGCATCGAGGCGACGCGGGAGATCGTCGCGGCGGACGGCACGTCGAAGGTGCTGGTCCTCACCACCTTCGACCTCGACGAGTACGTGTACCAGGCGCTGCGCGCGGGCGCCTCCGGCTTCCTCCTCAAGGACGCCTCCGCCCGTCAGCTCGCCGACGGTGTCCGGGTGGTGGCCGCGGGCGAGGCGCTGCTCGCGCCCTCCATCACCAAGCGCCTGATCACCGAGTTCTCCAAGCTGTCCGACAGCCCGCGTCTGATGTCCCCGGCGCACGGGGCGTACGGCGACCTGACCGAGCGGGAGACGGAGGTGCTGGTCCTGATCGCGCAGGGCCTGTCCAACTCGGAGATAGCCGAGCGCCTGGTGGTCGCCGAGTCGACGATCAAGACGCACGTCAGCCGGATCCTGGTGAAGCTGGGCCTCAGAGACCGCACCCAGGCGGCGGTCTTCGCCTATGAGGCGCGGCTGGTCACGCCGGGCTGACCGGGGCCGCGGCAGTCGCCGTGCACGGGCGGGCCGTAGATCTGGTCGATTTGGCCGACCTGGCGATCGCGTTCTTCGGTTCCCCTTTCGCGGGTGGCTCGTCGTTTCCTATCGTCCGTCCATGACGGCTGAATCCGACCTCGCGTTCGATCCGTGGGACCCGGCGTTCGTCGCCGACCCCTACCCCGCCTTCGCCGAGCTGCGGAGCCGGGGGCGGGTGCTCTACTACGAGCCGAGCGACCAGTGGCTGGTGCCGCACCACGCGGACGTCTCGGCGCTGCTGCGGGATCGTCGGCTGGGCCGGACCTACCAGCACCGTTTCACGCACGAGGAGTTCGGCCGTACCGCGCCCCCGCCGGAGCAGGAGCCCTTCCACACGCTCAACGACCACGGGATGCTGGATCTGGAGCCGCCGGACCACACCCGTATCCGGCGTCTGGTGTCGAAGGCGTTCACGCCGCGCACGGTGGAGCGGCTGAAGCCGTACGTGCACGGGCTGGCGGACGACCTGGTGGCCCGGCTGGTGGCGGCGGGCGGCGGCGACCTGCTGCGGGACGTGGCCGAGCCGCTCCCGGTCGCCGTGATCGCCGAGATGCTGGGCATCCCGGAGTCCGACCGTGCCCCGCTGCGTCCCTGGTCGGCGGAGATCTGCGGGATGTACGAGCTGAACCCGTCCGAGGAGACGGCGGCGAAGGCGGTCCGCGCGTCGGTCGAGTTCTCCGAGTACCTGCGCGCACTGATCGCGGCCCGCCGCGAGGAACCGGGCGACGACCTGATCTCGGGGCTGATCGCGGCCCACGACGAGGACGACGACCGCCTCACCGAGCAGGAGATGATCTCGACCTGCGTCCTGCTCCTGAACGCGGGCCACGAGGCCACGGTGAACGCCACCACCAACGGCTGGCTGGCCCTGTTCCGCAATCCGGACCAGTTGGCGGCCCTGCGCGCCGACCACTCCCTCGTCCCGTCCGCCGTGGAGGAGCTGATGCGCTACGACACCCCGCTCCAGCTCTTCGAACGCTGGGTGCTGGACGAGATCGAGATCGACGGGACGACGATCCCGCGGGGCGCGGAGGTGGCGATGCTGTTCGGCTCGGCCAACCACGACCCGGCGGTCTTCACCGCCCCGGACCGCCTCGACCTCACCCGTCGGGACAACCCGCACATCTCCTTCAGCGCAGGCATCCACTACTGCATCGGCGCCCCACTGGCCCGCATCGAACTGGCGGCGTCCACGAGGTCCCTGCTGGAGCGGGCCCCGGCGCTGCGCCTGGCGAAGGAACCGGAACGGAAGCCCAACTTCGTGATGAGGGGGCTGACGGAGCTACGCGTGGAGGTCTGAACGCCGGCGCCGGCCCAGCAGCCAGGCGCCCAGCGCCCAGAGCACGGCGGGTACGACGGCTCCGGCGAGCAGGACGAAGGGCAGTTCGGTGAAGAGGACGCCGAGGTCCATGCCGTTGTTCTCGAACTCGTTGCCGAGGTGCCGCTGGGTACGGTCCGACATCCCCCAGACGGACACGGCCCCCACGGCACCCACCGCCGAAACCCCACAGCCTCCACAGGTCACCGCATCCCGATTCATACCTGCGGTGACGCCGCCACCCCGCCGCCGGGTTCCCCGGCAGCGGCACCGGCAGCGGCAGCGGCACTGGCACCGGCGCCAGCAGCCGGCAGCCGCCCCCGGGTCACGTCGTCATGTCCCGCCGCCGCAGCCCGGCCAGCCCCGCCCCCACCAGCACCACCGCGATCGACGTGAGCACCAGCACCGGCGACCAGCTCATCTCCCCGCCCGGCAACTTCGGCAGATGCCCGAACGGCGACACGTCCAGCACCCTCTCCGGCACATCCAGCGCCGGCCCGACCCACCCGAGCAGCAGCACCGCGCCCGCGACTCCCCACGCGGCCACCGCACCCCGGGGCAGCACCCCGTGCAGCAGTACCGCCGCCCCGCCGATCACCCACACCGCCGGCAACTGCACCAGACACGCGCCCAGGATCGCCCCGGCGTCCTGGCCGTACCCGGCCGCGAAACCGGCCCCGGCGAGCAGCATGATGAGCGCCGCGCCGCCGAAGGCGATCACCAGGTGCCCCGCGGCCCACCGCAGCCGTCCCACCGCGCCCGCGAGCACCGGCTCCGCCCGTCCGGACGCCTCCTCGCCGTTCAGCCGCAGTACCGACGCGACGACGTACAGCGCGGCGATCAGCCCGAGCATGCCGACCATCGCCGACACGAACGCGTCGGTCAGCCCGGCCTGCCCGCCCATCCGCGCGATGATCTCGCGGGCCTGCTCGTTGTCCCCGACCAGATCGGCCGCGCCCTCGGTCATCCCGCCGTAGACGACCCCGGCGAGGAAGAAGCCGATGCTCCAGCCGAGCACACTGCCCCGCTGCAACCGCCAGGCCAGCGCACCGGCCGTACGCAGGCGCCCGGCGGCCGGTCCCGGCCGGGTGGGCAGGAAGCTCATGCCGAGGTCCCGGCGACCGGCCAGCTCGTAGGCCACCACGCCCTGCACCACCGCCGCGCCGGCGATCAGCGGCAGCACCCACCACCGCTCGGCCGCGAAGGCGCGCAGGTTCTCCAGCCAGCCGAGCGGCGACAGCCACGTCAGTACGGACGAGCCGTCGACGGTCGCCGAGTCGCCCGCGGCGCGCAGTACGAAGGCGCCGCCCAGCACGGCCGCCGTCAGCCCCCGGGCCAGCCGCGCGCTCTCGGTCAGCTGGGCGACGATCGCCGCCATCGTGGCGAAGAGCATCCCGACGCCCGCGATCCCGAGGCCGAGGGCCAGCGCGCCGGCCGCCCCCTGCCCGGCCAGTCCGCCGGCGACCAGCAGCGCGAGGACGCCGTTGGCGACCGCCGCCGTGAGCAGGGCCGCCGTCAGCGAGGCCCGGCGGCCGACCATCCCGGAGGCGACCACTTCCTGCCGTCCGCTCTCCTCCTCGTCGCGGGTGTGCCGTACGACGATCAGCAGGCTCATCACGGCGGCGAGCGCGGCCGCGTACACGCCGACGCGCCAGGCCGTGAGCGCGCCGAGGCTGTCGTCGAAGACGGGGCCGACCATCGCGCGCAGCGAGGAGTTGGTCTCCATCTGCCGCATCAGGTCCGCGCGTTCGGCGGCGGTGCCGTACAGGCCCTTGATGGTGCCGGGCATGGAGAGGACCATGAGCGCGTTCACCGCCACCCAGACCGGGATCATCACCCGGTCGCGGCGCAGGGCGAAGCGCAGCAGCGTGCCGGTACCGGCGAGTTGGCGCGCGCCGCCGGACCGTACCCCGAAGGCGGTCGTGGCGGTCATCGTGACGTCACCGCCTCGGCGTCCTCGGCCGCGTCGGCGGTCTCGGCCTGGTAGTGCCGCATGAACAGCTCCTCCAGCGTCGGCGGCGTCGACGTCAGCGACCGCACGCCCGACTCGCTCAGCGACCTGAGCACGGCGTCCAGCTTGTCGGTGTCGACCTGGAGCCGGACCCGGCGGCCCTGGACGTCGAGGTCGTGCACGCCCGGCAGCAGCGCCAGCCCGCCCGGGGGGCCCGCGAGTTCGGCGGTCACGCTGGTCCGCGTCAGATGGCGCAGGTCGGCGAGCGAGCCGCTCTCGACGGTCCGCCCCTTGCGGATGATGCTGACCCGGTCGCACAGCTCCTCGACCTCGCTGAGGATGTGGGAGGAGAGCAGGATCGTCCGGCCGCGCTCGCGCTCCTCGGCCACGCACCGTTGGAAGACCCCCTCCATCAGCGGATCCAGGCCGGAGGTCGGCTCGTCGAGGATCAGCAGGTCGACGTCCGAGGCGAAGGCGGCCACCAGGGCCACCTTCTGCCGGTTGCCCTTGGAGTACGTGCGGCCCTTTTTGGTGGGGTCCAGTTCGAACCGCTCGACCAGTTCCGCACGCCGCCCGGCGTCCAGCCCGCCGCGCAGCTGGCCGTAGAGGTCGATGACCTCGCCCCCGGAGAGGTTGCGCCACAGCGTCACGTCGCCGGGGACGTACGCGATCCGGCGGTGCGCCTCCACCGCGTCCGTCCACGGGTCGCGGCCGAGCACCTGCGAGGCGCCCGAGTCGGCGCGCAGCAGGCCGAGCAGGACGCGGATGGTGGTGGACTTGCCGGCGCCGTTGGGGCCGAGGAAGCCGTGGACCTCGCCGGCCTCGACCTCCAGGTCGAGACCGTCCAGCGCGTGCGTCCGGCCGAACGACTTGTGGAGTCCGGAGACGCTGATTGCCTTCGTCATGATTCCGAAAGTACGCTTCCTTCAGAAATTTGTGAAGTTAAGGAAGCGTCAGGATGTGAGGGATGATCGAAGGATGAGGGAAGCAGCGGAGTCGACGGAATCGACGGGACGGGGCCGTGACCCCGAGGCGGTGTCGAAGTTCGTGGAGGGCTTCGCCGCCCAGCTCGTCGAGGCCGGGATGCAGCGGATGCCGGCCCGGGTCTTCACCGCGCTGCTTGCCTCCGACTCGGGGTCGCTGACCTCCGCGGAACTCGGTGAACGGCTCCAGGTCAGTCCGGCCGCCGTCTCGGGTGCCGTGCGCTACCTCTCGCAGCAGCACATGGTCTCGCGCGAGCGCGAACCCGGCTCGCGCCGGGAGCGGTACCGGGTGCACAGCAACCAGTGGTACGAGGCGCTCACCAACCGCGAGGCGATCCTCAAGCGCTGGGAGAGCGCGCTGAGCGAGGGCGTCGCCAGCCTCGGCGCCGAGACCCCGGCGGGCCGCCGTATGGCCGAGACGCTGGCGTTCTTCGAGTTCGTCGACGGGGAGATCGCCGCCATGATGGAGCGCTGGCGCGTGCACCGGGAGGAGCGGTTCGGGCGGGGCTGAGCGGGCGTACGGACCCGACATCCACGTCGCACCCGGGCAGGTGTTCGAGACGACCGGCAACCGGTCGGACGGCGAGGCCCTGTCCTTCGTCGCCGAGCTGACTTCCCCCGGCACCCGGGACGACGACCTGACCGAGAAGGTGGAGGTCCACGGCAGGGCGGGTGTCCCCGTCCATCTGCTCCTCGACATGCGGGAGGAGCGGGCCACGGTCCTGTGGACGCCGCCCGCCAAGGGGTACGAGTCGCGCGTCACCCGGCCGTTCGGCGCGAAGCTCCCCGTCCCGGCTCCGCTCGACTGCCTGCTGGACACCGCTGGTTTCCAGGCCCCCTGACCCGCAGTCCTACGCCGCCGGCAGCGTCAGCCCCCAGGCCCCCTCCCGCACCGTCCACGTCCGCGTCCCCACCGGCCCCGACACCACCGCGTCGGCCCGGTACCGGAAGTGCGCCCCCGACACGGTCACCGTCCGTCCGCTCGCCGTCAGCGGCGCCGCCTCCGCGCCCACCGACAGCGGCCGCACCTCCACCACGGCCACCCCGCCGGCGCCCGGCATCACCGAGACCCCCGCGACCGGCTGGTCCAGGTCGATCAGCGTCACCCCGTCGACCTCCACCCGCAGCCGCGCCGGACCGGCCCCTCCCGAAGGCGCCCCGATCCGGGCCGGCCGCGAGGAAGCCAGCGTCCGTACGAGGGACTGGCAGGTCCGCAGCCAGGGATGCGCCGAACCCGAACCCGAGCCCGTACCCGAGCCCGAGCCCGAGCCCGTACCCGAGCCCGTACCCGAAGCGGAAGCCGACGCGCCCGCCCCGGGCCCCGTCTCCGCACCGTCGTGAGCCGTGACCGGCGGAATCCCCACCGCCCCCAGCACCACCCCGTCACTGTCGTCGACGAGCAGGTCGAGGCGGCGTTCCGTCCCGTCCAGCACCGCCCGCGCCGCCGCCACCGCGCCCGACGGCAGCCCGAGCGCCCGGGTGAGGCCCAGCACCGGCCCCACCGGCACCACCGCCAGCGAGCAGCCCGACAGCTCCCGCTGCCGGTGCAGCAGGCCGACGGCCCGCAGCAGCGCGCGGTCGTCGCCGATCACGACGGGCCGCCGTGAACCCCTTCGCCGCAGGGCCCGGGCGAATTCCTCCGGACCGTCCGGCAGACACACCTTCGTGCTCGCCGCACCCGCGCTGAGCACGTCTTTCGCGATCCGGACGGACTCGCCGTCCGCTCGCCGGGCGACCGGATCGATGACCACCAGAAGCTGATCGGGCGTCGCGGATGATCTCGCGGAAGTCGCCACCTCGGCCATGCCTCGCTTCCTCGGGTAGCATCTTTGTGCAAGAGCCCCTTGCGCTATTGCGCCAGGGGCTTCGTCTATTCCGGGGCATCCGGTCCGACGGTTGGCGGCCAACGACGGTCGCGGTGTACGTGGCGGAAACCCACCGCGTACGCCCTCGACCATGGACATGCCCCGCCCGGAAGGGGTGTACGCGCGTGCCCGCACTTGTGCTGCTCGGTGCTCAGTGGGGTGACGAAGGCAAGGGAAAGGCGACGGACCTGCTCGGTGGTTCCGTCGACTATGTGGTGCGCTACCAGGGCGGCAACAACGCCGGCCACACGGTAGTCGTGGGCGATCAGAAGTACGCCCTCCACCTGCTCCCTTCCGGAATCCTGTCTCCCGGCTGTACGCCGGTCATCGGTAACGGTGTCGTTGTCGACCCGTCGGTCCTGTTCTCCGAGCTGAGCGGGCTGAACGAGCGCGGCGTCGACACGTCCAAGCTCCTGATCAGCGGTAACGCGCACATCATCACGCCGTACAACGTGACCGTCGACAAGGTGACGGAACGCTTCCTCGGCAAGCGCAAGATCGGCACCACCGGTCGCGGCATCGGCCCGACCTACGCCGACAAGATCAACCGCGTGGGCATCCGCGTCCAGGACCTCTACGACGAGTCGATCCTCACCCAGAAGGTCGAGGCGGCGCTCGACGCCAAGAACCAGATGCTCACCAAGCTCTACAACCGCCGTGCGATCGCCACCGGCCAGGTCGTCGAGGAGCTGCTGGGCTACGCGGACAAGCTCGCGCCGTACGTCGCCGACACCGTCCTGGTCCTGAACCAGGCCCTCGACGACGACAAGGTGGTCCTCTTCGAGGGCGGCCAGGGCACGCTCCTGGACATCGACCACGGCACGTACCCCTTCGTCACCTCGTCGAACCCGACCGCGGGCGGCGCCTGCACCGGCGCCGGCGTCGGCCCGACGAAGATCAGCCGGGTCATCGGCATCCTGAAGGCGTACACGACCCGCGTCGGCGCCGGTCCGTTCCCGACCGAGCTGTTCGACGAGGACGGCGAGGCGCTGCGCCGCATCGGCGGCGAGCGGGGCGTGACCACGGGCCGCGACCGCCGCTGCGGCTGGTTCGACGCGGTGATCGCCCGTTACGCGACCCGGGTCAACGGCCTGACGGACTTCTTCCTCACCAAGCTCGACGTCCTCACCGGCTGGGAGCAGATCCCGGTCTGCGTGGCCTACGAGATCGACGGCAAGCGCGTCGAGGAGCTGCCGTACTCGCAGTCCGACTTCCACCACGCGAAGCCGGTCTACGAGATGCTGCCGGGCTGGAGCGAGGACATCAGCAAGGCGAAGACCTTCGCCGAGCTGCCGAAGAACGCCCAGGCGTACGTCAAGGCGCTGGAGGAGATGTCCGGCGCCCCGATCTCCGCGATCGGCGTGGGTCCGGGCCGGGACGAGACGATCGAGATCAACTCGTTCCTGTAGGCGAATGCCGAACGCCGACGGCCGGGACCCCGCACGGGGCCCCGGCCGTCGGCGTTCGGCCTACGGATACGCTGGCCGGTGCCAGCAGTGGACGGAACGGACAGCGCGGAGCGGATCGGAACATGCGGAAGCCCACCACCCGGATGTGGATCTGGCTGACCGTTTCGGTCGTCGCTGTGACGGGAGGCCTCCTCTACGTCGACAGCCACCGCGTCTCCGCCGCACCGCACGCCGACGACGCCAAGTGCGACAAGGTGGTCTCCCGCCTTCCGGACGACATACCCGGCGCGTCGCGCGACTGGGCCCTCGGTGACGGCGTCGCGTCCTGGGGCGGCCGGCAGGCCGTGTTCCGCTGCGGCGCCGAGGAACTGCCGCCGAACATCAACCTCTGCGTCACGGCCGACGGCGTGGACTGGGTCCTGGACGAGGAGCGGCTCAAGAGCGACGGCGTGAGCGTCCTGCGGACGTACGGCCGCTCACCGGCCGTGGAGCTCACGTACTCCGGTCCGCGCGAGGAGGTGGGCGGCATTCTCGCCGCGCTGGACCCGGCCGTGAAGTGGATCCCGCAGGAGCGGAAGTGCGTCGGCCTGGACGACGCCGACGTCCTCGGCTAGCCGTTCGGCCCCCTTTGCCGGGCGTCGGCGCGGAGCCTGGTGTCGGATCGGGGCATGACCGACCGTGAGAGCGGGGGCATGACCGGCCGCGCCGCTTCCTGTCAGGGCCCGTACGGGGGTGAGACCGGCCCCGGGGGCTGCGGTGACCCGGCCCGCTTCGAGGTCGCCAGGCATCTGCGGGCGCCGCTGCGGGTGTGCCCCGTGCATCTGGGGCCGTCCCTGCTGCTGGCGGACGGGGTGCTGTGGCCGCCGGGGATCTGCCTGATCCGCTGAGGACGCGGGCCACCGGAGTGGTTCACTTGGGTGACTCGGCCGGATCGGACCGAGGTCCCGAGGACGGGGAAGGAAGCCGTACGGTGCCTGGGCGATCCGATGCGATGGCGGAGCGTTTCGAGCTGGACCGCCCCCGGCTGCGGGCGGTCGCGTACCGGATCCTCGGCTCCCTCGGCGAGGCAGACGACGCTCTTCAGGACGCGTGGCTGCGCGCCGACCGGGCGGACACCTCCGGGGTGGAGAACCCCTCCGGCTGGCTCACCACGGTCGTGGCCCGGGTCTGCCTGAACATGCTCCGCGCCCGGGACACGCGCCGTGAGGAGTCCCTGGACGACCGGACGGACCGCGCACCGGCCGCCGTCGCCCCGCTCCCCGGCGGGCCCGCCGCCGATCCGGCCGAGGAGGCGCTGCTCGCCGACGAGGTCGGCATCGCGCTGCTGATCGTCCTGGACACCCTGGGCCCGGCCGAGCGGCTCGCGTTCGTCCTGCACGACATGTTCGACGTGCCCTTCGACGACATCGCCGCGATGCTCGACAAGACGTCCGCGGCCACCCGCCAGCTGGCCAGCCGCGCCCGCCGCCGGGTGCGGGGCGTGCCCGCGCCCGATGCCGACCTGCCCCGCAGGCGCCGCGCGGTCGACGCGTACCTGGCGGCCACGCGCGGCGGCGACTTCGACGCGCTGGTCTCCCTGCTCCACCCGGACGTCGTCCTGCGCGCCGACGCGGCGGTCGTACCGACGCCCGAGCCCATCGCCGTCGCCGGTGTGGAGCAGGTGGCCAGGGGGGCGATGGCCTCGATGGGCCGGGCCAGGTCCGCCGGTGTCGTCCTGGTCGACGGCCGGGTGGGCATGGCGATGGCCGAGTACGGCAGGCTGCGCGTGGTCCTCCGCTTCACCTTCGCGGACGACGGCCTCATCACCGGCATCGATGTGATCGCGGAGCCGGACCAGCTGAACAATCTCCTCATTTCGGGCATAGGCTGAGGTTGTACACGTCGCGTCGGCAGAAGAAGGTGAGTGCGATGCGCGTGCTGCTCAAGGCCACGTTGGACACGGAGAAGTCGAACGAACTCGTCCGCAGCGGCAAGATGGCGGACATGATGCGGGAGACCCTCGACCACCTCAAGCCGGAGGCCGCCTACTTCGGCGCCCTCGGCGGTCGGCGGACGGCCCTGCTGGTCCTCGACATGCAGGACAGCTCGGAGATGCCCCGCCTCGGTGAGCCGTTCCTCATGCAGATGAACGCCGAGGTCGAGGTCTGCCCGATCATGAACGGCGAGGACCTCGCGAAGGGCCTCTCCCAGCTCCGCTGACCGGCCCGAGGTCAGCTGAAGACGATCATCGACCCCTGCGCCAGGCTCCGCGTGGCCGCCGCGTGCAGCCCCAGCCACACATGACGCTCACGGGCGAAGGGACTGGAGTCGTACGGCGCGGGCACGGCCGGCTCCTCCAGCTCCGTCGGGGCGAGCGGCGGCCGCGGCGGTGCCGGGGGGTTGGCCGGATCGATGCCCAGGGACGGGGCGACGGCCTCCAGTTCCCGCAGGAGGGTGTGCGAGGAGCACAACGGGCCGCCCCCCGCCAGGAGTTCGTCACTGGAGAGCGGGTGCGGGAACTCGACGGGGACGTAGGCGCCCGCGTGGTCGTAGTGCCAGACCAGGTGCGACTGCTGGGCCGTCGTCTCGAACATCTCCAGCAACTGCTCGTAGTCACCGCCGAGTTCGTCCACCGGCGTCACCGGCAGCCCGCACACCTGGAGCAGGTACGCCCGGCGCAGGAAGTGCAGGGCGTCGTAGTCGAAGCCGGCCACCGGGGCGACCTCGCCGGACAGTCCCGGCATGTACTGGTACACCGGCACCGGCGGCAGCCCGGCCTCGGCCAGCACCTTGTCGTATTGCGCGAGTTCCTCGGCGAACGGGTTGTCCGGCGTGTGGCACAAGACGTCGACGAGCGGTACCAGCCACAGGTCACAGGCCAAAAGAGGGCTCCTCACACAGCACGGTGGTCAAGGAAGCGTAGTCGGTGCGCGTTGCGTGCAGGTCCCATACCCATCTGGGGCCGGACCACGACACGTCAGGGGGTGGTCATCCTCCGGCGAGCCGCTCGATGAGGGCGAGCGAGTGGGCGTTGTACGCCTCGACGAGCGAGCGCGCCCCCGGGGCGTCGCGGCGGGCGAGGGCGTCGACCAGTTCGGTGTGCCCGGACCACAGCGTGCCGCGCAGGTCGCTGAGCCGGCGCAGGTGCTGCACCGTGCACACCCAACTCTGCACGCGCAGCCGGTGCAGGAAGTCGGCGAGGTAGGGGTTGCCGAACAGGACGGCCAGTTCGCGCCAGTACCGCAGGTCGTAGCCGATGAGGATGGTCAGGTCGCCGGCCGTCGCGGCGCGCTGTGCCTCCTCGCCGCGCCGGCGGACCCCGGCGAGGGCGGCGGCGATCCGCGGGTCGTGGGGGTCCGGGCCGCCCCGGCGGTCGTCGACGAGGACGAGGAACATCCCGTCGGTGACGAGGCTGCGGGCCTCGATCATGCCGCGGAAGTCGTCGACCGAGTACTCGTGCACGCGGAAGCCGCGGTGGTGGTCGGCGTCGAGGAGTCCCTGCGCGGACAGGTCGACCAGGGCCTCGCGCACGGGCGTCGCGGAGACCCCGTACTGCTCGGCGATCTCCTTGACCGTGAACTCCTGCCCCGGCTGGAGCCGCCCGGCCAGCACCTCGTCACGGAGCGCGTCGGCGATCTGCTGCCGCAGGGTGCTGCGCGTGACGGCACCGGTGCCGCTGGGGCCGGGCATGGTCGGGCGGTCTCCTTGTCGCGTACGGGGGAGGGGACGTACTCGCACACATGTCTACCGTGCACGAGCACGCCACCTTACGCGCTCGGATCCCGTTCCTGCCCGCAAGCGGGCAGGGCCCTACTCGGTGTACCCGTCCGCCACGGACAGTGCCGTGTCCAGGGCCGCCAGGCCCTCCTTCAGCTCGGCCTCGGAGACGTTGCACGGCGGCACGACGTGGGTCCGGTTCATGTTCACGAACGGCCACACGCCGTGGGCCTTGGCGGAGGCGGCGAACGCGGACATCGGGGTGGCGGCCTGGCCGGTCGCGTTGTACGGCACCAGCGGTTCCCGGGTCTCGCGGTTCTTCACCAGCTCCAGCGCCCAGAACATGCCGACCCCGCGCACGTCGCCCACGCTCGGGTGCCGCTCGGCCAGTTCCCGCAGCGCGGGCTCGACGACCTCGGCACCGAGCCGGGCGGCGTGCTCGACGACGCCCTCCTCCTCCATCACGTTGATCGTGGCGACGGCGGCGGCGCAGGCCAGCGGGTGCCCGGAGTAGGTGAGCCCGCCGGGGTAGGGCCGCTCGGCGAAGGTCTCGGCGATCCTCGCGGAGATCGCGACGCCGCCCAGCGGCACGTAGCCCGAGTTCACGCCCTTGGCGAAGGTCATCAGGTCGGGCACGACGTCGTACAGGTCCGCCGCGAACCAGGTACCGGTCCGCCCGAAGCCGGCCATGACCTCGTCCAGGACGAAGACGATCCCGTACTTGTCGCAGATCTCGCGGACCCCGGCCAGGTATCCGGGCGGCGGCATCATGATCCCCGCCGTGCCCGGGACCGTCTCCAGGATGATCGCGGCGACGGTCCCCGGACCCTCGAAGGCGATCGTCGTCTCCAGGTGCTCCAGCGCCCGCGCGCACTCCTGCTCCTCGGTCTCGGCGTAGAAGCGCGAGCGGTACAGGAACGGCGCCCAGAAGTGTACGGCACCGGCGGTGCCGCTGTCCGAGGCCCAGCGGCGCGGGTCGCCGGTGAGGTTGATCGCCTGCTGGGTGCCGCCGTGGTAGGAGCGGTACGCCGACAGCACCTTCGGCCGCCCCGTGTGCAGCCGCGCCATGCGCACGGCGTGCTCCACGGCGTCCGCGCCGCCGTTGGTGAAGAAGATCTTGTCCAGGTCGCCGGGCGTCCGCTCGGCGATCAGCCGCGCCGCCTCCGAGCGCGCCTCGACGGCGAACGCGGGCGCGAAGGTCGTCATCCGCGCCGCCTGCTCCTGGATCGCGGCGACGACCTTGGGGTGCTGGTAGCCGATGTTGGTGTAGACGAGCCCGCTGGAGAGGTCGAGGTAGCGCTTCCCTTCGTAGTCCCAGAAGTACGACCCCTCGGCGCCGGCGACGGCGAGCGGGTCGATGAGCTCCTGCGCGGACCAGGAGTGGAAGACGTGCGCGCGGTCCGCGGCCTTCACGGCGGCGCCGGCCTGGGGATGGGGCTGAGGGGTCATGCGGCCGAGGGTAGATGTCCGCGATGCGGAAACGGAATCGGCGTCCTGTCTGCGGTCGGGGGCTTTACGCGACAGGTTGTCGACGCGTCGGGTGCCACCGGTCGTTCGTCACCGGCCACCGGCCACCGGCCACCGGCCACCGGCCACCGGCCACCGGCCACCGGCTACCGGCTACCGGCCATCGGCTACCGGCTACCGGCCACCGGCCACGCTCCAGTCATTGACAGCGTTCTGTCGAGATGACAGCCTTCTGTCATAAGGTTCCCGTGTACCCGTTGGAGGAGACATGAACGGCACCCGCAAGCCCGTCCATCTCGCCGTGTACGACACCCTGGCCGACTGGGAGGCCGGCCACGCGACGGCCCACCTCGCCCGCGCCGGGTACCCGGTCCGCACCGTCGGCCCCACCACCGCGCCCGTCACGAGCATCGGCGGCCTGCGGATCCAGCCCGACCTGGCCCTGGCCGACGTACGCCCCGAGGACAGCTCCCTGCTGATCCTCCCGGGCGCCGACCTCTGGGACACCACGGACGGCCTCGCCCCCTTCGCCCGCACCGCCCGCGCCTTCCTGGACGCCGGCGTGCCGGTCGCCGCCATCTGCGGCGCCACCGCCGGACTGGCCCGCGAGGGCCTGCTCGACGACCGCGCGCACACCAGCGCCGTCTCCTTCTACCTGGCGGCGACCGGCTACGCGGGCGGCGGGCGGTACGTGGAGGCCGACGCGGTCACCGACCGCGGCCTGACCACCGCCGGCCCCACCGAGCCGGTCGCCTTCGCCCGCGAGATCCTCGGCCTGCTCGGGGCGTACGAGGGTGAGGTGCTGGACGCCTGGTACCGGCTGTTCCACGACTCCGACCCGGAGGCCTACGCCGTACTGGAGAAGGCGGGCGCCGCGTGAGCGGCCGGGAGCGGCAGGACCTGCTCAGCGGCGCCGCGCTCGGCGTCTTCCGGCTCAACGGCCAGTTCCTCGCGGTCGCCGAGGAACTGGCCCGCCCCGCCGGACTCACCGCCGCCTGGTGGCAGGTGCTCGGCGCGGTGCTGCGCGAGCCGCTGCCCGTCTCCGGCGTCGCGCGGGCGATGGGCATCACCCGGCAGAGCGTGCAGCGCATCGCCGACCTGCTGGTGGAGCGGGGGCTCGCCGAGTACCGGCCCAACCCGGCCCACCGCCGCGCCAAGCTCCTCGCGCCGACGGAGGCGGGCTTCGCGGCCGTCTCCCGCATCGACCCCGGCCACGCGGCCTTCGCCGACCGGCTGGCGCAGGCGTACGGGTCCGAGGCGGAGCTGGCGGAGGCGGTGGCGGCCCTCGAACGGCTGTCGAAGGCGCTGGGCGCGCTCGGCGGACCGTCCACCGCGGACGGCCCGCCTGTTACGGAACCGTAGACCGGACCGGCTCACCACACGGCCGCCCCCCACTATCCTCTGTCTGTTGCTCACGTGGATTCACGTGCGGGGGAAGGCGGCGCGACATGGACAAGCTCGGGGACGGGGACCCGCGGCACATCGGCGATTACCGGCTGCTGGGGCGACTCGGTGCGGGCGGTATGGGCCACGTGTACCTGGCCCGCTCGGACCGCGGACGCACGGTCGCCGTCAAGCTGGTGCGCGAGGAACTGGCCGCGCAGGAGGAGTTCCGGGAGCGGTTCCGGCAGGAGGTCGAGTCCGCGAGGCGGGTTGGCGGCCACTGGACGGCGCCCGTGCTGGACGCCGACACCGAGGCCGCCGTGCCGTGGGTCGCCACCGGGTACGTCGCGGGCCCCAGCCTCCAGCAGGTCGTGGGGCACGACCACGGGGCCCTGCCCGAGCGTTCGGTACGCACGCTGGCGGCCGGTCTCGCCCACGCCCTCCAGGACATCCACGCTGCCGGGATCATCCACCGCGACCTCAAGCCGTCCAACATCCTCGTCACCATCGACGGCCCCCGCGTCATCGACTTCGGTATCGCGCGCGCCCTGCAGACGATGACCGACGGCGGGCTCACCCGCACCGGCGCGCTGGTCGGCTCGCCCGGTTTCATGGCGCCCGAGCAGGTGCGGGGCGACCGCATCACGCCCGCCTGCGACGTCTTCTGCCTCGGTTCCGTCGTCGCCTATGCCGCCACCGGCGAGCTGCCCTTCGGCACCGCCAACAGCGGCGTGCACGCCCTGATGTTCCGCATCGCCCAGGAGGAACCCGACCTGGACGGCGTGCCCGAGAGCATCGCCGACCTCGTACGCGACTGCCTGAAGAAGGACCCCGCCGCGCGCCCCTCCCTCGCCGAGGTCCTGGAGCGCACGGGCGCGCAGGACACGCTCGCCGACGGCCGCTCCCGCGACCCCTGGCTGCCCAGCGCGCTGGTGGCGCAGCTCGGCCGGCACGCGGTGCGGCTGCTGGACACGGAGAACCCGGAGGCGCCGGGAGCGGCCGGTGCCGCCGCGGCGGCCGCCCAGGACCCGAACCCGAAACCGGACGCGCCGTCCCCGTCCCCGTCCCCGTCGCCGGAGCGGGAGCCGTCCGCCGCGACGCCCGACGGTCCGCCCCCACCGCGCGAGCCGGGCAGCGGGGGTGCCCCGCTGAACCACCTCCCCACACTGGTCGCCGGCCAGAGCCCTCCGACGCCCCCGCCCGCCTACGGCCACCCTCAGCGGCCCCAGCCCCAGCCCCAGCCCCAGCCCCCCGCCCACGGCTACGCCCCGCCCTACGGCGCGCCTCCCGGGTACCACCCGTACGGCGGCGGTCTGGGCTCGACCCCGCCCTACGGGCCTCCGCCGCCGTACGGTCCGCCGCGGGAACCGTCCCGAAGAGGCCGCTCCACCGCCCTGCTGATCGCGGTCGCCCTGGTCGTCGCGCTGGGCGCCGGAGGCTCGGTCTACGCCCTGATGAGCGGCGACGACGGCGGCAACCGGGCCGGCGACGACCCCACACACACCGCGACGGCCGGAGCGTCCCCGAACCCGGGCCCCAGTACGGACGGCTCGGCCCCGACGAGCGAGGCGGGCCGGCCGGCCACGCCCACGTCGTCGCCCCGGGACGGCGCGATCCCGACGGCGTACCTGGGCACGTGGGCCACGACCATCGACAACGCCTCCGGCGTCCACCCCAGGCGGCTGACCATCCAGCAGGGCGACGTGGGCGACACGGTCATGTCACTCGTCGCGGACGGCCCCGCGGGCAACGGCACCTACCACTGCGTCTTCGAGGCCGACCTCAGGAACGCCCCGGGATCCGACGGCCCACTGAACCTCGGCCCCTCCACGGTGACGGTCGGCCCCGCCGCCACCTGCACCCCGGGCGAACCCACCCAGGTCACCCTCCTGCCGAACGGCACCCTGGAACGCACCAACACCAGCACCGGCGAGACACTGACGTACCGACGTCAGTAACGCGTCACCGCGGACAGGCGGGTGTCCGCGTGTGTCCGCGGGCAGTCGTGCCGCAGGACGGCGCGGCGCGGGTACTACCCCGCGGTCCGCCCGCCGGGCCCGTCACCGCGGCTCCGGCGGCCGCTGCCGGGGCATGTTCGGCCGGGCCCCGTTCGCCGGCGCCGAGAACCGTCCCGGCACTCCCACCGCCCCCGCTTCCGCCCGCGCCCCGCCCGCGGACACCGCCTGCAACCCCAGCGGGGCCGACCCGGTCCGGAAATCCACCATCCAGTCCGCCGTCTCCGTCCGCACCAGCTCCGTCACGTCCTCCGAGAACCGCCGCAGCACCAGCAGACACCGCTCGGCCGCCTCACTCGCCGTCCCGTCCGCCGGACCCAGCACCTCACGCACGCTCTCCGACGCCCAGTCGAACTGGAGTACCTGCAGTCGCCGCTGCACGGCCTGTGCCGTGGCGACGTCCCGCATCCACCCGGACGTGACCCCGAAGTACCGGTCCCCGGCCACGCACGCCACCCCGAACAGCAGCGCCAGATACCCCCAGGGGGCGACCCCGCCCACCACCCCTGACATGTCCAGCAGCGGCAGCGCCGCCCCGGCGACCGCCCCCGCCGCGGCCCCGCCCCGCAGCGCCATGGCGCCCCGGCGCTTCCACACCCGGTCCGCCAGATACCAGCCCGCCGTGTCCAGCGCGCCCCGCTCCACCCACCGGTACAGCTCGTCCAGCCGCTCCGCGGGCAGCGCCCAGTCCCCGAGCGGAAACGCCCGCCCGGTGAGGTCGCCCGGCCGCAGCCCGGCCGCCCCCTCACCGCCCCGCCCGTCGTGCGGCGGCCCCTCGGGCTGCATCTCCGGCTGACCCACCCGGCACTCCCTACTGCTCACCGTCCGTGAAGACCTGAGACCTGAAGACCTGAAGACCTCATGCGCCAGCACCTTCCTACCGCCCAATGGGTGGCGAAGCCCTGGGTTCCGCCGTTTTTCCGCCCGTAAGTGGTCGTTGATCAGGTATAGGGCTCCCTCGACGTCACTCGAAAGAGTGCTGGAGCGAGGGCCGCGCGGACCACGTAGGCTCGTGCCGAACGGCAAAAACCCGCGGTGACCCCGCGGCGACAGCGGCGACAGGAGCTGAACGTGATCCCCGGTGGTGGCCAGCCCAACATGCAGCAGCTGCTTCAGCAGGCCCAGAAGATGCAGCAGGATCTCGCCCAGGCCCAGGAGGAACTGGCGAGGACCGAGGTCGACGGCCAGGCGGGCGGCGGCCTGGTGAAGGCCACGGTCACCGGCTCCGGCGAGCTGCGCGGCCTCGTGATCGACCCGAAGGCGGTGGACCCGGAGGACACCGAGACCCTCGCCGACCTGGTCGTGGCCGCGGTCCAGGCGGCCAACGAGAACGCGCAGGCCCTCCAGCAGCAGAAGCTCGGCCCGCTCGCCCAGGGCATGGGCGGCGGCAGCGGCATCCCCGGCCTGCCTTTCTGAGTTCGCCTTTCTCAGACCGGCCGAAGCCCTCTACCGTACGTAGTGCAGGAACCTCAGGAAGGACGGCAGTCCGTTGTACGAAGGCGTGGTCCAGGACCTCATCGACGAACTCGGGCGGCTGCCCGGCGTCGGTCCCAAGAGCGCGCAGCGGATCGCCTTCCACATCCTCCAGGCGGAACCGACCGACGTACGGCGGCTCGCCCAGGCCCTCATGGAAGTGAAGGCCAAGGTCCGCTTCTGCGCGACCTGCGGGAACGTCGCGCAGGAGGAGCAGTGCAACATCTGCCGCGACCCGCGTCGCGACCCCTCCGTCATCTGCGTGGTGGAGGAACCCAAGGACGTCGTGGCCATCGAGCGCACCCGCGAGTTCCGCGGGCGCTACCACGTGCTCGGCGGCGCGATCAGCCCGATCGACGGGGTCGGCCCCGACGACCTCCGCATCCGTGAACTGCTCGCCCGCCTCGCGGACGGCACCGTCACGGAACTGATCCTGGCCACGGACCCGAATCTGGAGGGCGAGGCCACGGCCACGTACCTCGCCCGCATGATCAAGCCCATGGGCCTCAAGGTCACCCGCCTGGCCAGCGGCCTCCCGGTGGGCGGCGACCTGGAATACGCGGACGAGGTGACCCTCGGCCGCGCCTTCGAGGGGAGACGACTCCTAGATGTCTGACGCCACGCTGCACGCGACCAACCAGAACCCCGACGACTTCGCCGTCCAGATCGCCGACCAGATCGAGAGCTTCCTGGTCGCCGTCACCGAGGTGGCCAAGGGCGACGAGCCCGACTCCGCCGTCCCCTTCCTCCTCCTGGAGGTCTCCCAGCTCATGCTGGCCGGCGGTCGCCTGGGCGCCCACGAGGACATCGTCCCCGACGAGCGCTACGAGCCCGACCCGGGCCCGGAACTCGACGTGGACGAGCTCCGCGAGAACCTCGCCCGCCTCCTCGACCCGATCGACGTCTACTCCGAGGTCTTCGACCCCTACGAGCCGCGCAAGGCCCCGGTCCCGGCCCGTATCTCCGACGACCTCACCGACGTCATCACCGACCTGCGCCACGGCATGGTCCACTACAAGGCGGGCCGCACCACGGAGGCCCTGTGGTGGTGGCAGTTCTCCTACTTCTCCAACTGGGGCTCCACGGCCTCCGCGACCCTGCGCGCCCTCCAGTCGGTCGTCGCCCACGTCCGCCTGAACCAGCCCCTGGAGGAGCTGGACGGCCTCGACACCGACCAGGACCTCGGCGACGACGCCCTGGAGCGGGAGGCCGGCAAGGTCATGGTGGAGGAGATCGCGGGCCCGCTGGGCCTGCGCCCGGTCACCTGACGCGGGCCGCCCCGGCGGGCTGGAGGCGGGTGCTCATGCGGCATCGCGTCCGAGCGCCGCGCGCAGGCCCTCGGCCTCGCTGAGTCGGCTTGCTTCATCGAGGGGGTGGTGGATCGCCGTGAGTGACCAGCTGACGTGGATCAAGTCCAGCTACAGCGACGACGAAGGCGGCGCCCGCGTCGAAGTCGCCCTCGCCCCCACCATCCACATCCGCGACTCCAAGACGGCCCCCGACGCCCCCGGACTCCACGTCTCCGCTCCCGCGTGGACGGCGTTCATCGCCGCAGTTCAGCCCGGAGCTTGAGCCCCGGGACCCGAGCTCTTCCTGGTCCGGGTATGTGTCGAGGACCGTGTCGGCCTTCCGGGCGCCGAAGGGCGCGCGCCAGTTGCCGGTGCCGGGGTAGTAGTACGTTTCGTCCGCGCCGTGGGCGTACAGGTCGCGTCGGCCGTCGCGGTCGGCGTCGCCGATGCCGACGGTGTACCGATACGCGTTCCAGCCGCCGCCGATCCGCGTGCGGGGCGCGAAGGTGCCGTCGCCCTTGCCGAGGTAGAGCCAGAGGACACCGGCCTGCGGTGACGGCGGCCGCGAGCCGTCGTCTGGACGGACGCACCTGAGACAAGGTGGTGATCCCTCCCCGGGGCGCGGCGCACCGGCGCGCCACAGCCCTCAGACGCACCGCCCGCCCCAAGGGTTGTGCTCCCCGCGCGTGCGTGCTTTACGGAACGAAAAGACACTTGTGAACGTGTGACACACGGCACTTTTCCGAGTGACCCGCGCCCTCCTGGGCATGAGCCAGCCTGAGCGAGTACCCGGGTCTCACCATGCGATACCGCAGAGGGGAAACCCGGACGCTCGGTAAAATGAGCCGACCGCAGTACATATACGTACGTGCGGAAAGAGACGGATTGAGCGAGGAGCGCACGTGGGCCTTGTCGTGCAGAAGTACGGAGGCTCCTCCGTAGCCGATGCCGAAGGCATCAAGCGCGTCGCCAAGCGGATCGTGGAAGCGAAGAAGAACGGCAACCAGGTGGTCGCCGTCGTTTCCGCGATGGGCGACACGACGGACGAGCTGATCGATCTCGCCGAGCAGGTATCCCCGATCCCTGCCGGGCGCGAACTCGACATGCTGCTGACCGCCGGAGAGCGTATCTCCATGGCGCTGCTGGCCATGGCGATCAAAAACCTGGGTCACGAGGCCCAGTCGTTCACCGGCAGCCAGGCCGGAGTCATCACCGACTCGGTCCACAACAAGGCCCGGATCATCGACGTCACGCCGGGTCGTATCAAGACCTCGGTGGACGAGGGCAACGTCGCCATCGTGGCCGGCTTCCAGGGCGTCAGCCAGGACAGCAAGGACATCACCACGCTGGGGCGCGGCGGGTCCGACACCACGGCCGTCGCCCTCGCCGCCGCGCTCGACGCGGACGTGTGTGAGATCTACACCGACGTGGACGGCGTGTTCACCGCCGACCCGCGCGTGGTGAAGAAGGCGAAGAAGATCGACTGGATCTCCTTCGAGGACATGCTGGAGCTCGCGGCCTCCGGTTCCAAGGTGCTCCTCCACCGCTGTGTGGAGTACGCCCGCCGGTACAACATCCCGATCCACGTCCGGTCCAGCTTCAGCGGACTGCAGGGCACGTGGGTCAGCAGCGAGCCGCGCATTGGATCGACACAGCAGCAAGGGGAAAAGCAGGTGGAGCAGGCCCTCATCTCCGGTGTCGCGCACGACACCTCGGAGGCCAAGGTCACGGTCGTCGGTGTGCCGGACAAGCCGGGCGAGGCGGCCGCGATCTTCCGCGCGATCGCCGACGCCCAGGTCAACATCGACATGGTCGTGCAGAACGTGTCCGCCGCCTCCACGGGCCTGACGGACATCTCCTTCACCCTGCCGAAGACCGAGGGCCGCAAGGCCATCGACGCGCTGGAGAAGAGCCGGGCCGGCATCGGCTTCGACTCGCTGCGCTACGACGACCAGATCGGCAAGATCTCGCTGGTCGGCGCGGGGATGAAGAGCAACCCGGGCGTCACCGCCGACTTCTTCACCGCGCTGTCCGACGCCGGGGTGAACATCGAGCTGATCTCGACCTCCGAGATCCGTATCTCGGTCGTCACCCGCAAGGACGACGTGAACGAGGCCGTCCGCGCCGTGCACACCGCCTTCGGGCTGGACTCCGACAGCGACGAGGCCGTCGTCTACGGGGGCACCGGGCGCTGATGGTCGACATCGCGGGTGCCGGGCGCACCGGGCGGCCGACCCTGGCCGTCGTCGGAGCGACCGGCGCCGTCGGTGCGGTCATGCTCCAGATCCTGTCCCAGCACGCGGACATCTGGGGCGACATCCGCCTGATCGCCTCGCCGCGCTCGGCCGGCCGCAAGCTGGCCGTGCGGGGCGAGGAGGTCGAGGTCGTCGCGCTGAGCGAAGAGGCCTTCGACGGGGTCGACGTCGCCATGTTCGACGTACCCGACGAGGTCTCCGCCCAGTGGGCGCCGGTCGCCGCCGCCAAGGGCGTGGTGGTGGTCGACAACTCCGGCGCGTTCCGGATGGACCCGGACGTGCCGCTCGTCGTGCCCGAGGTCAATCCGCACGCGGTGCGGATGCGGCCGCGCGGGATCGTCGCCAACCCCAACTGCACGACGCTGTCCATGATCGTGGCGCTGGGCGCGCTGCACGCCGAGTTCGGGCTGCGCGAGCTGGTCGTCTCCTCGTACCAGGCGGTGAGCGCGGCCGGGCGGGACGGCGTGGAGACGCTGCGCCGGCAGTTGTCCCTGGTGGCCGGGACCGAGTTGGGGACACACCCCGGTGACGTGCGGCGGGCGGTCGGCGACGACACCGGGCCGTTCCCGGAGCCGGTCGCGCTGAACGTCGTACCGTGGGCCGGGTCGCTGAAGGACGACGGCTGGTCGTCGGAGGAGATGAAGGTGCGGGACGAGTCCCGCAAGATCCTCGGGCTGCCGCGGCTTCCGGTGGCGGTGACGTGCGTCCGGGTTCCCGTGGTCACCACGCACTCGCTGACCGTGCACGCCCGTTTCGAGGGCGAGGTCACCGTCGACAGGGCCCGGGAGATCCTGGCCACCGCGCCCGGCGTCGTCCTCTTCGACAACCCGGCCGCGGGGGAGTTCCCCACCCCCGCCGACGTGGTCGGCACCGACCCGGCCTGGGTCGGCCGGGTGCGGCGGGCCCTGGACGACCCGACGGCGCTCGAACTCTTCGTCTGCGGGGACAACCTGCGCAAGGGGGCCGCCCTGAACACCGCGCAGATCGCGGAGCTGGTGGCGGCCGAGTTCGCCTGAACAGGCATCAGGGGGGACAGAAGTCCTGGTCGTTGGGGGGTTTGTCCGGAGGATCCATGGGCGAGGTGTGATCCGGAAGTTGGTCCGGACTACTTGTATCCGACACCTGTGGCATCAGAGGATTTGCTCCCCGCCCTCCGCAACCGAGCGGAGGGCGGGGAGCGTCTTTGCGGTCACCCATTCAGGGCGCGGGGACGCGTGAGTCGGCGTGGGGACGCCGAGGACGGGCGTGGGGACGCTCGTGCACATGGGACATAGGGGAAGAGCGGGACGATGAGGGCCTATGACGCACCGTCGGACGGGTGGCTGCCCGACAGGCACGGGAACGTGACGCCCGGCACGTACAACCCTCGAGGGGGTGAGCGTGTCCAACTGGCGTGGCAGAGGTTCTCGAATTCACCGCAGGAACGCGCGGCGCGGCTCTGCGCCCGCCCAGCCGGTCCGTCCGTCCCCGTGCGGCCGGTCCGGCCGGTGGCATGCCGGTGATCGCGCCCATGCCCGCAGCGCGGCCGGCCCGCATATCGAACCAGCGCGACGGCGCGGAAGAGGACGCGGCGGCGGCGGGTACCACCGTCGACCACCTCACCGAGACGTACCGGGCGCACTACCGGTCACTGCTCGGTCTCGCCGCCCTCCTCCTCGACGACACCGCCTCCTGCGAGGACGTCGTCCAGGAGGCCTTCATCCGGGTCCACTCGGCGCGCAAACGCGTCCGTGACCCGGAGAAGACCCTGGCGTACCTGCGCCAGACCGTCGTCAATCTCTCGCGTTCGGCGCTGCGCCGCCGCATCCTCGGCCTCAAGCTGCTCTCCAAGCCGATGCCGGACATGGCGAGCGCGGAGGAGGGCGCCTACGACCAGCTGGAGCGCGACTCCCTGATCAAGGCGATGAAGGGACTCCAGCGCCGCCAGCGCGAGGTCCTGGTCCTGCGCTACTTCGCCGACATGACCGAGGCGCAGGTCGCCGAGACGCTCGGCATATCCCTCGGCTCGGTCAAGGCGTACGGATCGCGCGGCATCGCGGCGCTCAGGGTGGCCATGGAGGCACCGGCATGAGCGACGGCGACGACGCGGGGCGCGACGCCCGCGACGAGCACGGCCCCCGGGAGGGGGACGCGCCGACCGAGCCGACCGGACCGGCCGGGCTGATCGGGCAAGAGCAGCCGAAGCACACGCACACTGGGAACGGAACTGTGAACCACGGCCCAGCCGAACAGGGCCCCGACACTCAGGGGACCCGCGCTCAGGGACCCGACGGGCTCGACTCCGACGAGCTGGCCCTGCGCAGGATGCTGCACCACGCCGTCCAGGACGTGGAGCCGAGCGACGGCACCCTGGACCACCTGCGCCGCGCGGTGCCCGCCCGGCGGGCCCGCAAGCGCCAGGCCGCGGTCGGCGTGGCGGCCGCCGCGCTCTTCCTCGGTACGGCGGTCCCGGCCCTGATGCACGTCTCGGGTGCCACCGGACCGGGGGCCGACCCGTCCGTAGCGGGCCACGCCTCGCAGACCCAGGGCGGTGCCTCCCAGGGCAAGGACCCGGCAGGCGGCCAGAGCGGCATCGTCGGATCCGCGGGCACGGACGAGGGCAAGGACAAGGCCGGCCCGAAGGAGACGCCCGACAAGGACGAGGAGAGCGGCGCCGCGACGGGCTCGGCCCCGGGCGCCGACCCCTCCGCCAGTACCTCCGCCGGCATCCCCGTGTGCACGGCCGAGCAGCTCGGACCGGCCGTCGCGAGCAGCGCCGCCCCCGATTCCACGGGCGCGGTCTACGGTTCCTTCAGCGTCACCAACGTCTCCTCGGCCGGCTGCACCGTCGTCGGCCCCGGCAGCGTGGTCGTCACCCCGCAGGGCGCTGCGGACGCCGCGAAGATCGGCACGGCGCGGCACGCGGCCGGGGACGCGGCGGCCGGACTGCCCGACCCGTCCCTGGAGACCGCCTCGCTGACGCTGGCGCCCAGCTCCGCGTACGAGGTGCGGTTCGCCTGGGTGCCCTCGGAGACCTGTCCCACCACCGGCGGCACCACGGGGGGCGGCACCGGCGGCCCCTCGCCCGATCCCTCGCCCACCGAGGAACCGACCGGCGCGGGCGGCACCTCCACGAGCGGCGGCGGCGACACCGGCACCGGCACCACGCCCCAGCTGGTCACCGAGGACGGCCCGGCCGGCGGGAGCGTGTCGGTGACGTACACCCCGGAGGGCGGCGCCGGGTCGGCGACGGCCACCGTGTCCAACGCGTGCGCGGGGACGGTGTACTGGACGGGTGTGCTTGCGGGCACGGGGATGTGACCCCGCCGGCGGGTGCCGCCCGCGCTCTGCGGGCCGTCCGGCGTCAGACGCCGGAGGGGGTGGGGTGCGGCTCCCGCTCCGGCTCGTCCTCCGGGGCCAGGCCCAGCTCCGCGTCCCGGGCGAGTTCGACCTCGCGGCGCAGCAGCCGGAACCACATGAAGATCACGAAGCCCACGAAGGCGAACCACTCGGCGGTGTAGCCGAGGTTCTGGAACGCCTTGAGGTCCAGCCCGGTGTTCTGCGGCGCGCTCACGGGCACGGCGCGCATCCCTGAGTCGCCCTCGTTGAGGGTGACCCACGCGTCGTACACGTCGTACGGCACGAGGTTCAGCAGGGTCGCCGCGCTGATCGCGCCGGTCTGCCCGTCCGGCCACCCGGTGCGGCCGCTGACGCCGTTGGCGCCGACCGACTCGGCGGCCTGGAGGGCTCCGGTGACGGTGACCTCGCCGGCGGGCGGGGCCGGGGCCTTCGCCGGGTCGGGCTCACCGGGCAGCCAGCCGCGTACGACGGGCAGCGCCTTGCCGGCGTCGGTGCGCAGCAGGGTGAGGACGTAGTAGCCCTCCCGGCCGTCCAGCTCCCGCTCCGGGACGAGCAGCTGGTCGTCGTACCGGCCGCGCACGGCGGTCTGGTCGCCGACCGTCGCCTTGTCCACGGGCAGCAGCTCCGCCAGCGGGCGGGCCGCCTTCCCGCGGGCCGACTCGTCCCGGGTGGTCGCGGTCTCGTGGTCCTGCACCCGGTCCTCGAACCGGCCGAGCTGCCAGGAACCCATGAAAACGCAGAAGGGGATGGCCAGGACGACGAAGACGTTGATCCCCCACCATCGGGGCGTCAGCAGAAACCGGTACACGCCCTCCACGGTACGGTGCGCGCCCCCGCGATCCGTCCTCGGGGCTGTGGAAAAGCATCGGACGATGCCGGGTCGGGCGGAGTTGTCCACAGGCTGGGGATCCGGTCCGCGCGATGTCCCCGGGACGGGGCAGTATGGGGCCATGACTGAGAGCAACGGGTCCGTGTCACCGGACCAGCGGCGGGGACAGGACAGCGCGGGGGACGGGTCGCGGGGCGCGGAGATGCCCGACTGGGAGAAGCGGTTCCGGGCCCCGCGGGTGTCGCTGCCCGACTGGGCCGAGGACGCACCGGACCGCTCCCTGTTCGTGTCGAACGCGACGGGGACGTACGAGCTGTATGCCTGGGACCGGTCGACCGGCGAGCAGCGCCAGGTCACCGACCGGCCCAACGGCACGACGGACGGCGTGCTCTCACCGGACGGTGACTGGATCTGGTGGTTCGACGACAAGGACGGCGACGAGTTCGGCGTCTGGCGCCGCCAGCCCTTCCAGGGCGGCGAGGACGAACTCGCGGTGCCGGGACTCGACCCCTCCTACCCGGCGGGCCTCGCCCTCGGCCGGGACGGGCGCACGGCGGTGATCGGCCGCTCGACCGACGAGGACGGCACGACGATCCACCTCGCGTACGCGGGCGGGCCCCCGGCGGAGATCTACCGGCACCGCGAGTCCGCGGGCGTCGGCGACCTCTCCCACGACGGCACGCTGATCGCCATCGAGCACACCGAGCACGGCGACGCCATGCACTCGGCGCTGCGCGTCCTGCGCCCCGACGGCACGACGGTCGCCGAGCTGGACGACACCGAGGGCGGCGAGGAGGAGCTGGGCCTGGAGGTGCTCGGCTTCGCGCCGGTCGACGGCGACACCCGCCTGCTCATCGGCCACCAGCGCCGGGGCCGCTGGGAGCCCCTGGTGTGGGACGTGGCGACGGGCGAGCAGACCGACCTCGCCCTGGAGCTGCCCGGCGACGTCAGCGCCGAGTGGTACCCGGACGGCGGCGGCCTGCTGATCGTGCACGGCTTCGAGGCCCGCAGCGAGCTGTTCCGGTACGACTTCGCCGAGCGCGAGCTGGTCGAGATCGAGACCCCGGCCGGCACGGTCTCCGGGGCGACGGCCCGCCCGGACGGCAGCGTGGAGTACCTGTGGTCCTCGGCCGCCGAGCCGTCGGCGGTGCGCTCCACCACGGGCCGGGTCGTGCTGGACCCGCCCGGCATGAAGTCGCCCGGCTCGGTTCCGGTGGAGGACGTGTGGGTGGACGGTCCGGGCGGCCGCATCCACGCCCTGGTCCAGAGGCCGGCCGGCACGACCGGACCGCTGCCGACGGTCTTCGACATCCACGGCGGTCCGACCTGGCACGACAGCGACGCCTTCGCCGCCGGCCCCGCCGCCTGGGTCGACCACGGGTACGCGGTGGTCCGCGTCAACTACCGCGGCTCCACCGGGTACGGCCGGGCCTGGACCGACGCCCTCAAGCACCGGGTCGGTCTCATCGAGCTGGAGGACATCGAGGCGGTCCGCGAGTGGGCGGTCACCTCCGGCCTCGCGGACCCCGAGCGGCTGATCCTCACCGGCGGCTCCTGGGGCGGTTACCTCACCCTCCTCGGCATCGGCACCCGGCCGGAGGCGTGGACGCTGGGCATCGCCGCCGTGCCGGTCGCCGACTACGTCACCGCGTACCACGACGAGATGGAGGGACTGAAGGCCCTCGACCGCACCCTCCTCGGCGGCACCCCCGAAGAGGTCCCCGACCGCTACGAGGCGTCCTCGCCGCTGACCTACGTCGACCAGGTCAAGGCCCCGGTCTACATCTCCGCCGGTGTCAACGACCCGCGCTGCCCGATCCGCCAGGTCGAGAACTACGTCGAGCGCCTGGAGGCCAGGGGCGCGGCCCACGAGGTCTACCGCTACGACGCGGGGCACGGGTCACTGGTGGTGGACGAACGGATCAAGCAGGTCCGGCTGGAACTGGACTTCGCGGAAAGGTACTTGCCGGGCGACTAGCGGGGCGGCGGCCCGCGTCGGTGGGGTGGCTGCTGTGGCGGCCTCTGTGGTGCCTTCTTGGCCGGCCGAGCCGGTGGTGGGCGGGCACAGGCCGGGGGCCCAGGAGGCGGAGCCCCCTGGCGGGGTTGCCAGGGGGCGGGGCGGCCGCTACCGCCCCGTCCCCTGCCGCGTCCGCCGACCCAGCAGCTCGGCCAACCCCCGCCGCGTGGCCGCCAGCACCACCCGGTCCTCGCTCCGCAGGACATACGTGTCGGGCAGCTCCCACACCAACCTGGACTCCCGAGCCGCCGCACCGTCGGCACCGGCGTCGGCGGGGCGCTGCCCGTCGGAGGCCTCCCCATCGGTGGCCTCCAGGGCCAGCACCCGCCACGCCCCCGCCCGGAACGCCTCGCCGACCGTCTTCCCCTCCAGCTGCGGGTGCCCGGCCACCCTCACCGCCGCGAACAGCAGCACCCGCCGTTCGACGGGGATGGCCCCCAGGATCTGGCGGCCCATCATCGCCCCGGCGAACGCGGGCGCGGACAGGTGGGTCACACTGCGGCTCCGGGTGAGCGAGCCCGGGTGCGCGGCGCGCAGGGTGCGGTACACGGCGGTCGCGAAGTCGTCGTCGTACAGGCGCAGCACCACCCGCAGGCGGGACCGTACGGAGCGGGCGTAGAGCGCGGCCTCCAGGTTGGTGGTGTCCACGCTGGTCAGGGCGAGCAGTGAGTGCGCGCGGTGGATCTTGGCGGCCTCCAGGACGCCCTCCTGGGTGACGTCCCCGAGCACCACCGGCACCCGCAGCCGCCGGGCGGTCGCCATGCCGCGCGCCTCGGGATCGGCCTCCACACACACCACGGGGATGTCCATCTCCCGCAGCCGGGTCAGCACACGGGTGCCGATCTTGCCGAGACCGAGCAGGACGACGTGCCCGCCGAGCCCGCGCGGCGGCTTCCGTACCGTCGCGGCGTTGCGGAAGGTCCCGAGGGCTTCGAGCACGGCGGCCAGCAGCACCGGAAGCAGCAGCAACCCGACGAAGCCGGACAGCAGTTGCAGCACCTGCCGTCCCGAGTCGTCGTTGTGCGCGGGCTCGTTGATGGCGAACAGGTCGAGCAGCGTCACGTAGGTGGCGTGCAGTGGATGGTCTCCGGTGACCACCATCAGCGCCACCGCGAGCGCGACCACGCAGGCCCCCAGCCCCGTCAGCGACCAGCGCAGCCGGCGCGAGAACAGTTCGCCGAACGGGGGAACCCCGGCGCGTGCGGCGGGCAGTGGCGGACCGGCGTAGGACACCTGCTCCAGGGCGACGGTGGCGCGTCCGGTGGCCGCCTCCACCGCCGCCGCGTCGGGCAGCAGTTGCGGCCCCTGGTCGCCGCTGCCCTCCGAACCGTCGGCGCCGGCCGGGTCGTTGCTCGTCGCGGAGAGCAGCGCCAGGGTGCACAGCCCGGGGTCGGCCACCTCCCCGGGGCGGGGCGGCTGCCGTTCCACCGCGCGCAGCAGCAGCCCGTCCGTCTCGACGACCTTGCTGGTGCCGACGAGGGCCGTCGCGGCCAGCGCGGGCGCGGCCGTGTCGGCGTCGGACAGTACGGTCGTGGAGGTACCGGCACCGTCGAGCCCCGGGTCCCGTGGGTCGCCGCCGGTCGCCAGCGTGGCGGTCTGGTCGAGGAGTTCCTCGATGTGCCGGCCCAGCCGCCGGTTGTACAGGCGCAGGACCAGGCGCAGCCGGGGGTTGAGCCGCCGGGCGGTCAGGGCGGCGCGGATGTTGGTCTCGTCGTCGTCGTACACGAGGGCCAGCGCGGCCGCCCGGTCCACACCGGCCTCCGCCAGCACGTCCTCGGTCGGCTCGGCGGCCTCCAGTTCGCGGCCGGCGCCGTTCGGCTCGTCGTTGCCCGAGCGGTTGACGGCCGCGTTGACCATGTCCAGCAGCGCGGCCGAGGCCGCGCGGGCCCGCCCGACGACCGGCTGACGCACCCGCCGCCCGGAGGGCGGGACGACGAGGGTGACCTGTTCGCGGTACACGCCGCGCAGTTCGGCCGCCAGCCGGTGCGCCAGTCCGTCGTCGCCGCACACCACCATGTGCGCGTACGCGTCACCCTGCGGAACCTGATGCGGAACGCTCCCCGTATGAGTGCCCATTTGAGTAAGGACAGTACCGGCCGCGGGTGCGGTTCCACGTGCGTGCGAAGGGGCGGAGGAGAGACGGAGGACGGCATCAAAGACGCGTAAAGATTGCCGGAACACGGAAGTGACGCAATCCTGCGCCGCGTGTGACGATTCGTTTCACCGAAGCTCAGCGACGGGCGAGAGGGGGACGGCACGATGGCCTGGTTTCTCGGGCTGGGTATCACGGGGATCGTGCTGCTCGCCCTGTCGTTGGTCTTCGACGGACTGCTGGAAGGCGCGTTCGGGGGAGCGCTGGACGGCGTCCTGGAGGGGTGGCTGTCGCTGCCGGTCATCGCCGGATTCACGGCGATGACCGGCTTCGGTGGCGCCATCGCCCTCGGTACCGGCATGACCGGTCCCGCGGGCGCCGCCGGGGCCGGTGCGGTCGCCGGCGTCGGGGCCGGCTGGCTGACGTACCGCTTCAGCCGTGCGCTGATGCGTGACCGGAGCGCCGTCGCACCGAGCGCGGACGACCTGCTGGGCACGTCCGGCAAGGTCGTGACCGCCATCCCCGCGGACGGCTTCGGCGAGGTGCTGCTCCGGCTCGCGGGGCAGCCGCTGAAGTGCGCGGCGCGCAGCGCGGGGCCGGTGGCGCGGGGCGCCGAGGTCTGGGTCGAGGCGGTGCCGACGGGGACGTCGGTGGTGGTGCGCCCGGTCGACCGCTGAGTCTTCTTCTTCTCTGTTCCTCTCCTGATTCGGGGGCGTTGCCATGAGTCCTGTCGTCATCGCGGTGCTGGGAGTCGTCGTACTCCTGGTGCTGCTCGCGCTGGTGGTGGTCAGCCGCTACAAGGTGGCCGGGCCCAGCGAGGCGTTCATCGTCACCGGGCGGCGCGGCAAGAGCTCCACCGATCCGGAGACGGGCCGGGTGTTCACCGACAACAGCGGCCAGAAGGTCGTGGTGGGCGGCGGCGTGTTCGTCGTGCCCTTCGTGCAGCAGCGCTTCACGCTCGACCTCTCCTCGCGGCACATCCCGGTCGCCGTGCGCGGTGCGGTGACGCTGCGGGGTGTGAAGGCCAACCTCGAAGGCGTCGCCATCGTCAAGGTCGGCGGCACCGAGGACGCGATCCGGGCCGCCGCGCAGCGGTTCCTCATGCAGCAGGACGGCATCGTCGGCTTCACCCAGGAGGTGCTGTCCGGCGCGCTGCGCGCCATCGTCGGCCGGATGTCCGTGGAGGACGTCATCCGGGACCGGGCCGCGTTCGCCGGGCAGGTCGCCGAGGAGGCCGAGGCCAGCCTGTCCGGGCAGGGCCTGGTGCTCGACGCCTTCCAGATCCAGGACATCACCACCGAGGGTTCCTACCTGGAGGACCTCGGCCGCCCCGAGGCGGCCCGCGCCGCGCAGGAGGCCGACATCGCCGAGGCGGTGGCCCGGCGGGCGGCCGAGCAGGCGCGGCTGAAGGCCGAGGAGGAGATCGCGATCGCACAGCGGACCCTCTACCTGAAGCAGGCCGAGATCAAGGCCGAGACCGACCAGGCGTCGGCCCGCGCCAACGCCGCGGGGCCCCTCGCGCAGGCGGCCCGGGAGCAGGACATCCTCGCCGAGCAGGAGAAGGTCGCCGAGCGGCAGGCCGCGCTGAAGGACCGCCAGCTCGACACCGAGGTCCGCAAGCCCGCCGACGCTCAGCGGTACGCGGCCGAGCAGGAGTCGGAGGCCCGCCGGGTGGCGCGGGTGAAGCAGGCGGAGGCCGAGCGGTCGGCCGAGATCGCCGCCGCCCAGGCCGAGGCCGAGCGGGCCCGGCTCACCGGTGAGGGCGAGAAGCAGCGGCGTGGCGCGCTGGCCGAGGCGCAGGCCATCGAGGGCCTCAAGCAGGGCGAGGCGGAGCGTTCCCGGCGTGCGGCGATCGCCGAGGCCGTACGGCTGGAGGGCGAGGCGGAGGCCGCCGCGATCGGTGCCAAGGGCTCGGCCGAGGCCGAGGCGATGCGGCAGAAGGCCGACGCCTTCGGGCAGTACGGCGACGCCGCCGTGCTCCAGATGCTGGTCGAGGTGCTGCCGCAGGTGGTGGCCAAGGCGGCCGAGCCGCTGGCGGCCGTGGACAAGATGACGGTCATCTCGACGGACGGCGCGAGCCGGCTGTCGCGCACCGTCGCCGACAACGTGGCGCAGGGCATGGAACTGCTGGGCTCCACGACGGGCGTCGATCTGCCCGCGCTGCTGAAGAACATCACCGGGCAGGACGCGAAGACGGCGGACCGGCCGGGCGGTGCGGAGCAGTCGGAGGAGCCGGACCCGCAGCGCAACGGCAAGGTGGAGATCACGGGCTGACGGCCGCCCTGCCGGCCGGGGCCGGCCCGCTCAGATCTCCTGGGCGGGCCAGCGCAGCAGCCGGGCCCCGATGACCGCGGTCTGCAGGGTGTAACGGTGCACCGGGTCGGCGGGGTTGGCGCCGGTCAGCTGGTGGATGCGGTCCAGCCGGTAGGTGAGGGCCCGCACACTGAGCCTGAGGCGCCGGGCGGCCTCGGCCGCGGTGCAGCCGGCGTCGAAGTACACCTCCAGGGTCCGCAGCAACGGTTCGGCACCGCCGCGAGCCCCGCGCAGCGGACCCAGCACGCTCAGCACGAGGTCGGCCATGGCCTGCCGGTCACGGGTGAGCACCGGGTAGACGAGCAGGTCGGCGGCGCGCAGCACGGGTTCGTCGAGTTCCAGCCGGTCGGCGAGTTCGAGGGTGCTCAGCGCCTCCTCGTAGCTGTGCACCACGCCGCCCGCGCCGGTCTGGGGGCGCCCGATGGCCACCCGGCTGCCGTCCGTGGCCGCGTACGCCTGCTTGGCGAAGAAGGCGAGGACGTCGTCCTGGTCGCCGGGCGCGATGCAGATCAACTGCCCGTTCTTGGTGGTGATCAGGATGCGGCGGTCGCCGAAGCGGGAGATGAGCGCCGTCTCCACGAGCCGGGTCACCGGGGCGGTGTCGTCGTACGCCTCGGGCCCCTCGGCCACCGCGACGGCGTGGGCGTGGGAGAGGACCAGGCCGAACCGCTCGGCCCGTTCGGCGAGCCGGCCGAGGTCGCTGCGCCCGTAGAGCAGGTCGTCGATGAACTCCCGTCGCGCGGCCTCCTCCTGCCGTACGGCGAGGCGCTGGGCGCGTTCGTATCCCTCGGCGAAGGCGTCGACGGCCTGGGTGACGGCGGCGAGCACGGTGTCCGTGACGCCCGGGCCGGAGTCCGTCGTACCGCCGGGCCAGGAGGCGCGCGTGGCGTCCAGGTGCAGTCGTACGAGACCGCGCAGACTGTGCCCCGCCTCCGCGGCCTGCTCACCGAGGAGCCGCCGGGCCTCCAGCTCGTCGCGCGTGAGTCTGCGCCCCGTACCGGCCACCCCGGCCAGGATCTCGGCGTATCCGGTCAGATACGTCTCGGACTGATCCGCCTGCTGATCCGTCCACTGATCCGTCTGCCGGCCCGTCCGCTGGTCCGTCACCCCGCGCCTCCCCTGCCGTTCACGCCCGGTGCGCGGTGTCCGGCAACGTGAGGGTAGTCAAGGCTGCCGGAAACCGGCAACGCGGTGGGGGAGCGGCCCGGAGCACGGTGAGCGGTCCGGCCGCCGGGGCGAGCTGTCGAGACGTTCGTGTCCTTTCGCCGAGCGTCACGGCCGCTGGTAGGGCTGCTGCCGCGGCTGTCCGTACGCCTGGCCGCCGGGGCCGCCCTGGCCGCTCGTGGCCTGGGTCTGGAGCTGCTCCGCCTGCTCCTTCGTCACCTGCTGCTCGGCGCCGCAGAAGGTGCACTGCGTCAGGTACTTCGTGGAGAACGGGAACAGCGGCACGAAGAACAGCGTGAACTTCGTGACGCGCTTCCTGAGCGTGTGCGCGGACGGGTTGCCGCACTGGCCGCACACCAGCGTCAGTATCGCGAGCTGGTAGAGGTATCCCTTGGTGCCGAAGATGATCACGGGGCGGTCCTTCCGGGTCGGTGCCCGCGGGCGCGCAGGGCACCCAGATCTTCCCCCAGATTGCGCCAGGACGGGCCCCGGAAGCCAGCCGTGGACGACGCCGGCCGGCGTCACCCGTCCGCGTCCGCGCCCCCGGCCTCCCAGCGCAGCAGGTCTCCCGGCTGGCACTCGAGTACGTCGCAGAGCGCGGCGAGCGTCGTGAAGCGCACCGCCTTGGCGCGGCCGTTCTTGAGCACCGCCAGGTTGGCGGGGGTGATCCCGACGCGCTCCGCGAGGTCGCCCACGGACATCTTGCGCTTCGCCAGCATCACGTCGATGTCGACGACGATCGGCATCAGATCACCTCTGCCAGCTCGGCCCGCATCCGCGCCGCCTCGATGTCGCGCGCGACGGCCTGGGCGAGCAGCATCCGCAGGACGAGCACGACCAGCGCCACGCCCAGGATCGCGACGACGACCCCGCCCAGGAGGAGGACGATGCCGGGCGCGACGGCCTCGCCCGGGGCCAGGACGACCGCGAGCGCGAACACCAGGAGCGCGGCCGCGACGAAGGCACCGATCACGACATGGACGTACCTGAAGGCGCCGAGGGAGAACACGGTGCCCCGCCGCACCATCGTCACCAGCCGCCAGACGCAGACCAGTACGGTCTGGGCCGCCGCGGCACCCAGGACGACGATCAGGAAGACCGGTGTGCGTACGGACGCCAGGGCGGCGTCGGGATCACCCGATTCGGCCACCAGCAGCCAGAGCAGCACGCCCTGAATGAACGCTGAACCGGCGAGCAGCATCACCAGCACGCCTCGCAACGCGAGCACTGTCAGCTGTCCCATCGCCCCTCCTTCAATCGAACCACGATGGAAATCTATCGAGAAACGATAGCTTGGGCAAGGCCCGGTGAAGAGGGGAGGGTGTCATCCACCCGGTTCGGGGCACCCCTTAGGCACGGAGAGCCAGCGATCGGGAGCGGTCAGTCATGGCGGTGGCGCAGGAACCCGGAATCGCGGAGGCGGCGGAACCCGCCGCTTCGCCGGTCAGTTCCCACAACGAGTGGGACCCACTGGAGGAGGTCGTCGTCGGCCGGCTGGAAGGCGCGACGATTCCCTCCGACCACCCGGTCGTGACCTGCAACGTCCCGCCCTGGGCGGCCCGGTTCCAGGGGCTCGCCGCCGGCTTCCGGTATCCGCGCGTCCTGGTCGAGCGGGCGCAGAGGGAACTCGACGGGTTCGTCGCCCTTCTCCAGTCCCTCGGCGTCACGGTCACGCGTCCGGACGCGGTCGACCACCGGCAGCGCTTCAGCACCCCCGACTGGTCGTCACGCGGTTTCTGCAACACCTGCCCGCGCGACTGCCTGCTCGTCATCGGTGACGAGATCATCGAGACCCCGATGGCCTGGCCGTGCCGCTACTTCGAGACCCACTCCTACCGCCCGATCCTCAAGGACTACTTCCGGCGCGGCGCGCGCTGGACGTCCGCCCCGAAGCCCCAGCTCACCGACGAACTCTTCGAGCCGGACTTCCGCGTCCCCGCGGCGGGCGAGCCGATGCGCCACATCCTCACCGAGTTCGAGCCGGTCTTCGACGCGGCGGACTTCGTGCGCGCGGGACGCGACCTCTTCGTCACCCGCAGCAACGTCACCAACCGCATGGGCATCGAGTGGCTGCGCCGCCACCTCGGCCCCGGCTACCGCGTCCACGAGATCGAGAGCCGCTGCCGCACGCCCATGCACATCGACACGACGTTCGTCCCGCTGGCGCCCGGCAGGGCACTGGTCAACCCGGAGTACGTCGACGTCGACCGCCTTCCGGACGTCCTGCGCTCGTGGGACATCCTGACCGCCCCCGAACCCGACCCGATCGACGACCGCATGCTCAAGATCACCTCGATGTGCGGCAAGTGGCTCAGCATGAACGTCCTCGTCCTCGACGACAGACGGGTCATCGCGGAACGGCACCACACGGGCATGCTGCGCGCGCTGGAGAGCTGGGGCTTCGAGCCGATCCCGTGCGACCTGCTGCACTACGCGCCGTTCGGCGGCTCGTTCCACTGCGCGACCCTCGACGTACGGCGCCGCGGCACGCTCGAGTCGTACACCGACTGACGGTCGTGGGCTGACTGACGGTCGTGGGTCGGCTGACGGTCGTACACCGGCTGACGGTCGTGGGCCGACTGACGGTCGTGGGCCGGCCGGCCCCTGCACGTCGTACCCGGTCGCTTCTGGGTTCCGTACCGGATGGTGCCCGCGGCCCGCGGAAAGCGAGGCTGTAGCCGATCCAGCCTTTCCCGGACAGAGTCCGGGGTGGGTCGGCCACGTATGCGCGGCTGCGCCACTTCACCCTGGTGTGATCGTGACGTTCCCACCTCGCAAGGAGACCAGATGGCCCGCCCGACCGACCGCGTCGCCTGCCCAGGGCCCCGCGCCGGGAGGAGGACACCGTGCCCGGATCCGACGACCGGTTCAGTGAGATCGAGTCCCGCCTGCACCGCGACGACCCCCGGTTCGCCCACGCCCTCGACGTCGGCCGTCCCTGCCCACCGCGCGAGTACCGGTACCCCCGGGCCTGGCTGCTGCTCGCCGGCGCCCTGGTGGTGCTCGGCTCCGGGGTCGTCCTGGCCCACGGGCTGCTCATCGCCACCGGCCTTGTCCTCGCCGGCATGGCCGGGGAGCTCTTCGACCCGCACCGGCCCGCGCGCGGTGGCCGGTGCCCGCCGCGCCGGTCCTGACCCCGGCATCCGCCGACCGGTCCCGGACGGGTCGGGGCCCGCTCGATGACCCTGCCCGAGCTGTACCTGACCCTGCTGATCGGCGGCACGGTGCTGCTGGCCAGCATCGCCGCCGCCCGCGCCGCCCACCGGGTCGGCCTGCCCAGCCTGTTGCTGTTCCTCGCGGTCGGCGTCGTCGCCGGGGAGGACGGGCTGGGCCTGGAGTTCGACGACGCGCAGCTGGCCCAGGCACTGGGTACCGCCGCCCTGGCCGTCATCCTCGTCGACGGCGGCCTGACCACCCGGTGGAGCGACGTCCGGCGCCTGCTCGCCCCCGCCGGCGTGCTCGCCACCGGGGGTGTGGCCGTCTCCGTCGCGGTGACCGCCGCGGGCGCGCACTGGCTGCTGGGCATGGAGTGGCACCTGGCTCTGCTGCTCGGTGCGATCGTCTCCTCCACCGACGCCGCCGCGGTCTTCGCGGTACTGCGCTCACTGCCGCTGCCGCAGAAGGTGACAGGCCTGGTCGAGGCGGAATCCGGCTTCAACGACGCCCCCACCATCATCCTGGTCCTGATCTTCTCCACCACCACCGCCGGCGACCTGCCCGGTCCCGCCCCGGTCGTGGGCAACCTGCTCTACCAGCTCGCCGTCGGCGGCATCCTCGGCGTGCTGATCGGCCGCCTGGGCGCCTCCGCGCTGCGGCACATCGCGCTCCCCGCGACCGGCCTGTACCCGCTCGCCACCGTGGGGTTCGGCATCGTCGCCTTCGCCGCGGCCGGCGCGGTGAACGCCAGCGGCATCATCGCCGCCTACCTGTCCGGCCTGGTCCTCGGCAACGCCAAGCTGCCCCACCGCGCCGCCACCCGCTCCTTCGCCGAAGGCGCCGGCTGGCTGGCCCAGATCGGCCTGTTCGTCATGCTCGGCCTGCTCGTCGACCCCAGCGAACTGCCCTCCGCGATCCTCCCGGCCCTCACCGTCGGCCTGGTCCTGCTGCTGGCGGCCCGTCCCGTCTCCGTGGTCCTGTGCCTGGTGCCCTTCCGCGTTCCCTGGCGCGAGCAGGCGTTCATCTCGTGGGCGGGCCTCCGCGGCGCGGTGCCCATCGTGCTCGCCACGTTTCCCATCGTCGCCGGGGTCGCCGGTGCCGGTGACGTGCTGAACATCGTCTTCGTCCTCGTCGTCCTCTTCACCCTCGTGCAGGGCCCCACCCTGCCCGCCGCCGCCCGCCTCCTGGGTCTGGCCCGTTCCGACGCGCTGCGCGAGATCCAGGTCGAGACCGCCCCCCTCGACGTCCTGGACGCCGACCTGCTCACCGTGGCCATTCCGCGGGGCTCCCGCCTGCACGGCGTCGCCGTCTTCGAACTGCGCCTGCCGCCGCCGACCGTCCTCACCCTGATCGTGCGCGACGGCGTCACCGTCGTCCCCGACCGCGACACCGTGCTGCGCGCCGGCGACGAACTCCTGCTCATCACCACCCCCCACACCAGGGAGGTCACGGAATGCCGCCTGCGCGCCATCGGCCGCCGCGGCAAACTCGCCCGCTGGCTCGGCGAACACGGCGCGCCGGAACCGGAACCCGGCACACCGGCACGGGCGGCGGCACGCGCGGGTCAGTGGTAGGCGTGGACCACGGCGTGGCCCTTGCCGCGGCCGATCATCCACTTGTTGACGGGCGTGGTGATCACGAACGCCACGGCGAAGCCACCGAGCAGCGCGTACCAGAACAGCCCGTCGGACAGGTGCGCGTCCATCGCTCCCGGCGTCAGCGCGATGATGCCGTTGTCGACCAGTTCCATCACCGCTATGGAGACGGTGTCGGCGGCCAACGCGACCTTGATCGCGGCCTTCAGGGAAACCCCGGCGCGCACCACCGCCCAGAGGGTGAAGGAGTAGCCGAAGACGAAGGCCAGGGTGATCGCGAGGGCCATCGTCTGCACGTTGCCCCACATCAGGGCGGTGCCGATGACCATGCCGAGGATCTCGCCGATGGCGCACCCGGTGAGGCAGTGCAGCGTGGCCTTCATCGCCGTCGCCCAGGTCGTGCCCTGGCCGTGGCCGCCCTCGTGGGCGGTGTGGTCGTGTGCGGTACCGGAGTGGTGCGTGCTGTGGTCCATGGGGCCGAGGGTATACCCCCTAGGGGTATACCGGAAGGGTGGGTCGGCGGGCAGGGCGGTGCTCGGCGGACGGGGGCGGTGACCAGGGGTGGCCGGTGGGCAGGGCGGTGCTCGGCGGGCGGGGGCGGTGGCCAGGGGTGGCCGTGGGCAGGCCGGAGCGGGGCGGGCGCCGTCGACGCCCACCCCGCTCCGGCGTGCTGCGGTCAGTTCTCGCCGAGCAACCGGGTCATCTGCTCGATCTCCGCGCTCTGCGAGGTGATGATCTCTCCGGCCATCTTCGTGGCCGGGCCGTAGGCGCCGTCGGCCTGCTCGGTCTTCGCCATCTGGACCGCGCCCTCGTGATGCCTGATCATCATCTCCAGGAAGGCGGTGTCGAACGCCTTGCCCGAGGCGTCCTCCAGCTCGGTCATCTCCCCGGCCGTCATCATCCCGCCCGTGCCGTGCGCGGAGTGGTCCATGGCGCCCTCGGCGGGCACTTCCTCGCCCCAGGAGGTCAGCCAGCCGGAGAGCGTCCTGATCTCCGGGTCCTGGGCCTTCTTGATGTCCGCGGCGAGCTTCTTCACCTCGGCCGACCGCGCACGGTCGGGCGCGAGGCCGGCCATCTCGACGGCCTGGCGGTGGTGGGGGATCATCCCCTTCGCGAAGGCGACGTCGGCGGCGTTGTGCTGCCCCTGCGACGCGGGCGCCGACGCGGACGCCGATGCCGGCGCGGGCGCCGACGAGGAAGCGGGTGCGTTGTGGTCGCCGTGTCCGGCCGGGCTGTCGCCGTCGCCGCCACAGGCGGCCAGGACGAGTGCCGCCGCCCCGGCGGCGGCAACGGCGGCACCGCGGCGGACGAGTGAGCGCTTGCGGGTCATGGTCGTGCAACTCCTTCACGCGCGCCGTTCCCAGCGCGCGGTTCAAGCGGATGTGGGCGTGCGAAAGCACGGCACCCGTCGCCGGAGGACTCCGGTCCGCTCTCGGGTGGGGGTGCCGGGCGGGCCGCTCTATATCCGCAGGAGTTGCAGCTCGGAGAGGTCAGGGGGCGCCCGGCCGTCCTGGGGCGACCCCATGGCCGCCGCGGCGGGCGAGGACGCGGTGGGCGCGTCCAGTACGTCGCCGGCCAGCGCCGGCGGCGAGTAGGCGGAGCCGGTCCCGGCAGCGGCGCACGTCGCGTCGGCGTGGTCGAGGTGACCCGATCCGCCCTCCGGGTGCGCGCATCCTCCGCCCGCGTGCGGAGCGGTGTCCGCCGAAGCCGTCACCATCTCGTGGCCGGTGCGCGTCTGCGCCGACGGCGTCACTTCGGGTGCCAGGCCGTGCATGCCCAGCACTCCGGTCAGGACGGCCAGCACCAGCAGCACGAAGAGCCGCCCTGTCGGGCGGCTGCTCGATCGGGTGCTCCTGGCCACGCGCCCATCGTACGGGCCCACCGCCGGAGTACGGGCCCACCGCCGGAACGGCGGGAGTGACGCCTGACCGCGGCGGGTGCGCCGAAAAACAAACAAACAACTTCTTCACACCGGGGCTACCCTGTGCCGGGGGGGAGGTCGCGGGGCCGGCGGCCTTCATGACACGGGGGGACCGCATGCTGGAGCTCCTGGGACTGGGAAAGAACTCGGTAGAGCTTTACCGGGCCGTGCTGGCGCATCCGGGAATCTCGGTCGAAGACCTGGTGGACACCTTGAAGTGGCCGGCCGAGCGGGTGCGCTCCGCGCTCGACGAGTGCGTACGGCTGTCGCTGGTGAGGCCCTCCTGGGAGGAGCCGGGCACGCTGAAACCGGTCCCGCCGGGCGTCGGACTCCAGGCACTGCTCGCCAGGCAGGAAGCCGACTTCCTGGAGCGGCAACGGCAGATGACGGACGCGCGCGTCGAGGTCTCACGGCTCGTCCACGACTATGCCGCGGTGCAACGGGAGTCGTCCCACCTCGAGACCGAGCGCATCGAGGGAATCGACGAGATCCGGTCCCGGATCGAGGAGCTCAGCCATTCCTGCCACGACTCGCTCCTGGCGTTCCATCCCGGCGGCGGGCAGTCGGCCGCCAGCCGCGCCGCGGGCCGGCCGCTGAGCGGCACTCTGCAGAGCCGTGGCGTCGTGATGCACACCATCTACCTCGACAGCATCTACAACGACCCCGAGTCGGTCGACTACGCGCGCTGGCTGCTCCGTTCGGGAAACCACGTGCGCACCACGGCCTCGCTGCCCTCCCGGATGCTCATCTTCGACCGGCAGCAGGCGATCGTGCCCATCGACCCGGACGACTCCGCGGCCGGCGCCATGGTGTTCCGCAGCGCCGGGATCCTCGCCAACCTCTGCGAGCTCTTCGACCAGGTATGGGACAAGGCCGTGCCGCTCAGCGGCGAGAAACGGCCGCGGCAGCCCGTCGAGGAGAACGAACTCACCGGTCAGGAACAGACCGTCCTGCGTCTGCTCGGCGAAGGACTCACGGACGAGGTGGTCGCCCGCCGGCTGGGTGTCTCGGTGCGTACCGGACGCCGGATCACCGCGGAGCTGATGGGCCGGCTCGGCGCCAAGAGCCGCTTCCAGGCCGGGATGCGCGCCGTCGAGTACGGCTGGCTCGGCGGTGACGAAGACCGGGCCGCGCCCCCGGACGGCGCCGCGGAGGAACCCGCCGAGCCCTTGGGCGAGACCTCGGCCGACGCCTCTGAACTGGGCGAATCATCCGTATAGAGCTGGCATAGCGCCCCGGCCCAACATCGACTCACCGAACGGATGGGCGGAGTCGCACGACTCCGGATCCTCACCGATCTCTCAGGGAGTCGACATGAGCAACGCGACCACCGGACTGGACGCCGCACGCAAGCAGGACATCAAGGAGGTCGTCTGCGACATCCTTGAGATCGACGAGGACGAGGTCACCGAGGTCAGCCTCTTCAAGGAGGACCACGACGCGGACTCGCTGCGCGCCATCGAGATCCTCGCCGCCCTCGAGCGCACCCAGCACGTGACGATCGACCAGGCCGAGCTGAGCCGCATGGTCAACCTCGTCGGCGTGTACACCGTCATCGAAGAGGCCTCCGCCCGCGGCTGACCGGCAGTGCTCCCGCCCTGCCCCGATCAGCCGGCTGAGTCAGCCAGAGGGTGAGCTTCGATGAACACAGGTATGCGAGGCACGGACGCCACCCCCCGCAGGGTGGTCGTCACCGGACTCGGCGTCGTCACCAGTATCGGCATCGGTATCGACGCGTTCACCACCGGACTCCGCGAAGGACGCGGCGGAGTCAAGCCGATCACGGCGTTCGACACCACCGGGTTCGACTACGCCAACGGGTGCGAGGTGACGGACTTCGACCCGGCGCGGTGGATCCACCGGGTGGACCCCGAGGAGCTCGGGCGGGCCAGCCAGTTCTCCGTCGCCGCCACCCGGATGGCCATCGAGGACGCCGGGCTGACCGTGGACGAGGTGCGGGCCCGCCGCTCCCTGGTGTCCGTGGGCACCACGGACGGCGAGTCCCGCGACCTCGACCAGCTCGTGGAGACCGGTCTCGCCACCGGCCCCGAGTCGTACGACCCGGTGGTCGCCCGCCGGGTGCCGGCCGGACGGCTCTCCTCCGGCATCATCCGGGAGTTCGCCCTGGAGGACGTCGAGGCCGTCACGATCCCGACCGCCTGCGCGGCGGGGAACTACGCGGTCGGCTACGGCTACGACGCACTGCGCAGCGGTGACGTGGACGTGGCCCTGGTGGGCGGGGCGGACGCGCTGTGCCGCAAGACCTTCACCGGTTTCTACCGGCTCGGCACCATCGCCCCCGAGGCGTGCCAGCCCTTCGACAAGGACCGCAAGGGCATCCTCACCGGTGAGGGGGCCGGGATCCTCCTGCTGGAGAGCCTGGACTCCGCGCTCGCCCGGGGCGCCCGGATCTACGCGGAAGTGCTCGGTTACGGCCTCGCCTGCGACGCCCTGCACCCGGTCGCCCCCGACCGGGACAGCATCGCCCGCACGATCGACATCGCCCACCGCAACGCGGGGGTGACGCCCGACCAGATCGATTTCGTCTCCGCGCACGGCACCGGCACCAGGGCCAACGACATCACCGAGGTCGGCGCGATCCGGCAGATCTTCGGCGCCGACGCCATGCCGCGGACGGTCTCCATCAAGTCGATGATCGGCCACAGCATGGGGGCGGCCAGCGCGGTCGCCGCCGCGGCCTGCGCCGTGGCCCTCACGCAGGGCTTCATCCCGCCGACCGTCAACCACAACGAGACGGACCCCGAGTGCGGCGTCGACTGCGTACCCAACGAAGCCCGTGAGGCCGAGCTGAACATCGTGCAGAACAACGCGCTCGCCTTCGGCGGGAACAACGCGGTGGTCATCCTCGGCAAGTACCGGAGCGCGGCATGAGCTGGCTCGTGACCGGTACGGGAGCCGTCGCCAGCATCGGCTCCGACACCGACGAGATCTACGAGTCGCTGGTGGCGGGCCGCAGCGGTCTCGCCGGACTGCGCGGCTACGACCGCAGCAAGTTCCGCGCCCAGGTCGCCTACGAGATCGACGACCGGCCGGCCCCCGGCGTCGACGAGCCCCTGCGGGCCACCCGCTGGCTGGAGCGGGCCGTCGAGGTGGCCGCGCGGGAAGCCGGTCTCGGCGACGACCTGTCGTCGGTGCCGGTCCTGGTCGGGACGACCCTGCGCGAGCTGCGCTCGGTCGAGCTGTCGTGGCGGGACGGGACGCCGGTGGAGGTGGCGGACCTGCACTTCGGCACCATGCTGCGCAGGCGCTTCGGTGCCGCCGACACCCACACCGTCGCCAACGCCTGCTCCGCGTCGCTCTACGCCCTGGCCCTCGCCACCGACCTGCTCGACCTCGGGCAGGCCGACACGGTGGTGGTGGCCGGCGTGGACACCATCTCGGAGAGCACGTACGGGCTGCTCGACCGCTGCTACCCCGAAGCCCCGGACCGGGTGCGGCCGTTCGACCGGGCCCGGCGCGGCATGCTCCAGGGCGAGGGCGCGGTCGCCGTCGTGCTGCGCAGGGAGGCCGACGGGCCCGGCCCGGGAGCCACCGTGCGGGCACGGGTGCGGGGTGTCGCGGTCAACTGCGACGCCTACCACCCCTCGGCGCCCGAGGCGAAGAACATCGCCGCGGCCGTGCGGGAGGCGCACCGCCGGGCGGGGGTCGGCTCCGCCGACATCGACCTGGTGATGCTGCACGGCACGGGCACCCCGCTCAACGACGAGGCGGAGTCCGCGGCCCTCGGCTCGGTCTTCGCCGGCGTCGAGCCGTCCCCGTACATGACCGCCATCAAGTCGATGACCGGGCACACCGCCGGGGCGTCCGGGCTGCACAGCCTGGTCGCGGCCGTCGACGTGATGCGGCGCGGGAGTGTGCCGCCGATCGTCGGGCTCGACGACCCGGTGGAGTCGGTGGCCGGGTTCCGGCTGGTGCGCGGGCAGGCGGTACGCCCCGACGAGGAGCTGCGGATCGCCCAGATCGACTCCTTCGGCTTCGGCGGGCTCAACGCGGTCGCGATCGTCGAGCGGTACGCGGGAGACGACGCGTACGCGGGCCACGGGGCGGCTGCGGGACACGACGCGCACGCGGGACACGACACGTACGCGGGAGACGACGCGGGCGCAGGACACGACACGTACGCGGGAGACGAGGCGCACGCGGGACACGACACGTACGCGGGAGACGACGCGGACGGCGGGAACGGCGTCGTCGCGGGTCAGGAGGAGGGGCGGTGAGCCGGATGCACATCGTCGTCACCGGACTCGGTACGGCGGTCCGCGGTCTCGACACACCCGGGGGACTGCTCGGCGACCGGCGGCCCGCAGGGGAGCCGGCCGACCCGGTGGACCGGCTGACCGGCCGGGGCCTGCGCTACAAGGACCGGGCCACCAAGCTCGCCATGGTCGCCGGTGAGGAGGCGCTCGCCGCGGCCGGTCTGATCGGGGCCGACGGCGCGTCGACGGTACCCGGCGAATCCGTCGGCACCGTCGTCAGCACCAACTTCGGCAACGTCGACACCGTCTGCGAGACCGTCGAGACCATCGCCCGCGACACCTACCTCGGCACCAGCCCCATGCTGCTGCCCGCGACGTCCAGCAACGTGGTCGCCTCCTGGCTGGCCATCACGCACGGGCTGCGCGGCGCCAACCTGACCCTGTGCAACGGCCGTACCTCCGGCCTCGACGCGGTCAACTGGGCGCGGCTGCTGATCGGTTCGGGCCGGGTCGAGCGGGTGCTCGTGGTCGGCGTGGAGCCGGACAACCCGGCCGTCCGCCATCTCGCGCCGGAGCAGGACGAGTTCTTCGACGGGGCGGCCGCCCTGGTGCTGGAGTCCGCCGAATCGGCGGCGGCGCGCGGGGTGCGGCCCCTGGCCGGACTCGGCCCCTACGCGCGCCGGGCCGCGCACACCAGGGCCGTCGCGGACGTACGCGAACGTGAACCGCGCGCCGTCGGCCTGTGGTGCGTGCCCGAACACCCGGAAGGCGTCCGGGCCCCCGGAGCCTCCCTCGGGTCGGTGCCGGTCGGCGGCGTACGCGATCTGTCCGAACTGCTCGGCCCCAGCTCGGGTGCGCTCGGTGTGCTCCAGTGCGTGGCCGGCACGGCCTGGCTGGCCGGTGCGGCGCCGGACGGGGCCGATGCCGTGGTGCTCGCCAGCGCGGGTACCGGGGACACCGGCCGGGACGACGCGGCCGCGGCCCTCATCCTCACCCCGGCGGGGAGCACGTGATGACGGCCGACGAGGACCGTGAGACCGGCGTGCGGGTCCGGCTGCGCCGGGCGGCGCACGACGGCGCCCGGCGGCCCGTGCGGGTACTGCTCCTGCACGGCCTCGCCGGCTCGACCGCCGTCTGGCGCCGGTTCACGGAGCTGGCCGGCGGTGAGCTGGAGCTGTGGGAGGCCGAACTTCCCTGGGCCGCCCACGGCGACACCCGGTGGAGCCACGACCCGGACCCGGTGCCCTGGGTGGCCCGGGCGCTGGACGCCGTACCGGGGCGGGTCGATCTGCTGATCGCGCACTCCTTCGCGGCCAACGCCGTACTGGAACTCCTGGTCTCCCGGCCCGCCGGGCGGCCGGGCGCGGTCGTCCTCGTCTCCCCGTTCCACCGCGGTACGCCCGAGGAGTTCGAGTGGGACACCGCCGTCTACTACCTGCACGGCTTCCAGCGCATCCTCGACGAGGGGCTGCGGGTCGGCTCGGACGGCCGGATCCCCGTCGAGCTGCGCGAGGCGATGGCGCTGCGGGTGCGTGACCGGATCGGCCCGTACGGCTGGATGCGGTTCTTCGACGCGTACCTGCGCAGTCCCTTCCTCGACACCGCGGCCATCGGCCTGCCCACCCTCGTCGTGGCCGGCGAGCACGACTTCGCGGCCCGGCCCGCGGACGCCCGCGCCCTCGCCGGGGCGCTGCCGGACGCCCGGCTGCGGATCTTCGAACGGTCCGGGCACTTCCCGATGGCCGAGCAGCCCGAGCTGTTCGTCGGGGCCGTGCACGGCTTCCTGTCCTCCCTTACGCCCACCTCTTCCTCTCATCCCTCCCGCCTCCTCACCGAAGTACCGGAGTTGACGTGACCGCGAACAGCACCGCTCTCACCTTCCAGGAGCCGAGCTCCCTGGAGATACGGCCCCGCTACGAGGGCTCCAACATCTGCACCTGGATCGGCTTCAAGCACGTCAACTACCTCGTCGAGGAAGCCGTGCTGAACCACCTGCGGCACAGTGGCCTCCTGCCGGGCACGGTGTACGAGACGTACGGCCTGTGCACCGACATCGTCGACATCGACACCCGCATCCTGCACGCCTTCCACATCGACGACGTGGCACGCGCCGAGGTCAGGCCGCACCGCAAGGCCAAGGACGGCGAACTGCTGCTGTCGGTGGTGCTGCACGTCCAGCGCGAGACGCTGCTCAAGGCCGTGACCTCCACCGTCCGCGTCCAGCTGCGCCTCGACCCGCGAGGCGGGGGCAACGAGCCGGTGCCCGCGTCCCTCGCCCCGTACGCCGTCGAGCGGCTGGCCGCCGCCCCCGCCTGGGACACGGTCCCGCCCGAGGTGAACCCGGACTCCGCGGACCTGGTCAAGGAGCTGACGGCGGGCACCAACTCCTTCGCCTGGAAGTTCCGGATCCCGTACTGGTACTGCCACTTCACCGAGCGCATCCAGATGTCGGGCTACCTGCGGCTGATGGAGGAGGCCAAGGACCAGCTCGTCGCCGACCGCGGCGTCTCCATCAAGACCCTGCTCGACGAGCAGAACTGGATCCCCGTCGTCCCGCACTCGCGCATCACCGTCCTCGACGAGGCGCGCATGGAGGAGGACCTGTACGTGGTCCTCACCGTCGAGGAGATCTTCAAGGGCTTCACCTACACCTCCCGGATGGACACCTACGTCGTCCGTGACGGGGCGCTGGTGCACACCGCGACCGGGCGGATCACCCACGGCTACGCGGTGATCGAGAACCGCCGCGACTGGAGCCTGGTCTCCTTCGACGACCGCATGAACGCGGCGCTGGAGGGCAAGTCGGCATGACCGGCGAGGTCGTGGTCACCGGGATCGGTGCCGTCACCTGCCACGGCGGGGGTACGGACGCGCTGTGGCGTGCCATGACGGCGGCCCGGATCCGTCGGCCGGACGAGCCGGCCGACCCGCTCGCCGTGATGGAACTGCCGCGGATCAACCTGGTGCCCGACCCCGACCTGCGGGCGGCGCGTGCCACCCGGTTCGCCGTCGCCGCGGCCCGGGAAGCGCTCGCCGACGCGGGCCTGACCGGGCTGTCCGAGGCGGCGGTCGTCCTCGGCAGCTGCATGGGCGAGCCCGGCCCCAACGAGCGCGAGCGGGGCGGCGCCCGATGGACCGCGCCGTTCCGGCTGGCCTCCGAGACCGCCACCCGACTCGGCCTGGCGGGCGTCGCCCACGACATCGGCAACGCCTGCTCGGCCGGCGGCTACGCGCTCGGCATGGCGTACGACATGGTGCGGGCGGGCGAGGCCGACGTGGTGCTCGCCGGCGGGTCCGACGCCTACTCGCGGGTCGCGCTCGGCTGCTTCAACCGGCTCGGCGCGGTCGACCCGGACCGGTGCCGGCCCTTCGAGACCGACCGGGCCGGCACGGTCTTCGCCGAGGGCGCGGGCATCCTCGTCGTCGAGTCCGCCGCCCACGCCGCGGCCCGCGGCGCCACGGCCCCGCTGCCCCTGGCCGGCTCCGGCTGGAGCTGCGACGCGGGGCATGTGACGGCGCCGCACGAGGACGGCGAGCAGATCGTACGGGCCATGCGCGAGGCCGTCGGCGCGGCGGGCGGTGCCGCCGCCGTCGGCTGCGTGATCCCGCACGGCACCGGGACACGGCTCGGCGACGAGGTGGAGAGCCGGGCGCTGCACCGGGTCTTCGGCGAGCGGACGCCCGACGTGCCGCTGTACAGCCTCAAGGCGCTGCTCGGCCACGCGGGCGGGGCCTCGGCCGCGCTCGGCGCGGTCGCCGCCGCGCTGATCCTGCGCGACGGGCAGGTCCCGCGCAACGTGCCGCTGCGCGAGCAGGACCCGGCGTGCGACGTGTGGCTGCCGCAGCGCACCCCGGTCCCGCTGCCGCACGACCGCCGGCGGGTCCTGGTGAACGCCTACGGGTTCGGCGGCAGCAATTCCTCACTGGTCCTGGAAGGAGCGGCGGCATGAACGGGACCGGCGGGACCGACGAGACCAGCGGGACCATGTGGGCCGTGACGGGGGTCGGGGGTGTCGCCCCCGAGGCCGGTGCCGAGGACGGCGACTGGTTCGACCACCGGGTCCGGCTCGGGCCGCGCGGCTACAAGTACCTGCCCGCCGCCGCCCAGTACCTCCTCGCCGCGGCCCGCGACGCGCTCGCCGACGGCGGCCGCACCGACGCGGTGCCCGCCGACCGCAGAGGCGCCGCGCTCGCGCTCAACGGCGGTTTCGCCGGGCTCTTCGACGCCATGGACCGCCGGATCGCCCTGGAGGGCGGCGCGGCCGGACTGTCGCCCGCGACGGCGCCCTTCTTCGCGGTGAGCCTGCTCGGCTCCCGCCTCACCTCCGAGCTGAGCCTGAAGGCCTTCGCACTGACACTGGCGAGCCCGAGAGTCGCGGCCCTGGAGGCGGTGGAGGCCGGTGGCCGGGCCCTGGCGGCCGGCCGCTGCGACACGCTCCTGGTCGGCGCGGCCGAACACCGGCTGCCCGAGTCCCCGGCCGGGGACGGCTCTCCGGCCGGTGATGGCTCCCCGGCCGGTGACGGCTTCCCGGTGGGTGACGGCTCCCCGGCGAGTGATGGCTTTCCGGCGGGTGACGGCTCCCCGGCCGGTGGCGGCGAACAGGGCGCTGTCGCCCTGACCCTGGAGCCGCGTTCCGCCGCCGAGGCGCGCGGCGCCCGCGTCCGGGGCACCGTCGCCGCCCGCTCGCTGTTCGTCCCGCCGGGCCGGGAGCTGCCCGCCGGGCTGGTCTCCGGGGCCGTACGCCGGCTGCTGCCGGACCCCGAGCCCACCGTGGAGGTCCACCACGTCCTGGACGGCTCGCCGTTCGCCTCGGCGGTGGCCGCCGCCGTGGACCGCGCGGCCGGTACCACCGGACGCGTGACCCCCGCCGGGGCGGGCTGCCTGGCCGCCGCCCAGGCGCTGGCCGGGCTGCTCACCGGCCCGCCCGGCACCCGGCTGCTGACCACCGCCACGCGCGAGGGACACGCCGCGCTGGCACTCGTCCGTACCGGACCGGACCCGTACCGGGACTCCGGGACGTCGCACACTTCCCAGAAGCGGGGGACCCACTGATGCTGAAATCCCTTGAAGGCAGCTGGTGCCTGGTACTCGGAGCCTCCAGCGGAATCGGCCGGGCCATCAGCCTCGGCCTGGCCCGCGAGGGCGTCAACGTCGTCGGAGTGCACTTCGACACCGCGGCCAGGGACGAGGAGGTCGCGGCACTCGTCGACGAGATCCGCGGCCACGGCGTCGAGGTGGCGTTCCACAACGCGAACGCCGCGAGCCGCGCCACCCGCGACCGGCTCGTTCCAGAGATCGCCGAACTGACCGGCTCCACCGGCGGCGTCCGCATCCTGGTGCACTCCCTCGCCTTCGGCACGCTCGTGCCGTTCCTGCCCCGCGAGGGCTGGGACCGGCCGATCGCCTCCCGGCAGCTGGAGATGACCCTCGACGTCATGGCGCACAGCCTCGTCTACTGGACGCAGGACCTGCACCGGGCCGGACTGCTGCGCAGCGGCTCCAAGATCTACGCGATGACCAGCGCGGGCGTCGTCCAGGCCCTGCCCAGCTACGGCGCGGTCTCCGCCGCCAAGAGCGCCCTGGAGGCCCATGTCCGCCAGCTCGCCTGTGAGCTGGCGCCGCAGGGCATCGCCGTCAACGCCCTGCGGGCGGGCGTCACGCTGACGCCCGCGCTCCAGGCCATCCCCGAGCACGCCGGCTATGTCGCGCGCGCCGCCGAGAACAACCCGCACTCCCGGCTGACCAGGCCCGACGACGTCGCCGAGGCGATCGCGGTGCTCTCGCGCACCGACTCGTCCTGGATCAGCGGCAACACCATCGGCGTGGACGGCGCCGAACTGCACGCCGCCGCCGGGGCCTGGGGCCCCGCCCCCACCGGCACCACCGGCACCGCCGACAACGAACTGAAGGGCGAAGGACGATGACCGCAGACAGTCTTGTCGTGTCCGGGTGGTCCACGGGATCGCCCTACGGGCTCGGCGCCGAGGCGTTCGCCGACGGAGTGCGCGCGGGCCGGGACGCCACCACCGCGTCCGGGCAGGGCCCGTACCGGCGCGCCGGCGAGATCCCGGAGTTCGACGTGCGCGCGATCCTCGGCCGCAAGGGCACCCGGTCCATGGACCGGGCCACCGCCATCGCCGTCGCCACCACGGGCATGCTCCTGGAGACCGCCGGCGGCGGCCTCGCCGACGACCGGCCCGACGACGTCGGCATGGTGCTCGGCACCGGCCACGGCAGCGTGCAGAGCATCATGGACTTCACCCGTGACTCCCTCACCGGGGAGAAGCCCTTCCACGTGGACCCGGCCCGCTTCCCCAACACGGTGATGAACCGGGCGGCCGGACAGAGCGCCATCTGGCACACCCTGCGCGGCCCCAACGCCACCGTGGCCGGCGGCGCGCTGACCGGACTGCTGGCCCTCAACTACGCGTCGCGGCTGCTGCGCCGGCGGCACTGCGAGGCCGTGCTGTGCGGCGCCGTCGAGGAGTACTCGGCCGACCGCGCCTGGCTGGAGTACCGGGGCCGGCAGGACGCCGCCCGGCGCTCGGCGGGGCCGCTCGGCGAGGGCTGCGCGCTGTTCCTCCTCGAACCCCGCGCCCGCGCCGAGTCGTACGGGCGCCGCCCGCTGGCCACCCTGCTCGGCAGCCGCTTCCTCGGCTTCCCGGAGCCGGAGAACGCCCAGCAGGCCGTCGTACGGGCGGTCACCGAGGCGCTCAAGGAGGCCGGCGCGGAGCCCGAGGACGTCTCGCTGATCGTGCCGAGCGACACCGGCGGTGCCCTCGGCGGACGCGAGGAGGCCGCCCTCAACGAGGTGTTCGGCCCGCACCGGCCGCGGCGGCTGCGGCTGCGCCGGCTCATCGGTGACGCCTCCGCCGCGTCCGCCGCCTTCCAGCTGGCCGCCGCGCTCAGTGTCACCGGCCCCGGCGAGCTGGCCCTGGTCACCTCCGTCGACCCGGACGGCCAGGTGGGCTGCACGCTGCTGCGGGTCTGAACCCGTGCCGCCGACCGCCCGCCGCCGCGCCTGCCGCACCCGCCGCCTGCTCGTCCAGGCCCTGTACGCCGCCCCCGCCGCCCCAGTCCGACACATCCGAGAACGGAAGACGACCATGACCGAGACCGCAGTCAGCAGCCCCGCCACCGGCACCCCCGCCCTCGACAAGGAGGGCCTGCGCGTCCTCGTCGCGGAGATCCTCGACCTGGACGTCGCGGAGGTCACCGACGGGGCCCACTTCGTCGACGACCTCGACGTGGACTCGCTGATGGCCCTGGAGATAACCGTGCGCCTGGAGCGGGAGTACGAGGTGAAGATGGCCGAGGCGGAACTCGTCGCCATCACCTCCCTCCAGGGCACCTACGACCTGCTGGAGAACAAGCTGAAGGAGAAGGGACGGGCCGCGTGAGCCGCGCGAGCGCGCTCGGTGCGGACGGCCTGGAGCTGCTGCGCAACGAGCCGTCCGGCGCCACCACCGCCTTCGTAGCCGAGCCGGACGACCCGGTGCTCATCGGCCACTACCCGGGCTTCCCGGTGCAGCCGGGCGTGTTCCTGGTCGAGGCCGCCGACCGCACCGTCCGGCTGTGGGCGGACGGCGCCGGTCTCGGCGCGGACCTCGAACTGGTCGCCATGGACCGCTGCCGCTTCCGCCGTCCGGTCTTCCCCGGCGACCGGGTGTCCACCGAGGTGACGGTCGACGCCGGCGAGGACGGCGGGTTGCTGACCGCCAAGGCCTCCGCGCTCACCGTGTCCGGAGCCGTCGCCGACATCAGACTGCGCTACCGCCGCGCCTGCGCGGCGACGACGCCGACACCCGAAGGAGAGGCCCAGTGAACGCGTCCGCACCCGAGGAGGTACGTGACGGGACCGGTGAGACCGGCGGATTCCACGGGATCCACCGGATCAAGAACACCATCCCGCACCGCGTCCCCATCCTGCTGGTCGACCGGGTCGGCGAGGTCGTTCCCGGCGTGCGCATGACGACGTACAAGGCGATCTCCGGCAACGAGCCCTGCTACGCGGAGCTCGGGCAGCACGCGGGGCCCGCCGACTACGCGTATCCGACCGCCTTCGTCATCGAGTCGTGGGCGCAGTCCGCCGTGCTCCTGTCCACCTGGGAGCAGCCCAACCCGGACGTGCTCGCCGGCAAGGTCGAGCTGGCCGGCGCCATCAACGACGTGGCCTTCGACGGCCAGGCGTACCCGGGGGAGGTCCTCGAACACTCCGTACGCCTGCTCAAGCAGGCCGGGGACACCGCGATCCTCACCGGCGAGACCCATGTCGGCGGCCGACGGCTGCTCAGCGTCGGCGCCTTCGTCGTCGCCCTCAAGGACGTCACCGAACTGCTGCCCGCGCCCGCGGGCCTGCCTGTGTGAAAGGAGGACATCACCCATGACTGCTGAGACTGCCAAGACTTCTCGGACCGCTGAGACCGTTGAGGCCCCGGAAGCGAAGGTCGCCCTGGTCACCGGCGGGTCGCGCGGCATCGGCCGCGCCGTCGTGAAACGGCTCGCGAGCGACGGCTACGACATCGCGTTCTGCTACCGCTCCGACGAGGCCGCCGCCGAACTGGTGTCCAAGGAGGTCGCGGCCCTGGGCCGCCGGGTGTTCGCCCGCAAGGTGGACGTCGCCGACCGCGAGCAGGTCAAGGCGTTCGTCACGAGCGTCGAGGACGAGTTCGGGCCGGTCGCCGCCGCGGTCACCTCGGCCGGGATCACCCGGGACAACCCGCTCGTCCTGATGCCGGACGACGACTGGGACGCGGTGATACGGACCAACCTGGACGGCACGTACCACGTCTGCCGTTCGGTGATCTACCCGATGATCAAACGGCGCGGCGGCGCGGTGGTGACCCTGTCGTCCATCGCCGGCGTCGCGGGCAACGCCGCACAGACCAACTACGCGGCGTCCAAGGCCGGCATCATCGGCTTCACCCGCTCCCTCGCCAAGGAGGGCGGCCGGTACGCCATCCGCGCCAACACGGTCGCCCCGGGCTTCATCGAGACCGACATGACGTCGGCCCTGACGGAGAAGGTCACCAAGGAGATGATCGGGCGGATCCCGCTGCGCCGCTTCGGCACGGCCGACGACGTCGCCGCGCTCGTCTCCTTCCTCGTCTCCGACCAGGCCTCCTACGTCACCGGACAGGTGTTCCAGGTGGACGGCGGCATCGCGCTGTGAGCACCGGGAAGCGCAAGCGGGTGACGCCGCGGTTCTACTTCTCGCTGCGCAGCCCGTACTCCTGGCTCGCCTACCGCGAACTCGTCGACGAACACCCGGAACTGGCCGCGCGCATCGAGTGGATCCCGTTCTGCGAGCCGGACGAGCTGAGCCGCAAGATGCTGGAGGCGGCGGGCGGGGAGTTCCCGTACGCCGCGATGTCGGCGGCCAAGCACCGCTACATCCTCCAGGACGTACGGCGTCTCGCCGCCGCGCGCGGGCTGGGTTTCCGGTGGCCCGTCGACCGGGACCCGGTGTGGGAGGTGCCGCACCTCGGCTACCTCGCCGCCCGGCGGCACGGCGAGGGCGCACGGTTCGTCGCGCTCGCCGCGCGGGCCCGCTGGGAGGAGGGCCGGGACATCTGCGACCCGGCCGTCATCGGCTCCTTCGGCCCGGAACTCGGCATCGACAACGCCGAGTTGGCGGGCGCGGCCGACGACCCCGAGCTGCGTGAGGAGGGCCTTCGGGCGCTGCTCGCGGTGGACCGCGACGGGGTGTTCGGGGTGCCGTTCTTCACCGTCCACTACGACAAGTTCTGGGGCGTGGACCGGCTGCGGGACTTCGTGGCGGCGGCCGCCGCCCGCGAGGCCCTGGAAGCCGGGGACGCCGACCGCCCCGACGAGAACCGGAAGCTCCCGCCGGGCCCGTCGTTCGACGACGGCCACGCGGGCGGCTGCGGCTGACACCGGGCGCCGGGACCACCCGGCGTCACGGGCCGTCGTACGGCCGGCACCCCCCCTTGCGGGCCCAGAGGCACGTCCCGCGGCCACCAGGCCGCCGTCCGGCACCCCCCTGCCGTACGGCGGCCTCCCGCGCGGCCTCCCACGTGAAGCTCCCACGCCGACTCCCAAAGGACGGAACGTCATGACCGCCACCGGTACGCCGGCCGTCGCCAACAGCGCCGACTTCGACGTCATGCGCCGCAACGCGCACTCCGCCGCCGTCGCCTTCACCGTCGCCGAGGCCGCCGCGGACCCCACCGTCGCCGGCCACTACCCGGGCTTTCCGGTGCTGCCCGGTCTCTATCTCGTCGAGGCGGTCGACCGCGCCGTCCAGGAGTGGGCGGGACCGGCCCGCGAGGTCGGGCTGGTCGGCATGGACCGGTGCCGCTTCCGCCACCCCGTCCACCCGGGGGACCGGGTGTTCGCCGCCGCCGAGATCACCGAGACGACGGAAGGCTTGCAGGTCAAGGGCACGGTGACCACCAACCGCGGCCGGGTGGCCGATCTGCGGCTGCGGTACCGCATCGCGGCAGGGCCCGCATTTATAGGGCCGGGATAGCCGTGCCGACGAGGGTGGGCCCACCAGTCGGCTTCGAACGCAGGAGGAGTGGCACGTGATCTGCTTCGACGGGTACGTGAGCGGATTCCGGCGCCGGGTCGCGGAGCATCCGGACCGCACCGCCGTCCGTTTCGCCTCCGCGGACGTCGCCACGGACGAGCTGGTCAGCTACGCCCGACTGGACGTCGACGCCCGGTCGGTGGCCCAGTGGCTCGCCTCCCGCACCTCCCCCGGCCAACGGGTGCTGCTCGCCTTCCACCCCGGTACCGGATTCATCCGGGCCTTCCTCGGGTGCCTGTACGCGGGAGTGATCCCGGTGCCCGTACCGGCGCAGGGCGGGCACAGCGCGCAGGAGGCGCGCGTCCAGGGCATCGAGGCCGACAGCGGCGCGAGCCTGATCCTCGACGAGGCGACGCTCGAGAGGGCCGTGGCCACCGATGTGCTCGGCTGGACGCCGCCCGCCGTACTGCCGCGGCTGCCGGCCTTCCTCCAGTACACCTCCGGCTCGACCAGTGAGCCCAAGGGGGTGGTGGTCTCCCACGCCGCCCTGGTCCACAACATCGAGCTGATGCGCACCAGTCACGGCTGGCACGGCGGGCAGACCTGGTGCAGCTGGCTGCCCGCGTACCACGACATGGGGCTCATCGCGATGATGCTCACGCCCCTCTACCTCGGCGGCACCGCGGTCCTGATGCCGCCCACCGACTTCCTCAAGCGGCCCGTCTCCTGGCTGCGGCTGATCGACCGGACCGGCGCCGCCATCAGCTGCGCCCCGAACTTCGCGTACGACCTGTGCGCGCGGCGGCTGACCGACGAGCAGGTCGCCGGACTCGACCTGTCGCGCTGGACGCACGCCTGCAACGGCGCCGAACCGGTCGACGCCGCGACCCTGGCCCGCTTCGCCGCCCGTTTCGCACCGGCCGGGCTGCGCCCCGAGGCGCTGCTGCCCGGCTACGGACTGGCCGAGTCGACGCTGTTCGTGACCGGCACCCGGGTGGAGACGCCCCCGGTGGTCACCGCGGTGGACGCCGCCGCACTCGCCGCCGGACGCCTCACCGGGGCCGGTCCGGGCGCGCCGGGGCAGGAGCTGGTGAGCAGCGGCATCGTGCGCGGCCTGGAGGTGCGGATCGTCGACCCCGCGACCGCCCGGGCCCTCCCGGACGGGGCGATCGGCGAGATCTGGATCCGCGGCGAGAGCCTCGCGCTGGGCTACTGGGCGCGCGAGGAGGAGACCCGGCGCACCTTCGACGCCACCGCCGCCGGACTGGGCGGCGGCTTCCTGCGCACCGGCGACCTCGGTGCCCTCTTCGGCGGCGAGCTGTACGTCACCGGCCGCATCAAGGAAATGATCATCGTGCACGGACGGAACCTCTACCCGCACGACATCGAGCGGGAGATCGGCGCCCTGGAGGAGGAGTTCGGGAACCTCCCGGCCGCCGCCTTCGCGGTCCCGCAGGGCCCGCACGAGGAGATCGTCGTCACCCAGGAAGTACGGGCGGGCCGCCGCGGCGAGGACGAGCTGCGGCACCTGGCGACCAGCGCGCGGACCCGGCTGGGCCGGCGCCTCGGGGTCAGGGTCGGCGCCGTCGCCCTGGTGCGGGTCGGCGAGGTCCGCCGCACCACCAGCGGCAAGATCCGGCGGACCCTCATGCGGGAGCTGTACCTCAAGGACGCGCTGGCGCACGCCGGTGCGCCCCGGACCCGGAAGGCGGACAGCCGGTGACCACGGCGGCCACGACAGCGACCACGGCCGGGGAGTGGTCCCCCTACGGGCTCACCGAGGAGCTGGAGGGCCGGTTCGGCGATCCCCATGACGCGGCCCTGGCGTTCTCCTTCGCCCGGCTCGGGGCGCTCGACCGGGCGGAGGCCTTCCCGGCCGAGGTGTGCCGGCAGCTCGACACGCTCGGCCTGCCGAAGTGGTTCGTGCCCGCGCGGCTGGGCGGTGAACTGCGCTCCAGCGAGGAGCTGCTGCAGATCATCCGCACGCTGGGCCGGCGCGACTTCACCGTCGCGCTCGCGCACACCAAGACGTATCTCGGCGCGGTCTCGGTCTGGGTGGGCGGCTCCCCGCAGCAGGCGGCATGGCTGGCCGGGCGGGTCATGGACGGCGCGGTGGTCTCGCTCGCGCTGACGGAGCAGTCGCACGGCAGCGACCTGCTGGCCGGCGAACTGACCGCCGAGCGCACCCTGGCGGGGGGTTACCGGCTCGACGGCGAGAAGTGGCTGATCAACAACGCCACCCGGGCCGACCTGGTGACCGTCCTGGCCCGCACCGACCCGGCCGGCGGCGCCCGCGGCTTCAGCCTCTTCCTCGTCGACAAGTCACGGCTCGCCGAGGGAAGCTGGCGACCGGTGCCCGCGCTGCCCACCCACGGCGTGCGCGGCGCCGACATCAGCGGGATCGCCTTCACGGGCGCCGAGATCCCCGCGGCGGCGCTGATCGGCGCCGAGGGCGCGGGACTCGAGATCATCCTCAAGGGCTTCCAGATCACCCGCACCCTCTGCTCCGCGATGACGCTCGGCATGGCCGGACAGGCCCTGGGCGTCGCGGTCGCCTTCGCCGAGCGGCACGAGCTGTACGGGCGACGCCTCGCTGACCTCCCGCAGGCCGGCCGCACCCTCGCCGAGGCCTACGCCGACCTGCTCGCCGTCGAGGCCGTCAGCCTGGTCGCGACCCGCGGCATCCACACCCTCACCGGGGAGCAGAGCGCCGTGTCGGCCGTCGTGAAGTACCTGGTCCCCACCGTCGGCGACCAGCTCATCGCCGGCCTGCGGCAGGTCCTCGGGGCGCGCGCCATGCTGGTCGCGGACCACGCCGAGGGCACGTTCCAGAAGATCGAACGCGACCACAGGATCGTCGGCATCTTCGACGGCAGCACCGTCGTCAACCTCAACTACCTCATCAACCAGTTCCCGGTCCTCGTCCGCGGCTGGCGCGGCGGGCACGCCGACCCGGCGGGCGTCGCCGCCTCCGCCCGGCTCGACGCACCGCCCCCCGCGCTCGACCCGGACGCCCTGACCCTGTACGCCCGGTCCGGGTGCAGCGTCGTACAGGCGCTGCCGGCCGCCGTCGGCCGGGTCCGGGACCGGGAACCGGACAGCGCCGTCGCCGCGCAGGCCGGGCGACTGCTCGTGCTGGCCGGGGAGCTGCACGACGAACTCGCCGCCCACCGGCCCTCCGCCCGCGACGTCCCCGAACACGCCTTCGCCCTCGCCCGCGACTACACGCTGCTCTACGCGGCCTCGGCCGCCCTGCACCTGTGGCTGGAGAACCCCGCCGGACGCTGGGCCGACAGCGGCTGGCTGGAAGCCGTACTCACCCGGCTGCTGCGGCAGCTGAGCGGTGAGCCCGATCTCGACGACGAGGACGGACCGGCCCTGGACCGGCTGCTGCCGACGCTGCGCCGACAGCACCGTGAAGGGCTGCTGTTCTCCCTGTTGCACTGCGAACTGGCCGAGGCCGCGGGCCGCCCGACCCAGGAGGGGTCATGAGCGAGACGATCACGCACGCACCCGGACCGCCCGTATCCGGACCGCACGCACCCGGGCCGCTGCCCGCGACGACCGCGAACGACCCGGACCACCGGGTGCGCACCGCCGCCCTCGAACGCCTCGTCGGACCCGCCGATGACCCCGGCAACCCACTGGGCACCGCCGCCGTGCTCGCCGCGGACGAACAGGGTGAACTGTCCGCCGAGGGCGAGCGGCTGCTCACCGGATACGGCCTCAACGCCGAGTTCGTGCCCCGCGCCCTGGGCGGCCGCTTCACGCAGGCCGACGGGCTCGCGTACCTCATGCGCACCGTGTTCCGGCGCGACTGCTCCCTCGGCATCGGCTACGGCGTCACCAGCTTCATCGCCGGACTGCCCGTCTGGGCGTCGGGCTCCGCCGCGCAGCAGCGGCGGGCCGCCGACATCCTGCTCTCCGGCGGCCGCGTCGTCGCCGCCTACACCGAACTCGCCCACGGCAGCGACTTCTCCCGCGTCGGCCTCACCGCCACCCCCGCGCCCGAGGGCCTGCGGCTGCGGGGCGGCAAGCAGCTCGTGAACAACGTCTCGCGGGCCGAGGCCGCCGTGGTGTTCGCCCGCACCAGCGACCGACCGGGCAGCCGCAGCCACTCCCACCTCCTGGTCGACCTCGACCGGCTGCCCGCCGACGCGGTGCGCCGCGACATCCGCTACCCGACGTCGGGCGTCCGCGGCTGCCTGCTCGGCGGCATCGAGTTCGACGACTGCCCGGTGCCCGCCGACTCCGTGCTCGGCACCCCCGGCGACGCCATGGAGACCGTGCTGCGCGCCTTCCAGGTGACCCGCAGCGTGCTGCCCGGCATGGTCGTCGGCATCGGCGACACCCAGGTGCGGGCCGCGCTCGGCTTCGGACTCGGGCGGCACCTGTACGGCCGGCCCGTCGCCCGGCTTCCGTACCCGCGCGCCACGCTGGTGGGGGCCTTCGCCGACCTGCTGGTGAGCGACGCCCTGGCCACGGTCGGCGCCCGCTCGCTGCATCTGCTGCCGGGCGAGACCAGCGTGCAGTCCGCCGCCGTGAAGTACCTGGTGCCCAAGCTGCTCCAGGAGTCCTCGTACCGCCTGTCGGTGCTGCTGGGCGCCCGCAGCTACGTGCGCACCGGCCCGTACGCCGTCTTCCAGAAGGCCGCCCGCGACCTGCCCGTGGTGGCGCTCGCCCATGCGGGCAGCGCCGTCTGCCAGGCCACGATCGTGCCGCAGCTGCCGCGGCTCGCGGACCGCGGCTGGTTCCGGCCCGGAACCGAGGCCCCCGCGGCACTGTTCCGCCCCGGCGACCCGCTGCCGCCCCTGGACCTCGCGCGACTGGAGCTCAACTCGCGCGGCCGGGACACCCTCAGCCGGGCCGTCACCGACACCGAGTACGACGACCCCCGCGTGAACGCCCTGGCCCGGCTGTTCGCCGGCGAACTGCGGGGCATCGCGCGCCGCGCCGCCGAACTGCCGCCCCGGGACCGGACGGTGCTCGCCTCGCGCCGCGGGTTCATGCTCGCCGACCGGTACGCGCACGTGCTCGCCGCCGCGGCCTGCCTCGGCGTGTGGCGGCACGGCGACGGCCCGCGGCGCGATCCGGCCTGGGTGATCTGCGCCCTGCACCGGCTCGCCGACCGTCTCGGCCTGAAGCCGGGGCCGCTGCCCCGGGACGCGGCCGAGGAGCTCCACACGGAGCTGCTCCACCGGCACGAAGAGCGCCTCACCTTCGATCTCATCCGCGCTCCGCTCGCGTGAGCGGGGCGCTGTCCCACGGGAGTTCAGCCATGTCCATCGCCTCCACCGGGCCCACCGCACCCGAGACCGTCCCCGCCGCCGACATCCGCGGCTGGCTCGTCGAACGGATCGCCTTCTACCTGGAGTGCTCCACGGAGGAGATCGACGAGGACGCTCCGCTGGTCGACATCGGCCTCGACTCGGTCTACTCGCTCACCCTGTGCGGCGACGTCGAGGACCGCTTCGGGCTCGCCGTCGAACCGACCATGGCCTGGGACCACCCGACCGTCGGCGCGATCACCGCCCACCTCACGGAAGAGCTGGCCAGGCGGTGACCGCCGCACTCCCGCTCTCCGCGGGCCAGGAGGCCATGTGGTTCCTGCACCGGCTCGCCCCCGGCAGCGCCGCGTACAACGTGGTCCTCGCCGTGCGCGTGCACAGCCCGCTCGACGCGGAGAGGATGCGCCGCGCGGTGGCCGCCCTCGCCGACCGCCACGAGCTGCTGAGCTCCGTGTACGAGGAGGAGGACGGGCAGCCGGTACGCCGGCCCGCGCCCGGCCTGCCGGTGCCGTTCGAGGTGCGCGAGGTGCCCGGCGGCACGGACGAGGACGTGACCGCGCTCGCCCGCGAGGCCGGCGCCCGGCCCTTCGCGCTCTCCCGGGCCTGGCCGTTCCGGGTCGTGCTGCTGCGCCGCGGGCCCGCCGACGCGACGCTCGTGGTCGCCGCCCACCACATCGCCAGCGACGCCACCAGCCAGTGGCTGATGCTGCGCGACCTCCTCGACGCCTACGCCCTCGGCGGTGGCCCGCTGCCCGCCGTCACCGTCCCCTACAGCCGGTACGTCGACCAGGAACGGGCGCTCGCCGGCAGCCCCGCCCGCGCCCGCGCCGAGCGGTACTGGGCCGGGCTCGGCCAGGGCACCACCGCCGCGACCCTGACCCCCGACCGTCCCGCCACCCAACCCGCGGCACCGCGCGGCGCGACCTACGTCCACGAGGTCGCCCCGGCACTCGCCGCCCGGCTGCCCGACGCGGCCGCGCACGCCGGGGTGACGCCCTTCGCGCTGCTGCTCGGCGCCTTCCAGGCCGCGGTGCACCGCTCCACCGGGCTCGACGACTTCCTCATCGGCTGCCCCGCGTCCAGCAGGATCGGCAAGGGCACCGCCGACATGGTCGGCTATCTCGTCAGCTCCCTCGCCCTGCGCGCCCGGTTCGCCGCCGGCACCACCATCGGCGACACCGTGAGCGAGGCCCACCTGGGCCTGCTCGCCGGCCTCGGACGGCTGCGCCACCCCGTCCCCGTGCCCAGGTTCGCCATGGCCGTGACGCTGATCGCGACCGACCGGCTGCCGGTGCCCGGACTGGTCGGCGCGGCGGGACCGACCACGTACGGGGGGCTGAGCCTGTCGCTCCTCGACCTTCCGCACATGGAGGGCCAGTTCGACGTCAACGTCGAACTGCGCAGCGGCGCGGACGGTCTGACGATCGTCCTGCGCTACGCCGACGAGTTGTTCGACCGGGAGACCGTCGAGCGGTTCGCCGCGGTCTGCACCCGCATGATCGAGGCGGCCGTGGACGAGCCCGCGGCGGTCGTCTCGCGCGTCCCGCTGGCCGCGGGCGACCAGCTCGCGGAACTGCTGAGCCTGGGCGACGGCCAGTACGACGACTGGTGAGTGCGGCACCCCCCCACCCCCGGGGCCTCAGGATATAGGCCGTTTATGAGAAGGCGGTGCCAGCGTGAGCCCACCACCCCTACCGACGAGGTCACCATCATGAAGCAGGCAACCGGGGCCGGCCGACGGCCGTTGGTCGAACGGATCACCCACTGGAGTGTCCGAAACCGGAAACGGGCAGCCTTCGGCTGGCTGGGTCTGGTTGTCCTCATCATCGCGATCGGTGCGGGCCTGGGTTCCACCAGCCTCGACGAGCACGCGCCGGGTGAGACGGGCCGCGCACAGAAGATGCTGGACGACGCGGCCGTGTTCTCACCGCCGCAGGAGAACGTGCTGATCGAGGCGGAGGCGGGCGACCCCGCCTACGCCGACAACCCCGAGATGCGGCAGGCGGCCGCGGATGTCGCGCAGGCGCTGCGCGGACTCGGCAAGGACGAGACCGGCGCCGACTGGGCCTCCGACGTCGTCACGCCGACCGACGGCGCCGAAGCGGCCGAGAAGCTGGTGTCCGAGGACGGGCGTTCGCTGCTCGTCCGGTTCTCCGTGACCGGCTACTCGATGGAGCCGATGGAGAAGGCCGTCGCCGAACAGGCGAAGGCCCACCCGGGCGTCGACATCACGCAGACCGGCAAGGTCAGCGTCAGCCAGGCGATCGACAAGATCCAGGACGACGACTTCCTCCGCGCCGAGGTGCTGTCCATCCCGATCACCGTGGCGATCCTGACCGTCGTCTTCGGCTCGCTCATCTCGGCCGGCCTGCCGGTGCTGATCTCGCTGGTCTCCGTCGTGGCGGCCATGGGCTTCCTGACGTTCTTCGGCAAGTGGATCGCGATCGGCGACTCCACCCCGTCGGTGGTGCTCCTGATCGGCATGGCCGTGGGCGTCGACTACTCGCTGTTCTACCTGCGCCGGGCCCGCGAGGAGCGCGCCGCCGGACACGACAACGACACCGCCCTCATCATCGCGGGCCGCACCTCCGGCAAGGCCGTCGTGGTCTCCGGGCTCACCGTCATGGTCGCGCTCGCCGGACTGTTCTTCACCGGCATCGAGACCTTCACCGGTATGACCGTCGGCACCATCGCCGTCGTCGGCATCGGCATGCTCGGCGCGATCACCGCGCTGCCCGCCGTGCTGTCCTGGCTCGGCGAGCGCGTCGACCGCTGGCAGGTGCCGTGGCTCGGCGCCCGCCGCACCGTCGTCAAGGACTCCCGTGTGTGGGGCGCGATCGTGCGCAAGGTCGTCAAGGCCCCCGTGATCTGGGCCGTCGTCGGCGCGGCGGCCCTGGCCCTGCTCGCCGTGCCCGCGCTCGGCATGAAGCTCTCCGACCCCGACCTCAAGCACCGGCTGCCCACCGACGTACCGGCGTTGCAGGCCCTGGAGCGGGTCGAGAAGGCGTTCCCGGTGGACACCCAGCCGGCCGAGGTCGTGGTGCGCGGCTCGGATCTGGACGGAGCCGCGGTCAAGTCCGCGATCGGCACGCTCAAGGAGCAGGTCGCCGGCAGTGACGGCAAGCTGATGGAGCCCGTCGAGGCCAGCCTCATCCCCGGCGGCGAACTCATGGTGGTACGGGTACCGCTGGCCGGTGACGGCAAGAACGCCGAGTCCGTGGCCGCCCTGAAGGAACTGCGCGACAACGCGCTGCCCGCCTCGTTCGGCGAGGTCGACGGCCTGGAGTACGCGGTCGCCGGCGACACCGCCAAGCAGGAGGACTTCAACTCGGCGCTGGAGAACAGCGCCCCGTGGGTCTTCGGCTTCGTGATCGTCCTCGCGTTCGTGCTGCTCGCGGCCGCCTTCCGGTCGCTGGTGATCCCGATCGTGTCGATCGTCCTCAACCTGCTGTCGATCGGCGCGGCCTACGGCGTCCTGACCCTGGTCTTCCAGGACGGGCACCTGTCCTCGCTGCTCGACTTCCGCTCGTACGGCGCGGTGGTCAGCTGGCTGCCGCTGTTCATGTTCGTCACCCTGTTCGGGCTGAGCATGGACTACCACGTGTTCATCCTCAGCCGGGTGCGCGAGTACCGCGGCCGGGGCATGTCCACCAAGCAGGCCGTGGTGGAGGGCATCACCAAGAGCGCGGGCGTCGTCAGCAGCGCCGCCGCCGTGATGATCGCGGTGTTCTCGGTCTTCGCCACGCTCTCCGCCATCGACTACAAGATGGTGGGCGTCGGCCTCGCGACGGCCGTGCTCATCGACGCCACGCTCGTGCGCGGTGTCCTGCTGCCGGCCGCGCTGACGATGTTCGGCGACGCCACCTGGAAGATGCCGCGTGCCCTGCGCTGGCTGCCGGGCGTCAGCCTGGAGGGCAGCGACGACGAGCCCGCGCCCACCCCCGTCCCGGCGGCGCCGGACACCGCACCGCTGCCGACGGCCCCCCGCCAGGAGCCGGCCGGACAGACGGCCGTCACCCGCTGACGGCTCCTGCCTCTCCGGAAGAGCCCGCGAGAGCCGCGGGAGCCGCACCCAGCCGGCCCGTGAAGGAGCCGGGGCACGCCGCAACCGGCGTACCCCGGCTCCTTTCGCGTGCCGGCCCGCGCCGTATAGGGGGGGTATAGCGGTCCCGCACAGAATTCGAGAGTCAGGTCAGAGCTTTTCCACAGTGCCTGCCACGAAGGGACAACCGTGCCCGATAAACCGTACTCAGGAATTCTGTCGACCATCGGGAACACCCCGTTGGTCCACATGGAAAACCTGCTGCCCGGCTTCGGGTCCCAGGTCTACGCCAAGGTCGAGCGCTTCAACCCGGGCGGCAGCATCAAGGACCGGTCGGCGCTGAGAATGCTCGTCGACGCAGTGCGCAGTGGCGAACTGCGGCCGGGCGAGTCCGTCGTCATCGAGTCCAGTTCCGGCAATCTCGCGGTCGGACTCGCCCAGATCTGCCGCTACTTCGGGCTGCGCTTCATCTGCGTGGTCGACGGCAAGACCACCACGCAGAACCTCGCGATCCTCAAGGCCTTCGGCGCCGAGATCGAGGTCGTCACCGAGCGCGACACGGCCACCGGCGAGTATCTGCCGTCCCGGCTGCGCAGGGTGCGCGAGCTGGTCGCGAGCACCGCCAACGCGTTCTGGCCCAACCAGTACGCCAACCCCCTCAACCCGCGCGCCCACGAGGTCACCATGCGGGAGATCGCCCGGTCCCTGGACGGCCGGGTCGACTATCTCTTCGCCTCGGTCTCGACCTTCGGCACCCTCAAGGGCTGCGCCGACCACATCCGCGAGGAAGGCCTCGGCACCACGGTCGTCGCCGTCGACGCCCTGGGCAGCGCGATCTTCGGGCTGGAGTCGACGGTTCGGCTCATCCCCGGTCACGGCGCCTCCGTGGTGCCGCCGCTGATGGACCCCCAGGCCGCCGACGAGGTGGTCCACATCTCCGACCTCGAATGCGTCGCCGCCTGCCGCAGGCTCGTCGCCCGCGAGGCGATCCTGGCCGGCGGCTCGTCCGGGGCGACGGTCGCGGCCCTGCGGAAATACGCGGAGCACATTCCGGACGGGTCGAATTGCGTGCTCATTTTCCCGGACGGCGGCGACCGCTACCTCGACACCATCTACTCCGACGACTGGGTGCACCGGAATTTCGGCGAGGTCTCCCATCTCTGGAAGGACTGACTTCCCATGATTGTCATCCGGCACGCCGATGTCGAGAGCATCCTCGACGGCCGCGAGGCGGACAACGTCCGCACCGTCGCCGAGGCCTACCGGCTGCATGCCTCCGGGCAGACCGCGGTCCCGCACTCCGTCTTCCTGCGCTTCCCCGGCCACGACCGGGACCGCATCATCGGCCTGCCGGCCTACCGCGGCGGCGACCGTCCGGTGGCCGGCATGAAGTGGATCTCGTCGTTCCCGGCGAACATCGAGTCCGGACTGCGGCGCGCCAGTGCCGCGATCCTGCTCAACTCGCTGGCCACGGGCCACCCCGAGGCGCTGGTCGAGGGCTCGGTGATCTCCGCCATGCGCACCGCGGCCAGTGCCGCGCTCGCCGCCGAGCTGCTGACCCGCGACGCGCGCCCGACCGGCGTCGCGCTCATCGGCTGCGGTGTCATCAACCAGGAGGTCCTGCGCCATCTGCGCGCGGTCCTCCCGGAGCTGACCGGGGTCACGCTGTTCGACCGGTCGCGGGCCCGCGCCGAGGAGTTCGCCGGCCGGCTCGCCGCCGACGCGCCCGGGCTGCGGGTCGCGTACGCCGACTCGCTCGACGAGGCGCTCGGCGCGCACCCGCTGATCTCCTTCGCGACCACGGCGGGCGTGCCGCACACCGGCCTCGACGCGGTGCGGCCGGGCTCGCTGGTGCTGCACGTCTCGCTGCGCGACCTGCACCCCGAGGCGCTGCTCGGCGCCCACAACATCGTCGACGACGCCGACCACGTGTGCCGCGAGCGCACCTCGCCGCACCTGGCCGAACAGCTCACCGGCAACCGGGACTTCATCGACGCCTCGATCGGCGAGCTGCTCAACGGCGACCGGGAGTTCGTCCGCGTCCCGGGCCGGACGACGGTCTTCTCGCCGTTCGGGCTCGGGGTGCTCGACATGGCCCTCGCCGCCGCCGTGCACGAAGAGGCGGCCGCCAAGGGCCTGGGGGTACGGGTCGACGGTTTCCTGCCGCCGCCCGCCGCCTGAGCCCACACCCGCACCACCGGCACTACCAGCACCACCGGCACTACCCGCACCACCTGCACCACCTGCACCACCCACCACAGGGCGACCGCCCGACCACCCTTCCAAGGAGCAGACATGGCGACCGAGCCGACCGACGACCGCACCTACCGCGTCGTCCGCAACGACGAGGACCAGTACTCGATCTGGTGGGCCGAGCGCGACCTGCCCGCCGGCTGGAGCGCCGAGGGCACCGAGGGCACCCGCGAGCAGTGCCTCGCCCGGATCGCCGAGGTCTGGACGGACATGCGCCCGCGCAGCCTGCGTGAGCGCATGGAGGCCGACGCGGCCTGACCCGCGCCCCCACCCGCACCCGCACCCGCGCCCCCACCCGCGCCCCGCCCCCCACTCCCTTCCTCCGCACCTTCTCTCTTTCGCAATTCGGAACAGGAGATCTCGTGAACGCCGAACAGCGGTCGGGTGACGTCCCCGACATCCGTCCCCGGCCGTCGGCGGCCGGAGGCACCCCTCTTCTGCACGAGAGGTTCGCCGCGCAGGCCCTGCGCACGCCGCACGCCGTGGCCGTCGTCGACGGCGCGCGCACGGTGACGTACGCGGAGCTCGACCGCGCGGCGAACCGCATGGGGCACTTCCTGCGGGGGCTGGGGGCCGGGCCCGAATCCGTCGTCGGGGTCGGCCTGGAACGCGGCGTCGACCTGGTCGTCGCGCTGCTCGGGGTGTGGAAGGCCGGGGCCGCCTACCTGCCGCTGGACCCGGGGCAGCCGCCGGCCCGGCTGACCGGCCTGGTCCGCGCGGCGGGCGCCCGGGTCGTCCTGGCCGGCCCGGCACTCGAAGACGCCGTACGCGAGGCGGGTGCCCGCCGGACGGGGTCCGAGGAGGTGCCCGCCGAGCTGCCGGACACCGCCCCCGCGGGCGGCGCGGACCCGGACGGCGCCGCCTACACGGTCTTCACCTCCGGCTCCACCGGCGCCCCGAAGGGCGTCGTCATCACCCACGCGGGCATCGCGAACCGCGTCGGCTGGACCGTGCGCAAGCACGGCATCGGGCCCGGCGACCGCGTCCTGCAGAAGACGTCCATGGGCTTCGACGCGGCCGGCTGGGAGATCTTCGCCCCGCTGGTCGGCGGCGGCAGCGTGGTCCTCGCGCCGCGCGGCGCCGAGCGGGACCCGGCGGCGCTCCTGCGCGCGGTGGCCGACCACCACGTCACCGTCCTCCAGGTGGTCCCCTCCGTCCTGCGCGTCCTCGTCGAGGAGGGCGACTGGAGCGGCTGCGGCTCCCTGCGGCTGCTGTTCTCCGCCGGTGAGGCGCTGCACGGCGAACTCGTCGCCCGGCTGCGCGAGAAGGCCGGCCCGGCGCTGGAGGTGTGGAACACCTACGGGCCCACCGAGTGCTCCATCGACATCACCGCCCAGCCCGTCGACCCGGCGCAGACCAGCGGCGCGATACCCATCGGCCGCCCCATCCCCGGGATGCGCGTCCTGGTCCTCGACCCGAACGGCGACCCGGTCCCGATCGGCGCCCCGGGCGAGCTGTACGCGGGCGGGACCGGCGTGGCCCGCGGCTACCTCGGCCGCCCCGACCTGACCGCCGAGCGCTTCGTGCCCGACCCCTACGCGAGCGAGCCCGGCTCCCGCCTCTACCGCACCGGCGACCTGGTGCGCTGGCGCTCCGACCGCACCCTCGACTACCTGGGCCGCCTCGACCACCAGGTCAAGGTCAACGGCGTCCGCGTCGAGCCGGGCGAGATCGAGGCGGCGCTCACCGCCCACCCCGGCGTCACCGGCGCGGTCGTCCTGCCCTACGAGGCGGAGGGCGGCGGCAAGCGGCTCGCCGCGCACCTCACCGCGGCCGGTGCCGAGGCCGCCGGCCCGTCGGCCGACGCGCTGCGCGCCTTCCTGCGCGAGCGGCTCCCCGAGAGCCACGTCCCGTCGTTCTTCCACACGCTCGACGCCTTCCCGCTCACCCCCAACGGCAAGGTCGACCGGGCCCTGCTGCCCACCCCGGGCGAGATCGCCGCCGTCGGCCGGCCGTCGTTCGTCACCCCGCGCACCGCCGCCGAACAGCTCGTCGCGGGCGCCTGGGCCGACCTGCTCGGAGCGGACCGGGTCGGCGCGCACGACGACTTCTTCGCCCTCGGCGGCACCTCCCTCCAGCTGACCCGCCTCGCCGCCAGGCTGCGCGCCGCGTCCGGCGCGCGGATCTCGCTGCGCGGCCTGCTGCGGGCCACCACCGTCGAGGGGCAGGCCGGTCTCATCGAGGCCCCCGCCACCGACGAGAGCCCGATCGTGCCCGTCCCGCGCGACGGCGAGCTGCCGCTGTCGTCGGGCCAGCGCCGCCTGTGGTTCCTGGACCGGATGCACCCGGGCAGCCCCGAGTGGGTGGCCCCGCTCTTCCTGCGGCTGCCCGAGGGCACCGGCGCCGACACCGTGCGGCGTGCCCTGGACGCGCTGTCCGCCCGCCACGAGGCGCTGCGCACCCGCTACCCGGACCGGGGCGGCGAGCCGTACCAGGTGATCGGCGAGGCCGGTGAGCGACCGGTCGAACTCCGCGTCGAGGACACCTCGCGCGACGGCCTGGAGCGGCTGTTCCGCGAACAGTTCGAGCGCGGCTTCGACCTGGCCTCGGGGCCGCTGTGGCGGGCGCTGCTCGCCCGCACCGACGACGGCCACGTGCTGCTCCTCACCCTGCACCACATCACCGTCGACGGATGGTCCACGGTCGTCCTGGAGCGTGAACTGCGTCAGCTGTGCGCCGCGTTCGAGGCGGACCGCGAGCCGCGGCTGCCCGCGCTCGCCGTGCAGTACGCCGACTACGCGGCCTGGCAGCACGCCCGGCACACCGAGGAGTTCATCGCCGGCGAGCTGGCCCACTGGCGTACCGCACTGGCCGGCGTCGAGCCCGTCGACCTGCCCCTGGACCACCCCCGCCCGGCCGAACGCGACCCGCGCGGAGCCGTCGTCCCCTTCCGCGTCGAGCCCGAACTCGCCGACCGGCTGACCGAGCTGGGCAAGGCGCACCGTGCCACGCCCTTCATGACGCTGCTCACCGCCTACGCCACCCTCGTCGCCCGCTACAGCGGCGCCTGGGACATCCCGGTCGGCACCCCCGTCGCCGGGCGCGGCCGCCCCGAGACCGAGGGCACCGTCGGCTTCTTCCTCAACTCCCTCGTCGTGCGGTGCGCGCTGGACGCCGACGTCACCTTCGCCGACGCCCTCGACCGGGTCAGCCAGGCCGCGCGAGCCGCCTTCGCCCACCAGGAGCTGCCCTTCGAGCGGCTCGTCGACGAGCTCCAGCCCGAGCGCGACCTCTCCCGCACCCCGCTCTACCAGGTCGCCTTCGACCTGCACAGCGAGGGCGTCACCAGCGTCGCCACCGAGGACGCGGACATGGCGGCCTTCACCGCCGCCTGGCAGGTCGCCAAGACCGACCTCTCCCTGTTCATGCGCGGGACGGGGGACGGCGCCCTGGACGGCGTACTCGAATACGCCACCAGCCTCTTCGAGCGCGCCACCGTCGAGCAGCTCGCCGGACACTTCACCAGCCTGCTCCGGCAGGTCGCCGAGCAGCCCGACCTGCCGCTCGGCAAGATCGACTTCCTGTCGGCCGACGAGCGCGGCCGTCTCCTCGTCGGCTGGAACGACACCGAGGTCAGCGCCGAGTCCGAGACCGTGCTCGCCCTCGTCGAGGCCTGGGCCACCGCCGACCCGGACGTCTCCGCCCTCTCGTACGGCTCGGAAAGCGTCACCTACGGCGAGCTGGACGCCCGCGCCAACCGCCTCGCGCACCTGCTGCGGGAGCGGGGCGTCGGTGCCGAGTCGCGGGTCGCGGTGCTCCTGGACCGCGGGCCCGAGCTGATCACGGCCCTGCTCGCGGTGTGGAAGGCCGGCGGCGCCTATCTGCCCGTCGACCCCGCCTGTCCCGCCGAGCGGCTCACCGCGATGCGCCGGAGCGCGGGCGCGCACACGGTGATCACGTCGAGCGGGTACGCGGCGACCGCCGGGGACGGGGCGGTCCTGGTCGACACCGACGCCGCCCGGATCGCGGCCGCGCCGGCCACCCGGCCCGCCCGCACCGACGACCTCGACCGGCTCGCCTACGTGATCTTCACGTCGGGCTCCACCGGGACGCCCAAGGGCGTCGAGGTCACCCACCGCGGCCTCGTCAACCACGTCGCCTGGGCGGCGCGGGAGCTGGCGCCGCGCGACTACGGCGGGGCGCCGCTCTTCTCGTCCGTCGCCTTCGACCTCGTCGTCCCCAACCTGTGGGCGCCGCTGGTCACCGGGCAGCGGCTGTTCCTGCTGCCGCAGGACACCGACCTCTCGGAGCTGGGCAAGCACCTCGCCGAGGCCGAGCCGTTCAGCTTCGTGAAGCTCACCCCCGGCCACCTCGACGTGCTCGCCCTCCAGCTGACCCCGGCCCAGGCCGGCGCGCTGGCCCCGGTCCTCGTCGTGGCGGGGGAGGCCTTCTCGCGGGCCACCCTGGAGCGGTGGCGGGCCCTGGCCCCCGACACCCGCCTGGTCAACGAGTACGGGCCGACCGAGGCCTCCGTGGGCACCTGCGTCTTCGAGGTGCCCGACGCGTCCGAGGGGGCCACGGAGATCCTGCCGATCGGCCGGCCGCTGCCGAACATGACGATGTACGTCCTGGACGACCGGCTCCAGCCGGTGCCCGCCGGGGTCGCGGGCGAACTGTATGTCGGCGGCACGGGAGTGGCCCGCGGCTACGCGAACCGCCCCGACCTGACCGCCGAACGCTTCCTGCCCGACCCGTTCGGCCCGCCCGGCGCCCGCGTCTACCGGACCGGCGACCGGGTCCGCCGACGGGCCGACGGCAACGTCGAGTTCCTCGGCAGGTACGACGACCAGGTCAAGATCCGCGGCTACCGCGTCGAACTCGGCGAGGTCCGGGCCGTCCTGGCCGGGCACCCCGCGGTGCGCGAGGCGTTCCTCACCGTCCACGCGTCCGACAACGGCGAGCAGCAGCTCGTCGCCTACTACGTCGCCGAGCCCCAGCCCGGCACGGACCCCGGGCCCGGCGGTGATCTCGCCGGCACCCTCGCCGCGCACTGCGCCCGGCTGCTGCCGGACTACATGGTCCCCGCCGTCTGGACCCCGCTCGACGCGCTGCCCCTCAACGCGAACGGCAAGGTCGACCGGCGCGCCCTGCCCGCCCCCGGCACGGACAGCGGGCCGGCGGACCGGGTGCCGCCGAGCGGTCCCGTCGAGGAACGCATCGCCGAGATCTGGACCGAGCTGCTCGGCACCGAGGCCGGCGCGCACGACAACTTCTTCCACGTGGGCGGCAACTCGATCCTCGCGATCCGGCTGATCTCCCGCATCCAGGAGGAGTTCGAGATCGACTTCGCGGTGCGCACGGTGTTCGAGGGACCCACCGTCGCGCGCCTCGCGGCCACCGTCGAGGAGCGCATCAAGGCGGAGATCGCCGCGCTCACCGACTCGGAACTCGTGAATGACGAACTGCTGGTGAAGGGGTACGACGCATGACCGGGGACAAGGCTCAGACGGTCCGGGACGCCGCGGCACTGCGCGACGAGCTGCTGCGCCGCCGGATGGCGGGCCGGCGCGGCGCCGGCCGGCGCACGGCGGTGCCGCGCGCGGACCGCGACGCTCCTCTGCCGCTGTCGTACGGCCAGCAGCAGATGTGGTTCCTGAACCGGCTGGAGCCGAACAGTACCGAGTACCTGGTGCCGCTCGTGCTGCGGCTGCGCGGCCCGCTGGACACCGGGGCGCTCGGCCGCGCCTGGCAGACGCTCCTGGAGCGCCACGAGATCCTGCGCACCCGCTACGCCCTCGCCGGTGACGAACCCGTCCAGGTCATCGACGCGCCGCGCCCCACCGCGCTGGACGTCACCGCGGTGGCGGACGAGGAGAGCCTGCTGCGGGCCGTCGAGGACGACCTGGGCCGGTCCTTCGACCTGGCCGGCGAGTGGCCGGTGCGCGCCCGGCTGCTGCGGCGCGCCGCCGACGACCACGTGCTGTCGCTCGTCTTCCACCACATCGCCTGCGACGCCTGGTCCACCGGCGTCCTCGGCCAGGAACTCTCCGCCCTGTACGGCGCCTTCACCAGCGGCGCCGAAAACCCTCTGGCGCCCCTGCCGGTGCAGTACGCGGACTACGCGGCCTGGCAGCGCGCGGAGCTGAACGGCGGCGTCCTGGCCCGGCAACTCGACTACTGGACCACGCGGCTGGCGGACCTGGAGGCGCTGGAGCTGCCGGCCGACCGGCCGCGGCCCGCCGTGCGGGACGCGGCCGGCGACTCCGTCGCCTTCACCCTGCCCGCCCCGCTCGCCGACCGGGTCCGCGCGACCGGCCGGCACCACGAGGCCACCCCCTTCATGGTGGTCCTCGCCGCCTTCCAGGGCCTGATCGGCCGCTACACCGGCCGCACGGACGTCGCGGTCGGCACCGTCGGCTCCGGGCGCACCCTGCCCGAACTCCAGGGCCTGATCGGGTACGGCATCAACAGCCTCGTCCTGCGCGGCCGCTGGAGCGCGGACGCGTCCTTCGGCGAACTGCTCGACGCCACCCGCTCCACCGTGCTCGACGCCTTCGACCACCAGGCGGTGCCCTTCGCGCAGCTCGTGGACCGGCTCCAGCCGGAGCGCGACATGTCCCGTACGCCGCTCTACCAGGTGGCGTTCACCATGCACGGCGAGCGGACGGCCGCCTTCGAGCTGGCCGGGCTCACGGCGGAGCCGTACCTCGGCACCGGCCACGTCGCGAAGACGGACCTCGACCTCCAGCTGACCGAGGGCGCCGACGGCTCGTTCACCGGCCGCTTCGAGTACGCCACCGCCCTGTTCGACCGCGCGACGGTGGAGCGCATGGCGGACCACCTGCTGCGCCTCCTGGACACCGTCACCACCGACCCGGCCGCGCGCCTGTCCTCGGCCGCCCTCCTCGGCGCCGACGAGCGGGCCCTGCTCGCCGGCGGCCCCGAGCGCGTGGAGCCGGTCACCCGCCGCGTCCACGAGGTCTTCGAGGCGCAGGCGGCCCGCACCCCGGACGCCGTGGCCGTCGTCTTCGAGGACCGGGAACTCTCGTACGCCGAACTCGACACCCGCGCCAACCGCATCGCGCACCTGCTGCGCGCCAAGGGCGTCGGCCCCGAGGACCTCGTCGGCATCTGCCTGGAACGCGGCATCGAACTGATGCCCGCACTCCTCGGCGTGCTCAAGTCGGGCGCCGCCTACCTGCCCCTCGACCCCGCCAACCCCGCCGACCGCCTGGCGTACATCGTCAAGGACGCCGACGCCCCGGTGGTGCTGACCACCGCCGCACAGGCCGGCGTCCTCGACGGGCGGTACGAGGGCGACGTGGTCGAACTGGACACCGAGGCCGCCCTCCTCGCCGTCCAGCCCGGCACCGCCCCCGGCGTGGCCGGCACCCCCCAGAACCTGATCTACACCATCTACACCTCGGGCTCCACGGGCCGCCCCAAGGGCGTCGCCCTCACCCACGAGAACGTGGTGCGCCTCCTCGCGCGCGGCCGGGAGCACTACGCCTTCGCGGAGACCGACGTGTGGCCGCTGTTCCACAGCTACGCCTTCGACGTCTCCGTGTGGGAGATGTGGGGCGCGCTGCTGCACGGCGGCCGCCTCGTCGTCGTCCCCTTCGACGTCACCCGCTCGCCCGAGGAATTCCTCGACCTCCTCGTCGACCAAGGCGTCACCGTCCTCAACCAGACGCCCTCCGCGTTCCGCGCGCTGACCGGCGCCGCCCGCGACGGCGACCCGCGCGTCGACCGGCTCGCCCTGCGCGCCGTGGTCTTCGCCGGCGAGAAGCTGGAGGTCTCCGAGCTGGGCCCGTGGGCGGAGCGCATCGGCCTGGACCGCACCGCCCTGGTGAACATGTACGGGATCACCGAGACCACCGTGCACACCACCTACCGGCGGCTGACCGACGCGGACCTCGACCCGCGGTCCGGCAACCCCATCGGCCGCCCCCTGGCCGACCTGACCGTCCACCTCCTCGACGGCAACGGCGAGCTGGTGCCGGTCGGCGTCCCCGGCGAGATCCACGTCGGCGGTCCGGGCGTCGCCCGCGGCTACCTCAACCGCCCCGAGCTGACCGCCGAGCGCTTCGTCCCCGACCCGTACGGACCGGCCGGCGCCCGCCTCTACAAGAGCGGCGATCTGGCCCGCCGGCTCCCCGACGGCCAGCTGGAGTTCCTCGGCCGCGCCGACGACCAGGTGAAGATCCGCGGCTTCCGCATCGAACTGGGCGAGATCGAGAACGCCCTCGCCGCCCACGAGGCGGTCCGCGACGCGGTCGTCCTGGTCCGCGAGGACACCCCCGGCGACGTGCGGCTGGTCGCCTACGTCACCGCGGACGACGCCGACGCCCCCGCCCCGGCCGAGCTGCGCACCCTGCTCGCCGCCGCACTGCCCGAGTACATGGTCCCGGCCGCCTTCGTCGTCCTCGACGGGCTGCCGCTGACCACCAACGGCAAGCTCGACAAGCGCGCTCTGCCCGCCCCCGGCCAGGACGCCGTCGGCGCCACGGCGTACGTCGCCCCGCGCACCGTCGTGGAGGAGCGGATCGCCGAGGTCTGGCAGGACGTGCTCGGCCTCGACCGGGTGAGCGTCGAGGACGGCTTCTTCGAACTCGGCGGACACTCCATCCGGGCGGTCACCCTCGTCGGACGGCTGCGCGCCGCCGGGTACGACCTGGCCGTGCGCGACGTCTTCGAGTACCGCACCGTCGCGCGCATCGCCGAACTCGTCACCGGCCGCCCGGCGCCGGCCGCCCGGCCCGCCACCGTCGCCCCGTTCTCCCTGGTGGCGGACGAGGACCGGGAGCGGCTCCCGGAGGGCCTCGCGGACGCCTACCCGCTGTCACAGGTCCAGCTCGGCATGGTCGTCGAGATGCTGACCGACGACGGGAAGCACCCGTACCACAACGTCACCTCGTTCCGAATACGCGACGAACAGCCCTTCTCCGAGGCGGCGTTGCGCGAGGCGGCGGCCCTCGTCACCGCCCGGCACGACGTCCTGCGCACCTCCGTGGACCTCTCCGCCTACTCCGTACCGCTGCAACTCGTCCACGCCCACGCCGAGATGACCCTCGGCGTGCGCGACCTGAGCGCCCTCGACGAGGAGGCCCTCCTCCGGTCCCTGCGGGAGTTCACGGCCGCCGAGCGCGCCGACCTCTTCGACCTGGCCACCGCGCCGCTGCTGCGGCTGCACGCGCACCTCGCGGGCGACGGCGGCTGGTGGCTCACCAACACCGAGTGCCACGCGATCCTGGACGGCTGGAGCCACCACTCCTTCCTGATGGAGGTCCTGGAGGAGTACCGGCGGATCCGGGACGGCGAGCCCGTCGCCGCCGCGCCGGACGGGCCCACGGCCCGCTTCGCGGACTTCGTCGCCGCCGAACTGTCGACGCTCGCCGCACCGGACTCGCGCGGCTACTGGCAGGACATCGTCACCGACCACGCCCGGCTGTCCGTCCCGGCCCTCTGGACCGGCGACGACCAGGACGCCGGGCAGCCCTGCCGCGTCCCCGTCCCCTTCCACGACCTGGAGGACCGGCTCCGGGCCCTGGCGACGAAGGCGGGCGCGTCGCTCAAGAGCGTGCTGCACGCGGCGTACCTGAAGACCATGAGCCTGATCACCGAGGAGGAGCGCTTCTTCACCGGCCTGGTCTGCAACGCCAGGCCGGAGGTGCTCGGCGCGGACCGGGTGTACGGCATGCACCTCAACACCCTGCCCTTCGCCCACGACCGCTCGGCCCGCACCTGGCGCGAGCTGGTCGCCCAGGTCTTCGCCCGCGAGATCGAACTCTGGCCGCACCGGGCCTTCCCCATGCCCGTCATCCAGCGGGAGCTCGCCGACGGCGAGCGCCTGATCGACATGCGCTTCAGCTACCACGACTTCGACCAGGTCGACCGCGACCGCGTCGACTACCTGGCGAGCATCGACGACAGCCCGACCGAGTTCCCGCTCGGCGTCTCCGCCCGCATCGGCCACCTGGTCCTCACCGCCTCGCCCCGCGCCCTGAGCAGGGAGGGCACCGACCGCCTGGCCGGGATGCTCCGCTCGGTGCTGGAGGCGATGGCGGCGGATCCGGAGGGTTCGGCGCGGGAGGCGCATCTGCCGGTGGAGGAGTACCGGCGGCAGGTGGTGGAGTGGAACGAGACGGGTCACGAGGCCGAGACGCGGTCGGTCCTGGAGCTGTTCGAGGCGCAGGCGGTCTTGACGCCGCGGGCGGTGGCGGTCCGCGCCGGCGATCTCGTGGTGTCGTACGCGGAGCTGGACGCGCAGGCCAATCGGATCGCGCACTTCCTGCGGGAGCGCGGGGTCGGTGACGAGTCGCGGGTGGCGGTGGTTCTGGACCGTGGTCCGGAGCTGATCGCGTCGCTGCTGGGGGTGTGGAAGGCGGGCGCGGCGTATGTGCCGGTCGATCCGGCGTCTCCGGCCGAGCGGGTCGCGGCGATCGTCGGGACGTCGGGTGCCCGGGTGGTTCTGGACGCGTCGCGGCCGTCGGTGGAGGGGCTGCCGGTGTCGGCGCCGGAGCGGGCCGACGATCTGGACCGGCTGGCGTACGTCATCTTCACGTCGGGTTCGACGGGGACGCCGAAGGGGGTCGAGCTGCCGCACCGCGGCCTGGTCAACCACGTCGCCTGGGCCGCGCGGGAGCTGGCGTCGCAGGGCACGGGCGGGGCGCCGCTGTTCTCCTCGGTCGCCTTCGACCTGGTCGTGCCGAACCTGTGGGCGCCGCTCGTCGTGGGGCAGGCCGTGCACACGGTGCCGGCGGCCGTCGACATGGCCGATCTCGGCGCGCACCTGGTGGCGCAGGGCCCGTACAGCTTCATCAAGCTCACGCCGGGACACCTGGAGGTCCTCGGCCACCAGCTGGACGCCGGGACGGTGGCGTCCCTGGCCGGGACGGTCGTGGTCGCCGGTGAGGCGCTGCCCGGCGAGGTCGCGGGCCGCTGGCTCGCCGCCCTCGGACCCGGCCGGCTCATCAACGAGTACGGGCCGACCGAGGCCTCCGTCGGCACCTGCATCCACCCGGTGGCCCGGGCAAGGTCCTCGGAGGTCGTGCCGATCGGCCGTCCGCTGCCCAACATGACGATGTACGTGCTGGACGCGCTGCTCCAGCCGGTCCCGGTGGGCGTGGCGGGGGAGCTGTACGTCGGCGGGACCGGGGTGGCGCGTGGGTACGCGGGACGTCCGGACCTGACGGCGGAGCGGTTCCTGCCCGACCCGTACGGCGTCCCGGGCACCCGCCTGTACCGCACCGGTGACCTGGTGCGGCAACGCGAGGACGGGAACGTGGAGTTCCTGGGCCGCCTCGACGACCAGGTCAAGATCCGCGGCTACCGCGTCGAGCTGGGCGAGGTCCAGGCGGTACTGGCCGAACACCCCGACATACGGGAGGTGTTCGTCACCGTCCACGAGACGGAGACCGGCGACCGCGGCCTCGCGGCCTACTACACGACCGACGACGGGCAGCCCGTCGACGACCCTGCCGCCTTCTGCGGCCTGCGCCTGCCCGACTACATGATCCCGGCCTCCTTCACCGCCCTGGCCGCCCTGCCCCTCAACGCCAACGGCAAGGTCGACCGCCGCGCCCTGCCCGCCCCCGACGCGGACGCGGGACAGGACGGGCAGGACGCTCACGTCGCCCCGCGCACCGACGCCGAGGGGCAGATCGCCGCCGTCTGGCGGCGAGTCCTGGAGCGCGAACAAGTGTCGGTGGACGACGACTTCTTCGACGTCGGCGGCCACTCCATCCGTGCCGTCGCCCTGGTCGGCGCGCTGCGCGCCACGGGCTTCGACATCGGGGTGCGCGACGTCTTCGAGTACCGCACCGTCGCCCGGCTCGCCGAACTCCTCACCGGCCGGCCGGCGCCCGAGAAGGCCGCGTCGGTCGGTGTGGCACCGTTCGCCCTCCTCCCGGAGGCGGACCGGGACGCGCTGCCCGACGGGGTCCAGGACGCGTACCCGCTCTCCCTCGTGCAGACCGGCATGGTCGTCGAGATGCTCGCCGAGGAGGGCGGCAACAAGTACCACAACGTCAGCCTCTTCCGGATCCAGGACCCGGACGGCGCCCCCTTCGACGTGGCGGCGCTGCGCGCGGCCGCCCGAACGGTCACCGGCCGTCACGACATCCTGCGCACGTCGATCGAGCTGGCCGCCTACTCGGTGCCCGTGCAGCTCGTGCACGCCCACGCCGAAGTGCCGGTGACCGTGCGGGACCTGCGGGGCCTCGCGACCGACGAGGAGCGCGCCGAGGCGCTGGCCGGCTTCCGGCGCGACGAGGGCGCCCGGCTCTTCGACCTGACGGCCGCCCCGCTGCTGCGGATCGCCGCGCTCGTCGACGCCGACGACTCCTGGTACCTGGGCCTGACCCAGCCGCACGTCGTCACCGAGGGCTGGAGCCACCACTCCCTCCTGATGGAGATCCTCGACTGCTACCGGCAGCTGAGGGACAACGGCGTCGCCGACGCGCACGAGCCGATCGCCGTCCGGTACGCCGACTTCATCGCCGGCGAGCTGGAGTCCCTGGACTCCGCCGACGACCGCGCCTACTGGCAGCACACCCTCGACACGTACGCGCCCTTCGAACTCCCCGCCTCCTGGGCCGACACGGACGGCCCGCGCCGCTCCTCCAGGGCCCGCGTCGACCTGCGCCGGCTGGAGCGTCCGCTGCGGGCGTTCGCGGCCGCGGCCCGGGTCTCGTACAAGAGCGTCCTGCACGCCGCCCACCTGAAGGTGATGAGCATGCTGACGGACGAGCCGGCGTTCTTCACCGGCATCGTCTCGCACGGCCGCCCCGAGGCCCTGGGCGCCGAGCGGGTGTACGGCATGCACCTCAACACGCTGCCGCACCCCTTCGACCGGAACTCCGCCACCACCTGGCGCGAACTGGCCCAGCAGGTCTTCGCCCGCGAGGCCGGCACCTGGCCGCACCGCCGCTACCCGCTGCCCGCGATCCAGCGGCTGGCCGGCGGCCACCGGCTGATCAACGTGGTCTTCAACTACCTCGACTTCCACCAGGTCGACACCGGCCAGGTGGACATGGCGGGCGCGGTGCACGACGCCGCCACCGAGTTCGCCCTGCACGTCTCCGTGCTCGGCGGACACCTCGGGCTCAGCAGCCACACCCACGCCCTCAGCACCCGGAACGTGGAGCGGCTCGCCGCCCTGTACCAGGCGGTCCTGGAGGCGATGGCCGCCGACCCGAACGGTGACGCGCGCGCCGACCGGCTGCCGCGGGGCGAGCACGAGCTGCTCGCCGCGCTCACCGGCCCCGCGACCGCGGCCGAACCCCGGACCGTCCCCGCGCAGTTCGCCGTGCACGTCGCCCGCACCCCGGACGCCGTCGCGCTCGCCCACGAGGGCACCACCCTCACGTACGCCGAACTCGACGCCCGCGCCAACCGGCTCGCCCACCACCTGACCGACCTCGGCGTCGGCCCCGAGACCGTCGTCGGCATCAGCGCCGAACGCGGCCCGGACCTGGTCGTCGGCCTGCTCGGCATCATGAAGGCGGGCGGCGCCTACGTGCCGCTCGACCCGGCCTACCCCGCCGACCGGCTGGCGTACATGCTGGCGGACTCCGCGCTGCCCGTCCTGGTCACCCAGGAACACCTCCTCGGCAAGCTGCCCGCCCACGACGCGGCCGTCGTCCTCCTCGACGGGGACGCCGACCGGATCGCCGCCCGGCCCGCCACCGCCCCCGACGTCGCACTGGACGTCGACCACGCCGCCTACGTCATCTACACCTCGGGCTCCACGGGCCGCCCCAAGGGCGTCGTCGTCACCCACCGCGGCACCCGCAACCTCGCCGACGCGCAGGCCGGCGCCTTCGGGATCGCTCCCGGCGACCGCGTCCTGCAGTTCGCCTCGATCAGCTTCGACGCGGCGTTCGCCGACCTCGCCCAGACGATCCTGTCCGGCGCCACGCTGGTCCTCGCCCCCGCCGACCGGCTGATGCCCGGCCCCGGACTGACCTCGCTCACCGCCGAGCACGGGGTCACCCACCTCACCCTGCCGCCCACCGCGCTCACCGTGCTCTCCCCGGACGGCGGGCTGCCGGCCGCCGCGACCCTGGTCGTCGCGGGCGAGGCCTGCACCCCCGACCTGGTGGCCGCCTGGTCGCCCGGGCGGCGCATGCTCAACGCGTACGGGCCCACCGAGACGACCGTCTGCGCCTCCGTCAGCGAACCGCTGGCCGGGGCGGTGACCCCGCCGATCGGCCGCCCCATGCCCGGCTTCGTGCTGCGGGTGCTCGACGCCGCGATGCGGCCGGTGCCCGCGGGCGTCCCCGGCGAGCTGTACATCGCCGGAGTGGGCCTCGCCCGCGGTTACCACCACCGCCCCGACCTGACCGCCGAGCGTTTCGTGCCCGACCCGTACGGGGACGAGCCCGGCGCCCGCCTGTACCGCACCGGCGACTCGGTGCGGCTGCTCGAAGACGGCGAGCTCGAGTTCATCGGCCGCATCGACAACCAGGTCAAGCTGCGCGGCTTCCGCATCGAACTCGGCGAGATCGAGACCGCCCTGGCCCGCCTCGACCAGGTCAGGGACGCCGTCGTCGTCGTACGCGAGGACGCCCCCGGCGACAAGCAGCTCACGGCCTACGTCAGCGCGGCGGACGGCCACACCCTGGCCCCCGCCGCCCTGCGCGACGCCCTCGCGGGTGCCCTGCCCGACTACATGCTGCCCGCCGCCTACGTCGTCCTCGACACCCTGCCGCTCACCGCCAACGGCAAGGTCGACAAGCGGGCGCTGCCCGCCCCCGACCGCGCGGCACGCGCCGCCGACGCGGCCTACGTCGCGCCCCGCACCCGCGCCGAGGAGCGCATCACCGAGGTCTGGCAGGACGTCCTCGGCGTCGACCGGATCGGCGTCCACGACAGCTTCTTCGACCTGGGCGGCGACTCGATCCGCGCGGTCTCGCTGATCGGCGCCCTGCGCGAGGCCGGCTTCGACCTCGGGGTCCGCGAGATCTTCGAGGGCCGCACCGTCGCGGCCGCCGCCGAACTCGCCACCGGCCGCCCGGCACCCGCCGAGCCCGAGCCGGGCATCGCCCCGTTCGCCCTCGTCACCGACGCGGACCGCGACCGGCTGCCGGCCGGTCTCGACGACGCCTACCCGCTGTCCCAGGTGCAGATCGGCATGGCCGTCGAGATGCTCACCGACACGGCGGCCGCCAAGTACCACAACGTCAGCGTCAACCGCATCCGTGACGGGGTGCCCTTCGACGCCGAGGCGCTGGCCGGCGCGGTCCGGCTGGTGACGGCGCGCCACGACGTGCTCCGCACGTCGTTCCGGCTCGACGGCTTCTCCGTACCGATGCAGCTGGTGCACACCGAGGCCGCCACCCCGGTCGCCGTCCACGACCTGCGCGGGCAGGACCCCGCCGCGCAGAACGCGGCGCTCGGCGCGTTCGTCGCCGCCGAGAAGGCCGACGTCTTCGACCTGTCGGCCGCCCCGCTGCTGCGGGTCGCCGCGCTGGTCGAGAGCGACCAGGCCTGGCACCTCGCCCTCACCGAGTCGCACGCCGTCACCGAGGGCTGGAGCTACCACGCCCTGATGATGGAACTCCTCGACACCTACGAGCAGTTGCGGTCCGGTACCGCGCCCGGCGAGGTCACCGCGCCCGCCGCGCCCGGCGTGCGCTTCGCCGACTTCATCGCCGCCGAACTGGCCTCCCTGGAGTCCGAGGAGGACCGCGCGTACTGGCAGCGGATCACCGACACCTACGAGAGGTTCGAACTGCCCGCCCCCACCGCCGATTCCGGCCCGGCGGAGAGCTACCGGGTCCGGGTGCCGCTGCACGACCTGGAGCCGCGGCTGCGCAGCTTCGCGTCGACGGCCCAGGTCTCCCTGAAGGCGGTCCTGCACGCCGCCCACCTGAAGGTGATGAGCCAGCTCACCGTCGAGGAGTCCTTCTTCACCGGGCTCGTCACCGACACCCGCCCCGAGGCGGCGGGCGCCGACCGCGTCTACGGCATGTACGTCAACACCGTGCCCTTCCCGGTCGACCGCACCGCCCGCACCTGGCACGAACTGGTGCGCCAGGTCTTCGACCGGGAAGTCGCGCTCTGGCCCCACCGCCAGTACCCGATGCCCGAGATGCAGCGGACCCACGGCACGGGAGCCGGCCGCCGGCTCGTCGACGTGGTCTTCAACTACCAGGACTTCCGGATGGTCGACACCGACCTCGTGGACGTCGAGTCGGGGGTCGGCTCCGGCGGCATCGAGTTCGGCCTCGCCGTCACCACCCTGGCCGGCCACCTGAACCTGAAGACCAGCACCGCCAGCCTCTCCCGCACCGACACCGAACGCCTCGCGGGCATGTACCGGGCCGTCCTGGAGTCCATGGCCGCCGACCCGCGGGGCGACGCGCGGGCCGCCTACCTGCCGCCGGGCGAGCGGGAGGTGCTGCTCGCCGACTGGACCACCCGGCCCACGGCGCCCGCGGACCCCCGTACCGTCCACGGCGTCTTCGAGGAGCAGGCGGCCCGCACCCCGGACGCGGTCGCCGTCTCCTTCGAGGACACCCGGCTCACCTACGCCGAACTCAACGCCCGCGCCAACCGCATCGCCCACCTGCTGCGCGCCCGCGGGGTCGGACCGCGGACCCTGGTCGGCGTCTGCCTGGAGCGCTCCGCCGCCCTGGTGCCCGCGCTCCTCGGCGTCCTCAAGGCGGGCGGCGCCTACGTGCCGCTCGACCCGGCCTACCCCGCCGACCGGCTCGCCTACATCGCGGCCGACGCGCAGGCCCCCGTCGTCCTCACCGAGCGGTCCGCGGCAGGCACCCTGGAGGGCCGCTACGACGGTGAGCTGATCGTCCTCGACGACGACGCGGCGGCGCTCGCGGCGCAACCCGCGGACGACCCGGCCCCGCTCGCCACCGCCGACGACCTGATCTACGTCATCCACACCTCGGGCTCCACCGGAAAGCCCAAGGGCGTCTGCCTCAGCCACGCCAACGTGCTGCGGCTGTTCACCGTCACCGAGGAGCGGTTCCACTTCGGACCGGCGGACGTGTGGACCCTCTTCCACTCCTACGCCTTCGACTTCTCGGTCTGGGAACTGTGGGGCGCGCTGCTGTACGGCGGCCGGCTCGTCGTCGTACCGCGGAGTGTGGCCCGCTCGCCCGAGGACTTCCTCGGCCTGCTCGCCGACGAGCGCGTCACCGTGCTCAACCAGACGCCGTCCGCGTTCCGCTCCCTGGTCGGCGCCGCCCGCGACGGCGACCCGCGCATCGGCCGGCTCGCCCTGCGCTCGGTGGTCTTCGGCGGCGAGAAGCTGGAGGTCGGCGAACTCGCCCCGTGGGCCGAGCGGCTGGGCCTGGACAGCCCGCAGCTCGTCAACATGTACGGGATCACCGAGACCACCGTCCACGTCACCCACCACCGGCTGACCCCGGCGGACCTGGCGGCGCCGCTCACCAGCCCGGTCGGCGGCCCCCTCGGCGACCTGCGCACCGTCCTCCTCGACCGCGAGGGCCACCTGGTCCCGCTCGGCGTGCCGGGCGAGATCCACGTCGGCGGCCCGGGCGTCGCCCGCGGCTACCTGAACCGGCCCGGACTCACCGCCGAACGCTTCGTGCCCGACCCGAACGGGAACGAGCCCGGCGCCCGCCTCTACCGGGCCGGCGACCTGGCCCGCAGGCTCCCCGACGGCAGCCTCGACTTCCTCGGCCGGATCGACGACCAGGTGAAGATCCGCGGCTTCCGCATCGAACTCGGCGAGATCTCCGCCGCGCTCGGCACCCACCCCGGGGTGCGCGACGCCGTCGTCGTGGTCCGCGAGGACACCCCCGGCGAGAAGCGCCTGGTCGGCTACTTCGTGCCGGCCGACGGCGAGGGCCCCGACCCGGCCGCACTGCGAGACCACCTCGCGCGGACCCTGCCCGACTACATGGTCCCTGCGGCCTACGTGCCCCTCGACGGCATCCCGCTGAACGCCAACGGCAAGCTCAACAGACGCGCGCTGCCCGCCCCGGCGCAGACCGGGACCGCCCCGGACGGCACCTACCTCGCTCCGCGCACCGACGCCGAACGGCACATCGCCGCCGTCTGGCAGGACGTACTCGGCATCGAACGGGTCGGCGTCCACGACAGCTTCTTCGACCTGGGCGGCGACTCCATCCGGGCCGTGCCGCTGGCCGGCGCCCTGCGCGCGGCCGGTTTCGACATCGGCGTGCGCGAGGTCTTCGAGCACCGCACGGTCGCTCGCCTCGCCGAGCTAGCCACCTGGCAGGACACGACTCAGGAGGAGGCAGCGGTGCCGCCGTTCGCACTCATCACGGACGAGGACCGGGCGAAGCTGCCCGCGGGCGCCTTCGACGCCTACCCCCTCTCGCAGATCCAGGCCGGCATGGTCGTGGAGCTGCTCGCCGACGACGGGCGCAGCAACTACCACAACGTGACGTCGTTCCGGATCAAGGACGAGACGCCGTTCTCGGCCGCCGCGCTGACCGAGGCGGTCCGGCTCGTGGTCGCCCGCCACGACGTCCTGCGCACGTCCGTGCACGCCACCGGCTACTCCGTACCGATGCAGGTCGTCCACGCGGACGTCCCGGTCACCGTCCCGGCGCACGACGTGACCGGGCTCGGCCGGGCGGACCTGGAGAGCGCCCTGCGCGGCTTCGTCACCGCGCAGCGCGAGGACCTGTTCGACCTGTCCGCCGCGCCGCTGCTGCGGGCCGCCGCCCACATCGAGGGCGACGGCGCCTGGTGGCTCACCCTCACCGAGTCGCACGTGATCCTGGAGGGCTGGAGCCACGCCTCGCTGGTCATGGAGATCCTGGAGACCTACCGGGCGGTGCGCGACGGCCGCCCCGTCGACCACGAGGAACTCCCGGTCCGCTACGCCGACTTCATCGCGGGCGAGCTGGCGGCCCTGGCCGACGACGACGACCGCGCCTACTGGTCCGGCATCGTCACCGAGCACGCCAAGTTCGAGCTCCCGGCCGGCTGGGCCGAGGCCAAGGACAAGCCGGCGGGCTCCCACCGCGTCAAGATCACTTTCGGGGACCTGGCCGACGACCTGCGCGCCCTGGCCACCACCGCCGGCGCCTCCTTCAAGAGCGTGCTGCACGCCGCCCACCTGAAGGTGATGAGCCAGCTCACCGGCGACGCCGCCTTCTTCACCGGTCTCGTCTGCCACGGCCGGCCCGAGATCGCGGGCGCCGAGCGGGTCTACGGCATGCACCTCAACTCACTGCCGTTCGCGCACGACCGGCGCGCCCGCACCTGGCGGGAGCTGGTGGGGCAGGTCTTCCAGCGGGAGCTGGAGGTCTGGGACCACCGCCACTACCCGATGCCCGCCATCCAGCGCGAGGCGCGCGCGGGCCGGCTGATCGACGTCCTGTTCAACTTCGTCGACTTCCACCAGGTGGACGACGAGCTGGTCGACTCCGACGTCCGCATCAGCGAGACGCCCACCGAGTTCGGGCTCTCCGCCCACGCCACCGCCGACAACATCGTCCTGTCCACCTCCACCCGGGTCCTCGGCCGGGCCCACGCCGAGCGCCTCGCCGGCATGTACCGGGCGGTCCTGGAGTCGATGGCCGCCGACGCCGACGGCGACGCCCGGGCGATGTGCCTGCCCGCGGGCGAACGGGAGCGGCTGCTCGGCGAACAGAGCACCGAGTCCGCGGAGCCCGTCACCCGCCGGGTGCACGAGCTGTTCGAGGAGCAGGTGGCACGGACACCGGACGCGGGAGCGGTCACGAGCGGGGAGGTGACGCTGTCGTACGCGGAGCTGAACGCGCGGGCGAACAGGATCGCGCGGGTGCTGCGGGCCAAGGGCGTGGGCCCGGAGACGCTCGTGGGGATCTGCCTGGAGCGCGGTCCGGACCTGCTGCCCGCGCTGCTCGGCGTGCTGAAGTCCGGCGCGGCGTACGCGCCGCTGGACCCGGCGAACCCGGTGGACCGTCTCGCGTACATCGTGCGGGACACGGCGGCCCCCGTGGTCGTGACGACCTCGGCGCTCGCCGGGATCCTCGACGGCCGCTTCGAGGGCGAGCTGCTGCTGCTCGACGGCGACGCCGAGCTGATCGCCGCGCAGGAGGCGGACGATCCGGGGGTCGCGGGCAGCCCGGACCACCTGATCTACACGATCTACACCTCCGGCTCGACGGGGCGCCCCAAGGGCGTGGCGCTGACCCACGCCAACGTGGTGCGGCTGATGTCGACGGCCCAGGAGCACTACGCGTTCGACGAGACGGACGTGTGGTCGCTGTTCCACAGCTACGCCTTCGACGTGTCGGTGTTCGAGATGTGGGGCGCGCTGCTGCACGGCGGCCGCCTGGTGGTCGTACCGGCGGACACGGCACGCGCCCCGGAGGACTTCCTCGACCTCCTCGTCGAGGAAGAGGTCACCGTCCTCAGCCAGACGCCGTCCGCCTTCCGCGGCCTGGTCGCCGCGGCCGGTGACGGGGACCGCCGGGTCAAGCAGCTGTCGGTACGCGCCGTGGTCTTCGCCGGGGAGAAGCTGGAGGTCGCCGACCTCAAGCCGTGGACCGACCGGCTCGGCCTGGCCCGCACCGCCCTGGTGAACATGTACGGGATCACCGAGACCACCGTGCACACCACCTACCACCGGCTCACCAAGCGCGACCTCGACCCGCAGGCCGGCAACCCGATCGGCCGCCCGCTCAGCGACCTGCGCGTCCATCTCCTCGACGGCAACGGGGATCTGGTGCCGATCGGGGTGACGGGCGAGATCCACGTCGCGGGCCCGGGTGTGGCGCGCGGCTATCTGAACCGGCCGGGGCTGACGGCCGAGCGGTTCGTGCCCGACCCGTTCGGTCCCGCGGGCTCGCGGCTGTACCGGAGCGGGGACCTGGCGCGGCGGATGCCCGACGGGAGCCTGGAGTTCGTCGGACGCGCCGACGACCAGGTGAAGATCCGCGGGTTCCGGATCGAGCCGGGTGAGATCGAGAGCGTGCTGGGCGCGCATCCGGGGCTGCGCGAGGCGGTCGTGGTGGTGCGTGAGGACGCCCCGGGCGACAAGCGGCTGGTCGGCTACGTCGTGGCCGCGAAGGCCGGGGAGCTGCCGGGCCTGGGCGAGCTGCGGGCGCACCTGGCGGCGTCGCTGCCGGAGTACATGGTGCCGGCCGCGTTCGTGCCGCTGGCCGCGCTGCCGCTGACCACGAACGGCAAGCTCGACAAGCGGGCCCTGCCCGCCCCGGAGGGCGCCGCGCTGGGCAGCGACCGCGCCTACGTCGCTCCCCGCACCGCGACCGAGGAGCAGATCGCCGGTATCTGGCGCGATGCCCTCGGTGTCGAGCGGGTCGGTGTCGAGGACGGCTTCTTCGACCTCGGCGGCGACTCCATCCGGGCCCTCGTCGTGGTCGGCGCCCTGCGCGCCGCGGGCCACGACCTCGCGGTACGCGACGTGCTCGCCGCCCGCACGGTGGCCGCGCTCGCCGAACTGGCCACCGGCCGGCCCGCCCCGGCCGCCGACGCCACCGCGCCGACGGCGCCGTTCGCCCTGGTGGCGGACGAGGACCGGGACCGGCTCCCGGCCGGGCTCGCCGACGCCTACCCGCTGTCGCAGGTCCAGCTCGGCATGGTCGTCGAGATGCAGAGCGGCGACAGCCGGCACAAGTACCACAACGTGGTCTCCGTCCGGATCCGGGACGAGCAGTCCTTCTCCCCGGAGGCGCTGCGCACGGCGGCGGCGGTGCTCACCGCCCGCCACGAGGTGCTGCGCACGTCCCTCGACCTCACCTCGTACTCCGTACCCATGCAGCTGGTGCACCCGCAGGCCGCACCCGTCGTCGCCTTCCGGGACCTGCGGGGACTGACCGAGGCCGAGCTGGCCGAATCCCTGCGGCGGTTCACCGCCGACGAGCGCGCCGAGCTGTTCGACCTGGCGGAGGCCCCGCTGCTGCGGCTCGGCGCACACGTCGAGGGCGACGGAGCCTGGTGGCTGTCGGTGACCCAGTGCCACGTCATCCTGGACGGCTGGAGCCACAGCAACCTCCTGATGGAGGTGCTCGGCGAGTACCGGCGCGCCCGGAACGGCGAGGGGCCCGGCGACGACCCGACGGCCGCCGTCAGGTTCGCCGACTTCATCGCCGCCGAACGCGAGGCGCTCGGCTGCGCCGAGGACCGCGCCTACTGGCGGGAGATCATCGAGGGCCACGACCGCTTCGCCCTGCCGGCCGGCTGGGCCGAGCGCGCGGACACGGCGCCGGTCGCCTGCCGCAGCAGGATCCCGTACGCGGACCTGGAGGAGCCGCTGCGCGCCCTGGCCTCGGCCGCCGGCGCGTCGCTCAAGAGCGTGCTGCACGCGGCGCACCTGAAGACCATGAGCCTGCTCACCGACCAGGAGCGCTTCTTCACCGGCCTGGTCTGCAACGCCAGGCCCGAGGTCCTCGGCGCCGACGCCGTCTACGGCATGCACCTCAACACCCTGCCCTTCGCCCACGACCGCTCGGCCCGCACCTGGCGCGAACTGGTGGCGCGGGTCTACGGCAGGGAGACGGAACTCTGGGGGCACCGCGCCTTCCCGATGCCGGTCATCCAGCACGAACTGGCCGCCGGTGACCGGATCATCGAGGCGCCCTTCACCTACCAGGACTTCCGGCAGATCGACCACGGCCTGATCGACACGCAGGCCACCGTCGGCGAGGGCGCCCTGGAGTTCGGGCTGCGGGTCTCGGCCCTCGGCGGATCGATCAACCTGCACGCCAACAACCACGTCGTGGACCAGCGGCACCTCGACGGCGTCGCGGCCATGTTCCGCTCGGTGCTGGAGGCGATGGCGGCGGATCCGGAGGGTTCGGCGCGGGAGGCGCATCTGCCGGTGGAGGAGTACCGGCGGCAGGTGGTGGAGTGGAACGAGACGGGTCACGAGGCCGAGACGCGGTCGGTCCTGGAGCTGTTCGAGGCGCAGGCGGTCTTGACGCCGCGGGCGGTGGCGGTCCGCGCCGGCGATCTCGTGGTGTCGTACGCGGAGCTGGACGCGCAGGCCAATCGGATCGCGCACTTCCTGCGGGAGCGCGGGGTCGGTGACGAGTCGCGGGTGGCGGTGGTCCTGGACCGTGGTCCGGAGCTGATCGCGTCGCTGCTGGGGGTGTGGAAGGCGGGCGCGGCGTATGTGCCGGTCGATCCGGCGTCTCCGGCCGAGCGGGTCGCGGCGATCGTCGAGACGTCGGGTGCCCGGGTGGTTCTGGACGCGTCGCGGCCGTCGGTGGAGGGGCTGCCGGTGTCGGCGCCGGAGCGGACCGACGATCTCGACCGGCTGGCGTACGTCATCTTCACGTCGGGTTCGACGGGGACGCCGAAGGGTGTCGAGCTGCCGCACCGCGGTCTGGTCAACCACGTCGCCTGGGCCGCGCGGGAGTGGCTGTCCCGGGGAGCCGCGGGCACCGCCCTCTTCTCCTCCGTCGCCTTCGACCTGGTCGTGCCGAACATCTGGGCGCCGCTCGTCGCCGGCCAGGCCGTGCACACCTTCTCCCAGGACATCGACCTGGACCGGCTGGGCGAACACCTGGCCGCCGGCGCCCCGTACAGCTTCCTGAAGCTGACTCCGGGACACCTGGAGATCCTCGCCCACCAGCTGGACAAGGAGACCCTCGCCGGGCTGACCGGGACGGTCGTGGCCGGCGGGGAGGCCTTCCCCGGCGAGGTCGCCAACCGGTGGCTCGACCTGCTCGGCCCCGGCGGAATGATCAACGAGTACGGGCCGACCGAGGCGTCCGTCGGCACCTGCGTCTACCCGGTGACCGAGGAACAGCCCTCGGAGGTCGTGCCGATCGGCCGCCCCGTCCCGAACATGACGATGTACGTGCTGGACGCGCTGCTCCAGCCGGTCCCGGTGGGCGTGGCGGGGGAGCTGTACGTCGGCGGGACCGGGGTGGCGCGTGGGTACGCGGGACGTCCGGACCTGACGGCGGAGCGGTTCCTGCCCGATCCGTACGGCGTCCCGGGCACCCGCCTGTACCGCACCGGTGACCTGGTGCGGCAGCGCGAGGACGGGAACGTGGAGTTCCTGGGCCGCCTCGACGACCAGGTCAAGATCCGCGGCTACCGCGTCGAGCTGGGCGAGGTCCAGGCGGTGCTGGCCGAACACCCCGACATACGGGAGGTGTTCGTCACCGTCCACGAGACGGAGACCGGCGATCGCGGCCTCGCGGCCTACTACACGACCGACGACGGGCAGCCCGTCGACGACCCTGCCGCCTTCTGCGGCCTGCGCCTGCCCGACTACATGATCCCGGCCTCCTTCACCGCCCTGGCCGCCCTGCCCCTCAACGCCAACGGCAAGGTCGACCGCCGCGCCCTGCCCGCCCCCGGCCACACCGGCGAGGACGACGCACAGCGCCCGTACACGGCCCCCGTCACCGAGATGGAGAAGGTCATGGCGGGCGTCTGGGAGCAGACCCTCGGCCTGGACCGGGTCGGCACCGGCGACAACTTCTTCGAGCTGGGCGGCCACTCGATGCTCATCATCAAGGTGATGGCGGCGGCCCGGAAACTGAACCTGCCCATCACCCTCCAGATGCTCTACCAGACGCACACCCTGGCCGAACTGGCCGCCGGACTGGACGCCGCGGCCGGCCCCGGCACCACCGAGAAGGCCACCGACACCACCCCGGCGGCGCCCTCCGCCGACCGGCTGCCCGTCATGGAGGAGCACCACATCCCCGGCGTCGCGGTCGCGGTCCTGCGCGACGGCGAGGTCGCCTCGCTGCACGGTTACGGCGTCCTGGAGGCGGGCTCGACGCGGCCCGTCACCCCGACGACCCTCTTCCAGGCCGGCTCGATCAGCAAGCACATCACCGCGCTGGCCGTGCTGCGCCTGGTCGACGAGGGCACCCTCGACCTCGACACGGACGTCAACGCCCGGCTGACCGGCGGCTGGCGGATCACCGACCCGGCCGGCACCCCGGTGGCCGTCACCCTGCGCCAGCTGCTCTCGCACTGGTCCGGCCTGGTCTCCGTGCCGTACGAGGGGGTCGCCCCCGGCGCCGTGATCCCGCCGCTGTCCGAGCTGCTCGACCAGGTGCACAGCGAGGTGGCGCCCGGCACCAGGTTCCGGGTGTCCAACACCAACTACTGGGTGATCCAGCGGCTGCTGGAGGACGTCACCGGCACGCCGTTCGCCGAGCTGATGCGCCGTACGGTCTTCGAACCGCTGCGCATGGCACACAGCGGCTTCGACCAGGACCACCCGGAGACGTCGGGCAGGCCGGCGGCCGTCGGACACGGACCGCTCGGCGACCCGGTCGAGGGCGGCTGGCGCGTCGGACCCCACCTCGCCTCCTCCGGCCTCTGGTCCACCGCCGCCGACCTCGCCAAGGTCGCCGTCGAACTGCGCCGTGCCTACCTGGGCGAGCCCTTCGCCTTCCTGTCCAAGCCGCTCGCCGGGCAACTGCTCACGCCCGTCGGCGAAGGCACCTTCTACGGCCTGGGCACGGTGGTCGACGGAGCGGCCCCCGCCCTGGAGGCCGGGCACGGCGGCGAGCCCCACGGCTACCGCAACATGATGATCGTCCGGATCTCCGACGGCACCGGCTTCGTGGTCCTGACCAACGCCGTGTCGGGCCGCGCCGCCATCAAGGCCGTCTCGGCGGGCCTGCGCGAGCAGTCCGGAATCGGCGGCGGCGAACGTGCCGGGCAGTGGGCCCGGTGACCCCCGCACGTCCGGCTCCCGAAGCCGCCCCCACCCCTCTTCCGAAAGGACGCCCGCCGTGCGGCATCTGATATCCATCGACGACCTCACCGACGAGGACCTGCGGGCCATCGTCGACCGCGGTGCCCGGTTCAGCGCCGAGGGCCCCGCCGGGGCCCGCCCGCTGGAGGGCGACATCGCCGGCATCTACTTCCGCCGGACCTCCACCCGGACCCGCACCGCCTTCTCGGCCGGCGCCCTCAGGCTCGGCGCGCAGATCGTCTCGTACGGCGACGGCGACCTCCAGCTCAACACCGGCGAGACCAGCGAGGACACCGGCCGGGTCATGTCCCGGATGCTCGACGTGCTCGTCGCCCGCACCGCGGACGACCCCGCCGAGATGCGCGCCTGGGCCACCCAGAACCGGATGTCCGTCATCAACGCGATGAGCGCCGACGAGCACCCCACCCAGGCGCTCACCGACCTGACCACGCTCCTCGGCCGGTTCGGCCGGCTGGAGGGGCTGCGCGTCCTGTACGTGGGGGAGGGCAACAACACCGCCTCCGCCCTCGCGCTGGCCCTCACCCGCTTCCCCGGGGTCGAGCTGGAGCTGCGCACCCCGCCCGGCTACGGGCTCGCCGAGCGGTTCCTGGCCCGGGCGGCGGAGCAGGCCGAGCGCCATGGCGGCCGGTTCACCGAGCGCCACGACATGGCCGCGCTGCCCGCCGACCAGGACGCCGTCTACACGACGCGCTGGCAGACCACCGGTACCGACAAGCCCGACCCCGACTGGCGGGACGTCTTCGCGCCGTTCCAGGTCCGCGAGGCGCTGTGGGAGGACAGCCCCAAGGCCGTCTTCCTGCACGACCTGCCCGCACACCGGGGCGAGGAGGTCACCGCCGACGTCCTCGACGGCCCCGCGAGCATCGCCTTCCAGCAGGCGGAGAACAAGATGCACAGCGCCATGGCCGTCCTGGAATGGTGCCGCCGCGGGCCCACCGGCGCCGCGGACGGCGCGGGGCGGTCCCGGTGACCGTCGCCCCCCAGGCGCCGGCCGAGGCCCGCCCCGAGCTGCCGCCGCTGCGCAGGAACCGGGACTTCGTCCTGCTCTGGTCCGGGGCGGGCATGTCGTTCCTCGGCACCCGGGTCACCGCGGTCGCCTATCCGCTGCTCGTGCTCTGGCACACCAGCTCGCCGATCGCCATGTCCCTGGTGACCTTCGCGGCCCTGCTGCCCGCCCTGCTGGTGCAGCTGCCGGCCGGGGCGCTCGTGGACCGGTGGGACCGGCGGCGCGTGATGGTGGTGTGCGAGGCGGGCCGGGCGCTGGCGCTCGGCACGGCCGCGGTCGCGGTGCTCACCGGCCAGGTCCAGGTGGCGCACATCGCCGCCGTGGCGTTCGTCGAGTCCTGCCTCACCGTCTTCTACCGGCTGGCCGAACGCGGCGCCGTACGCAATGTGGTGCACGAGGAGCAACTGCCGCAGGCGCTCGCGCAGAACGAGGCGCGCGGCCGGGCGGCGGGTCTGCTCGGCCAGCCCGCCGGCATCCTCTTCTACACGGCGGTGCGCTGGGTGCCGTTCCTGTTCGGCGCGGTCGCCTACCTCGTCTCGCTGGTGACCCTGCTGTTCATCAGGAAGGAGTTCCAGGGCGAGCGGGCCGCCCCGCGCAAGGCGCTGCACCGCGAAGTCGCCGAGGGCATGGCGTGGCTGTGGCGCCGGCGTTTCCTGCGCACGGCGCTCGCCTTCGTCGCCGGTACCAACGCGCTGTTCCAGGTCCTCAGCCTCGCCGTGATCCTGATGATCACGGAGGAGGGCCGCTCGGAGGCCGTCCTCGCCGTCGTCGTGACGGGTGGCGGCATCGGCGGCATGCTCGGCGCGCTCACCGGCGGCTGGTGGATGCGCCGGTGCAGCCAGCGCGCCATCCTCGTCGGCGGGCTCGCCGTCTGGGCCTGTCTGATGACGGCCATCTCCTTCACCCGGGCCGAACCGCTGCTGCTCGGCCTGCTGTTCGCCGGTACGAGTCTGGTCGGCGCCGTCTTCAACGTCGCCGCCGCGGTCTACCAGGTGCGCACCACCCCGGACGAGTTCCAGGGCCGCGTCGCGGGCACCGCGAACCTCATCTCCTCCGGCACCAACTCGCTCGGCGCGCTCCTCGCCGGCGTCGCCCTCGAACTGTGGGGCGCCGCCGACTCGATCCTGCTGACCGGCGCCGCGATGGCGCTGCTGGCCCTGGGCGCCGTACTCAGCCCCGCGCTGCGCACCGAGGACGCGCCGGCCGACACCGAAACCCGAGGGCGAAAGGAAGACGAGACGTGACCGGACCCGACAGCCCGGCCGACTGGTTCCGGGTGCACCGCCGGACCGCGGACCCGCGGCTGCGACTGGTGTGCTTCCCGCACGCCGGCGGCACCGCCCAGCTCTACCACGGCTGGCCGCCGAGACTGCCCGAGGACATCGAGGTGCTCGCCGTCCGCTATCCCGGCCGGCAGGACCGGCTGGCCGAGCCGTGCGTCGAGGACATGGCGGCCCTCGCCGACCGGATCACCCGGGCGCTCGTCCCCTACCTCGACCGGCCGGTGGCGCTGTTCGGCCACAGCATGGGCTCCGCCGTCGCCTACGAAGTGGCGCTGCGCCTGGAGGCCCGGCACGGCACCACGGCCGCCCGCCTGATGGTCTCCGGCCGGGCCGCCCCGCACCGGGCCCGGCACAGCGGGCTGTACGAGGAGGACGACGACACGCTGATCGCGGGCGTCCGCAGCCTCGGCAGCCTGGGCTCCGAGGTCTTCGACATCCCCGAGCTGCGGGAGCTGCTGCTGCCCGCGCTGCGCGCCGACTACCGGCTCATCGAGACGTACCGGCCGAGCGGTCCGGCACCCGTGGGCGCCCCCGTCAGCGCGTACATCGGCGACCGCGACCCCGGCTCCGGCCGCGACCGCGCGTCGGTGGCGGCCTGGGCGGAACTGACCACCGCGGACGACTTCACCCTGCGGTCCTTCCCCGGTGACCACTTCTATCTCGACCCGTGCGAGGCGGAGCTGACGGCCGACATCGCGCGACAACTGGAGGGCGTGGGACGAAATAGAAAATCTATAGCTTTCCCCTAGACAGTCGGAGAAAAGTGAAGGGATCGTCCCATGACTGAACAGCAGACCTGGTCACCGCTCGAGATCGAGACCGAGCTCGCCGGCGGCACGGAAGAACTCGTCGACCGGCTCAAGGCGATGGGGGACGAACTGGGAGAACTCCTCGTGCAGGAGAAGGCCCTGGTCTTCCGTGGCTTCGGGGTGACCCCCGCCGCCCTGGACGACGTCCTCGACCTGCTGCTGCCCAACCGGCTCGCCTACGTGCACGGCAACTCGCCGCGCACCAAGGTCGGCAGCAACGTCTACACCTCGACCGAGTACCCGCAGGAATTCACCATCTCCATGCACAACGAGATGAGTTACGCCCACGCCTGGCCGGCCCGCCTCGCCTTCTACTGCCAGATCCAGCCCGGCGGCGGCGGCGCGACCCCGGTACTGGACTCCGCGGTGTGGCTCAACTCCCTCGACGACGAGGTGCGGCAGGCCTTCGCCGGCGGCGTCCGCTACACCCAGAACCTGCACGACGGCTACGGCCTCGGCAAGAGCTGGCAGGACACCTTCGAGACCGAGAGCCGGGAGGAGGTCGAGGCGTTCCTCGACGGCACCGGGGCCGGCTGGGAGTGGAAGGCCGACGGCGGCATCCACGTCGAGTCGGTACGCCCGGCCACCGCCCGGCACCCGGTCACCGGTGTCGAGGGCTGGTTCAACCAGGCCGACCAGTGGCACCCGGCCGGCCTCGGCGACGACACCGCGGCGGCCCTCGCCCAGATCCTCCCCGAGGACGAACTCCCGCAGAACGTCACCTTCGCCGACGGCAGCCCGATCCCCGCCGAGTACGTGGCCCAGATCCGCGACCGGGGCCTGGCCAACGCCGTCGACGTCGACTGGCGCACCGGGGACGTGCTCCTCATCGACAACGTGTCGCTCGCCCACGGCCGCCGGCCCTTCACCGGCGCCCGTCGCGTGCTGGTGGCGATGTCGGACTGATGACGCCATGACTGCCGAGACCGCCGAGTTCGAGCGGCTGCGGAACCAGGACGCCGTCCACATCTGGCGGGGCCGCGCACCGGACGCGCTGCTCCCCGAGGACACCGCCCTGCTCTCCGCCGCCGAACTCGGGATCGTACGACGCAGGTCGCAGCAGGCGGCCGTCCGGTACGCGGGAGCGCACGCGGCCCTGCGCCGGGTACTGGCCCGCTACCTGGGCGAGCCGCCCGAGCGGATCAGGCTCGGGCGGCAGCCCTGCCCCCGCTGCCGGCACCCCGAACACGGGCGCCCGCGCATCGACTGGCCGCCCAGCGGACTCGACTTCAACCTGTCCCGCTCCGGCGGGCACTGGCTGCTCGCCGTCGTCGCCGGCCACCAGGTCGGTGCCGACGTCGAGGACGGCCGGACCGTCGACGTCCAGGGCTCCTCCGCGATCGTGCTCACGGACGACGAGCTGGCCCACATGCGGGCCCAGCCCACCGAGGAACTGCGCCTGGCGGCCTTCTTCCGCTGCTGGACGCGCAAGGAGGCCGTGGTGAAGGCCTCCGGCGTGGGCATCGTCGCCGACCTGCGCACCATCGAGGTACGCCCCGGCGACGACGGCCCGGTCCGCGTCACCCACGTCGAGCCGAGCGGCCCGGACACCTGGACGGTGCAGAACCTGCCGGTGGGCCCCGGACTGTTCGCCGCGCTCGCCAGGGAGGCCGGCAGCACGGGCCCCGTACTGCTGCGCGACTACCGGCGGGAGATCCAGAACCTGCCGTACGGCAGCGACGGCGACCCGCACGACGGCGGCCCGCACGACAGCGACCGCCCCCACGTCGACGCGTACGACGACGCGTACGCCCCCGTGCCCCGCGACACCGAGAAGGAAGGAGCCCACGCCGCATGACCGCCGCCGAGTTCTTCGCCCCGCCGGGCACCCCCGGCACCTCTGTCCACACGTTCCTCAACGAGAACCACGACAAGCTGCGCCGCGTCCTCGCCGAGCGCGGAGCGATCCTGCTGCGCGGCTTCGAGGTGGGCGGGGTGGACGGCTTCGACGGCGTGGTCCGCGAGTTCTCCCGCTCCGCGCCGCTCACCTACGCGGAGCGCTCCTCACCCCGCTCCACCATCAAGGGGCAGGTCTACACCTCGACCGACTACCCCCAGGGCGAGGAGATCTTCCTGCACAACGAGAACTCCTACCAGGCGGCCTGGCCGCGCACCCTGTACTTCTTCTGCATCGAGCCGGCCCTCACCCAGGGCGCCACCCCGCTCGCCGACATCCGCGAGGTCTACCGGCACATCGACCCCGAGATCCGCGAGGAGTTCGCGCGGCGCGGCTGGCGGGTCGTGCGCAACTTCCACGCCGAGTTCGGCGTGCAGTGGCAGGAGGCCTTCGGCACCACGGACCGGGACGCGGTCGAGGAGTACTGCCGCGGCAAGGGCCTGGACCCGCACTGGCGGCCGGACGGCGGGCTGCGCACCACTGCGGTGCGCCGCGCCGTGCACACCCACCCGGACAGCGGCGACCCCGTCTGGTTCAACCACGCGACGTTCTTCCACGTCACCTCGCTGGCCCCGGAGGTCCAGGAAGGGCTGCGGGAGATCTTCGCCGACGAGGACCTGCCCACCAACACGTACTACGGGGACGGCGGCCGCATCCCCGACGAGGTGATGGACCACCTGCGCGCGGCCTACCGCGCGGCGTCCACCCGCTTCGACTGGGAGCGCGACGACGTCCTCATCGTCGACAATATGCTCGCCGCCCACGGCCGCGAGCCCTTCACGGGCCCGCGCAAGATAGCCGTCGCCATGGCAGAACCGTGGGCGGGCTGACCGGAGCGGCTCGCCGGCGGTGTCGTTCCGCACGGCGCGACGGGCCGGGCACTCCCTTTCGGGGAGCGCCCGGCCCGTCGTCGTCGCCGTGCCGCGCGGGCTCAGCCCGCGGCGCTGAGCTTCACGTCGCCGCCGTCCGTGTGCAGCGTGATCTTGCGGGTGGCCGCGGGGTCGGTCTTGACGTCGACCTTCGACGAGCCGCCGTTGCTGGTGGCCTTCACCGCGTACGCCTCGGCGGCCGGCACCCGCACCGACACGTCGCCGGCCCGGGTGTCGACGGCCACGGTGTCCGGCGCGGTGGCGAACCCGGCGTCGACCGCGCCGCCGTTGCCGTCCACGGTGAACCGCTTGGAGGTGATCCGGTCCGCGGTGACCTTGCCCCCGCCGGACTTCACCTCCAGGGTGCCGGCGAGCCCGGACACCGAGACGTCCCCGCCCTTGCTGTCCAGGACGGCCGCGAGGGCCCTCGGCACCTCCAGGGTGTAGTCCACGGTGCACCGGGAGGCCCCGCCGTCCTCGGCGCAGCCGTCCCCGGGTGACAGCACCAGCGTGCCGCCCCGCGTGGTGTGCTCCGTGTCCGGCTTGTCACCGCTGTACGTCACCTTCTCGGTGACCCTGACCGTGCTGCCGTCACCGGCGACGACCTTGATGTCGCCGCCCGGCGTCCGCACCTCGAGTGCCGACACCTTCTCGGTCACGTCGTACGAGGTGCTCTTGCTCTTGGATCCCTCCTGGCCGACCTCGCAGCCGGTGGCGAGCACGCCGGCGGCGAGCGCGAGGACGGTGACGGACAGGTGACGGGCGCGGAGCTTCATGATGGCCTCTTCTTCTTTCGGTGCTCGGGATGACTTCAGGTCTGCGCAGGTGCGGGGCGGGGGCCCTACGAGAGGGGGCGGCGGTTCACGGACCGGCCGCCCTCGCGGTAGGACGCGTGGGAGAAGGAGCCCGGGGTCTGGGCGACCCACACGCCGCCGACGGCCTGGGCCCGCACCACGGAACGCGTGGTCCCGGTGCCGGGGAGCGGGCCGGTGAACACCACGGTCGGTGCGGCACCGCCGGCCGGCAGCCGACCGGCCACCAGCGAACGCTGCGGGCACGTCTCGACATAGCTCTGGGTGTTCGCGACCGTCGACATGTGGACTCCCAAGTGACTTGGCCCCGCTGCTGCGGCGCTCCGACTGCTGACTCAACAAAACCGTGAGTCGGGGGTCCGGCACATTGCGGCGGAACAGAGTCTTCGGGGTAGGGCCAGGCATACCCCGGAAGTAGAACTGGGCTGCTGGGCGCGGCAGGCCCCCGGTTTCTACGGTGGAGCCATGGCAATCCTGGAAGCGACATCGGTGTGGGTGGCGGTCCGCCGCCCCGGTTTCCTGTTCTCCTCGTGGCCGTGGCGGGCGACCGCCTACCTGCTGAGCAGTACTCCGGTGGGCCTGATCGGGCTGATCGCGATACTCACCGCCTTCGCGGTGGGCGGCGCGCTCACCGTCGTGCTCGTCGGGGTGCCCGTCCTGCTGGCGGCCCTGCTGTCCGGCGTCCCGATGGGTGTGGTCGAGCGGCGCCGCCTGCGGATGATCGGCCACCGCGCCCTGCGCGACCCGCACGAGGAGCCGGAGGAGCCGGGGCTCGGCCCCTGGTGCAGGAAGCGGTTCTGCGAGGCCTCCAGCTGGCGCGAACTGGCGTACACGCTGCTGTTCGTGACGGTGCTGTGGCCACTGGACCTGCTGGCCGTGGTCTTCGCGCTCGCCGTCCCCGTGGGCCTGATGGCCACCCCGTACATGCTGGCCGCGTACGGCGGCGGCGAGTCCACCATGGCGCTGAAGCAGTGGGCGGTCACCTCCTACCCGCAGGCCTGGGCGCTCGCCGCCCTCGGGGTGCTGCTGCTGCCGGTGGCGGCCTACGCGCTGACCGTGGTGGCCGGCGCCCGGGCCGGCTGGGCGCGGATGCTGCTCACCTGACCGGGCACGGGACCTCATCCGCCGACCTCCCTCCACGCCGCTCACGTTGATCCATTCAACGGGGTGGCGCGGCGGCATGTCCGGCGTGTCAGCTGGCAGCACCCTGCCCCGGCAGGACGTTGCGAAAGGCCCGGCCGGGCTTCAGCAGCGCGCCCCCGCCAGTGAGCGGGCGAACACCAGGACCACCTCGTGGAAGAGGTACTGCGGCAGCCCCGTCGCGTCCACGCCCACCGTCTCCAGCAGGGACACGTCGGTCAGCCGCTCCAGGAAGTCCTCCGCCTCCTGCTCCGGGACCCCGAGCAGCATCCCCGCCGTGACCGCGGGGAACGGGCCGCGTCCGAGCGCCGCCAGCTCCCCGAGGAGCTCGTGCTCCCGCGCGCTGAAGCCGCGCATCGAGGACAGCACGGACTGCCGTACGTCGAGGTCCCCGAAGCGCAGTTCGTGCAGGCGCGTGTCCTCCTTCGCGAGCCGGTCCGCGAGCCGCGTCGCCGACCAGTGCGGCCGGGACGCGAGGCGGGCACCGGCGACCCGCAGGGCGAGCGGCAGCCCGCCGCAGGCGGCCGCGACGGCGGCGGCCGCGTCGGGTTCGACCGCGATCCGCCGCAGGCCGGCGACCGCCGCGAGCAGGGCGAGGGACTCGCCCTGGTCCATCGGCGCGCACGTCGTCGTGTGCGACCCGGACACGGCGCACAGCCGGGCCCGCCCGGTGACCAGCACCGTGGCCGAGGCACTGCCGGGCAGCAGGGGATCGAGCTGGAGGTCGCCGGCCGCGTTGTCGAGGAGGATCAGCAGCCGCTTGCCCGTCGTGCGGGTGCGGTAGAGCCGCACCAGCTCGTCCAGGTCGGCGGGCGGCCCGTCGGGCGCCGCCACGGGCTCACCGAGGGCGCGCAGCAGCCGTACCAGGACCTCGGCCGGGTCCTTGGGCGTGCCGTCCGCGTGGCACAGGTTCGCGTACAGCTGCCCGTCGGGGAAGTGCTGGACGCTGGCGTGCGCGGCGTGCACGGCGAGTGCCGTCTTGCCCACCCCGGCCATACCGGTGATCAGCAGGCGCTGCGGCCGGAAGACGGGCTGCCGCCCGGCGCGCGGTGGCGCCAACTGCTTCAACAGGTACGCGAGTTCGTCCTCCCGGCCGGTGAAGTCGGCGATGTCGGCGGGCAGCATCGCGGGCGGCGCCACCTGGGGCGCGAGCGGCGGTGCGAACGTCAACGGCCGCCCGCCCGGGTTCTGCGGGGTGTTCGCGTGCGGTGCGGTCGCCGCCGCCGAGGCGGGCGGCCGGGGCAGGTCGAGGGTGCTGTTGAGCACCGCCTGGTGGGCGGCGTTCAGGTCGGCGCCCGGGTCGACGCCCAGTTCGTCGGCGAGCGTCCGGCGGCCCTGCCGGTAGACGTGCAGCGCGTCGGCCTGCCGGCCGCACCGGTAGAGCGCGGTCATCAGCTGGGCGCGCAGCCGCTCACGCAGCGGGAACTCCGACACCAGGCCCACCAGTTCGGGGACCAGCTGCTGGTGCCGGGAGAGCGCGAGATCCGCCTCGATGCGGTGTTCCAGCATCGTGGTGCGCGCCTCCTCCAGCTGTGGCAGTTCCGCGTCCGCGAGGAAGGTCGTCACGTTGGCGAGCGCGGGGCCGCGCCACAGGTCCAGGGCCCCGCTCAGCAGTTCGTGCGCGTCCTCGTGGCGCCGCTCGGCGAGTGCGGCCCGGCCCAGCCTGCCCAGCCGCTCGAACTCCGAGGTGTCGAGGCGGGCGTCGTTGATGTGGATGAGGTAGCCGGGCTGGCGGCGGACCAACTCCACCTCGGGGCCGAGGAGTTTCCGCAGCCGGGAGATGTACGTGTAGATCTGGGCGCTCATGGTGGCGGGCGGGTCCCAGCCCCACAGCAGCGCGCTCAGCCGGTCGTCGGTGACGATCTTGCCCCGGGCGAGCAGCAGGGCGGCGAGCACGGTGTGCACCTTCGCCCCCGACATCGAGACACGCCGTTCGCCCTGTCTGGCTTCCACCGGACCGAGAAGCTGGAAATCCATGAGTCCCCCACTCACTTGCGTTCACTGCTGCCGAGACGGCCGGCTGGATTGCCGAAGTCTTCTGTTGAACCATTCTTCGAGGCCGTGACCTGGTAAGTCGTCAGTGGCGGAGGGCAGGAGGCTGCGGTGGCAAGACGTTGCACGCTCATTCGGGCGTTCACAGTCCCGGGCTGAAACCCATGCCGTAGCCGACGAGGACGAAGGCCGGCGCCCACACCGCACTGCTCACGAAGGACCAGGTCAGGTAGGACCGCACGGGCATTCCGGAGACCCCGCAGAGGGTCGGTACGAGGGTGCGCAGCCCCGCGGTGAACCGCCCCACGAACACCGCCCGGCCGCCGTGCCGCTGGATGGCGGACAGGGCGCGGGCGGTGGAGCGGGGCCGCAGCAGCCGGCGCGGGACGCGGTCCAGGAGCCGGGTGTTCCAGCGCCGGCCGGCCGCGTAGCCGAGGCCGTTGCCGAGCACCGCGCCGAGCAGCGCGGTGACCACGATCAGGCCGAGCGGGACCCGGCCGTGGTGCGCCAGCATGCCGCCCATCACCACGGCGGTCTGCCCCGGGAGCAGCACGCCGATCAGCGGCAGCGCCGCCTCGAGGGCGGGCAGCAGCAGCACCGCCGCCAGGATCCCCCAGATCCCGAACATCAGGGTGTGGTCGGTCAGCCAGGCCAGCATCTCCGGCCTCCTTTCGCTGCCTCCAAGACAACCGCGCGGGCCCGCGCGGAACACGACCACTGGGCTGAGTCCTGGGGTAGGGCAGGCCCTACCCCAGGCCCTCGGTCTGGAGGGATGGCTCCGGCAGAGAAGCGCCTTCTACCGTGAGGCCATGCGCTCACTCAACGTGTGGCAGGCCCTGTCCCGCTCCGGCTACCTGCTCTCCGGCTGGCCCTGGCGGGCCGCCGGCTACCTCCTCAGCAGTGCCCCCGTCGGCATCGTGGTGCTGCTGGCGATCGTCCTCGCGGCGGCGATCGGCAGTGCGCTGGCGGTCGTGCTGATCGGCCTGCCGCTGCTCGCGCTGCTCGCCCTGTCCGGGCTGCCGGTGGCGGCCGTGGAGCGGCGCCGGCTGCGGCTCGTCGACCGGCGGCCGGCCCCCACACCGCACCGGGTGCCGGACGAGCCGGGGCTGCTGGCCTGGGGACGTACCCGGTTCCGGGAACAGGCGACCTGGCGGGAGCTCGGTTACACGCTGGCCTTCGCGACGGTGCTGTGGCCGCTCGACCTGCTGGTGTTCGCCATGGCGCTCGTCGTGCCGGCGGGGCTGGTGGCGACGCCGGTCCTGATGGCGACGGTCGGGGACGGCGAGGAGACGCCCGTACTGAAGATGTGGACGGCGACCAGCTGGCCCGAGGCGTACGCCGTCGCCGTCGCCGGCCTGCTGCTCTTCGCCCTCAGCGGGTACGTGATCGGCGGCGTGGCGGTGGCCCGCGCCGAACTCACCCGGCTTCTCATCGCGCCGGTGGAGACCGACCTGGGGGAGAAGGTCACCGAACTCGTGCGCTCCCGCGTCCGGTTGGTCGACGCGTTCGAGGCGGAGCGCCGGCGGATCGAGCGCGATCTGCACGACGGTGCCCAGCAGCGCATCGTCGCCCTGACCATGGCGCTCGGCCTGGCCCGTCTCGACGCCCCGCCCGGCCCGCTGGCCGACCAGCTCGCCAAGGCGCACGACGAGGCAGGCAAGGCGCTGGCCGAGCTGCGGGAGCTGATCCAGGGCATCCATCCCAAGGTCCTCGCCGACTTCGGGGTGGGCGCGGCCGTCGCCGACGCCGCCGACCGGTCGGTGGTACCGGTGGACGTCTCGGTGGACTTGCCGCGGCGGCTGCCCGAGGCGGTCGAGGCCGCCGCCTACTTCGTGGTCTGCGAGGCGCTGGCGAACGTCGCCAAGCACAGCGGGGCGCGGCGTGCCGAGGTGGTCGGCCGGTACGCGGACGGATGGCTCGTCTTCGAGGTGGGGGACGACGGGTGCGGTGGCGCGGACGCCCAACGGGGCAGCGGCCTCACCGGACTTGCCGACCGGGTGTCCGTGCTGGATGGCAGACTGACCCTGTCCAGCCCCGCCGGCGGCCCGACCCTACTGCGTGTGGAGATCCCTTGCGAGCCGACAGAGCACTCCGTGTAGTCCTGGCCGAGGACAGTGTGCTGCTCCGGGAGGGACTGATCGGCCTGCTCGGCCGCTTCGGCCACGAGGTGGTCGCGGCGGTCGGCGACGCGGAGGCGCTGATGACGGCCGCCGCCGCGCACACCCCCGACATCGTGGTCACCGACGTGCGGATGCCGCCGGGCTTCACGGACGAGGGGCTGCACGCGGCCGTGCGGCTGCGGGAGGCCCGGCCCTCGCTGCCGGTCCTGGTGCTGAGCCAGTACGTCCAGCGCAGTTACGCGTCCGAGCTCCTCGACTCCGGGGACGGCTCCGGCGTCGGCTATCTGCTCAAGGACCGGGTCGGCCAGGTCGAGGAGTTCCAGTCGGCCCTCCTGGAGGTCGCCGGGGGCGGCACGGTCGTCGACCCGGAGGTCGTCCGGCAGCTGCTGCGCCGCCGGCGTGACCCGCTGGAGCGCCTCACGGCCCGCGAGCGCGAGGTCCTGGCCCTGGTGGCGGAGGGCAAGTCCAACACGGCGGTCGCCCGCGAACTCGTCGTCTCCGAGGCGGCGGTGGGCAAGCACATCGGCAACATCCTCGCGAAGCTGGACCTCCCGCAGGCGGACGAGACCCACCGCCGGGTCCTCGCGGTCCTCGCCTTCCTGCGCGGCTGACGGGCTGACCCGTATATGGCTGCGCCATAGCCCTTGCGGCCAGGCTGTGCCCGCCCCGCGCATCAGCGCCGGGCCCACACCCACAGCCCCGCCGGAGGACTCCCGATGCGCCGTCGTCTCGCCACGCCCCTCGCCGCCGCCGCCCTCGCCGTGCCGCTCGCCCTCGGCGTCGCGGCCGCACCCGCCCATGCCGCCCCCGCCGACAAGCCGAAGGTGCTCAGCGGCTGGACCCAGACCGGCGCGAGCAGCTACAACTCCTGGGTGGCGGCGCGCAACAACCAGGCTTCCTACAGTGCGTACGGATTCGACTGGTCCACCGACTACTGCACCACATCGCCCGACAACCCCTTCGGTTTCCCCTTCCAGATGTCATGCGCACGCCACGACTTCGGCTATCGCAACTACAAGGCCGCGGGTTCCTTCGACGCCAACAAGGCCCGCCTGGACGACGCCTTCCACGCGGACCTGAAGCGGGTGTGCACCGCCTACTCGGGCATCAAGCGCGCCTCCTGCGACGCCTCCGCCTGGACCTACTACCAGGCCGTCGACAAGCTCGGCTAGGACTGCCCGCGTGGTGCCCCCGCGCAGGTGAAGGTTCAGAATTCAAGGACACCGGAGAATTGCCGACCGGAAACCGGTCGGCAATTCCCGTGCGGAGGCGAATCGCTTACCGGGCAAGGCGAAAGGCCCGCCCCCGAGGAATTCCGGAGCGGGCCTTTCGCTGATGCGACGGTTACGTCCGTGGCCGGGTCAGTCCCAGCTGGGGTCCTCCGACGGCGCCGACGGGGCACTGTCCCAGCTCGGGTCCTCCTGCACGCTGTCCCAGCTCGGGTCCTTCTGCGCACTGTCCCAGCTCGGGTCTTCCTGCACGCTGTCCCAGCTGGGGTCCTTCTGCGCACCGTCCCAGCTCGGGTCCTCCTGCGTCACCGCCACGCGTACCGCCGAGTCCCCCGCCACCTGCGCGACCGCCCCCGCGGCCGGCGCGCCGAGCGCCACGGTGACGGCGGCTATGGCGACAAGACCTGTACGCAGAACGCTGACCTTCATGTGATCCCCCTGGATGGTTTTCCGGAATCCGGAAAAAGACACTGAGTGAGCGGCATATCCCATCGGAATTTCCGACGACCGCCTCCCGATGAATGAGATTCTTGTCCCTCGGTCACCTCTGCCACCAGGGCAATCCCATGTCAGGGTGCTGCGCTGGCAGTAGCTTGACAGCGGATCACTCCCTTCCGAATCAGCGGCCGGAAGTATTCCGTTTTCTCCTGTGTAGAAGAAGTAAAGGTGAAGGGCCTAAAGCTGGTTCCGACGTGCCCCCTTGAACCCTTTCCGAGGAGTACTCAGATGACCCTCGCCGCCGAGCCGGCCACCGGCCCACCGCTGCCGCAGCTCGCCGAAAGGCCGGATCTTGCCACGCGCACCGCCGAGCTGCGCGACTACCACGAGCAGGCACGGCGCGGTCCGGACCAGCAGGCCACGGCCCGTCAGCACGCACGCGGCAAGCTCACGGCCCACGAGCGGATCGCCCTGCTCTTCGACGCGGAGTCGTTCACCGAGGTCGAGCCCCTGCGCCGGCACCGGGCCGTCGGCTTCGGCATGGAGTACAGGCGCCCGTACGCCGACGGCGTCGTCACCGGCTGGGGCACGGTCCACGGCCGCACCGTCTTCGTGTACGCCCATGACTTCCGCGTCTTCGGCGGCGCGCTCGGCGAGGCCCACGCCGAGAAGATCCACAAGGTGATGGACCTCGCGGAGGCGGCCGGCGCCCCGCTGGTGGCCCTGTGCGACGGAGCGGGCGCCCGCATCCAGGAAGGGGTCACCGCACTCGCCGGCTACGGCGGCATCTTCCGCCGCAACGCCCGCTGCTCCGGGGTGATCCCACAGATCAGCGTGATGCTGGGCCCGTGCGCGGGAGGCGCCGCCTACTCTCCCGCGCTGACGGACTTCGTCTTCATGGTGCGCGGCACCTCACAGATGTTCATCACCGGCCCCGACGTGGTGCAGGCCGTGACCGGCGAGCGGATCGACCACGACGGCCTCGGCGGCTCCGACGTCCACGCCACCACGACGGGCGTGGCAGCTTTCGTCCACGACGACGAGGAGTCCTGCCTGGAGGAGGTACGGCACCTCCTGTCGCTGCTGCCCTCCAACAACCGCGAACTCCCCCCTCACCAGCCGTCCGACGATCCGGCCGACCGCCGCAACGACGCACTCCTCGACCTGGTCCCGGCCGACCCGTCGCGCGCGTACGACATCCGGGACGTCATCGCGGAGATAGTCGACGACGGCGACTACACGGAGGTGCACGCCCGCTGGGCGGGCAACGTGGTGTGCGCCCTGACCCGGCTCGACGGCCACGTCGTGGGCATCGTCGCCAACCAGCCGTCGTCGTTCGCCGGGGTGCTCGACATCGCGGCGAGCGAGAAGGCCGCCCGCTTCGTGCAGACCTGCGACGCCTTCTCCATCCCGCTGCTCACCCTGCTCGACGTACCCGGCTTCCTGCCGGGCCGCGAGCAGGAGCACGGCGGCATCATCCGGCACGGCGCGAAGCTCCTGTACGCCTACTGCAACGCGACGGTGCCCCGGATCCAGCTGATCCTGCGCAAGGCGTACGGCGGCGCCTACATCGTCATGGACTCCCGCTCGATCGGCTCCGACCTCTCCTTCGCATGGCCGTCGAACGAGATCGCCGTCATGGGCGCGGAAGGCGCGGCGAACGTCGTCTTCCGGCGCGAGATCGCCGCCTCGCCCACCCCGGAGGCCACCCGCGCCCAGCTGATCGAGGAGTACCGCTCCGAGCTGATGCACCCCTACTACGCGGCGGAACGCGGCCTCGTCGACGACGTCGTCGACCCCGCGCAGACCCGCGCGCTGCTCATCCGCTCACTCGCCATGCTGCGCACGAAACACGCCCCGATCCCGGAACGAAAGCACGGCAACCCACCTGTATAGGAGGCAACTTGCCCACCACGCCGACCCCCTTGTTCACCGTGGAACGCGGCACCCCCGACGCCACCGAACTGGCCGCCCTCACGGCGGTCCTCCTCACCCGAGCCAGACTGCTGCCCCGCCCACCGACCCCGACCCCGCCCCGCCCGACCTGGCCCCACCCGTCCTACCGGGGCCCCGGCGCCTGGCGCCGCTGACAGAAACCACTCAGGGGCCTGACCCGTACCGCGGGTCAGGCCCCAGGTCAGGCCCTGACCTGGTACCGCCAGCCACCGGTCAGCGCGGCCAGGTGCGCCCGCTACAGCACACCCGCCCCCCCGGCTCAGCCCGCCGCGCGCAGGCGCTCCCCGGCGAGGTGGTCCCGGCAGCTCCGGCAGTGTCCAGGTTCCTGGGCGCGGAAGGCACGCTCGCAGCCGTCGCAGGTCTGGAACGGCAGCACGGCCGGGCGCTCGACGGCCAGTGGGAGAGGTGCCGGGGGTGGCACGGGCAGAGGTGTCTCCCGCAGGCGGAACGCGAGGAAGCTCGCCGGGCGGGCCCGGAAGCGGTCGGGAAGCCGTACGGTCAGCAGCTCGGTGATCTCGTGCGCTCCCACTCCGGCCGCCAGCCACTCGGCCACGGCCGGCGCCAGGCGGGCGGCCTCCCGCGCGGACAGGACGAGACGGGGGTCGACCCGACGCAGGGCGGTCAGCACGGCGACCGCCTTGGGATCGGCGTCGGCGAGCGCGGTCGCCGGGCTCTCGGTCTCCTCGGTACCGCGCGTGGGCGCCACCTCACGCAGTGACGAGGCGGTCTCTCGGGTGGCGGGCCGTTCCCGCGGCCGGGGCGGCTTCGGGGGCTCGGGCCGGCCGTCCGGACCGTCGCCGCCGGGGACGTCGTAGAAGTACGTCCGGGTGCGGATCTGCCCGGAGGCCAGACGCTCCCGGCGACGATCCAGGTAACCGGCGGCTTCCAGCTCCCGGAGAGCACGCGAGATCAGAATCTCGCCCTCGCTGAAGTGCTCGCACAGGGCGGCGATGGTCACGGGGGCGCCGGTGGGCAGGGAGAGGATGTACACGGCCACGCCGACCGTGACCGCGCTGCCGCGCCGCTGGGCGAGAGCGTTGGAGATCACCGTGAAGTCGGCCGTCAGCCGGGTGCGTACGTGGATCACGCCGGAAGTCGGAGCTCCGGCGTCGGCGCGCAGGCGCGCGTTAGACTGCGAGTCAGCCATCGGGAAGGTGTCGCTTCCTGATCGGTCAGGCCCTCGTTCGGGATTGCAGTCCCGGCGGGGGCCGAAGTCTGTGTGCTGTTGTCGCGGCGAACGTAACCGCCCGTATCCCACCCCCGCAAGCCGGTCACTCGGACGGGTGACGCCCGCCGTCCGGCGCGGGGAGGGTGGGTGGGCGGGTAGTTCTTTCCCCGGTTCTTTGGGGAGGCCCGTGGCCCACCGTCCCCTCGCGAACGAGGCATCGGCGGGCCCGGAGGGCGATCGGTGACCGGTGCCCCGTCGACTCACGTTTGTTGGCCGTGGCGGGGTCGTCGGTTTCAGTCGGACGGCGTACTGGCCGCTGCCGTAGGAATGACCTCCGATACTGTTCGGCCGCGTTGTCCCGGTGAGACACAGCGCAGAGCCTGCTGCCGAGAGCAGTGTGGGTGTTGTCTATCGTCTCTCCGTGCGAACAATCGTGATGCCTCTCCGCGCAGCGGACGGCCTGGTGTGGTGACTCGGCGGTGGCCGCGTCTGCGGCATCCCGCGCAGATGGTCGTGGCCGGCTTCGCCACGGCCGTCGCGGTGGGGACAGGGCTGCTGATGCTGCCGGGGGCCAAGGCCGGCCCGGGCGGTGCGAGTGCGGTGGAGGCGTTGTTCACCTCCACCTCCGCGGTGTGTGTGACCGGGCTGATCGTGGTCGACACACCCGAGTACTGGAGCGGGTTCGGGCAGGCGGTGATCCTGGCGCTCATCCAGGTCGGTGGCTTCGGCATCATGACCTTCGCCTCCTTGCTGGTTCTGCTGGTATCCCACCGCATCGGCCTGAAGGCGCGGCTGACGGCCGCTGCGGAGACCAAGACCCTGGGGTTGGGTGATGTCCGTTCTGTCGTGACGGGTGTGGTCAAGGTCAGCCTGTTGCTGGAGGCGGTCACCGCCCTGGTGCTGACTCTGCGGTTCGGCACCGCGTACGGGGAGCCTTGGCCGAGGGCGGCGTGGCTGGGCGTCTTCCATGCCGTCTCGGCGTTCAACAACGCGGGATTCGCGCTGTACTCCGACAGCCTGATGGGCTTCGTCACCGACCCATGGATCTGCCTGCCCATCGCGCTGGCGGTCATCGCCGGCGGGCTGGGGTTTCCCGTTCTGTTCGAGCTGCGACGCCGTTGGCACCGGCCGTGGTCCTGGTCCCTGCACACCAAGATCGTGCTGTGGGCTTCAGGGATCTTCCTGTTCGGCGGCAGCGTCTTCATCACCGTGATCGAATGGTCCAACCCGGCCACTCTGGGCCCCTTCGACGCTCCCGGGAAGGTGCTGGCCGGCTTCTTCCAGGGCGTCATGCCGCGTACCGCCGGGTTCAACAGCCTCGACACCTCCCAGATGAATCCCGCGAGCTGGCTGGGCACCGATGTGTTGATGTTCGTCGGCGGAGCCAGTGCCGGCACGGCGGGCGGTATCAAGGTCACCACCTTCGCCGTGCTGTTCTTCGTCATGTACGCCGAGATCCGGGGCGAGGCCGCGGTCAACATCTTCCACCGTCGCCTGCACGGTGACCTGCAGCGTCAGGCTCTGACTGTGGTGCTGCTGTCCGTGGCCGCGGTCGCCGTATCCACTTTGGCCTTCGTGGTCTTCACCGACACCGGCTTGGACCAGTCGCTCTTCGAGGTCACCTCCGCCTTCGCCACCGTGGGGCTGTCGACCGGCATCACCGCGAGCCTGCCCACCGGTTTGCAGCTCCTGTTGGTCGCACTGATGTTCATCGGGCGGCTCGGCCCCATTACCGTCGCCTCCGCGCTTGCTCTGCGCAGTCGCGTCCGTTTGTACGACCTTCCCGAGGAGCGACCCGTCATTGGCTAGGAAACCCATCCCGAAGAAGCGGCGCAGCGGCCCGGAGAGCTCCGTGGTCGTGATCGGCCTGGGCCGCTTCGGTCGTGCTCTGGCTCTGGAGCTGGTCGACGAGGACACCGAGGTCCTCGGTATCGACGAGCGTGCCGAAGTCGTCCAGGCCCTTTCCGGGTCCCTCACCCACGTCGTACGGGCCGACTCCACCAAGGAGGACGCCCTGCGCCAACTGGGCGTCCACGAGTTCGAGCGCGCCGTCGTTGCCATCGGCACCGACCTGGAAGCCAGCATCCTCACCGCCTCGCTGCTGATCTCCTTCGGCATCGAGAACGTCTGGGCCAAGGCCACCAGCGAGGCCCACGGCCGCATCCTCACCCAGCTCGGTGTCCACCACGTCGTCTACCCCGAGCACGACATGGGGCAGCGCGTCGCCCATCTCGTACGGGGCCGGATGCTCGACTACATCGAGTTCGAGGACGGCTTCGCCATGGTCAAGACCAACCCGCCGACCGACATCATCGGCCTCCCCCTGTCGAACAGCGCTGTCCGCACCCGCTACGGCATCACTGTCGTCGCCATCAAGCGACCCGGTGAGGGCTTCACCTATGCCACGGCCGAAACCGTCGTCGAGGCGGACGACACCATCATCGTCGCCGGTCGCACGCGGGCGACGGAGCGGTTCAGCGAACTCCAGTGAGCCCGCGCCCGATGGCCGACGTCCGCAGCCGCGTCCGTCGTCACTGTCGACACCGCAGGGCCGCCGGGCGTGCATGCTGGTGTCCGTAGTCTGTCGGGGTCCGTGAGCCTGTACATGGCTGTTGTGCTCCGGCTCGCCGGGCAGTGATCGGGCGACACCGCGGGCCCTGCCCGAGCGCGCGCCGTCCATTGCGGCCCTGTCAGCCCTTCACACGTCGGCGTCCGGCCACCCGAGGAGTCGGGCGCCGATCACCGCTGTCTGCAGGGTGTACCGGTGGACGGAGTCGGCGGGGTCGGCCCCGGTCAGTTTGTGGATGCGTTCCAGTCGGTAGGTGAAGGCCCGCACGCTCAGGCCGAGACGCCGTGCCGCCTCCGCGGCGACGCAGCCCGCGTCGAAGTACGCCGTCAGCGTCTCGACCAGCGGCCGAGCGCCACCGCGTGCGTTCTGCAGCGGCCCGAGGGCGCTTTCCACGAGGTCTGCCATCGCCTGGCGGTCCCGGGTCAGGACCGGGTAGACGAGAAGATCGGCCGCACGCAGTACCGGCTCCGTGATGTCGAGCCGCTCCGCGAGGTCGAGGGCGTTGAGGGCCTCTTCGTAGGAGTGGACGACCCCGCCGGCGCCCGGGTGAGGACGCCCGATGGCGACCTGTCCCCCGTCGGTGGCCGCGTACGCCTGTTTGGCGAAGAACGACAGCACGTCGTCCTGTTCCCCGGGCGTGACGCAGACCAGCCGGCCGTCCTTGGTCGTGAGCAGGATGCGTCGTTCGCCGAAGCGGGCGACCACGGCGCTCTCCACCTGCCGGGCGGCGGGGTGGGTGTCCTCGACCGGCGTTGTGCCCTGAGCGACGGCGACGGCGTGGGCCCGGGAGAGCAGCAGGCCGAAACGCTCGGCCCGCTCGGAGAGGCGGCCGAGGTCGCTGCGGCCGTAGAGCAGGTCGTCGATGAACTCGCGGCGTACCGCCTCCTCCTGACGTACGGCGAGCAGTTGGGCCCGCTCGTGTCCCTCGGCGAAGGCGTCGATCGCCTGCTCGACGGCGGCGAGTACATGGCTTCCCGACGCGGGTGACAGCGTGGGCCAGGCGTCGCGGGCCACGGACACGTGCCGGCGCACGAGAGCCCGCAGTCCGAAGCCGGCCTCCGCGGCGCGCTCGCCACGAGCCCGCAGGGACTCCAACTCCTCACGGGTGAGGCGGCGCCCGGTCGCGCACACCTCGGCCAGCATCTGGGCATACCCCTCCAGATACTCGTCGGGTATTTCCCGCCCTGCCACCCGTCCTCCTGTGGTGTACGCCTTGCGTACGTCCTCCTGACGTACGCCGGACAAGAGTGTCAGACCGCGGGTGTGTGAGGGCGTGCGCGGACGCGCCGCCCCGGTGCCGGCTCTGTCGAGGTGAGCGGTACCGCCATCGAGGAAGAGCGCTGCGTGCGCGTCGCCGCCCGGCATCAACAAGCCGTAAAGATTGCCGTATTACGGCAATGCGGTGCGAGGCATGCCCGGGCCAAGATGGGTGCGGCAGCAACAGGGGGTGGCCTCGATGCCAGGGCCCGGCAACGGGCGTGGGCATGGGGGCTCAGCGGTCCGGTTCGGGGGTGAGGGCATGGCACGGGTTGGCGTCGCCGCCGTACAGCTCCTCACCTTCGCCGGCCTCACGCCCCTGGTGGCCGGGCTCCGCGTACCGTCGGCGCTTGTGCCGGGCCGGGGCGAGGCACGGGCGCGTGCCGTTCCCGCCGAGCCGGGCCACGCATACCGCGGGCGACGACATCCGGGCACGGCGAGCGGTTCCCCGTACGACCCCGGCAGTCGCCGCATCCACGGCTGAGCCGCAGCCGTCGCGCGCCACATCGGACGTCCCCGCCCCAAGCCGAGCGGGCCGCCCGCCTCTTCGCAGACCTCAAGGACTTCCTATGGATTACCGCACCCTGGGCATCGGCGTGCTCGTTTGCCTCCTGCTCGCCGCCGCCGTGCTGTTTCTCGTGGCCCGACTGTTCCGCAAGGTGGAGCAGGGCAAGGCCCTGATCGTCTCCAAGATGCGCAAGGTCGACGTGACCTTCACCGGGCAAGTCGTCCTGCCGGTGCTGCACAAGGCCGAGGTGATGGACATCTCGGTGAAGACCATCGAGATCACCCGGGCCGGCAAGGAAGGGCTGATCTGCCGGGACAACATCCGCGCGGACATCCGGATCTCGTTCTTCGTCAAGGTGAACAAGACGGTCGAGGACGTGGTCAAGGTCGCCCAGGCGGTCGGCACCGCACGGGCGAGCGACCGGAACACCCTCCAGGAGCTGTTCCACGCGAAGTTCTCCGAGGCGCTGAAGACCGTCGGCAAGCAGATGGACTTCACCGACCTCTACACCAAGCGCGAGGAACTGCGGTACCGGATCATCGAGGTCATCGGCGTCGACCTCAGCGGGTACCACCTGGAGGACGCGGCGATCGACTACCTGGAGCAGACGCCGCTGACCCAGCTCGACCCCGCCAACGTCCTCGACGCGCAGGGCATCCGCAAGATCACCGAGCTGACGGCCGTGGAGCACGTGCGCACCAACGAGGCGCAGCGCACCGAGGAGAAGGAGATCACCCGCCAGAACGTCGACGCCCGGGAGGCGATCCTGGAGCTGGAGCGCCGGCAGGTCGACGCCGAGACCAAGCAGCGGCGGGAGATCGAGACCGTCCGTGCGAGGGAGGAGGCCGAGACCGCGAGGGTGGTGGAGGAGGAGCGGCTGCGGGCGCAGTCGGCCTTCCTCAAGACCGAGGAGCAGCTCGGTATCCAGCGCGAGAACCAGGGCCGCGAGGTCGCGGTCGCGCAGAAGAACCGCGAGCGGGTCATCGCCATCGAGAACGAGCGCATCGAGAAGGACCGCCTGCTGGAGGTCATCGCCCGGGACCGGGAGACGCAGCTGACGCGGATCGCCGCCGAGAAGGAGGTCGAGGCGGAGAAGCGGGAGATCGCCGACGTCATCCGTGAGCGGGTCGCCGTGGACCGTACGGTCGCCGAGCAGGAGGAGGCCATCAAGAAGCTGCGTACCGTGGAGGAGGCGGAGCGGCAGCGGCAGTCCGTGATCATCGCCGCCGAAGCCGAGGCGCAGGAGAAGCTGGTCAAGGACATCAAGGCCGCCGAGGCCGCCGAACAGGCCGCCACCCACCGCGCGGCCGAGGAACTGACCATGGCCGAGGCCCGGCTGAAGAGCGCCGACCTCGACGCGCGGGCCAAGCTGCGGCTCGCCGAGGGCATCCAGGCCGAGAGCGCGGCCGAAGGGCTGGCCGCCGTGCAGGTCCGCGACAAGGAGGCCGAGGTCACCGAGAAGGCCGGCCGCGCGGAGGCCCAGGCCACCGAGGCCCGGCTGCGGGCGGAGGCCGAGGGCGCCAAGGCCAAGGCACTCGCGGAGGCCGCGGCCGTCGGCGAGAAGCTGAAGGCGGAGGCCGCCGGCCTCACCGAGAAGGCCGCGGCGATGGCCGCCCTGGACGAGGCGTCCCGTGGCCACGAGGAGTACCGGCTGCGGCTGGAGGCCGAGAAGGACATCCGGCTCGCCGGACTGGACGCGCAGCGCCAGGTGGCCGAGGCCCAGGCGACGGTGCTGGCCACCGGGCTGGAGAACGCCGACATCAACATCGTCGGGGGCGAGTCGGTCTTCTTCGACCGCCTGATGTCCTCCATCGCGCTCGGCAAGAGCGTCGACGGCTTCGTCCAGCACTCCGAGACCGCCCAGGCGCTGGCGAAGCCCTGGCTGGACGGCACGTCGAGCTTCACCGACGACCTCAGCCGGGTCCTCGGCTCGGTCTCCACGGCCGACGTGCAGAACCTGACCGTGTCCACGCTGCTGATGAAGCTCATGAAGACGGGCGGCGCCGACTCCGGTGCCCTGGAGCAGCTGCTGAGCAAGGCCGGCGAGCTGGGCCTCGCCGACACCCGGCTGATGGCCGTGAACGGCAGCGCCAAGGGCTGACGGACCGCGGACGTGGAGCTGCCGCGCGGGGGGCGGCAGCTCCACGACCGCTCTTTTCGACTTCCTGAGAGGGACCTCATGACCACCGCCCTGGACACGGGTACGTACGAGGTGCTGCGCGACCGCCTCACCGCGCAGGCGTCCGAGCTGGCCGGCCGCGCCGAGGCGCTGAACGCTCGCCGCGTCGAGGAGTTCGGTTCTCTGCGCCTGGAACTGGCCGGCACCGAACAACTGCGCACCGAGTCGGCGTGCGTGCCGCGTGACCTCGTGTCCGTCGGCGACGCTCTGCTCTTCGGGTACAACACCGTCCCCGGCCGCGGGGCCGAGACCGCCGTGGGCGACGTGTTCGCGCTGCACGACCGCGCCCTGGACAGGCTGCCCGACGACGCCGTGCCCGGCCTGCTCGACGACCCCGCGTTCGTCCGGGAGTTCGCCGCCCTCCACCGGTACTTCCACCAGGCCAGGCTGCTCCAGCTCCGGCGGGTCGAGGACAAGGTGCTCGCCGTCTTCCGAACGGGCGAGAAGGCGGAGGACATCCGGGTCCTGCGCTGGGCGCTGTCCGACGACGGCCGGGCGTCCTTCCTGGACGCGCGCGGTGACCGGGACCACGTCCTGCCGCCCGCGCACGACTTCGCGTGGACGGTGACGACCCGCGAGGACCACGTCCTGGGCCGGCACCCGCACGTCTCCATCGAGGGCGAGGTGTTCGTCGAGACGCTGGGCGGGACGCTCACCGTCAAGACCGAGGACGACACCGAGACGGACGAGGGGGTGTACGCCGAGCCGGTCGCCGAGCCGCTGCAGTCACTCGCCGACGCGCACATCGCGTACGCGCGGGTGGGTGCCCTGATCCTGGTGGACGTCCTTCCGTACAAGGAGGACACCCACCGCTACCTGGTGTTCAACACCCTCACCAGGACCGTCGTCCGCCTCGACGGCATCGGGCAGGCGTGCCGCCGGCTGCCCGAGGACCAGGGCATCGTCTTCCCCGGCGGCTACTGCCTGGCCACCGGCACCCACCGGACGTTCGACGGCGTCGACACCGAGGGCCTGGAGTTCGAGCGGGCGGTCCGCTCCCCGAACGGCGAGGACGTCCTCTTCGCCTTCCACGCCCGCGTGGCGGGACGCGGTCTCCTCCTGCACTACAACGTCATCCGCAAGGAGGTCGCCGCCCCGCTGTCCTGCCACGGCTGGGCCCTGTTCGACGACGGAGCCGTCCTCGCCCTGCGGGCAGCCGGCACCGAGCCGCAGCGCGTGCACCCGGTGCAGCGGTGGACCTCCCCGTACGTCTCCGACACCCACGCCGCCGCCCAGCCGGCCGGCACCGGTCCGCTCGCCCGCGTCGGCAACGCCGACCTCGTGCGCGGCATCTCCGACTGCCTGTCCGTCGCGCGCGCGGTCACCGAGACCACCCCGACCGGAGAGGTCTACGAGGCGCTCGTGGCCGCCTGTGCCCGAGCCGCCGACTCGCACCACTGGCTGGCCGAGGCGGACCTCGGTGCCCTGCACGAGCCGCTCACCCGGGTGAGGGACACCGCGGAACAGGTGCTGGCCGAGTTCGAGACGGTGCGGACGCTCACCCGCCAGGCGGCCGACGCGCTCACCGAGGCGACGGCACGCGTCGCCACCGTCGTACGGCGCCTGCGCGGCGAGGCACCGCGCGGCGCCGAGGCGTGGGTGGCAGGGCTCACTGAGCTCCGGCAGGCCCAGGGGCACCTGCTCACCCTCAAGGACATGCGGTACGCCGACACCGACCGCATCGACGAGCTGGCCGCGGACGTCGAGCACGACCTCGTCTCGTTCGGGCAGCGGGCCGTGACCCACCTGGCGCACGAGGACGCCTTCGCCGACCACCGCGCCGACATCGAGCGGCTCGTCGCCGACGCCGAGGCGATCACCACCGTGGCCGAGGCGGAGCCCGTCGCGGCCCGCCTCGACGAGCACGCCGACAACCTGCGCACGGTGACCGACGTCGTCTCCGGCCTGGACATCGGCGACGCCACCGTCCGCACGTCCGTCCTGGAGCGGATCGCCGAGGTCCTCGGGGGTGTCAACCGCGCCCGCGCCACGCTGGACGGCCGCCGCCGTGCCCTGCGGGACCGCGAGGGCCGGGCCGAGTTCACCGCGGAGTTCGCGCTGCTCGGCCAGGCGGTCACCGGTGCCCTCGCGGCGGCCGGCACCCCCGAGGACTGCGACGAACAACTCGCCCGCCTGCTCGTGCGGGTGGAGGACCTGGAGTCCCGGTTCGCCGAGTCCGACGACTTCCTCGCCGAGCTGGCGGACAAGCGCGACGAGATCCACGAGGCGCTTTCCGCCCGTAAGCAGACCCTCGCCGACGCCCGTGCCCGCAGGGCCGAGCGCCTGGCCGAGTCGGCCGACCGGGTCCTGGCCACGATCGTCCGCCGGGCGTCCTCGCTCGCCGACGCGGACGCCGTCACCACGTACTTCACCTCCGATCCGATGCCCGCCAAGGTGCGCCGCACGGCCGACGAGCTGCGCTCACTCGGCGACCAGGTCAGAGCGGAAGAACTCGACGGCCGCCTGAAGACCGCCCGGCAGCAGGCCCTGCGCGCGCTGCGCGACCGCACCGACCTGTACGCCGACGGCGGCCGCACCGTCCGCCTGGGCGGCCACCGCTTCGCGGTCAACACCCAGCCGCTGGACCTCACCCTCGTCCCCCAGGGCGAGAACCTGGCCTTCGCGTTGACGGGCACGGACTACCGCGCCCCGGTCACCGACCCCGACTTCGCCGCCACCCGCCCGTACTGGGACCGCCCGCTGTCCTCGGAGTCGCCCGAGATCTACCGCGCCGAACACCTCGCCGCCCGCCTGCTCGACGAGTGCGGTCCGGCAGCCCTCGCAGCGGCCGACGACCTGCCCGCCCTGGTCCGCCAGGCAGCGGAGGCGGCCTACGACGAGGGCTACGAGCGCGGTGTCCACGACCATGACGCGGCCCTGATCCTCGCCGCCCTCCTGCGCCTGCACGAGGGCGCGGGCCTCCTGCGCCACGAGCCGACTGCCCGCGCCGCCGCCCAGTTCTTCTGGGCGCATGGCACGACGGCCGAGGAACGCGACGCCTGGACCCGCCGCGCCGTCTCCCTGGCCCGGGCCCGCGACACCTTCGGGCTCGCGCCCGCGATCGCCGACCTGGAAGCCGAACTCGCCGACGTGATCGGCACGCGAGCGGCGGCCGCCTACCTCTTCGAGGAGCTGACGACCGGCCCCGACGGCTTCGTCCTCAGCGCGGGCACCCGGACCCTGCTCGACAAGTTCCGCCGCACCGTCGGCGGCTCCGCCTACGACGACGACCTCACCGCCCTCACCGCCCCGGCCGCCCGCAGGCAACTCGTCGAGGCGTGGCTGACGTCGTACACCACCGCGACCGGCACCGACCTCGCCCCGGGCGATCTGGCCGAGGCCGTGACCGCGGAACTGTGCCCCGGTCTGCCCCGCTACGAGGCCGACGCTCCGCTGACCGAGACCGTCGAGAGCCTGCTCGGCACCCACCCGCGCGTCCACGACCGGACCCTGACCGTCCGCGTCGACGAGCTCATCGCCCGCGCACGGGAGTTCCGCGCCCGCGAGCTCCCCGCCCACCGCGCCTACCAGCGCCGCCGCGCGGCACTGGTCGCCGCCGAGCGCGGCCGCCTGCGCCTCGACGAGTTCCGGCCGCGCGTGATGTCCGCGTTCGTGCGCAGCAGGCTCATCGACGAGGTCTACCTCCCCCTGATCGGCGACAGCCTCGCCAAGCAGCTCGGCACCACGGGCGACGCCAAGCGCACCGACACCGGCGGCCTGCTGCTGCTCATCTCCCCGCCGGGCTACGGCAAGACGACCCTCGTGGAGTACGTCGCCGACCGGCTCGGCCTGCTGCTGGTGAAGGTCAACGGCCCGGCACTGGGCCACACGGTGACCTCGCTCGACCCGGCCGAGGCCCCCAACGCCACCGCCCGGCAGGAGATCGAGAAGATCAACTTCGCGCTGGAGGCGGGCAACAACACCCTGCTCTACCTCGACGACATCCAGCACACCTCGCCCGAGCTGCTCCAGCAGTTCATCCCGCTGTGCGACGCCACCCGCCGCATCGAGGGCGTACGCGACGGCGAGCCCCGCACCTACGACCTGCGCGGCAAGCGCTTCGCGGTGTGCATGGCGGGCAACCCGTACACCGAGTCCGGCAGCCGCTTCCAGGTCCCCGACATGCTCGCCAACCGCGCCGACGTGTGGAACCTCGGCGAGGTCCTCACCGGCAAGCAGGACGCCTTCGCCCTCAGCTTCGTCGAGAACGCCCTGACCGCCAATCCGGTCCTCGCCCCGCTCGCCGGCCGCGACCGCGCCGACCTGGAACTGCTGCTCCGGCTGGCCGGGGGCGACCCGGCCGCGCGCGCCGACCGGCTGACCCACCCGTACGCGCCCGCCGAGCTGGACCGGATCACCGCGGTCCTGCGCCATCTGCTCAGCGCCCGCGAGACCGTCCTCGCGGTCAACGCCGCGTACATCGCCTCGGCCGCCCAGTCGGACACCACCCGGTTCGAGCCGCCCTTCCGGCTCCAGGGCTCCTACCGCAACATGAACAAGATCGTCCAGCGCATCCAGCCGGTCATGAACGACGCCGAGGTGTCCGCCCTGATCGACGACCACTACACGGCGGAGGCCCAGACGCTGACCACCGGCGCCGAGGCCGGCCTGCTGAAGCTGGCCGAGCTGCGGGGCACCCTCACCGCCGCCCAGGCCGGTCGCTGGGCGGAGCTGAAGGCGGCGTACGTCCGCACCCAGACCCTCGGCGGGCCCGAGAGTGACCCCCTCACCCGAGCCGTCGCCGCCCTCGGACTGCTGGCCGACCGGGTCGCGGCGGTCGAGTCGGCCATCAACCGCGCCGCCGACCCGCGCCACCTCGTCGCCAACCCGACAGCCCGGCACGCCGCCCGCCCGGCGCCCGGGTCCGGGGAAGAATGAGGGGGCCACCCAGCGCATGGCGTCCCGCCGGGGCGCGGCAGTGTCCGGTGGGCGGCGCTGCCCGCCAGGCACCTGTCAGGGACGCGTAAGGGGCGTGTAAAGTCCGTCACGGAGTGCCGGGAAGTCTGGTCGGCGACTGGGAACAGCTGTCTTCGTCGATCGGAGTTGGTCTTCGTGGTACTCGTCGCGGTCTTCGGTGCCGCTCTGCTCATCGCGGTTCTGCTCTCCGGACTCGCGGCCCGGACCGTGCTGTCCACCTCCTTCCTCTTCCTGGTCGGCGGCGCTCTCGTCAGCGAAGGCTTCCTCGGGCTGGTCCACATCACCCCGGACAGCGAGATCGTCGCGGTCACCGCCGATCTCGCCCTGTTCGCGGTGCTGTTCACCGACGGCATGCACGTGTCCTTCCCGAAACTCAGGGAGAACTGGAAGAACCCGGCCCGCGCCCTCGGCCTCGGCATGCCCCTCGCCTTCGTCGGCATGGCGCTGATCACCCACTACCTGGTCGGGCTGGACTGGACGACCTCCTTCCTCGTGGGTGCCGTCCTGGCCCCCACCGACCCGGTCTTCGCCTCGGCGATCGTGGGACGCAAGGAAGTGCCGCCCAAACTGCGGCAGTTGCTGAACGTGGAGAGCGGCATCAATGACGGGCTCGCCCTGCCGGTGGTGCTCGTTCTCATCGCCGCCGCCGGGCCGACCAGCGGCCACGCGCAGTCGTCCTTGGGGATGATCGCCCTGGAGCTCGGCCTGGGACTTGCCTTCGGCGTGGTGCTGCCGCTCCTGGTCAACGGCCTCGCCCGGTTCCCGCTGCTGGGAGCAGAGCCCAAGCTGCAGCCGCTGCTGCCCCTGGCCACCGGGATCATTCTGTACGCCGCGTGCCACCTGACTCATGCGAATCCGTACCTGGCCGCCTTCTCCGCGGGTGCCGTTCTCACCTCCGTGTCGCCCGAGGCGAAGACGGCCTTCGAACCGCTCGGTGAGGCGCTCGCGGAACTGGCGAAGTTCGCCGCGCTGCTGGTCTTCGGTGCCCTGCTGACGCCCCAGCTCTTCGCCGATCTGTCCTGGACCGGCTACGTGGCCGTCGTCCTGGCGATCATGCTGGTGCGCCCGGCATCGATGCTGATCTCCCTCGTCGGTACGCAGTTCGACCGACGGGAGAAACTGGTGGCCGCGTGGTTCGGCCCCAAGGGCTTCGCGTCGGTGGTCTACGGGCTCCTCGTGCTGCAGGCCGGTATTCCGCAGGGGGAGCAGGCGTACACGCTCATCGCTGTCTGCATCGCCTTCTCGATCGTCGCCCACAGCAGCACCGACGTGCCTATCGCGAGGATCTTCGACGTCGAGGACCTGGCCGGCATTCCAGAGCCGGCGAGCAGTGCGCGGACGCCGGACGCGCGCGAGAAGGACGGACACGTCCACCGGCCGTGAGCACGGCGTGCGCCGCCCAAGGCATCCGCGGCCTCGCGCACGGGACGCGCATGACATGGGTCGGTCGCTCGATCACCTACGATCCCCCGGACGTGGGCCAGCCCCCCCCCACGAACAGGTCGGGGGATGGCGAACGGGCCCGTGCTCACCAGGGTTGTGAGGTGAGTACGGGCCCTTGCTCGGTCTTCGGCCGGGGGTGTCTCCGGGGGGTGGGTCCGGATGCGGTGGGTCAGACGGTGCTCTTCGCCGACTCCTGGTCTTCGTTGCCGTTTCCGGTGGTCTGTCCGGCGTTGCGGGCGCGGACGTACTCCAGGAAGGTGTTGAGTTCGCGCTTGACGACGGGGGCGAGGAGGTAGAGGCCGATGATGTTGATGACGGCGAGGGAGAAGAGGACCGCGTCGGCCAGGTCGATGAGGGTCTGCAGGGTCAGCAGGGATCCGGCGATGGCGAAGACGGTGTAGAGGACCTTGTACGTCACTTCGCTGGTGCGGCTGCGGCCGAAGAGGTA
>NZ_JBIWGG010000008.1:0-290051 GCF_044763415.1 Streptomyces sp. NPDC096048
CCCGCCTCGATCGCGGCGAACACGTACTTGGGCTGGAAGTGGATGTCCGCGATCACCGGGATCTGCGACTTCCTCGCGATCACGGCCAGGGCGTCCGCGTCGTCCTGCGTCGGGCAGGCCACCCGGACGATCTGGCAGCCGGACGCCGTCAGCTCGGCGATCTGCTGCAGCGTCGCACCGATGTCGGAGGTACGGGTCGTGGTCATGGACTGCACCGACACCGGGGCCCCGCCCCCGACGGCCACCGGCCCGACCTGGATCCGCCGCGACACGCGTCGCTCGGCGATCGGCCGGACCGGGACCTCGGGGACGCCCAGGGAGATGGCGGTCACGAGGTCACTCCCGGTTCGAGGAGACGGTCTCGCGCATGGCACGCAGGGACTCCTTGAGGGAGCCCATGGTGGCCAGGACGGCGGTGGGCTCGTAGCCGCAGTGCGCCATGCAGTTGGCGCAGCGCGGGTCCTTGCCGCGGCCGTACTTGTCCCAGTCGGTCTCCTCGATCAGCTCCCGGTACGTCGGGACGTACCCGTCGCTCATCAGGTAGCAGGGGCGCTGCCAGCCGAAGAGGGAGTAGTTCGGGATCGCCCACGCGGTGCACGGGAAGTCGACCTTGCCCTCGAGGAAGTCGAGGAACAGCGGGGAGTGGTTGAGCCGCCAGCGGGCCCGGTTGCCGCCCGAGAACGCCTTCTTGAACAGCTCGCGGGTCTGCTCCACTCCCAGGAAGTGCTCCTGGTCGGGCGCCTTCTCGTAGGCGTAGGCGGGCGAGATCATCATCTCGTCGACCTTGAGGTCGTCGTTGAGGAAGTTGAGCACCTCGACGATGGTCTGCGGGGTGTCGGTGTTGAAGAAGGTCGAGTTGGTGGTCACCCGGAAGCCGCGCCGCTTGGCCTCCTTGATGGCCTCCACGGCCTCGTCGAACACCCCCTCCTTCGCCACGGACTCGTCGTGCCGCTCCCGCAGCCCGTCGATGTGCACCGCGAAGGCGAAGTACGGCGAGGGTGTGAACTTGTCCATCTTCTTGCGCATGAGCAGCGCGTTGGTGCACAGGAAGACGTACTTCCGTTTGGCCACCAACTGACGGACGATCTCGTCGATCTGAGGGTGCATCAGCGGCTCGCCGCCGGCGATGGAGACCATCGGCGCACCGGATTCGAGCACCGCCCCCACGGCCTGCGCGACCGGCATGCGCTGCTTCAGCACTCCGGCCGGGTGCTGGATCTTGCCGCATCCCTCGCACTTGAGGTTGCAGGCGAAGAGCGGTTCCAGCTCCACGATGAGCGGGAACTTGTCCCGTCGGCGAATCTTCTGTTCGGCCAGGTATGTAGCGACCTTGATGGACTGGCGCAGCGGCATGGCCATCTGGCTCACCTCCGGGGGAGCAGCAAGGAACGGTGCCATTCGAAGAATGCGGGAAGAACGGATCGAAGGACGCGGAAAGCCGATATTCCACCGCGCACCGTGCCGATCCGGACGAGTTCGTGTTCTGGAGCGTCCACGACCACTCGGACGGCCGCAACCGGACGCATGCCCGCCCGGACGGCGCTCAGGAGCGTGGCCGCGGACTCCATGTCGACGGCGATCGCGCCGGTCGCGAGCAGATCGGCGCGTTCGGGACCCCGGACGACGTGGTCCGAGCCGGTCAGCGGCCCGGTGTGGACGGTGCGCCCCGGTACGGCACGTGCGAGTTCCTTGACGAGCCGGTCCGTCCCCACGCCGGCGACGGTGCCGCGCGGGTCCCGGGTCTCCTCGGCGACGACCAGGTCGCCGGGGTGCATGCCGGGGGCGAGTCCGGCGCAGAAACCCGTGGCCAGCACGGCGGCGTCACCGAGCGCGGGATCGGCCAGGACCCGGGCGACCGAGCGCTCGGCCGCCTTCGGGCCCATGCCCGTGCGCAGGACGGTGACCGGCCCGCCGGCGCCGCCGCGGTCGCCGGTGCGCAGGGCGAGGTGCTCGATGCCGAGCGCACAGGCGATCAGCAGCGGGGACGGGCCGGACTCTCGGTTCATCAGCTGCCCTTCACCTCGGCCGCGGACGTCTCGGTCGAGGGCTGCTCGGCGGGGGCGGCGACCGCCGCCGCGCGCGGCTTCTTCGCGAAGGGTTCGCCGTGCACGTACCTGCCCAGCGCGGTGAGCGGGAAGACCTGCCGGTAGAGGTGGTAGTTGATGGAGAAGTCCCAGGGGAAGCCGGTCCCGGTGAAGTAGGGCTCGTCCCAGGAACCGTCCTCCCGCTGGGTGGCGGCCAGCCATCCGATACCGCGTTCGACGGCCCTGGACTCCCGCTCCCCCGCCGCCAGCAGTGCCATCAGGGCCCAGGCCGTCTGCGAGGCGGTCGAGGCGCCCCGGCCGCTCCACTCCCTGACGTACCGGTAGGAGCGCAGGTCCTCGCCCCAGCCGCCGTCGTCGTTCTGGACGGACTCCAGCCAGGTCACCGCGCGGCGGATGGCCGGGTGCGAGGTGGGGAGTCCGGCGGCGGTGAGGGCGGGGACCACGGAGCCGGTGCCGTAGACGTAGTTGACGCCCCAGCGGCCGAACCACGAGCCGTCCGCCTCCTGTTCGTCCAGCAGCCACTGGATGCCGCGCCGGGTGCGCGGGTCGTGGGCGAGGCCCTCGACGGCGAGCATCTCGACGACGTGCGCGGTGACGTCCGCGGACGGCGGGTCGATGACCTCGCCGAAGTCGCAGAACGGCAGCCGGTTGGGAAAGGAGCTGGTGTTGTCGACGTCGAACGCGCCCCAGGCGCCGTTCTTCGACTGCATGCCGAGGTTCCAGCGCACACCGCGGCCGATGGCCTTCTCCACCCGCTCCGGGTCGTGGTGGCGGACCCGGCGCAGGGCGAGGACCACCTCGGCGGTGTCGTCGATGTCGGGGTAGTTGTCGTTGTGGAACTCGAACGCCCAGCCGCCGGGCGGGAGTCCGGGCCGCTTCACCGACCAGTCGCCGGGGCGCACGACCTGCTCGCCGAGCATCCAGTCCGCGGCCTTCACCAGCTGCGGGTGGTCCTCGGGCACCCCGGCGTCGGCCAGCGCGATGGTGGCCAGGCAGGTGTCCCACACCGGGGACTGGCAGGCCTCGATCATCCGGGCCCCGTCCTCGCGCCACACGGCGAAGCGGTCCAGCGACTCCAGCCCGGCGCGCATCACGGGGTGTTCGAGGTCGTAGCCGAGCAGGTAGAGCGCGATGACCGAGTAGACGGCCGGGGGCTGGATGCCGCCCCAGCAGCCGTCGTTCTCCTGCCGCTCGATGATCCAGCGGGCGGCCGTGTTCATCGCGGCCCGGCGCAGTCGGCGCGGAGCGACCTTGCGGTAGGCGTGCAGTGCCTTGTCGAGGCGCTGGAAGACGCCGTCCCAGCTCGCCGCCGGTGCCGGGGGCCGCGGAGGGTTGGGGAGGGCCGGGTCGGTGTGCAGCTCGTCGAGCGGGAAGGGCGCGGGTCGTACCGGCCGCTTCGCGGAGACGATGGTCAGCGGCACGATGGTCTGCCGGGCCCAGCAGCCGAAGTCGTAGATGTTGAGCGGCACCCAGGTGGGGAAGTAGATCAGCTCCGGCGGGAGTTCGGGCAGGTCGTCCCACTTCCACCAGCCGAACAGGGCGAGCCAGATCCGGGTGAAGACGCGGGCGGCGGCGATGCCGCCCCGGGACCGGATCCACTCCGACGCCCTGGCCATGTGCGGCGCGTCGGGCGAGTCGCCGGCCAGGCGGAGGGCGACGTAGGCCTCGATGGTGGCGGACAGGTCGCCCGGACCGCCGTAGAAGGTGGCCCAGGTGCCGTCCTCGCGCTGCTCGCCGCGGATGAAGAGGGCGGCGGCGTGTGTCGTCGCCTCGTCCAGGATGCCCAGGAACTGGCGAAGGAGCAGGTCCTCGGCGTCCATCGTGACGTTCGTCTCGAGGTCGCCCTTCCACCAGCCCTGGGCGTCCTGCCGGGAGAGCAGGAAGTCCGTGGCGCGCCGGGTGGCGCGTGCGGCGGCTTCTGGTACCCCGGCCGCCGTCGCGGGGATCGTGATGTCGGTTTCGCTGGCCGCGGCTGCGAGGGGCTTCAGGGTGGCCCCGGTGCTTCCGTCGGTCGTCGCTGTCATGGCTTCCCCTTCGTGCAGTAACAAGTGGTGCTTCTGCTGTGGGTCCGCCGTCGGCCGGTGCTCGTCTTCCCGCGACACCGGCCGGCGACTACGCGAGGGCTATTCGACCGATAGTGATCATCTCTTTCGTACGACGACGAAGTCCGCGAGCGCCGTGAACCGGTCCCGCACCCGGTCGGGCATGTCGACGGCGTCGAGGGCTTCGATGGCGATGGTGTGCTGACGGCGTGCCTCGTCGGCGGTCCATTCCCGGCCGCCCGCCTCCTCGATGAGGGCGGCGCGGGCCGCGAACTCCTCCTCGGAGAAGTTCGCGAAGTCGCTGCTCTTGGCGTCGGCGGCGAGGATCTCGCCGAGCCGCTCGGAGGCGGGGCCACCCGCCGCGAGGGCGGCCACGACCGGGAGGGACTTCTTGCGCTGGCGCAGGTCGCTCCAGGTCTGCTTGCCGGTGGCCTCCGGGTCGCCCCAGATGCCGAGGAGGTCGTCGACGGCCTGGAAGGCGAGGCCGAGGTGGTAGCCGTACCTCTCCAGCGTGTCGGCGGTGTGCTCGTCGGCGCCGCCGAGCACCGCGCCGATGGAGCTGGCGGTGGCGAGCAGGGCGCCGGTCTTGTTGCCCTCCATCTCCAGGCACTCCTCGACGCTGACGCGGTCGCGGTGCTCGTAGGAGATGTCCTGGGCCTGACCGTCGATCAGGGCGCGGGACGCCTTGGTCAGGCGGCGGGTGGCGCGGCCGGCCTCGACGGTGCCGAGCTCCAGCAGCACCTCGTTGGCGAGCGCGAACAGGGCGTCGCCGACCAGGATGGCCTGGGCCGGGCCGTGCACCTTCCAGACGGTGTCGCGGTGGCGGCGCTGTTCGTCGCCGTCCATCAGGTCGTCGTGCAGGAGGGAGAAGTTGTGCACCAGTTCCACGGCCACCGCGCCGGGTACGCCGACCTCGGGCGCGGCTCCGGTGACCTCGGCGGAGAGCACCGCGAGCGCGGGGCGGACGGCCTTTCCGCCGTCGCCGGCCGCGGGATTGCCCTGGGCGTCGATCCAGCCGAAGTGGTAGGCGGCGACGGTGTCCATGGGAGGTGCCAGGCGGTCGACGGCTGCCCGCAGGACCGGCGTGGCCAGTGTCCGGCCGCGCTCCAGGAGCGCGGTCACGTCCACCGTGGTCCTCGGAGCGGCCTTCGGGGCCGGGGGCACAGTGGGCACAGTCTTTCCTCCAGTTGCGGTACCGGGAGTGCGGGAGTCGGTCCCACGCGGATCGGCTTTCACGCCGCCTCCTCGAAGAAATCGGGAAGGAGGCCGCGGGACCGGCCCAGGGCGCCGAGCGCGGCGCCCGCCGCCCCGACACCACTGCGAACCGCACTCTCCATGGTCGCGGGCCACCCGGTGGCGGTCCACGCTCCGGCCAGGTAGAGGCCGGGTGCCTTGGTGCGGGCGCCGGGCCGGAGCCGTCCGACGCCGGGGGCGGGAGCGAAGGTCGCGGTGCGCTCCCTGGTCACGAAGAAGTCCTTGACCCCGGCGCCCCGGGTGCGGGGCAGCAGCCGCTCCAGCTCGGGCAGGTACCGCTCGCGCAGCGCGGCCACGGGCTCGTCGATCTCGTGCTGCGCGGTCGACTGCGACAGCGCCAGGTACTGACCCTCCTCCAGCCCGGAGGCCTCGGTACGGTCGAACACCCACTGGACCGGGGTGCCGAGAGCCGTGAGGAACGGCGTGGCGAGCACCTTGCGGTCGTAGATCACGTGGACGTTGAGGATCGGCGCGGTGCCGATCTCCAGGAGGTTCCCGGGGGCGTCGAGGGCGCCGGCGGGCAGCAGGTCGTGCGCCTCGCGCTGCGGTACGGCGAGGACGACGGCGTCCGCCTGCAGCGTCTCGTCGGGAACCTGGACGCTCCAGCCGCCGTTCTCGTCGGTACGGACGGAGGTGACGCGTGTACGGACCTCGGTACGGACGCCCGCGGAGTCGAGCGCCTTGCGGGCCAGCCGGTCGTGCAGGTGGCCCAGCGGGACGCGGGCCCAGCCGATGTCGGCCGCGCCCGGGTCGGACAGCAGACCGGTCTTGAACACCATCGCGGCGAGCCCCAGGGAGGCGTCGCCCGCGACCGCGTTGAGGGTGGCGACCCCGACCAGGTCCCACAGGGCCTCGACGGCGCGCGCCGACTGACCGTGCGCGGCCAGCCAGCTGCCGAAGTTCTGGGTGTCCAGGGCCGGATCGGCGAGGTCGAGCCCCTTGAGCGCGAGCGCGGCACGCCCGACACTCGCGCGCTCGGCGAGCGAGAGATGCGGATACGTGGCGAGGCTCCGCCCCAGATGCAGGGGCACGGGCAACGCGTCGCGCCGCAGTCTGCCGAGCCGCCGTCCCTCGGGCCTGGCCAGGTCGAGAACGGGCACGTCGAGACGGTCCTGCACGGGAGCGAGCGCCGCCCCGCCGATACGGTCGAGGAACCAGCGGTAGGCGGTGCAGCAGCGCAGGTACACGTGCTGGCCGTTGTCGACGGTGAGGTCGCCGCGCTGGAAGGAGAAGGCGAGCCCGCCCAGGCGGGGCCGGCCTTCGAGCAGGGTGACGCGCACTCCGGCGTCGGCGAGCGCGAGCGCGGCGGTGACTCCGGCGAGCCCGCCACCGACCACGACGGCGTGCCCGCCGGGGCGGAGGGCGGAGACGTCCGCGAGCTGCCCGCCGTCACGCGTGCCGTTGCCGTGCGTCATGGTGCGCCCTTCCCTGTCCGGTCGCCGCGGTGCTTGAACGGCGTACGGCAGACCGTCTCAGTCAGGGACGCCGACCGCCACCGGAGGGTTGCCCGCCGTTCTTCGCCGGAGGCACCGCCCGGGTCCGGCGTGTCGAGTGTGCCGGATGTGTCCATCAGGCGCGCCTCCTGACGGCCCGCCGGGTGACGTGCCGGGCGTCGAGACCGGACAGGCCGCGCACGGCGACGTACGCCTTCTCGCGTCCGGGGAGCGAGACCCGGCCGCGCAGCACGGCCTCGGGGTCGCGCTCGATGCGGTCCAGGAGGCGGCGGTAGATGCCGGCCATGGCGGCCACGCAGGCGCCGCTGCGCCGGTCGAGCATGGGCAGCAACCGGTAGCCCTCGGCGAAAAGGGCGCGGGCCCGACGTACTTCGAAGTGCACGAGGCCCGCGAAATCGGAGCCCTCGGGCGGCGTCGGTCCGCTGAACCCGGCCGAGCAGCCGAACTTGGCGAGGTCGTCGGCGGGCAGGTAGGTCCGCCCGTCCTCGGCGTCCTCGCGGACGTCCCGCAGGATGTTGGTGAGCTGAAGCGCGAGCCCGAGCGTGTCGGCGTACTCGGGCGCGCGCTCGGCGCCGCGCGCCCCCGGCTCCGTACCGAACACGCCGAGTGAGAGGCGTCCGATGGCGCCCGCCACGCAGCGGCAGTAGACCTTCAGGTCGTCCCAGGTCTCGTAGGTCTCGCCCCGCAGGTCCATCTGGACGCCGTCGATCAGCTCGTCGAGGCCGCCGAGCGGGATCGGGAAGGCACGCGAGGCGTGGGCGAGGGCGACGGCGACCGGGTCGGTGTCGTCCTCGTCGACCGCGCCCTCGTGGATGCGGGCGAGCACGGCTCGGGTCTCCTCGAGCCTGGCGACCTTGACGTCGTCCGCGAGGACCCCGTCACCGATGTCGTCGACGCGGCGCGAGAACGCGTACAGCGCCGACATCGCCCGGCGCTTGGGCGTCGGCAGCAGCCGGATGCCGTAGGCGAAGTTGCGGGCCTGCTGTCCGGTGACGGCCTCGCAGTAGCTGTAGGCGGCGAGTACCGGCGCCGACGCGTGCTCCGACGAATCCACGGCCTGGATCACCCCTCTCCTCGCAGGGTCACGCCCACCTCGCGCAGCAACTGGACCTTGCCGGGCTTGGGCGGGCCGGGAAGTACGTCGTGGTCGGCGGCGGCGATCGCCCTCAGCGCCGCCCGGCCTCCCGCCACGAACCCCGCGAGCAGCAGGCGCAGCCTGCCGCGGACGCTGCCCACCAGGGGGGCGCCCTCGTTCAGCAGATCGCGGGCGCGCCCGGCCTCGTACGCGATCAGGGCGCGTACCGACGCGTTCGCGGTGGGTGCGGCGAGGTCCGTCTCCTGGACGTGGAAGCGCTTCAGGTCCTCGGCGGGCAGGTAGACACGGTCGCGGCCCAGGTCCTCGGCGACGTCCTGGAGGTGCTCGACGATCTGCAGGGCGGTGCAGATCGCGTCGGAGCGGCGGATCCGCTCGGGCGTCGAGGTACCGGTGACGGCGAGGACGAGCCGGCCGACCGGGTTGGCGGACAGCTCGCAGTAGGCGAGGAGGTCGTCGTAGGTCTCGTACCGCCCGACCAGCTGGTCCTGGCGGTTGGCGGCGATCAGGCCGAGAAAGGGTTCGGGGGTCATCGAGCGGCGGCGCACGGTCGGCTGGAGGCGGCGCAGCAGCGGGTGGCGGGGGGTGCCGTCGAAGACCCTGCGCAGGTCGTCCGCGAAGGCGTCCAGCATCAGCAGCCGGTCCTCGGCGCGGTCGGCGGGGACGCCGAGGAGGCGGGCGTCGGCGCCGCCGGGGGCCAGGTCGCCGTCGCCGATGTCGTCGACGAGGCGGGCGAAGCCGTACACGGCCATGAGGTCGGTGCGCCAGTCGCGGGGCAGGAAGAAGGGAGCCACGGGGAAGTTCTCGTCCGCGGCCTTGGCGAGGGTGCCGCGCTCCGGGTCGACGGCGTGCGCCGTTTCGGTCACCGTCATCGCGGACTGCCCTGGGCGGCGACGGCGCATGCTTCTCGGAGGTGGGGAGTTTCCGTAGCCATTGCCGTCACATCTCCCGTTCTACACTGCCGACCCAATGCACACTATTTCGGACACGCCGCCTGACCGCCCGTGCGGCAGGCCCGCTCCGAGGGTGTCGGGCATTATCGCCCCATGTGCCGCGTTTCGGGACCGGTACAGCTTACGTCGTACAACTCGCGGAAGTTGGCCGGGGTCCTCCGCGCATCACGAGAACACACCGGTCGGCTTCAAGATTCCTGAGATCGCCAGGAGTTGACGTTTCCTTTGCAGACGCGGGGCCGCGCGGGAACAGTTCCCGCGCGGCCCCGGCGTGTCGGGCTACTTGCCCGTGAACTTCTCGTACTCCTTGAGCACCTCGTCGGTCGGCCCGTCCATCCGCAGTTCCCCGCGTTCCAGCCACAGCACGCGGTTGCAGGTGTCGCGGATGGACTTGTTGTTGTGGCTGACCAGGAAGACGGTGCCGGCCTCCTTCTTCAGCTCCCGGATGCGCTCCTCGGAGCGCGTCTGGAACTTGCGGTCGCCGGTGGCCAGGGCCTCGTCGATCATCAGGACGTCGTGGTCCTTGGCGGCGGCGATGGAGAACCGCAGGCGGGCGGCCATGCCGGAGGAGTAGGTGCGCATCGGCAGGGTGATGAAGTCGCCCTTCTCGTTGATCCCGGAGAAGTCGACGATGTCCTGGTAGCGCTCCTTGATCTGCTCGCGGGTCATCCCCATGGCCAGTCCGCCGAGGATGACGTTGCGCTCGCCGGTCAGGTCGTTCATCAGCGCCGCGTTCACGCCGAGCAGGGAGGGCTGGCCGTCGGTGTAGACCTTGCCCCGTTCGGCGGGCAGCAGGCCTGCGATGGCCCGCAGCAGGGTCGACTTGCCGGATCCGTTGGAACCGATCAGGCCGATGGCCTCGCCACGGTAGGCGGTGAAGGAGACGCCCCGCACGGCGTGCACCTTGCGCACGCCCCGCTCCTCGCCTCTCCTGATCATGCGGCTCAGGGCCGCGGTCGCGCTGCCCTTGCCGGTCTTGGCGCCGTTGACGCGGTAGACGATGTGCAGTTCGTCCGCGATGACCGTCGGCACCCGCTCGCCCTGCTGCTGCTCAGCCACGGCCGTACCTCTCCTCCGCCTTCCAGAAGTACACGAAGCCGCCCACCGCGAGGAGCACGGCCCAGCCGAGCGCGGCCGCCCACACGTGCGGCGGCAGGTTCTCGGAGCCGTAGCCGTCGATCAGCGCGAAGCGGATCAGGTCCATGTAGACGGCGGCCGGGTTCCACTGGAGCACGTCGGCCAGCCAGGCCGGCTGGTCCTCCAGCATGATCGGGATGGAGAACATGACGCCCGACGCGTACATCCAGGTCCGCATGACGAACGGCATCAGCTGGGCCAGGTCCGGCGTCTTCGCCCCCATCCGGGCCACGATCAGCGCCAGCCCCATGTTGAAGAGGAACTGCAGGACCAGTGCCGGCACGACCAGCAGCCAGGACAGCGAGGGGTAGCTGCCGAAGCCGACCACCACCGCGAACATCACGATCATCGAGGCCAGCAGCTGCTGGAGCTGCTGCAGCGCGAACGAGATCGGGAGCGAGGCCCGCGGGAAGTGCAGCGCCCGCACCAGGCCGAGGTTGCCGGAGATCGCGCGTACACCCGCCATCGCCGAGGACTGGGTGAAGGTGAAGACGAACACACCCGTCACCAGGAACGGGATGTACACGTCCTTCTCCATGCCGCGGCCCGCGTTGAGGATCAGGCCGAAGATCATGAAGTAGACGAGCGCGTTCAGCAGCGGCGTGGCCACCTGCCAGAGCTGGCCGAGCTTGGCCTGGCTGTACTGGGCGGTCAGCTTCGCCTGGGAGAAGGCGACGATGAAGTGGCGCCGGCTCCACAGCTGACGGACGTACTCCGCGAGGGACGGCCGGGCGCCACTCACGGACAGCCCGTACTTGGCGGCGAGCCGGGCCGGTGTGAGGCCCTCGTCGGGCGACACGGGCTTGGTCATGGCGACCGTGCCGTCGTGCGTTGTCTCACTCACTGGTGGAAACTTTCGTCTTCGGAATGCTCGGCCGCACGGGCCTGGCATGGACCTGTTGGCCCCGGGCGGACCGGGACGCTCTCGGATACGAGCTTGTCAGATCACGGGAGGCCGGCCCAGCCGGGTCAGCCGCCACACCGTACGCCACCTCATGGGCCGGCGAGGACCGCAGGGGGTGGCCCATCCCTCGCGGAAGCCGCCGAACCAGGCCTTCAGGGCAGGTCGCGAGGGGCGGCGCAGCAGTGTGAGCAGCATCCACACGCCGAGATAGACCGGGACGAGGAGCGCGGGGAGGTTGCGGCGGGCGAGCCAGACGCGGTTGCGGGCGACCATGCGGTGGTAGACCGCGTGGCGCGAGGGCGCGGTCGTGGGGTGGTTCAGCACCATGTCGGACCGGTAGTCGATCATCCAGCCGGCGTCGAGGGCGCGCCAGGCCAGGTCGGTCTCCTCGTGGGCGTAGAAGAACGCGTCCGGCAGGCCGCCGACCTGCGTGAGGACGCGGGTGCGTACGGCGTTGGCGCCGCCGAGGAAGGTGGTGACCCGGGAGGAGCGCATCGGGTCGGAGGCGCGCAGCCGCGGGACGTGCCGGCGCTGGGTCTCGCCGGTCTCCGGGTCGGCGATGCGGAAGCTGATGATGCCCAGCTCGTCGTCGGCCGCGAAGGCCTGGCGGCACAGCTCCGCGGTGTCGGTGCGGGCGAGCAGGCCGTCGTCGTCGAGGAAGAGCAGGATGTCGACGTCCTGGCCGCCCGGGCCGAAGGCCTCGATGCCGACGTTGCGGCCGCCGGGGATGCCCAGGTTCTCGGGCAGCTCGACGGTGCGCACGCCGTTGGGCACCTCCGGGACGGGCGAGCCGTTGCCGACCACGACCACCTCGACCGGGTCGCCGTCCTGCTTCGCGACCGAGTCGAGCAGGGCGCGCAGCTCCTCGGGGCGGTTGCCCATCGTGATGACGACGGCGCCGACCTTCATGGTCCCGCTCACTTCAGCCTGCTGGAGGCGAGGATGGACACCAGGTGCAGCAGGGTCTGCAGCAGCGCGATGCCCGCGAGTACGGCGGTGCCGAGGCGGGTGAAGAACAGGTCGCCGCGGCTCGCGTCGACGATCGCGAGGACGAGGATCAGCAGGGACGCCTCGATGCCCAGGATCAGCCGGTGGAACTTGAGCGCCCCGGCGGCCCGGCGGGCCAGCGCCATGCCGGAGGAGCGCGGCTCGGACGCGGACTCCTGGACCGGCGCCTTGCCGGTCTGGTGCCGGGCCACGCCGACGAGGTCGGTCTCGGCCTTGATCAGGATGGCGCCGAGCGCGGCCAGGGTGCCGAGGAAGGCCCACAGCCAGTCGATGCGTCCGGTGCCCCAGATGTCGGCGGCGCGCAGGCCGAGGCCGACCAGGACCGCGGCGTCGGTCAGGTAGGCACCGACCCGGTCCAGGTAGACGCCGCCGAGCGAGTACTGCTTCTTCCAGCGCGCGACCTCGCCGTCGACGCAGTCCAGCAGCAGGTACAGCTGGACCGCCACGACGCCGAGCACGGCGCCCGTGATCCCCGGCACCAGCAGGGCCGGGGCCGCGAGCACGCCGCAGACGGTCATCAGGTACGTGAGCTGGTTGGGCGTGATCCTGGTGTTCACCAGGTAGCGGTCGATCCGCAGCGAGACCTCGCGCATGTAGAGGCGTCCCGCCCAGTGCTCACCGCTGCGCCGGTCCTTCACCCCCGCGGGGTGGACGACCGGACGGAGTTCAGCTACCGATGGCCTTGACATAGTCGGCGTACAGGTCCTTGATCTGGTCGGTTTTGAGGTCGAGGTGCTCGAGGATCGTGTAGCGGCCGGGCCGCGTCCGCGGGGCGAACTCCACGGCCTGGAAGAACTCCTCCGGGGTGAACCCGATCTCCTCCGGCAGCACCGGCAGTCCGTGCCTGCGCAGTACCTCGGCCATGTGGGCGGACTCCTCGTGGGCCCCGCGCAGATACATCGCGAAGGCCGCGCCCAGACCGCACTGCTCGCCGTGGGAGGCCGCGCGGGTGGGGAAGAGCAGGTCGAAGGCGTGGTTGATCTCGTGGCAGGCGCCGGAGGCGGGCCGCGAGTCACCGGAGACCGACATGGCGATGCCGGTCAGGACCAGGCCCTCGGCGAGCACCTGGAGGAAGTCGTTGTCGCCGACACCGCCCGGGTGCCGGAGCACGGCCTCGCCCGCCTGGCGGGCCATCGCGGCGGCCAGGCCGTCGATCCGCTCGCCCTTGACCCGGTTGGCCAGCTCCCAGTCCGCGATCGCGGAGATGTTGGAGACGGCGTCGCCGATGCCGGCGCGCACGAACCGCACCGGGGCGTCGCGGATGACGTCCAGGTCGATGACGACGGCGATCGGGTTCGGCACACCGTAGGAGCCGCGGCCCGCGTCGTTGTCGAGGGTGGCGACCGGCGAGCAGAGCCCGTCGTGCGCCAGGTTCGTCGGCACGGCGACCAGCGGGAGGCCGATGCGGGCCGCGGCGAACTTCGCGCAGTCGATGATCTTGCCGCCGCCGAGGCCGACGACCGCGTCGTAGTGGCCGCCCTTCATGGCGCCGGCCAGCTTGATCGCGTCGTCCAGGGTGCCGCCGCCGACCTCGAACCAGTCGGCGCCGGGCAGCGACGGGGCGACGCGCTCGCGCAGCCGGGCGCCCGAGCCGCCGCTGACGGCGACGGCCAGCTTGCCCGAGTGGGAGATGCGCTCGTCGGCGAGCACGCATCCCAGGTCGTCGAGGGCACCCGCGCGGATGTCCACGACGACCGGCGACGGGATGAGCCTCGTCAGTACTGGCACGCGATCTCCCGGCCCTTGGCGAGGTCGTCGTGGTTGTCGATCTCGACCCACTTGACGTCGCCGATCGGCGCCACGTCGACCTTGAAGCCGCGGTCGACCAGCTCCTGGTAGCCGTCCTCGTAGTACAGCTGCGGGTCGCGCTCGAAGGTGGTCTTCAGCGCGTCGGCCAGCTCGACGGCCGCCTCGCCCTCGATGAGGGTGACGCCGATGTACTCACCGGTCGCCTCGGCCGGGTCCATCAGCTTGGTGATGCGCTGGACGCCCTTGTCGGGGTCGACGACGACCTTCATCTCCTCCTCGGCGAGGTTCTTCACCGTGTCGAGGGCGAGGATGATCTTCTTGCCGTCGCCGCGGGCGGCGAGCAGGGTCTTCTCGACGGAGACCGGGTGCACGGTGTCGCCGTTGGCGAGGATCACACCGTCCTTGAGGGCGTCACGGCCGCACCACAGGGAGTAGGCGTTGTTCCACTCCTCGGCCTTGTCGTTGTCGATGAGGGTGAGCTTGACGCCGTACTTCCGCTCCAGCTCGTCCTTGCGGTCGTACACGGCTTCCTTGCGGTAACCGACGATGATCCCGACCTCGGTCAGGCCGACCTCGGCGAAGTTGGCCAGCGTCAGGTCCAGCACCGTGATGCTGTCCTCCGCACGCTCCGGGCCGACCGGGACCAGTGCCTTGGGCAGGGTGTCGGTGTAGGGGCGCAGACGGCGTCCGGCGCCGGCCGCCAGCACGAGGCCGATCATGCGGGTTCTCCTTCGTCGTGTACGGCGGGTGCGCCGACCTTGTGGGCGGCGACCCAGAAGCGGATGCTCTCCACGAGCACCACGAGGGCCACGGCCACGGCGAGGACCGTGAGCGCGACCTTGAACTGTGTGGCGGTGAGCAGCACGGCCAGCACGGTGATCACCAGCGTGCGGCCCTCGTGCCCCCCGATCGTCCGCACCAGCCACTGCGGCGGCGCTCCCGCGTCGCCGCGGATGCGGTAGACCGTGTCGTAGTGATGGTAGGCGACCGCGGCCACCAGCCCGAAAGCCGCGGGAAGCGCCCCGTTCACGTCCGCTTTCGCCGCCAGCACCAGGACGGTGCCGTACTCGGCGGCGCGCAGGAACGGCGGGACCAGCCAGTCGAGGGCGCCCTTGAGGGGGCGGGCGACGGCGAGGGCGGAGGTCAGGACGTAGCCGACCGCGGCGACGAGCGGCCAGGGGCCGCCGAAGCCGGTGAGGGCGGCCGTCGCGACGACGGCCGCACCGCCGAGGAGGGCGACGGCGGGGGCGGTGAAGCCGGGCAGCCGGCGGGCGGCGCTTCGCAGGCCCAGGGCGGCGGCCTCGGCGAGCGGCCCCGAGTCGGCGAGGTCGGCCAGCGCCTTCGCCGCCCGGTCGGTCCGCGTCGCCTTGCGGGTCAGCGAGCGCAGGACCCGGCCCGCGGTGGTGTACGTCGCGGCGAACGCGCAGCCGATCAGCAGAGCGTAGAAGGTGATCCGGGGCGTGGTGAGCGCGGTCAGGACGGCGATCATGGCCCAGCGTTCGCCGATGGGCAGGACGATCATGCGCCGCACCCAGACCGTCCAGCCGACGCTGTCGAGCTTGTCGGAGAGGGCGGCGGTGGGGCTGGCCAACGACGCTTTACCGAGCGCGGCGGCGTCGTGATTGGCCTCGTTGAAGGAGAAGTCGACGACGTGCCGGCAGGTCTGGAGGACCATCGCGCCGAGGGCGAGGGTCCATACGTCGTCGCCACCGCGGGCGGCTCCGAGGGCGAGGCCCGCGTAGTAGGCGTACTCCTTGGCGCGGTCGAAGGTGGCGTCCAGCCAGGCGCCGAGCGTGGAGTAGCGCAGGGAGTAGCGGGCGAGCTGTCCGTCGGTGCAGTCGAGGACGAAGGAGGCGATGAGCAGGACGCCGGCGGCGACGAAGCCGCCGCGGGTGCCGGTGGCCGCGCAGCCCGCCGCTATCAGCGCGGTGATGAGCGAGGCGGTGGTGACCTGGTTGGGGGTCAGTCCGCGCCGCGCGCACCAGCGGGCGATGTAGCGGGAGTACGGGCTGATGAGGAAGGTGGTGACGAAACCGTCGCGGGCCTTGACCGCCGACTTCAGGCGTACGGCCTCGTCGTCGACGCCGGCGACGGCCTGCCGTGCCTCGTTGCGCGCCTGGGGGTCGGCGGGGACGGCGGCGACCAGGCTGCCGAGCTCGGGCCGGTGGACGCCCGCGCCGTCGGCGTCGAGGGCGGCGGTGATCCGGTCGGCGAGGCTGTCGACGGCCAGCGCGGTGCCACCGTGGCCGGAGTTCTCGCGGGCCATCGCGCGGGTGAGGGCCTGGCGGGCGTCCGGCTGGGCGGTCACGGCGCCGGGGATCGCGGCCAGCGGGAAGCGGGGGTCGGTGAGGCCGAGGCGCAGGGCGTGCAGGTGGCCGACGAAGCGGGCGTCGACCACGGCGACCCGCTCACCGGCCGGCACCCGGGCCAGCAGCGTCTCGGCGTCGGCGGCGCCGGAGGCGAGACGCACGTCGAAGCCCAGGGACCGCAGCTCGCCCTCGATCGACGAACCGGGGACCGGCTGACCGGTGAGGATGGCGGTCGACAACCGAACTCACTCCCTGGGTGCCGACGCCTGGGCGCCGGGCCTGTGCATGGTGGGACGCCCGTGCCTGCGGCACCCGGGCGGCGTGTCGGCAGAGGCTATCGGATGGCTGGAACGCCGTGTTCACCGCCCGTTTCACGGTCGGTCGACGCCACTTGCACCCGCCTTTGCCGCGATCATCATCGTGGATCCGGGGCCCGGCCCACAAACCGCGCTCGCAGACCGGGCATCGCGGACATCGCGCAGTGTCGACGGGCGCTCGCTCAGGGTCAGGGACGCCTCGGACCGGCCGTTCGCCGGGCTCACCCGAATGGCCCCCCAAGAGCGTCGCGGCGCCCTGACCTGCGTAACGTTTCCGCAGGTCAGGGCAGATGACAACGGTGTTCAGTGCCGCGTTGCCGGATACCCCCTACCCGTAGTTCACTGTGATCCGGACGCCGGACGCCGGACGCACAGGGAGGCTGCTTCTCATGGGGGCTGGGCACGATCACGGGCACGCGCACGGGGCGCGGGCCGGCGGGACGGCGACGGCCGCGTACCGCGGCAGACTGCGGGTGGCGCTGACCATCACGCTCTTCGTCATGGTCGTCGAGATCGTCGGCGGCGTGCTCGCCGACTCGCTCGCGCTGATCGCCGACGCCGCGCACATGGCGACGGACGCCCTGGGTCTCGGCATGGCGCTGCTGGCCATTCACTTCTCGAACCGGCCGCCGAGCGACCGGCGCACGTTCGGTTTCGCCCGCGCCGAGATCCTCGCCGCCCTGGCCAACTGCCTGCTGCTGCTCGGGGTCGGCGGCTACGTCCTGTACGAGGCGATCGAACGGTTCATCACCCCCGCCGGCACCGCGGGCGGGCTGACCGTCGTCTTCGGCGCGATCGGCCTGGTGGCGAACATGGTGTCGCTGTCCCTGCTGATGCGCGGACAGAAGGAGAGCCTGAACGTGCGGGGCGCCTTCCTGGAGGTGGCGGCGGACGCGCTGGGCTCCCTGGCGGTGATCGTCTCGGCGCTCGTGATCCTGGCCACCGGCTGGCAGCCGGCCGACCCGATCGCGTCGCTGGTCATCGGCCTGATGATCGTGCCGCGCACCTGGCGGCTGCTGCGCGAGACCCTGGAGGTGCTGCTGGAGGCGGCGCCCAAGGGCGTGGACATCGCCGAGGTGCGCGCCCACATACTGGCGCTGGACGGGGTGGAGGACGTCCACGACCTGCACGCCTGGACGATCACCTCGGGCATGCCGGTGCTGTCGGCGCACGTGGTGGTGAGCGGCGAGGCGCTGAGCGCGATCGGCCACGAGAAGATGCTGCACGAGTTGCAGGGCTGCCTCGGCGACCACTTCGACGTGGAGCACTGCACCTTCCAGCTGGAGCCCAGCGGCCACGCGGAGCACGAGGCGAGGCTGTGCCACTGAGGCCGGACGGCAGCGGTGCGGCGCGGTGGGGGCGCGCGGGTGCCGGAACGCGCTGCGGAGTGCGGCCGTCCGCCGCTTGTCCACCTCCTGCCCGGTCCTGCCTCCCGCGGCACTTCTCCCGGTCACGCCGTGGACGGTTCCCGGTCCGTGACGCCGGGCACGATGATCGACTGGGCCCTTCCTCGGCGTCCGACCGGTGACGACCGCCGCCCGTGCCGCCGCGCGGGACATGCGGGAGTGCCGGGAAGTGCCGAGAGTGCCGGATTCGTACGGCACACTTGGGGCGCGAGGACCGATGTGAAGGATGGGTATGCCGATCACTCCTGCCACCGCGACGCACAGTTCGTCGAACGGCACCGCAGACGCGATTTTGCTGGAACTGGTCGACGAGAGCGGCGTGACGATCGGCACCGCGGAGAAGCTCTCCGCGCACCAGCCTCCTGGGCGGCTGCACCGCGCCTTCTCCGTGTTCCTCTTCGACGAGCGGGGCCGGCTGCTGCTCCAGCAGCGGGCGCTCGGCAAGTACCACTCCCCCGGCGTGTGGTCCAACACCTGCTGCGGTCACCCCTACCCCGGCGAGGCGCCTTTCGCGGCGGCGGCCCGGCGGACGTACGAGGAGCTGGCTGTCTCACCGTCGCTGCTCGCCGAGGCGGGCACGGTGCGCTACAACCACCCGGACCCGGCCTCCGGGCTGGTCGAGCAGGAGTACAACCACCTGTTCGTCGGCCTCGTGCAGGCAGCGCCGCGGCCCGACCCGGAGGAAGTCGCGGAGACGGCCTTCGTGTCGCCTGCCGAGCTGGCCGAACGGCATGGCAAGGACACCTTCTCCGCGTGGTTCATGACGGTGCTGGACGCGGCCCGGCCCGCGGTCCGCGAGCTGACGGGGCCCTCCGCCGGCTGGTGAGACCGCCCTGCCGCGGGGCGTGCTGACCGGAGGGCGGATTCACCGCAGGGCGTGCTTGAGCGGCAGGGCGGCCCAGATCACCTTGCCGCCGCTCGCCGTGTGGGCCACGTCGCACGCGCCGCCCGCCTCCCGGGTGGTCTCCCGGACCAGGAGCAGTCCGCGCCCGCCCGTCTGACCGTGGTCGGCCTCCAGGGCGGTCGGGCGATAGGGGTGGCTGTCCTCCACGGACACCCGCACCCACTCGGGCCCGACGGCGATCTCGACGGCGAGCACCGGCGACAGCACCGCCGCGTGCCGGACGGCGTTCGTGACCAGCTCCGAGACGATCAGGAGCAGCCCCTCGGCCACGTCGTCGGAGACCGGTACGCCCTGACGCACCAGCAGGTCCCGCACGGCGTGCCGCGCCTGCGGGACCGACGCGTCCACGGCGGGGGCGGTGAACCGCCAGACGCCTTCGTACGGCAGCGGCCCGGCGGGCCCGGTCTCGTCCATGGTCCGGTCGCCACCCTCGGGCTCGATTGTCACCACACCCCTGAGTGTTGGTAACGCGTCGCCCCGCCCCGGAGAACTGAACACAAGTCAGCTGATATCGAACACTTCTGATCGTTGACGTATGACACGGTCAGTTGTGGGACCGTTCCTGTCCCGCTCGCACCGGGCGCGTGGACCCAACGGGTGGGCGGATAACATCCGGCGCATGGAGCCGCAGCTGCTGCACCGGGTCGCCGACTCGGTCGCCACCGTCGTCGTCCACCACCCGGCCAAACGCAATGCCATGACGGCCGCGATGTGGCGGGCGCTGCCCGAGCTGCTCGACGCCCTGGCGGGAGACCCGGCGGTGCGGGCGCTGGTGCTCACCGGTGAGGGCGCGACGTTCTGCGCCGGGGCCGATATCTCGACCCTGCGGGAGCCGGCGGAGGACGCGCAGGGGCTCGCCGTACGCGCCGAGGAGGCCCTCGCGGCCTTCCCCAAGCCGACGATGGCGGCGATCCGCGGTCACTGCGTGGGCGGCGGGGCCCAGTTGGCGGTCGCCTGCGATCTGCGGTTCGCCGAGGAGTCGGCGCTGTTCGGGGTGACCCCGGCCAAGCTGGGCGTCGTGTACCCCGCCTCCTCGACCCGGCGGCTGGTGGCGCTGACGGGCCCGGCCACCGCGAAGTACCTCCTCTTCTCGGGGGAGTTGATCGACGCCGGGCGGGCGTTGCGCACCGGCCTGGTCGACGAGGTACTGCCGGAGGGCGAACTCGGCGAGCGGGTCGCGGAGTTCGCCCGGGTACTGGCGTCGCGCTCGCAGCTGACGCAGGCCGCGGCGAAGGAGTTCGCGAACGGGCGCACCGACCGGGACGCGTACTGGGCCGCCCAGGCGCGCGGCAGCGGCGACACCGCGGAGGGGGTCGCCGCCTTCCTGGAGCGCAGGCAGCCGCGATTCGGCTGGAGCATGCCGCCGAGCGGGTCTACTTCAGGATGAACCGGTTGGCGGTGCGGAACTCCTCGACGAGATGCGCGGGTGCCTTCTCCGGGGACCCCGCGTCGTAGGGCGGCCGCGGGTCGTACTCCGTGAGCAGCTGGACCGCCTGGGCGTGTTCGTCACCGGCGATGCGGCCGACCAGCGCGAGACCCATGTCGATACCGGAGGAGACGCCGGCCGCGGTGACGTACTTGCCGTCGGTGACCACCCGTTCCCCGGTCGGCTCGACGCCGAACCGCCTCAGCAGGTCCAGTGCCAGCCAGTGCGAGGTGGCGCGGCGGCCGGTGAGCAGTCCCGCGGCGGCCAGCAGGAGGGAGCCGGAGCAGACCGAGGTGGTCCAGGTGCTGGTGGCGTCGACGGTGCGCAGCCAGTCCAGCAGGGTCCCGTTGTCCATCTGCGCGTCCTGGCCGGGACCGCCCGGCACGACCACGACATCCGGGTTCGGCACGTTGGCCAGGGTCCGGTCGGCGGTCAGCGCCAGGCTCCCGCCGTCGTTGCGGACGGGGCCGGTCCGCTCGGCGACGAAGACGGTCTCCGCGCCGGGAACGCGGCTCAGGGTCTCGTACGGGCCCACGGCGTCGAGGGCGGTGAAGCGGTCGAAGAGAACGATGGCGATCTGCACGTGTTTCCTTTCGGGCTCGCTCGGCGAGCGGGGGCGCGTCCTCGGTGGACGGGCTCGGGTCCTCAGTGGACGGGCTCGGGTCCTCAGTGGACGGGCGCGGGACGGAAGCGGCGGCGGTACTCGGCCGGTGAGGTTCCGAGGGCCTTGACGAAGGCGCGGCGCATGGCCTCCGGCGTGCCGTAACCGCTGAAACGGGAGATCTCCTCGACGCCGTCGCCGGTGTCCTCCAGCAGCCGACGGGCGTGTTCGACGCGGACCCGGTCGACGTACCGGCCGGGTGTCGTGCCGGTCTCCGCGCGGAAGGCGCGGGCGAAGTGGCGGGGCGAGAGGCCGGCCCGGTCGGCGAGGGCCTCGACGCTCAGATCCGCGCCGGGGTGCTCGGCGATCCACCGCTGGAGCTCGCGCAGGGGCTCACGCCGTGCGGTCTGGGCGGCGAGCTGGGCGCTGAACTGCGCCTGGTTGCCGGGCCGGCGCAGGAACACCACCAGGTGCCGGGCGATGGTCAGGGCGGCGTCCCGGTCCAGGTCCTCCTCGACCAGGGCGAGGGCGAGATCGATGCCGGAGGTGACGCCGGCGGACGTGGCGACGTGGCCGTCGCGGATGAAGATCGGGTCGGGGTCGACGTCCACGGCCGGGTGGTCGCGGGCGAGCCGGCCGGAGTAGGCCCAGTGGGTGGTGGCGCGGCGGCCGTCCAGCAACCCCGCCCGGGCGATCAGGCTCGCCCCGGTGCAGACGGAGACCAGGCGCCGGGCGCGCGGCCCGTGCCCCCGCAGCCACTCGACCAGGCGCGGGTCGGGATTCCGGGAGCCCTGGCCGCCGGGAACGATCAGGGTGTCCGGGACGGGCGCCTCGGCCAGGGCCACGTCCGGTACGACGGTCAGGCCGCTGGAGGTGCGCACGGGTGCGCCGTCCAGCGAGGCCGTACGGATGCGGTACGTCCCCGGCGTGTGCTGCTCGGCGCCCGCGAAGACCTCCACGGGGCCGGTGACATCGAGGCTCTGGACGTCGTCGAACAGGACGACGAGGACGGTTCGGTGCGCCATGCCGTCGATTCTTCGCCCGCCCGCTGATGACCGCAATGACGAGTAACCCACCTTTCCTGCCATACGCACCGCGCTCGGGGGCAGGTCGTCGCGGGCCTTCCGGCAGACACCTGGAGGACGTACTGAGCGGTTGGTAACCTGCGCGGCATGACCACTGCCGCCATGGACGCACGCGCCGGCCGCCGCTGCCACAACGCGCTCAACTCGCTGCACTCGACGCACTACTTCTCGCCCGACCTGGGCCGGGAACTGGGCGACCTCGGGGTCACCGACCCCCGGGCCGTCAACTTCGCGGTGCGCGCCGCCGCGCTCGGCCCGGTCGGCGCCGGCGCCGTGACGGCGACGTTCTACAACTACAAGCACGACCTCGTCGCCCGGCATGTGCCCGCGGTGTGGGAGACCGCCACCCCGGCACAGGTCCTGGCGGCACGCGCGCGTGCCGTCGACGCGACGCTGCGCCGCCTGCTCGGCGACCAGGCCCTGGCGTCGGCGGAGATGTCGGAGGCCGCCGGCCTGGCGCTGCGCGCCGCGGAGGGCTGCTCCCGCAGCGCCCGTCCGCTGTACTCCGCCCACGCGGACCTGCCGGTGCCCGACGCTCCGCACCTGGCGTTCTGGCACGCGGCGACCCTGCTGCGCGAGCACCGGGGCGACGGCCACCTCGCCGCGCTGATGGCCGCGGGTCTCGACGGCCTGGAAGCGCTGGTGACGCACACCGCGACCGGTAAGGGCATGGCGCCGAAGTGGATCTTCAGCACCCGTGGCTGGACCCAGGACGAGTGGGAGGCGGCGACGGACCGGCTGCGCGAGCGCGGCCTGATCGACGAACCCGGCGAGCTGAGCGAGCGGGGCGTGGCACTGCGCGACGAGATCGAACGGGAGACGGACCGGCTGGACGCGGCCCCCTACGCGCACCTCGGGGCCGAGGGCGTGGCCCGTCTGACCGAACTCGGCACGACCTTCGCCCGTACGGCGCTGGGCGCCGGCGCCTTCCCGGCGGACCTGCTCGGCAAGCGCTGACCGGGTCCGGCCCCGCCGACGGGCATGTCCGGCCGATCCGGAGGTACCCGTAGGACTCCCGGCCGGAGGGGCCGGGAGAGGAAAGGGGCTTTCCGTGTTCCGTGCCATCGCAGACGTACTGCGCCAGATCGGTGGGGCCATCGCCACCGTGGTGACGCTTCCCTTCCGGGCCCTGGCCCGGCTTTTCGGCGGGGCCTCGTCCTCGACCCGCGGCCGCCGGGTCTGACACCGCGTCCGGCGCGTCCCGTTCCCGACCGGGCCGGGTGGTGCCCTGATCCCCGATTGTCGGCACCACCTGCCACAATTGCCGCGCAACCTCTGTGAGAAGGCGGTACGGGATCGTGACGACACCCGGATCCAGCGCGTCCATCGACGTGAGGTCCATCGAGAGCAGGATCGCCGAGGAACTCGGCGTACGGGAGCGGCAGGTGAAGGCCGCGGTGGAGCTGCTCGACGGCGGCTCCACGGTGCCCTTCATCGCCCGCTACCGCAAGGAAGCGACCGAGATGCTCGACGACGCGCAGCTGCGCACGCTCGAGGAGCGGCTGCGTTATCTGCGGGAGCTGGAGGAGCGGCGCACGGCGATCCTCGACTCGGTTCGCGAGCAGGGCAAGCTCACCGAGGAGCTCGAGGCGCGCATCCGCGGGGCGGAGACCAAGGCCCGCCTCGAGGACATCTACCTGCCGTACAAGCCCAAGCGGCGCACCAAGGCGCAGATCGCCCGTGAGGCGGGCCTGGAGCCGCTGGCCGAGGGCCTGCTCGGCGACCCGTCCGTGGACCCGCTCGCCGCGGCCTCCGCGTTCGTCGACGCCGACAAGGGCGTGCCGGACCCCCAGGCCGCCCTGGACGGAGCGCGGTCGATCCTCACGGAGAAGTTCTCGGAGGACGCCGACCTGATCGGCGAGCTGCGCGAGCGGATGTGGGTGCGCGGGCGGCTCGCCGCCAAGGTGAAGGAGGGCAAGGAGGAGGCCGGCGCCAAGTTCGCCGACTACTTCGACTTCGCCGAGCCGTTCACCGACCTGCCCTCGCACCGGATCCTCGCCATGCTGCGCGGCGAGAAGGAGGGCGTGCTCGACCTCGTCCTGGAGCCCGAGGAGGCCACCGACGGACCGTCGTCGTACGAGGGGATCGTCGCGAGCCGCTTCGGGATCGCCGACCGCGGCCGGCCCGGCGACAAGTGGCTCACGGACACCGTCCGCTGGGCCTGGCGCACCCGCGTCCTGGTACACCTCGGCATCGACCTGCGGCTGCGGCTGCGCACGACCGCCGAGGACGAGGCGGTGAACGTCTTCGCCGCGAACCTCCGCGACCTGCTGCTGGCCGCCCCGGCGGGCACGCGCGCGACGCTCGGCCTGGACCCGGGCTTCCGTACGGGCGTGAAGGTCGCCGTGGTCGACGCGACCGGCAAGGTCGTGGCCACGGACGTGATCCACCCGCACGTCCCCGCCAACCGGTGGGACGAGGCGATCGCCAAGCTGGCGCGGCTCGCCGAGGAGCACGCGGTCGAGCTGATCGCCATCGGCAACGGCACGGCGTCCCGCGAGACCGACAAGCTCGCCGGGGAACTGATCACCAAGCACCCGGAGTTGAAGCTGACCAAGGTGATGGTGTCCGAGGCCGGTGCCTCCGTGTACTCGGCCTCCGCCTTCGCCTCGCAGGAGCTGCCGGACATGGACGTCTCGCTGCGCGGCGCCGTGTCGATCGCCCGGCGGCTGCAGGACCCGCTGGCCGAGCTGGTGAAGATCGACCCGAAGTCGATCGGCGTCGGCCAGTACCAGCACGACCTGTCCGAGGTGAAGCTGTCGCGCTCGCTGGACGCGGTGGTCGAGGACTGTGTGAACGGCGTGGGCGTGGACGTCAACACGGCGTCCGCGCCGCTGCTCGCCCGCGTGTCCGGCGTCACCTCCGGACTCGCCGAGAACATCGTGGCGCACCGCGACGCGAACGGGCCGTTCAGGTCCCGGACCGAGCTGAAGAAGGTGTCGCGGCTCGGCCCCAAGGCGTACGAGCAGTGCGCGGGCTTCCTGCGGATCCGGGGCGGCAGCGACCCCCTGGACGCGTCCAGCGTGCACCCCGAGGCGTACCCGGTGGTGCGCCGGATGGTGAAGACCACCGGGCAGGAGGTGGCCGGCCTGATCGGCAACACCTCCGTGCTGCGGTCGCTCAAGCCGACGGAGTTCGTGAACGAGACGTTCGGTCTGCCGACGGTCACGGACATTCTGCGGGAGCTGGAGAAGCCCGGGCGCGACCCGCGGCCCGCGTTCAAGACGGCCACCTTCAAGGAGGGCGTGGAGAAGATCTCCGACCTGTCCTCCGGGATGGTGCTGGAGGGTGTCGTGACGAATGTCGCGGCCTTCGGTGCGTTCGTGGACGTCGGTGTGCACCAGGACGGGCTCGTGCATGTGTCGGCCATGTCCAAGACGTTCGTGAAGGATCCGCGGGATGTGGTGAAGCCCGGGGACATCGTGAAGGTGAAGGTGATGGACGTCGACATTCCGCGGAAGCGGATCTCGTTGACGCTGCGGTTGGACGACGAGGCTGCTCCGCAGGGCGGGCAGGGTTCGCACGGGGAGCAGAAGCGGGAGCGTGGGGGGAAGCCGCCGAGGCAGCGGCAGCAGCGGCAGGCCTCCGGCGGTGGTGCCGGTGGCGGTGGCGGCAAGGGGCGGTCGTCGGCGCCTGCTCCGTCCAACGGGGCGATGGCTGACGCGTTGCGGCGGGCCGGGCTGGCGTAGACCTGCGGGGCGGGTGGGTGCGCGGGCCGGCGCTCGCCGGGTGCCGGTGCGCCCACCCGTGCCGCCCTGGGGGCACCTCCCAGGCCGTTCGGGCACTGGAGGAGGCACGACTGCCCGCAGCTGCGGCGGCATGCGGCTGTCCGCGGCTAAGTCGTCGTTTCCGTCACCTTGCCGTCGGTTACCTCCAGGCGCCTCGTCACCCGTACCGCGTCCAGCATTCGCCTGTCGTGGGTGATCAACAGCAGCGTGCCCGCGTAGGCGTCCAGGGCCGATTCCAGTTGTTCGATGGCCGGCAGGTCGAGGTGGTTGGTCGGCTCGTCCAGGATCAGGAGGTTGACGCCTCTGCCCTGGAGGAGGGCCAGGGCCGCCCTCGTGCGCTCGCCCGGGGAGAGGGTCGAGGCCGGGCGCATGACGTGGTCCGCCTTGAGGGCGAACTTGGCCAGGAGGGTGCGGATCTCGGCCGGTTCCGTGTCCGGCGTGGCCGAGCGGAAGGCGTCGAGCAGGGACTCGGGGCCGTAGAACAGCTTGCGGGCCTGGTCGACCTCGCCGAGCAGGACGCCGGAGCCGAGCGCCGCGTGTCCGGCGTCGAGCGGGACACGGCCCAGGAGGGCGGCGAGCAGCGTGGACTTGCCCGCGCCGTTCGCTCCCGTCACCGCCACCCGGTCCGCCCAGTCGATCTGGAGGGAGACCGGGCCGAGGACGAAGTCGCCGCGTCTGACCTCGGCGTCGCGCAGGGTGGCGACCACCGCGCCCGAGCGTGGCGCCGAGGCGATCTCCATGCGCAGGTCCCACTCCTTGCGCGGTTCCTCGACGACGTCCAGGCGTTCGATCATGCGCTGGGTCTGGCGGGCCTTGGCGGCCTGCTTCTCGCTGGCCTCGCTGCGGAACTTGCGGCCGATCTTGTCGTTGTCGTTGCCCGCCTTGCGCCGGGCGTTCTTGACGCCCTTGTCCATCCAGCCGCGTTGCATCTGGGCCCGGTCCTGGAGGGAGGCCCGCTTGTCGGCGTACTCCTCGAACTCGTCGCGCGCGTGCCGTCGGGCCACCTCGCGTTCCTCCAGGTAGGCCTCGTAGCCGCCGCCGTAGAGGTTGATCTGCCGCTGGGCGAGGTCGAGTTCGAGGACCTTGGTGACGGTGCGGGTGAGGAACTCGCGGTCGTGGCTGACGACGACGGTGCCGGCGCGCAGGCCGGTCACGAAGCGTTCGAGGCGCTCCAGGCCGTCCAGGTCGAGGTCGTTGGTCGGCTCGTCGAGCAGGAAGACGTCGTAGCGGGAGAGGAGGAGCGAGGCGAGTCCGGCGCGCGCCGCCTGGCCGCCCGACAGGGACGTCATCGGCTGGTCCAGGTCGACGGTCAGGCCCAGTGCGTCGGCGGTCTCGGCCGCGCGGTCGTCGAGGTCGGCGCCGCCGAGGGCGAGCCAGCGCTCCAGGCTGGTCGCGTAGGCGTCGTCGGCGCCGGGAGCGCCGTCGACCAGTGCCTGGGTGGCCTCGTCCATGGTGCGCTGCGCCTCGGTGACGCCGGTGCGGCGGGCCAGGAACGCCCGGATCGTCTCGCCGGGCCGGCGCTCGGGCTCCTGCGGAAGGTGGCCGACGGTGGCGGTCGGCGGGGACAGACGCAGCTCGCCCTGTTCCGGGGTGGTCAGTCCGGCGAGCATCCGCAGGAGGGTGGACTTGCCCGCGCCGTTGGCTCCGACGAGTCCGATCACGTCGCCGGGCGCGACGACGAGGTCGAGCCCGGTGAACAGGGAGCGGTCGCCGTGGCCGGCGGCGAGGTTCTTGGCGACGAGGGTGGCAGTCATCAGACCGTCGATCCTAACGGCGGTCGGCCGCCCGTTCAGCCGGGTTTCCCGTGCGTCACCGCGGCCACCAGCACGCTTCCCGGCGCCCGCGCCACCACGAAGGACTCCCCCTTCACCGTCCTCGCGTCCAGGCCGAGGCGGTGGCCGCCCGGTTCGAGTACGCCGTCGAAGACCTCGTGCGTGTGGGTGCGGTGCAGGCGGTCCAGTCGGTACGCGGTGAGCCGTACCCGGCAGGGCGAGGTGACCTCGACGTCCGCCGCGGTGCCGGTCGCCGTCAGGCGGGTCAGTCGGCGCCGCTCGGCCGGGCGGCGGTCCAGGGCGTGTTCGATCTGGGCGACGAGCAGCGGGACGATCGGGGCGAGGCCGTCGACGTGGGCCACGTCCACGCCGGCGTCGGCGAAGGCGCGGAGTACGGCCCCCCGCTCCTCCTCGGCGACCGCGCGGCCGAAGGCGACGGCGCCGTAGGCGCGCAGTTCGTCGGCCGGCACGGCACCGGCGTCATGGGTGATGTCGGCGCCGATGCCGATGATGCGCAGCGCGGCGGCGAGCCTGGCGAGCAGGGCGACGCGGTCGCCGATCAGCAGGACTCTGCGCCGGGTGTGCGCGGAGCCGTCGAGCAGGGCGGCGAGGGCGGCACGGTACTCGGCGCCGGGGAAGCGGTACGGGCCGATGCCGTGGTAGCCGTTGAACTCCAGGTCGGCGTCGTCGCCGGTCTGCCAGGCGAAGTCCCGCCAGACGAAGCCGTCGCCGTCGCGCAGGATCACGGCGGTCACCGCGCCGCAGGCGAGGTCCTCGCACTCGGGGCAGGCGTAGATGACGTACCGGCCGCCGGGCAGGGGCGCGCCGGTCTCCAGGAGCAGGCCGCGGACCTGTGCGGTGAGGATCGCGGGCGGCACGTCGGAGGCGAGCGGGGAGACGGCGTCCAGGTCGGAGAGGCGGAACAGCAGGGGGCGCCCGTCGACGACGAAGTCCATGAAGTCGCGGTGGACCTGGTAGTCGCCGTCGGCCCGGACGCCACCGGCGCGCATCGCCGGGGCCAGAGCGAAGGTCGCGTACTCGGCAGCCATGCGGTGAGTATTCCCGGGGTGCGACCGCTCTGCGCACGGCATGGGGCATTCCGCTAACGTCCCGGTGTGGAAACCGAACTGGATGGCGAAGTCGTCGTGGTCGGCGGCGGGGTGGTCGGGCTGACGACGGCCGTCGTTCTCGCCGAGCGCGGGCGGCGGGTGCGGCTGTGGACGCGGGAGCCCGTCGAGCGGACCACCTCGGCGGTCGCGGGTGCGCTGTGGTGGCCGTACCGCATCGAGCCGGTCGCGCTGGTGCGGGCGTGGGCGCTGCGCTCCCTGGAGGTGTACGAGGATCTGGCGGCGCGGTCCGAGGAGAGCGGCGTACGCATGGTCGAAGGGGTGCTGGGCGATACCGGCCTGGACGAGGTGGACACCTGGGCTGCCGCACGGCTGCCGGGACTGCGTGCGGCGACCGCGGAGGAGTACGGCGGGTCGGGGCTGTGGGCGCGGCTGCCGCTCATCGACATGTCGACTCATCTGGCGTGGCTGCGGAAGCGGCTGGTGTCGGCGGGCGGTGTGGCCGAGACGCGCGCGGTGGCCGATCTGGCGGAGGCCGAGGCACCGGTGGTGGTCAACTGCACGGGGCTGGGCGCCCGGGAGCTGGTGCCGGACGCGTCCGTGCGTCCGGTGCGCGGGCAGCTGGTCGTCGTGGAGAACCCCGGCATCCGGACCTGGATGGTCTCCACCGACCCCGTCTCCGGGGAGATGGCGTACTTCTTCCCGCAGCCCGGCCGGCTGGTCCTGGGCGGCACGGCCGAGGAGGACGCCTGGTCGACCGAACCGGACCCGGCGGTCGCGGAGGCGATCGTACGGCGGTGCGCGGCGCTGCGGCCCGAGATCGCCGGGGCGCGGGTGCTCGGGCACCTGGTGGGGCTGCGGCCGGCCCGGGACGCGGTACGGCTGGAGCGTGAACGGCTCCCGGACGGGCGGCTGCTGGTGCACAACTACGGCCACGGCGGCGCGGGCGTCACCGTGGCCTGGGGGTGTGCGCGGGAGGCGGCCGAACTCGCCTCCCGCTGACCGCGCCGCGGTCCGGACGGCGTGCTCCGACGGGGAAGGGGCCGGCACGCGGATGCGTGCCGGCCCCTTCCCGTTCCCCCGCCCACCGAACGACTTCGCGTCGGTCAGTGGTGCTTGCCGATCGGATCGCCCTCCACGTCCGTGCCGGGGCCCGGGCCGATGCGGATCTCGAAGTCGCCCTCGTACTTCTTGTGGCCCTCGATGACGGCCAGCTCGACGGCTTCGGAGGCCATCTCGCCGCGCACCATGAGGGGGTCGCGGCGCAGGTCGCGCATGAGGGCGACGCACATGAAGATCATCACGATGACGAAGGGCGCCGCCGCGAGGATCGTGAGGTTCTGCAGACCGGTGAGCGCGTCTCCCTCGCCGCTGCCCACCATGAGCATGATGGCGGCGACCGCGCCGGTCACCACGCCCCAGAACACGACCACCCAACGGCTGGGTTCGAGCGCGCCCTTCTGCGAGAGGGTGCCCATCACGATGGAGGCCGCGTCGGCGCCCGAGACGAAGAAGATGCCGACGAGGATCATCACCAGCAGGCTGGTGACGGTGGCGATGGGGTACTCCTGGAGCACGGCGAAGAGCCGGCCCTCGGGGGTCGTCTCGTCGCCGAGCCGGTTCTGCTCCTGGAGTCGCATCGCCGAGCCGCCGAAGATCGCGAACCAGATCAGGCTGACGGTGCTGGGGACGAGGATGACGCCGCCGATGAACTGGCGGATGGTCCGGCCCCGGCTGATGCGGGCGATGAACATGCCGACGAAGGGCGTCCAGGAGATCCACCACGCCCAGTAGAAGACGGTCCAGCTGCCCAGCCAGTCCGCGACGCCCTCGCCGCCGCTGATCTCGGTGCGGCCGGCCATTTCGGGCAGGTCGCCGAGGTAGGCGAAGATCGAGGTCGGCAGCAGGTCGAGAATGAGGATGGTCGGGCCCGCGGCGAACACGAACACGACGAGGAGCAGGGCCAGCACCATGTTGGTGTTGGACAGCCACTGGATGCCCTTTTCCACGCCGGAGATCGCGGAGGCCACGAACGCCACGGTCAGCACCGCGATGATGCCGACCAGCAGCCCGGTGCTCACCTTGTCCATCCAGTCGAGCTTCTCGAGGCCGGAGCCGATCTGCAGGGCGCCGAGGCCGAGCGAGGCCGCGGAGCCGAAGACCGTCGCGATGATGGCCAGGATGTCGATGACCCGGCCGCTGACGCCGTTGGCGTGCTTCTCGCCGATGAGCGGGGTGAACACGGCGCTGATGGTCTGCCGGCGGCGCCTGCGGAAGGTGCTGTAGGCGATGCCGAGGCCGACCACCGCGTAGATCGCCCAGGGATGGAGCGTCCAGTGGAACAGGGTGGTGGCCATGGCCGTCGCCATGCGGTCGCCGGTGTCGGCGGGACTGCTGCCGGGCGGGGCGGTCTCGAAGTGCGCCAGCGGTTCGCTCACACCCCAGAACATCAGACCGATGCCCATACCGGCGCTGAACATCATGGCGACCCAGGACACCGTCCGGAATTCCGGCTTCTCGCCCTCGGCGCCGAGGTGGATGCGGCCGTAGCGGCTGGCCGCGAGCCAGAGGGCGAAGAGGACGAACCCGGAGGCGGCCAGCACGAACGCCCAGCCGCCGTTGTGGATCAGGCCACTGAGCATGCTGCCGGAGGTGTCCTCCAGCGAGTCGGTGCCGGCCACGCCCCAGACGACGAACGCGAGGGTCAGGACCGCCGTGACGCCGAAGACGACGCGGTCGGTCCGGGGCTTGTGCTCCTGCCCCGGCAGGCCCGCTTCCGAACCCGGCAGCGTGCCTCTTTCGTGATGTTCCTTGTCGCTTGGTCGGTCCTGCGTCACAGGCGGCACCTTTCAAGTCGGTGAGGCTGAAAACAATCCTCCGCTACGCCCCTACCACGTGCGACGCGGAACTCACCTCTTCAGCAGCGGGTGTCGGGTTCACCCACCGTCAAGCGGTACGTCGCACGCTCGTCCAGGAGCAGCGGCACGAGGGCGCGCAGCGGCTGGCGCAGCGGTACGTAGGCGCCCTTCTCCCCGGTCGGACGCGTGTGTACACCGTGCAGTGCGAGTTCGTCCTTGATGTCCGCGTACTGGCCGGGGGTGAGCCGGTAGCCGCAGGGCGGGTCCTCGACCACCTCGGTGGGCCCGGCCGGGTCGTTGTCCGCGCCGCCGAGGTAGACGGGCCCGGTGTCGGCCAGGCCGGACCACCGGGCGACCGCGGTGGCCGCCTCGACGGATCCGCGCCGCTGGTCCGTGAAGCGGAACATGCCGTCCAGGGCGGCGAGCTGGGAGTTCACCCGGCGCCGGTTGTTCAGGGCCTCGTCCGCGCGCTCCGCGTCGGTGAGCGCGTCGACGCGGCTCTCGATGAGCAGGCCGACCGAGTGTTTCACGCCGGACATGTTCCGCAGGATGCGTTCCTGGCCATCGCCGGCGGTCTGCTTGATCGGATCGCCGGTGACCGGGTCGGTCCAGATGCCGTAGGTGCCGGCCGAGTAACCGGCCTCCTCGGCGGCGGGGCGGACGTACGCCCCGGACAGCGCGCGGGCCTCCTCGTGGACCCGGGTGTGGGTGTTGAGGTTGCGGGGCCAGAGGTCGAAGAGGTCCTTGTCGTAGTACGGGGGTGTGGCACCGTACTCGTGCAGGTCGTAGAGGACGTCGGGGCGCCGGTCGCGGACGACGGCGGCCAGGGCGCGGGCCTCGGCCGTCTTCAGGGCGAGGTGGTCGCGGTTGACGTCGACGCCGTCGCTGTTGCCGCGGGTGTCGGCGGCCCGGCCGTCGGGGTTGGCGGTGGGCACGACGAGCACGGTCGTGCGGTCCAGGAAGCGCCGGGTCCGCCGGTCCTTCGCGTAGGCCAGGTCGCGGACGGTGGACAGGCAGGCCTCGCGGCCGGAGGGCTCGTCGCCGTGCTGGCTGCACACGAGGAGCACCTTGTTCGGGGCGGAGTGCCTGCCGATCGTCACGAGCTGGAGGGGGCGGTCCTGCTTCGTGGTGCCGATGCGGTCGACGGTGACCCGGCTGCTCGCCCGGTCGGCGGCGGCCAGGAGCGCCTGCTCCTCGGGCTGGCTGGTCCAGCGGGCTCCGTGCGTCTTCTCGAAGCCGGTGCGGGGCGGGTCGTGTGCGGTGTCGGTGGCGTGGGCCGGCGCGGCGAGGAGGGACGCGGCGAGGAGGGACGCGGTGGTCACGGTGAGGGTGCGCAGGCGGTTCATCGGGCTCCCTTCGGGACACGGTGGGTCGTGTGCGGCGCGGACACGCCGTCGAGGGGCGCGGGGGCGGGCGCGGCGGTCGCCGTACCGGCGGTGGCCTCGGCGAACGCGGCGGTGCCGCCGACGAACGGTACGCGTGCCGACGTGCGCGAGAGGTCCACGGTGAGTGTCGGCGTGTCGGCGGGCGGGTCGATGAGGTCCTTGTCGGTGCCCGCGACGATCAGCGCGAGGCGGTGGCCGGCCGGGACGACGTGGTCGGTGGCCGCCAGGTCGAGGGTGATGGTGTAGGCCTTGCCCGGAGTGAGCGGCCGTCCCCGCCACTTGGACGCGTGGTTGCCGAGGTCGGCCCAGCCTCGGCTGACGACCGTGTGGTCCACGTCGGTGGTCTTCGCCGCCGTCTCCTTGTAGCAGGAGCTGTCGCCCGGGGTGCTCGGGCCCCAACAGGTGCGGTCGGTGAGGGTGGTGATGCCCTCACCGCGGTCGGCGTAGTCGCGGATGGTGTCGGGGCCGAGGTCGACGAGGACGGCGGAGAGGTGGGCCGTCGGAGTGCTGGACCGCGCGGTGACGGTGACCTCGGAGGCTCCGGACAGGCGCAGGTCGCGGGTGAGCGGGCCGGTGACGAACCCGGCCTTGCCCGGGGTGGGCTCGTCGATGTGCGCGGCCCAGTCCGTCTCGTGCAGCGCGGGGTCGTCGGTGAACGTCTCGGTGCCGCGGTCCCGGCGCAGGCCGAGGGTGCCGACGCCGGGCTGCGCGCCGTCGGCGGGGCGCAGCGTCGTGGTGGCGGTGGAGCGCGGCGGCCAGGTCCTCGACGTCTCCCACTGGTCGGGGCCGCGTTCGATGTCGGCCATGGGCTCGCGGTCGATGCCGTTGTCGTAGCCGAGGAGTTCGTGGTCGAACCAGCGGTGCAGGGTGTCGACCCACTCGGCGCGGCGGAAGTCGAAGGGGTCGACGTGGCCGGTCCGGGAGAGCCAGATCTTGCGGTCCACGCCGTTCTTCGCGAGGGCGTCCCACCACGGGCCGACGTGCTGCATACGGACGTTGAGGTCCTGCATGCCGTGGATGAGGAAGACGCTCGCCTTCACCTTGCTCGCGGCCTTGACGTAGTCGCGCTCGGACCACAGCCGGGTCCAGTCGCCGGTGCGCGGGGCGCCGTCGACGAGCTTCTGCTGGACGGCGTCGCAGTCGGCGCGGGCGTCGGGGCTGTTGACGTAGTCGGACAGCCAGTCGGGGCCGGAGCCGTAGAGGGGGGCGCCCTGGCTGAAGTAGTAGTCGTACCAGGAGGAGATGGCGGCGATCGGGACGATGGTCTCCAGGCCCTCGACGCCGGTCGCGGCCACGCCGTTGGCGATGGTGCCGTCCCAGCTCTTGCCGATCATGCCCGTCTTGCCGTTGGTCCAGCGGGCCTTGGCGCGCTCGCCGCCGGTGCGGCTGGTGTACGCCTTCCCGCGGCCGTTCAGCCAGTCGACCACGGCCTTCGCGGACTGGATGTCGGAGCGTCCGCCGACGTCGACGCAGCCGTCCGAGCGATTGGTGCCGGCCAGGTCGACGCCGACGAAGGCGTAGCCGCGCGGCACGAAGTAGTTGTCGTAGTACAGCGGCATCTGGTCGACGTCGCCGTCGGCGTCGTACGTCTTCTTCTGGCTCTCGTTGCCGCGCCCGCAGCACGAGTAGTACGGGCTGGCGTCCATGATGACGGGGATCTTCCGGCCCTGCTGGGCAGGTTCGCGGGGGCGGACGATGTCGACGGCGACGCGGTCGTCCTCGCCGTCGCCGTCCCCGTCGTATCCGGTGTCCACCCAGACGGCCTCGCGGATGGCGTCGTCGTAGGAGTGGACCGCTTCGCTCTGTCGCGGGGTCGCGGGGTGTGCCGTGGCGACGGGCGTGAGGAAGGTTGCCATGAGTGCGGCCGTGGCCGCCGTCGCGAGCGGTCTCCAGATCGTGAAGCGCATGCGTATCGGCATGCGCGGACGGTACATCGATCAACTCCCGCACAGAAGAGGGCAAGACGTGTCTCATGACGGCCGAATAGCGATCGTGTGACAGGGTCGTGCACCGCGGAGTCATCGTGCCGGGCGCACTGGGGGCCGCTGTCGTCATACCGGCGATCCCGGCGTCGGCGGCGGCCCACTCCCCCCGGCGCTCCGGGCATCGGCGCCCCCTGCCGCCCGGCCTACGGCAACGGCGGATACGACGTCTCCCCTTACGACCCGCGCCTCGAGTACCGGCCGCTCCGAACCGGTTGGAGGGAACGGCGACGCTCCCGGCCCGCACCGCCAGGACCTGTCGCGGTTCGACGCGGTACGCCGAGGAGGTGTCCGGCGAGCCGCCGGCCGCGCTGTTCGGCACCTGGCTGTTCCAGCCGGCGAAGCCGGACGCGCAGGCGGCGCGCGCGGCGTCCCTGGTGAAGGCGTCGGACGCGCCCGTGCGGCCCCGGTCGCGGCAGCGGATCGCCGCGACGAACGACGGGCACGAGCACGAGCGCGGGCACTGACCGGCAGGGCTCAGGCGGCGTCCCCGTGGTCGTGGACGGTCACGGGGACGCCTCGCCGGGCGAGGCGCTCGGTGATGAGCGGCTCGACCCGGGACCACTTGCCGCCGGCCAGGCCGCAGCCTGTGCGGGGCATGTGCACGGAGGCGTTCAGCTCGGCCGCTCGGTCGGCGAGGCGGCCGAGTGCCGTGTCGATCGCCTCGTAGCGCACGGGGGCGCCCTTGCTGCCGGTCCTCATGCCGCGCTGGCCGATCACGTTGGCCACCCACACATACGGCTCGACCCGGACGAGCTGGACCGCACCCAGCCCGAAGTCGTTCGACGCGCGGTCGCGGTGCCAGGCGCGCCCCCTACTTGGTGAGACTGCCCGGCTCCTGCTCGGCGGCGTTCCACGCCACCCGCCGCCGGACGCCGAACCAGCCGGCCACCAGCATCACCGCGATCACGGGGACCAGGAGCACGGTCTTGCGGCCGACCTCCTCGTCGTTCCACATCAGGACGATCACGGCCAGCAGGAAGGCGATCGTGACGGTCTCCGTGAAGGGGCTGCCGGGCAGCCGGAAGTGCGGCCGCTCGACCAGGCCGGCGCGCGCCCGGCGCACGAAGACCAGGTGGCAGATCATGATGATCACCCAGGTGCTGATGATGCCCAGGGAGGCGACGTTCAGGACGATCTCGAAGGCCTTGTTCGGCACCAGGAAGTTCAGGCCGACGCCGAGGACGCAGACCGCGCAGGTCAGCAGGATGCCGCCGTAGGGGACCTGGCTGCGGCTCATCACGCCGGTGAACCTGGGCGCGGAGCCCGCCATCGCCATCGAGCGCAGGATGCGGCCGGTGGAGTACAGGCCGGAGTTCAGGGAGGACATCGCCGCGGTGAGGACGACGAGGTTCATCACGTCGCCGGCGGCCGGCACCCCGATCCCCGACAGCACCGTGACGAAGGGGCTCTCGTCGCCCGAGTAGAGCGAGCTCGGCAGCAGCAGGGCCAGCAGGACGACCGAGCCGACGTAGAACAGGGCGACGCGCCACATGATCGAGTTCACCGCGCGGGGGACGATCTTGTGCGGCTCGGCGGTCTCGCCGGCGGCGACGCCGACCAGCTCCAGGGCCGCGTAGGAGAAGATCACGCCCTGCATGACCAGGATGACGGGCATGGCGCCGTGCGGCAGGACGCCACCGTGCTCGGTGATCATGCTCATGCCCGGGGTGTGCCCGCCCACCTCGTGCTGGGTGGCGAGCAGGAAGATGCCGATCAGCATGAAGGCGACGAGGGTGGCGACCTTGACGATGGCGAACCAGAACTCCATCTCGCCGAAGATCTTCACCGAGATCAGGTTCACGGCCAGGACCACCGCGAGGGCGATCAGGGCGAGCACCCATTGCGGGATGCTCGTGAACATACTCCAGTAGTGCGTGTACAGCGCGATCGCGGTGATGTCGGCGATGCCGGTCGTCGACCAGTTCAGGAAGTACATCCAGCCGGCGACGTAGGCGCCCTTCTCGCCGAGGAACTCACGCGCGTACGACACGAAGGACCCGGAGGAGGGCCGGTAGAGCACCAGCTCACCGAGGGCTTTGACGACGAAGAAGGCGAAGACGCCGGCGACGAGGTAGGCGATCGCGAGCGCCGGGCCCGCATCGCGCAGGCGACCGCCGGCACCCAGGAAGAGACCGGTGCCGATGGCGCCGCCGATGGCGATCATGTTGACGTGGCGGGCCTTGAGGTCCTTGCTGTAGCCGGCGTCACCCGCGTCCGCGGGTCGTTCGGCCGCCTGGGGGTGGGCGGCGGCCTGTGCCGTGGCGACGGCGTCCTTGCTCACGGGTGGTACCACTCTCTGGTGCGCCCGGGCGGGTTACGCCCAGGTCGTCCGTACAGCGACAAGGCCCGCACCACCCTCGCGGCACAGACCAAGGCAGCACCTTCCCACGACTCTGCGTGGGCATGCGGTGTCTCATGTCACACAGCGTGACTTCTCACAAGATCCCTGAGCCGTCTCCACAAGGTGCACAAGAGGTGTCACAGCATTGGTGGGACAGCGATACTGCTGCACATGACGACGACCGACACCGAGGAGCCGACCCTCACGATCGACGAGCTGGCCGCGCGGGCGGGCGTCACGGTGCGCACGGTCCGCTTCTACGGCACCAGGGGGCTGCTGCCGCCGCCGGCGATCGGCCCGCGCCGGGTAGGGCACTACGGCGGGGAGCACCTGGCCCGGCTGGCGCTGATCGAGGAGTTGCAGCACCAGGGCATGACGCTGGCCGCGATCGAGCGGTACCTGAAGCGGCTGCCGCCGGATCTGAGCCCCCACGACCTCGCGCTGCACCGCGCGGTGGTGGCCTCCTGGGCTCCGCAGACGGTGGAGAGCGTCGGCCGGGAGGAGCTGGGCCGGCGGGCGGGCCGGCCGCTGACGGACGACGACGTGGACCGGCTGACGGCGATGGACATCGTCGTCCGGGACGCGGAGGCACCGGAGGGTGACGCCTACCGTGTCGACGCCGGGCTGCTCCGGCTCGGCGTCGAGCTGCTCGACGTGCCCTTCTCCCCCGAGACGGTCCTCGCCGCCCGTACGGCCCTCCTCGAGCACTCCCGCGCCGCCGCGCGCGACCTGTCGCGGCTGCTGCGCGACGCGGTCGCCGAACGCGACGCACGGGACGTGCGGTCCCTGTCCGCCCACATGCACCCGATCGTGGTGCAGGCGCTGCTGACCACGTTCCAGCGGTCGCTGCGCCAGGAGCTGCGGGAGTGGCTCGGGGAGGGCGGCGAGGACTGAGCCGCCTCCTCAGCGGCCGTCGGTGAAGACCTCCCCCTTGTCCGCCTTCTCCACCAGCAGCGCGGGCGGCGTGAAGCGCTCCCCGTAGCGGTCGGCGAGCTCACGCGCGCGGGCCACGAAACCGGGCAGGCCCGCAGCCGCCCCGGCGTAGCCGTCGTAGCCGTTGATGTACTGGAGGACACCACCGGTCCAGCCGGGGAAGCCGATACCGAAGATCGAGCCGATGTTGGCGTCCGCGACGGAGGTCAGCACGCCCTCCTCCAGGAGCTTGACCGTGTCGAGCGCCTCCGAGAAGAGCATGCGCTCCTGCATGTCCTCGAAGGGGATCTCGTACCCGGGCTTGGCGAAGTGCTCCCGCAGGCCCGGCCAGAGCCCTGCCCGCTTGCCGTCGTCCCCGTACTCGTAGAACCCGGCGCCGCCGCTGCGCCCGGGACGCTCGAACTCGTCGACCATGCGGTCGATGACGGCCTCGGCGGGGTGCGCGGTCCAGGTGCCGCCCGCCTCCTCCACCGCCCGCCTGGTCTCCTTGCGGATCTTCCGGGGCAGCGTGAGCGTCAGCTCGTCCATCAGGGCGAGCACCTTGGCCGGGTAGCCCGCCTGGGCCGCGGCCTGCTCGACGGAGGCGGGCTCGATGCCCTCGCCGACCATCGCCACGCCCTCGTTGATGAAGTGACCGATGACCCGGGAGGTGAAGAAGCCGCGCGAGTCGTTGACCACGATCGGCGTCTTGCTGATCTGCCGGACCAGGTCGAAGGCGCGGGCCAGCGCCTCGTCGCCCGTCCGCTCGCCCTTGATGATCTCCACGAGCGGCATCTTGTCGACCGGCGAGAAGAAGTGCAGCCCGATGAAGTCGGCCTGGCGCTCGACGCCCTCGGCCAGGGCGGTGATGGGCAGCGTGGAGGTGTTCGAGCAGAGCAGCGCGTCGGGGGCGACGACGTCCTGGATCTCCTGGAACACCTTGTGCTTGAGCGAGGTGTCCTCGAACACGGCCTCGATGACCGCGTCGCAGCCCGCGAGGTCGGCCGCCTCGGCGGTCGGCGTGATGCGGGCCAGCAGCGCGTCGGCCTTCTCCCGCGTCGTACGGCCCTTGGCGACGGCCTTGGCGCACAGCTTCTCGGAGTAGCCCTTGCCCTTGACCGCCGACTCCAGGGCGACGTCCTTCAGCACCACCTCGATGCCCGCGCGGGCGCACGAGTAGGCGATGCCGGCGCCCATCATCCCGGCGCCGAGGACGGCGACCTTGCGGACCCGGCGGGGCTCGATGCCCTTGGGGCGGTTGGCGCCGGAGTTGACGGCCTGGAGGTCGAAGAAGAACGCCTGGATCATGTTCTTCGAGGTCTGCCCGGCGGCCAGCTCGACGAAGTAGCGGGCCTCGATGACCTGAGCGGTCTCGAAGTCGACCTGGGAGCCCTCGACGGCGGCGGCCATGATGTTGCGCGGGGCCGGGTAGGGGGCGCCGTTCGTCTGCTTGCGCAGGTTGGCGGGGAAGGCGGGCAGGTTGGCCGCGAACTTGGGGTGGGACGGCGTCCCGCCGGGGATGCGGTAGCCGGGCCTGTCCCAGGGCTGGGCGGACTCCGGGTTGGCGTCGATGAAGGCGCGGGCCTTGGCGAGCATGTCCTCGCGGCTGTCGGCGACCTCGTCGACCAGGCCGTTCTCCTGGGCTCGGCGCGGGTTGTACTGGGTGCCCTGGAGGAGCACCTTCAGCAGCGCGTCGGTGATGCCGAGCATCCGGACGGTGCGGACGACGCCGCCGCCTCCGGGGAGCAGGCCGAGGGTGACCTCGGGGCAGCCGATCTTGGAGCCGGGGGCGTCGAGGGCGACGCGGTGGTGGCAGGCGAGGGCGATCTCGTAACCGCCGCCGAGGGCCGCGCCGTTCATGGCGGCGACGACGGGCTTGCCGAGGGTCTCGATGCGGCGCAGGTTCCGCTTGATGGCCATGCCGCCGTCGAAGAGGTCCTGAGCGGTCTCCGGGGTGACGCGGATCAGGTCGCGCAGGTCGCCGCCGGCGAAGAAGGTCTTCTTGGCGGAGGTGACGATGACGCCGCGGATCGAGTCCTTCTCGGCCTCCAGGCGGTCGGTGATCACGGCGAGGGATTCGCGGAACGCCCGGTTCATGGTGTTCGCGGACTGGGCGGGGTCGTCGAGGACGAGGGTGACGACGCCGGTGTCGTCCTGTTCCCAGCGGATGGTGGTGGACTCGGTGGTCATGAGGGTGTGCTCCTGGTGGTCCGTCGTGATCCGTCGGGAAGGGGTCAGATGCGCTCGACGATGGTGGCGATGCCCATGCCGCCGCCCACGCACAGGGTGGCGAGGCCGTAGCGCTTGTCCTGGCGCTCCAGTTCGTCGACGAGCGTGCCGAGGATCATCGCGCCGGTAGCGCCGAGGGGGTGGCCCAGCGCGATGGCACCGCCGTTGACGTTGACCTTGTCCAGGGACAGGCCCATGTCCTTGACGAAGCGCAGGACGACCGCGGCGAACGCCTCGTTGATCTCGACCAGGTCGATGTCGTCGATGGTCAGCCCGGCCTTGGCGAGCGCCTTGCGGGTGGCGGGGGCGGGGCCGGTGAGCATGATGGTGGGCTCGGAGCCGGACACGGCGGCGGAGACGATCCGCGCGCGCGGGGTGAGCCCGTAGCGCTCGCCCACCTCCTCGGAGCCGATGGCGACCAGGGAGGCGCCGTCCACGATGCCGGAGGAGTTGCCCGCGTGGTGGACGTGGTCGATCTTCTCGACCCAGTGGTACTTCTGCAGCGCGACGGCGTCGAAGCCGCCGAGTTCGCCGATGTCGGCGAAGGAGGGCTTGAGGCCCGCGAGGGAGTCCGCGGTGGTGCCGGGGCGCAGGTGCTCGTCGTGGTCGAGGACGGTGAGACCGGCGCGGTCCCTGACCGGCACGACGGACCGCTCGAAGCGGTTCTCCTTCCAGGCGTTGGCCGCGCGCTCCTGGGAGAGGGCCGCGTACTCGTCGACGTCGCGGCGCGAGAAGCCCTCGATGGTGGCGATCAGGTCGGCGCCGATGCCCTGCGGGACGAAGTTGGTGGCGAGGTTGGTCATCGGGTCGTTGAACCAGGCGCCGCCGTCCGAGGCCATGGGCACCCGGGACATGGACTCGACGCCGCCCGCGAGGACCAGGTCCTCCCAGCCGGAGCGCACCTTGGCGGCGGCCAGGTTGACGGCCTCCAGGCCCGAGGCACAGAAGCGGTTCTCCTGGACGCCCGCCACGGTGTCGGGCAGTCCGGCCGCGATGGCGGCGATGCGGGCGATGTCGGAGCCCTGGTCGCCGACGGGGCCGACGACGCCGAGCACGATGTCGTCGACGGCGGCCGGGTCGAGGCCCGGGAAGCGGGCGCGGATCTCGTGGATGAGGCCGACGACCAGGTCGACGGGCTTCGTACCGTGCAGGGCGCCGTTCGCCTTGCCGCGTCCGCGCGGGGTGCGGATCGCGTCGTACACGTACGCTTCGGTGGTCACTGGCAGACCTTTCACTGAGGGTTTTCGCGGGGTTGTTCAGCTGTTCGTTCGAGGCTTCCCCGGCAGGTCCCAGTCGCGGGCCACCGCCTCGGTGTCGGCGCCCGGCCGGGCGGGTCCGGTGCGGACGGCGGTGGGGGTCGCGGAGAAGCGGGGCGCGGGGGCCGGCTGGGTGATGCCGCCGTGGTCGGTGAAGGTGCCGCGGGCGGCGAGGTGCGGGTGGTGCGGGGCCTCGCGGAGCGACAGGACGGGGGCCACACAGGCGTCCGAGTCCACGAAGACGGCCGCCCACTCCTTTCGGGTACGGGACCTGAAGCGGGCGGCGATGGCCTCGCGCAGTTCGCCCCAGCGGGCCATGTCGTCGCGGGCCGGTGCCTGCTCGGGGAGGCCGAGCAGCTCCATGAACTCGGCGTAGAACCGCTGCTCCAGGGCGCCGACCGCCATGTACCGGCCGTCGGCGGTCTCGTAGGTGCCGTAGAACGGGCAGCCGCCGTCGAGGAGGTTGGCGCCGCGCCGGTCCTGCCAGCCACCGGCGGCGAGCATGCCGTGGATCATCGAGGAGAGGTGGGCGGCCCCGTCGACGATGGCGGCGTCGACGACCTGGCCGGTGCCGGTCGCGCGCGCGTGGTGCAGGGCGGCGAGGACGCCGACGACCAGGTAGAGGGAGCCGCCCGCGTAGTCGCCGACGAGGTTGGCGGGGACGGACGGCGGTTCGTCGGGGGCGCCGATCATGCCGAGGGTGCCGGTGAGCGCGATGTACCCGATGTCGTGACCGGCGCGCTGGGCGAGCGGGCCGTCCTGGCCCCAGCCGGTCATGCGGCCGTAGACGAGGCGCGCGTTGCGGGCGTGGCAGTGCCCGGGACCGACGCCGAGCCGTTCGGCGACGCCGGGACGGTAGCCCTCGATCAGCACGTCGGCGCGTTCGGCGAGGTCGAGGACCTGAGCCGGACCGTCGGGTGCCTTCAGGTCGACGACCACCGAACGCTTGTTGCGGTTGGTGACGTCGTGCGCGGGGTCGATCGCGAGCCCGGGGCCGCCGGGGCGGTCGACGCGGACGACGTCGGCGCCCAGGTCGGCCAGGAGCATGGCGGCGAAGGGCCCGGGCCCGATCCCGGCCAGCTCGACCACGCGCACGCCCGTGAGCGGGCCCTCACCCGGCGTGCGCCCCGCCGTCCTCGCCTCCGACATCGAGCCCCCAGCTCTGTGACATCACTGATGTAACACCAGTGATGCTAGAAACGTGCTCCACTGGGCACAAGACCGGAGCGAGCAAGCGCTTAGCCAATTATGGGGCAGGCTCCCCTCCGGACTCGCGGTCCTCACGCTAGCCTCGGCCACCGGCGACGGCGCGTGCTGCGGGCCCAGGGGTTGCCGCCGAGTGAGGAAGGAATGTCATGACCAGGCTGAAAACGGCCGACCGGCCGTACGACATCGTGCTCTTCGGAGCGACGGGGTTCGTCGGCGAACTCACCGCGGAGTACCTCGCCGCGCACGCGCCCGACGGGCTGCGCTGGGCGATCGCCGGCCGCGGCGAGGAGAAGCTGCGACGGCTGCGGGAGCGGCTGCCCGGCGCGGCGGACGTCGGCGTACTGCGCGCGGACGTCTCCGATCCGGCCTCGCTGCGCGAACTCGCCGAGCGGGCGCGCGTGGTGGCCACCACGGTGGGACCGTACGTCCGGTACGGCGAAGCGCTGGTCGCCGCCTGCGCGGAGACCGGGGCGGACTATCTCGACCTCACCGGTGAGCCCGAGTTCGTGGACCTGACGTACGTGCGTCATGACGCCCGCGCGCGGGAGACCGGCGCGCGGCTGGTGCACGCCTGTGGTTTCGACTCCGTACCGCACGATCTCGGTGTGTACTTCACCGTGCGGCAGCTGCCGGAGGGTGTGCCGCTGGCCGTGGACGGCTTCGTGACCGCCGACGCCACCTTCTCGGGCGGTACGTTCGCCTCCGCGCTGGGTCAGTTCGCGCGCGGCCGGCAGCTGCAGGCCGCCGCGCGGGAGCGCCGGCGGCACGAGCCCCGGCTGGTGGGCCGCCGGGCGGTGACACCGACGGGCGCGCCGCGGTTCGCCGGGGAGGTGGGAGCCTGGGCGCTGCCGCTGCCGACCATCGACGCGCAGATCGTGCGGCGCTCCGCGAAGGCGCTGGACCGCTACGGCCCCGACTTCCGCTACCGCCACTACGCGGCCGTCCGGCATCTGCCCGTCGCGGTGGGCGGGGTGGCGGCCGTGGGCGCGCTCGTGGCGGCGGCTCAGGTGCCGCCCGCGCGGCGCTGGTTGTCCGGCCGGCTCAAGCCGGGTGACGGGCCGAGCGCCGAGAAGCGGGCGAGGAGCTGGTTCTCGGTCCGCTTCGTGGGCGAGGGCGGCGGCCGGAAGGTGTACACCGAGGTCTCGGGCGGCGACCCCGGGTACGACGAGACGGCGAAGATGTTCGCCGAGGCGGCGTTGTCCCTCGCCCTCGACGACCTGCCGCCCGTGGCCGGGCAGGTCACGACGGCCGTGGCGATGGGGGACGCGCTGACCGAGCGGCTGCGGACGGCGGGCATCCGCTTCCGGGTGGCCGCGACCCGCTGACGGGCCCGCCTCTGGGCCCGTCCGGCGGAACGTGCCGTTGACGCGGGGGCCGACATGCCCGTCCGCCGGACAGGCCCTACCCCGACCACCCGACGATCGTGTAGATCATCCCGCCGATCCAGGCCAGCCCCGCCCCCACGGCGAGCACCAGCCCCGCGACCACGGCCCGCTCGACGGGCCGGCCGGGGTGGTGGGCGGACTGTTTGGGTGCGCGGTGCGTCGTCATGCGGTCCAGCCTGTCGCGGCCGACGGCGGGGGCACATCCGTACGGGTACTCAGGTGGCCCCTGAGCACCGGACCGCGCCACGAGCACCCGCCCGTCCACGCGGATCGCGCGTGGATTTGAGACTTCTCCCGCTGGTGTCCGTCACCGGCCCACCACCACTGGCGCTCCCGCACGGCACAGTGCCAACAAGGAGTTCAATGAAACCCTTGAAGGCATGAAGTTCCTTCTCGAAGTGACCATGGACGAGGGCGCGCTCGCCGAGGACCCCGCGGGCGAGCTGCAGCGGATCCTGCGGTACTGGGGCGGCAATCTGAAGCACTACGCGCTCAAGCCCGGCGACGGTGCGGCGGTCTACGACTCGGCGTACCGGGAGGTGGGCCGCTGGAGCGTCGAGGATCAGGCCGAGTAGGCGGTGGCCGCCCGCAGGGCCTCGCGGCACAGGGCGTCCGCCCTGCGGGTGGTCTCCGGCAAACGGTAGTCGGGGGCCAGGGCCAGCGTGTGCGCGCAGGCGTTGTCGAGGCTCACCCGATGGCCGACGGAGACGAAGACCGGCTTGACGCCGTCGCGGGTGCGGACCGCACGTCCGACCTCCTCGGCGTCGGCGAGCAGCGGGGCCGTACTGCCGCGGGGCGCGTCCGGGTCCTCGTGCGTGAAGGTGAACGGGTTCTTGGCCACGCCGATCGTGGGCAGGCCGGTGAGCACGCCGAGGTGACTGGCGAGGCCGAAACGGCGCGGATGTGCCAGGCCGTAGCCGTCGCAGACGACCAGGCCGGGCGGGCAGGGCAGCGCGTCCAGGGCGGCGAGGACGGTCGGGATCTCCCGGAAGGCGAGCAGGCCGGGCACGTAGGGGAAGGAGATCCGGCCGACGGCGGTGGCCTCGGCGACGACGGCGAGGGTCGCGGCGTCCAGGACGACGGCCGCCGCCGCGACGACGTCCCGTTCGTCGTCGTAGGCGACGTCCACGCCGGTCACCCGGCCCGTGCCGGGCGGCGGACCCGGCTCGTCGAGCACCACGCGTGCCCGCAGTTCGTCCTGGACGGCGCGGGCTCGTTCCTCGGTCGCGGGCCAGTCGGCGGGGATGCGCACGGTCACGGTCGTCATGGTGGCCGCAAGCCTACGGGACCACCGGAGTAGGCTCGCGATCATGTTCGTACTGGAACTCTCCTACACTGCCCCGCTCGACGCCGTCGACGCGGTGCTGGAGGAGCACGTGGCGTGGCTGGACGGGCTGTACCGGCAGGGCGTGTTCCTGGCGTCCGGGCGCAAGGAACCCCGCGACGGCGGGGTGATCATCGCCGTCGCGGAGGACCGTGCGCGGATCGAGGAGATCACCGCGGGCGACCCCTTCGTCAGGGCCGGCGTATGCGCGTACCGCGTCACCGAGTTCGTCGCCACGAAGACGGCGCCGGCACTGGAGCGGTACCGGGAGACGCTCGGCCGGTAGCCGTACGGCTCACTTGCCGAGGGCGCGCTCGAGGTCGCCCTTGTTCATGCTCGAACGGCCGCTGATGTCGCGGCGCTTGGCCTCCTGGTACAGCTGGTCGTAGGTGGGTCCCTGGGGCCCCTGCCGCTTCCCGGACCGCTGGCCGCCCCGCTTGCTCGGCGATTTGTCCCGCGTGGACGTACGGCTGGCGGTCTTGGACTCGCCGGACTGGGCGCGCTCCTTGTTCACCGTCCGGGCGGCGATCTCCTTGGCACGCCCGGTGCTCTCGCCACGGTCCTCGGCGCTGTCCTTGATGTGCTCGTACTGCCGCTCCCGCTTGGAGCTCGAACCGCGTGGCATGTCCGCTCACTTCCTCTCACGTTCAGCGAACGGATACCCACGTTACGGACGAACACCCGGCCCCGCGCGCCGTCAGCGCTCCAACCGGGCGACCCGTCCCCGCTCGCCGGCGGCCCAGCAGCCCAGGTCCGGGGTGCAGTCCACGGTGTCGTACGAGCCCGTGTCGACGGACCGCCAGGTGCGGCCGCCGTCCGTGGTGAGGTCCGTGCCGGTGGGGCCGACCGCGAGGGCGGCGGTGCGGCTGTACGGCAGCCAGGCGACGCCGGACCGGTAGGAGGAGGGCGACCGGTCGGCGGACCGCCAGGTGGTGCCGCCGTCGCCGGTCCGCGCCGCCGCCCGCGGGGAGGGCCGGTCGGGGCGGAAGTCGCCGCCGACGGCGAGGCCGTGGGCGCGGTCCCGGAAGGCGAGGGCGAAGACGCCCCGGGCCGGATCACCAGCCGGGACCGGGGCGTCGGAGGCCGTCCAGGTGAGCCCGCGGTCGGCGGAGTGCAGCACGCGCGCGCGTGCCGCGCCACCGGTGGCCAGCCACACGTCCTTCGGTCCGGACGCGACCAGGCACTGGCCACTGGCCGCGAACCCGGCCTCGCCGTCCTGCGCGGCGGGCATGCCCTGGCTCGGCAGCACCTTCCAGGAGCGCCCGCCGTCGCTGGTCGACAGGATGCGGAACTTCCCGCCCACCGGGTCGCTCATGGCGAGGCCGTGGCGGCGGTCGAAGAAGGTGAGGCAGTCGTAGAAGGCCCGCGGGTCGGTGTTGCGGAAGGACTCGGTCCAGGTCGCCCCGCCGTCGTCGGTGCGGTAGACCCGGGACGCCTCGCCCTCGCCGATGGCCAAGGCCACGGCCCGGCGGGCGTCGAACGCCTCGATGTCCCGGAACTGCAGCTCGCCGGCGTCCGGCGGCGAGACGTTCCGCCATGTGCCGCCGCCGTCGGTGGTACGCAGGACGGTGCCCTGGGTGCCGGCCACCCAGGCGGTGTGCCGGCTGACGGCCGCGAGTCCCCGGAACCGGACGTCGGACGCCCCGGTCTCCTTCGTCTCCCAGTGCGGTCGCTGGTGCGCCTGCGCGGGGGCGGCCACCGTCAGCGCGGCCAGTGCCGCCGCGCACACCGCCCCGGCGGTCACCGCCCGTCCCGTCCGCCTGCCACCGGTCCGGGCGGACCCTGCCGTGCGTCGCGTGCTCCCCAAGCGCCTCATGGCGGGCGAAGCTAGCCCACCGTCCCGGCGCCGTCCAGAGGACCGTGTGCGGCGCGCGTGTGCGGGCACGAGAGCCACAAGTGCCTTGCGGGGCGCACGAGGAGAGGCGCGTCACTCCCGCGCATGAACACGGTGACCGAGGTCACTCGGTCACCGTGTGCACGGATTGGCTGATTCCGTCGTCTCTTCCAGTGCCCGGCCCGCATCACCCCGGAAGCCCGTCCAGCCGTCACGAGGGAGCAAGGCGTTGTCCACCGTCATCGAGCAGCCCGTCGAGGCGCGTCTCGTCGCCGCCGCGCCGCGTATGCCGAGCATTCCCGCCACGCTGCACTACGACCGCAGCGACCCGTTCGCCGTCCGGATGACCTTCCCGGCCCCGGCCACCCTCGAAGGCGTGGAGGTCTGCTGGACCTTCTCCCGCGAGCTGCTCATCGCCGGGATGCGGGAGCCGGACGGACACGGCGACGTACGGGTGCGCCCGTACGGCTACGACCGGACCGTCCTGGAGTTCCACGCGCCCGAGGGCACCGCCGTGATCCACGTCCGCTCGGGCGAGCTGCGCCGGTTCCTTCAGGCCTCCGGCGAGCTGGTCCCCGTCGGCCTGGAGCATCTCCAGCTGGACCTGGACCACGACCTGGCGGAGTTGATGCGCGGGACCTGCTGACGACGCGACGCCCTCCGGGAGGCACCCCGCGCGAGCGGCCGACCGGGCTCCTCTTTCGACGCTCCGCGCGAGCGGCCGGTTGAGTGCCGCTCTCAACGCCCCCGCGCGAGCAGCCGGTTGAGCTCCCCGTAGTCGACGCCGTCCGTCAGGGCGCCGTAGGTCCCCGCGTCCAGCAGCTCCCGCGCGGCGCGGTGGACCAGGGCGTACGCGGCCTGTGCGACGCCCGAGCCGACGCTCACCCGTGCCACGCCCAGCGCGGCCAGTTCGGCGACCGGCGGCGCGCCGGGACCGGCCATCACGTTCAGCGGTCCGTCGACGCCTTCGGCGAGCTCCTCGACGGTCCCCGGGTCGACGGCCCCGGGGACGAAGATCCCGTCGGCGCCCGCGGCGCGGTAGGCGGCGGCCCGCTCCAGGGTGGCGTCCACTCCCCCGGCGCCCCGCAGGAAGGTGTCGACGCGCGCGTTGACGAACAGCGGCACCCCTTGCGCGTCGGCGGCCTCCCGGGCGGCGGCGAGGCGTTCCGCCTGCTCGGCTACGGAGCGCAGCGGAGAACCGGCGTCGTCGTACCGCGCGTCCTCGACGTTCACCCCGACGGCGCCCGCGGCCAGTACCGCGCGGACGGTGTCGGCGACGCCCGCCGCGTCCTCGGCGTAGCCGCCCTCGATGTCGGCGCTGACGGGCACGCGGACCGCGGAGGCGATGCGCGCTACGGCGGCGACTGCCGGGCCGCGGTCCAGACGGTCGCCGTCGGCCGCGCCCAGCGCCCAGGCCAGCCCGGCGCTGGTGGTCGCGACCGCGGTGGCGCCCGCGTCCTCCACGAGCCGGGCGCTGACGGCGTCCCAGGCGTTCGGCAGGACGAGCGGCGTCCCGGGCACGTGCAGGGAGCGGAAGGCCTGGGCCTGTTCACGGAGGGTGTTCCGGTTCGTCATGCGGCTCACTCGACCAGCCGAAGCCGGGCCGGGGCTGGCAGGAATCCGACATGGACGTCGTCCCGACCGGCCCGTCCCGACCGGCCCGCCTGTCCCGACCCGCCTGTCCCGACCTGCCCGTCTCAGCCGCCCGCCGGCGCCCCGGCCCGCGCCGTCTCCGCGCTCACCGCTCCCCACACCTCGCCCACGATCTTCCGCAGCCCGGGGGCCGCCGCACCGCCGCGCTCGGTCAGCTCCGCGATCCGGCCCTCCCGGCGCATATCGGCCCCGGCCGGCCCGAGGCCGCGCAGTCCCGCGGCGGCCGCCAGTACGGCCATGACCGCGTTCCGCTCGGAGACCTCCCCGGCCGGCACCGGGCCCGCCAGGACGTACCGCGTCTCCTCCCGGAGCGCCCGCGCCGCGGCGCCCCGTGCCAGGACGTACTCCACGGACGGGAACACGCCGAGCACGCGCTTCTTCTCGGCGCGCAGGTACCCCTCGGCCACCAACTGCTCCCGGACGGCGTCGAAGGTGAGCCGCGCGTGCAGCCTCACCCACGTGCGCCACCGGTGCGGCATCGACTCGCGGACGAGGTCCAGCAGCCCGTCGAGGACGGCGTCCCCGGTGCGGGAGTCCAGGTCGACGGGGGTGGCGATGCCCTCGCCGTCGGTGAGCAGACCGCGCCGGGCCAGTTCGGTGAGCGCGCCGGCGCGCACCAGATGGTGGTGGCGGGCGCTGTCGATCGCCCCGGGCCGCGCCGGGTCCCAGGCCAGCAGACAGAGCCGGGCCGGCAGTGAGAGCGAGCCGTCGGGCACGGGGCCTCCTTGGGGCCGTGGGACCGGATTCACGGTAAGGCGTTGACAGCCCGGGCCGGTCTCTCGTACGGTGTACAGCGCTTCTGTTGCCGCCGATTGGAGAAGGACGTTGCTCGTCTGAGGTCCTGAGACACCGCGTCACACCTGCTGGTGTGTACGCCGCGTGCGACCTCGGCGTTCGAGCCGTCCTGCGGGGCAGGGCCTTTTTTCATGCCCGTGTACTCCCCGGGGCTTCTCCTTCCCTCGTCCGACGGCGGTCGCCGCCTCACCGGTGTCTCGATACGCGTTTGCCCCTGACGGCTTCAAGCAACCGCGGAGACCCTGTATGTCTACTTCCGTCACTTGTACGGCCCTCTCGTTCGCCTGGCCCGACGGCACGCCCGTCTTCGACGGACTCGACACCGCCTTCGGCCCCGGCAGGACCGGGCTCGTCGGTGTCAACGGGTCGGGCAAGTCCACCCTGTTGAAACTGATCGCCGGGCAGCTCACCCCGGTCGACGGCACGGTCCGCGTGGCCGGCGAGGTCGGTTACCTGCCGCAGAACGTCACGCTCGACACCGCGCTGCGGGTCGACGAGGCGCTCGGCATCGCCGCGCGGCGGGCCGCGCTGCACGCCATCGAGGCGGGCGACGTGGCCGAGGAGCACTTCGAGACCGTCGGCGACGACTGGGACGTCGAGGAGCGCGCCCTCGCCACGCTCGGCGAACTCGGCCTCGGTCACGTCGGGCTCGACCGCACCGTCGGCGAGGTCTCGGGCGGCGAGTCGGTGCTGCTGCGGCTGGCCGCGCTGCTGCTGCGCCGGCCCGACGTCCTGCTCCTGGACGAGCCCACCAACAACCTCGACCTGTACGCACGCAGGCGGCTGTACGCGGCCGTCGCCTCCTGGCCCGGGGTGATGGTCGTGGTCAGCCACGACCGCGAACTGCTGGACCTCGTCGACCAGATCGCCGACCTGCGCTCCGGCGAGATCACCTGGTACGGCGGGAACTTCTCGGCGTACGAGGAGGTCCTGGCCGTCGAACAGGAGGCGGCCGAGCGGATGGTGCGCGTCGCCGAGTCCGATCTGCGCAAGCAGAAGCGCGAACTGGCCGACGCCCAGGTCAAGCTGGCCCGTCGCAAGCGGTACGGCCAGAAGATGTACGAGCAGAAGCGTGAGCCGAAGATCGTCATGGGGGCTCGCAAGCGCGCGGCACAGGAGTCCGCGGGCAAGCACCGCATCATGCACGAGGAGAAGCTCGCCGAGGCCAGGGAGCGGCTCGACGACGCGGTGGAGGCCGTGCGGGACGACGACGAGATCCGCGTCGACCTGCCGCACACGGCCGTACCACCGGGGCGCTCGGTGCTGACGCTCCGGGACCTGGACCTGGACATGGTCTACGGCGCACGCGTGGAGGGCGGTTTCGACCTGCACGGCCCCGAGCGGATCGCGCTGATCGGGCGCAACGGCGCGGGCAAGACCACGCTGCTCCGCACGATCGCCGGGGAGCTGGAGCCGGTGGCGGGCGAGGCGACGGCGCACGTCCCGCTGCGGTTCCTGCCGCAGCGCCTGGACGTCCTCGACGGCGAGCTGAGCGTCGCCGAGAACGTGGCCCGGTTCGCGCCGGGCGCCACCAACAACCGGATCCGGGCGCGGCTGGCGCGCTTCCTGTTCCGGGGCGCCCGGGCCGACCAGCAGGCGGCGACCCTGTCCGGCGGCGAACGCTTCCGGGCGGCGCTGGCCGCACTGATGCTGGCCGACCCGGCGCCGCAGCTGCTGATGCTGGACGAGCCGACGAACAACCTGGACATGGCGAGCGTGCGGCAGCTCACCGGCGCCCTGGAGTCGTACGAGGGGGCGCTGGTCGTGGCCAGTCACGACCTGCCGTTCCTGGAGTCGATCGCCATCACCCGCTGGCTGCTGATGGAGGAGGGAGAACTACGGGAAATCACGCCAGAAGCTGTCGGGTATCCCGCCTAGCGTTCCCGGCATGAGCGAGTTCATCAGCATCACCGGAGCCAGGGAGAACAACCTCCAGGACGTCACGCTCCGCATCCCGAAGGGCCGGCTGACCGTGTTCACCGGCGTTTCGGGGTCGGGGAAGTCGTCGGTCGTGTTCGACACGATCGCGGTCGAGTCGCGGCGCCAGCTGAACGAGACGTTCACCTGGTTCGTGCGCAACCGGCTGCCCAAGTACGAGCGGCCGCACGCGGACGCCCTGGAGGACCTCTCCCCCGCGATCGTCGTCGACCAGCGTCCGGTCGGCGGCCATTCGCGGTCCACGGTCGGCACGATGACCGACATCCACTCGGTGCTGCGGGTGCTGTTCTCCCGGCACGGCACGCCCAGTGCCGGGGCGGCGACGGCGTACTCGTTCAACGACCCGTCGGGCATGTGCCCCGGCTGCGACGGCCTGGGCCGCAAGGTGCAGCCCGACTGGAACCGCGTCCTCGATCCCGCGAGGTCGCTGGCCGGCGGGGCGGTCCGCTTCCCGCCGTTCGCGGCGGGGACCTGGCAGGGGCAGGCGTACACCAACACCGACGAGCTGGACCCGGACAAGCCGGTCGGCGACTTCACGGACGCCGAGCGCGCGTTCCTCATGCGCGGCCGGCCCGGCAGCAAGGTCACCGTCAACGGCACGGGGGGCACCTGGACCACCGAGTACGAGGGTCTCACCGACCGCTTCGAGCGGCTGTACCTCAAGCGGGACCTGTCGACGATGAGCGAGAAGACCCGGGAGCTGGTGCGGCGGTTCCTGGTCGAGGGCGACTGTCCCGAGTGCGGCGGCGCCCGGCTGAACGCGGCGGCGCTCGCCACCCGGATCGACGGGCACTCCATCGCCGACTGCTCGGCCATGCAGGTCACCGACCTGATCGCCGTACTGAGGCGGATCGACGACCCGGTGGCCCGGCCGATCGCCGGGGCCGCGGTCACCGCGCTGGAGCGCGTCGAGGCGATCGGCCTCGGCTATCTCAGCCTCGACCGGGAGACCTCCAGCCTGTCCGGCGGAGAGGGGCAGCGGCTGAAGACCGTGCGGCACCTCGGCTCCAGCCTGACCGGGATGACGTACATCTTCGACGAGCCCAGCGTCGGGCTGCACCCGCGCGACGTCGGACGCCTCGGCGACCTGCTGCTGCGGCTGCGCGACAAGGGCAACACCGTGCTGGTCGTCGAGCACGACCCGGACGTCATCGCGCTGGCGGACCACGTCGTCGACATGGGCCCGCGAGCCGGCGCGGACGGCGGCCGGGTGGTGTTCGAGGGGACGCCGGCCGAGCTGGCCGGGGCGGACACGCTCACCGGACGGTTCCTCGGACGCCGTACGGCGGTGAAGAAGGACCCGCGGACGACGACCGGGGAGCTGTGGGTGAAGGGCGCCGGCCGGCACAACCTGCGGGACGTGACGGTGGCCTTCCCGACCGGGGTGCTCACCGCGGTCACCGGGGTCGCCGGGTCGGGCAAGAGCACGCTGGTCGCGGAGCTGACCGCCGCCCACCCGGACGCCGTGGTCGTCGACCAGACCTCGATCGGCATCTCGGCCCGGTCGACCCCGGCGACGTACCTCGGGATCATGGACACGGTGCGGAAGATCTTCGCGCGGGAGACGGGCGCGGAGCCCGGGTCCTTCAGTTTCAACTCGGCGGGAGCCTGCGGCACCTGCGAGGGGCGCGGGATCATCCACACCGACCTCGCCTTCATGGACCCCGTGAGTACCACCTGCGACGACTGCGCCGGCCGGCGCTTCCGCGACGAGGTGCTGCGGCTGACGATCGACGGCAGCTCCATCGCCGACGTGCTGGCGATGACCGCCGACCAGGCACTGGGCTTCTTCGCCGACACGGGCGTACGGCGGCGGCTGCACGCCCTGCGCGACGTCGGCCTCACCTACCTCACGCTCGGGCAGCCGCTGTCCACGCTCTCCGGCGGCGAGCGGCAGCGGATCAAGCTGGCCACCCGGCTGCACCGCACGGGCGCGGTGTACGTCCTGGACGAACCGACCACCGGACTGCACATGTCGGACGTCGAGGGACTGCTCGCCCTGCTGGACCGGCTGGTCGGCTCCGGCAACACGGTCGTGGTCGTCGAGCACAACCTGGACGTGGTGGCGCACGCCGACTGGGTGATCGACCTCGGACCGGACGGGGGCCGGGACGGCGGCCGGGTGATCTTCGAAGGCACCCCGCGCGAACTGCTCACGGCCCGCGGCTCCAGCACCGCGGAGCATCTCAGGAGGGCTACGAGCAGCTGACGGGGGTTCCGTCCGCACGCGTCCCCGCTGCATGATGGCGAGTCGGCGCCGCGCCACGGGTGCCGCACCGCCAGCGCCGATACGGAGACCCCTCGTGCCCAGCAAGAAGGCCCTCGTCCGCCGCCCCAGCCCGCGACTGGCGGAAGGGCTGGTGACCCATGTCGAGCGGGAGAAGGTCGACCACGGCCTCGCGGTCGAGCAGTGGGACGCGTACACCGAGGCCCTGCGCGCACACGGCTGGGAGACGCTGGAGGTGGACCCGGCCGACGACTGCCCCGACTCCGTCTTCGTCGAGGACACGGTCGTCATGTACCGCAACGTCGCCCTCATCACCCGGCCGGGCGCCGAGTCGCGGCGTGCGGAGACCGCCGGAGTCGAGGAGGCCGTGGCCCGCCTCGGCTGCTCGGTCAACTGGGTCTGGGAGCCGGGCACCCTGGACGGCGGCGACGTCCTGAAGGTCGGCGACACGATCTATGTCGGGCGCGGCGGGCGCACCAACGCGGCCGGCGTCCAGCAGGTGCGGGCCGCCTTCGAGCCGCTGGGCGCCCGGATCGTCGCCGTACCGGTGAGCAGGGTGCTGCACCTCAAGTCGGCGGTCACCGCGCTTCCCGACGGGACGGTGATCGGGCACCTCCCGACGACGGACGTGCCGTCGCTGTTCCCCCGTTTCCTTCCGGTGCCGGAGGAGTCCGGCGCGCACGTGGTGCTGCTCGGCGGCGGCAAGCTGCTGATGGCGGCGAGCGCGCCGAAGACGGCGGAACTGCTCGCCGACCTCGGCCACGAGCCGGTGCTCGTCGACATCGGCGAGTTCGAGAAACTCGAGGGCTGTGTGACGTGCCTCTCGGTCCGGCTGCGGGAACTGTACGGCTGAGCCGGCCCGAACGTCAGCCGTCCGGCTCCGGACCTGCGCGTCTCGGGGGCTTCACCCACCCCGGTGGACGGCAGCTGATCAGCGACCTTTACAGTGCGTTTAACCTACGGTCTCGTAACCTACGGTTTCGTAGCCTACGATCCCGTAGGTTCCCCGGCACCGCTCGCCGGGCGCTTTCCGCTCTGTCGTACGTCCCCTGGAGTTTCTGTGACGATCGTCTCCCCGCACCTCGGCAGTTCCGCCGAATGGACCGACGCCCGGCTGCTGTACGCGCTGGAGGAAGTCGTCGAGACCGAACTCAACCGGCACCTGAAGGTCACCAAGGACTGGATGCCGCACGAGTACGTGCCCTGGAGCGACGGCCGCAACTTCCCCGGGTTCTTCGAGGACGGCGAGGCCTGGGAGAAGGGCCAGTCGAAGGTCACCGAGATCGGCCGGATCGCCCTGGTGGTGAACCTCCTGACGGAGGACAACCTCCCGAGCTACCACCACGAGATCGCGAGCCTCTTCGGGCGCGACGGCGCCTGGGGCACCTGGGTGCACCGCTGGACCGCGGAGGAGGGCCGGCACGGCATCGTGATGCGCGACTACCTGCTCGCCTCGCGCGCGGTCGACCCGGACAAGCTGGAGCAGTTCCGCATGGCCCACATGAGCGAGGGCTTCGAGTCGGACAACCGGCACTCGATGCTGCACTCGGTGGCCTACGTCGCCTTCCAGGAGCTGGCCACCCGCATCTCGCACCGCAACACGGGCCACCAGTCCGGCGACCCGGTCTGCGACCGCATGCTGTCCCGCATCGCGACCGACGAGAACCTGCACATGGTCTTCTACCGCAACCTGCTCAAGGCGGCCTTCGAGCTGGCGCCCGACCTGACGATGCAGGCGGTGCGGGACGTGGTCGTGAACTTCCGGATGCCCGGTCACGGCATGCCCGGCTTCGAGCGGGCCGCCGCGCAGATGGCGATCGGCGAGGTCTACAACCTGCGCATCCACCACGACGACGTGATCCAGCCCGTCCTGCGCTTCCTGAAGATCATGGAGATCGACGGCCTGGGCCCCGAGGGGCAGGCGGCCCAGGAGGAGCTGGGGCTGTACATGGGCGGGCTGGACGCCGAGGCGTCCAAGTTCGACGAGAAGCTGGCGGCGCGCAAGGCGCGGATGGCGGCCCGCGCCGCGGGCTGACCGCACCCGCTCCCCGTCGTGCCCCTCGGCCGTACGCGGCCGTCGTCAGACGTAGGCCGTCATCACGCGTAGGCCGTCATCACGCGTAGGCCGTCATCACCCGTAGGCCGCCGTCACCCGTAGGCCGCCGTCACCCGTAGGCAGTGGTCTCCTCCAGCGCCGCGTCGCGCACGTCGGGGACCGGGTGGCGGCGCGGCGTCCGCAGCAGCTCGCGCCTGCGTGCGGGCGGTGCGGCACCGGAGGCGGGGCTCAGTACGTCGTGCGCCGCAGTGCCAGTCGTTCCTTCTCCGACAGCCCGCCCCAGACGCCGAAGCGCTCGTCGTTGCTCAGCGCGTACTCCAGGCAGGCCGAGCGGATCGGGCACAGGGCGCAGATCCGCTTGGCGTCCCGTACCGAACTGCCGGGCTCGGGGAAGAAGAAGTCTCCCCCGGTCTGTGCGCACAACGCCTCCTCCTGCCAGGCGAGCTCGGGCGTCGTGATCATCTCGATGTGCATGGACAGCAGCGTGCCGGGCGGTGAAAAACGTTCGATCAACGCGGGATCAACGCCGCGCGGACGGGCCCGTGGCCGACCCGATGGTCCTCCGCTCCGTGCGGGGACGCACGGCGGCGCGCGGGAGCGGTTGTCAGGGAGGGGTGGAAGACTCGGCAGTGCAGGCAACGGGTCCCTTCCGAGGAGGGCGATCATGCTCACCACCCGTTTCGTCACCGGCGCTCCGAACTGGATCGACGTCGGCACGCCCGCCGTCGACGGCGCCGCTGACTTCTACGGCGGCCTCTTCGGCTGGCGCTTCCGGTCGGCGGGGCCCGAGGCCGGCGGCTACGGCTTCTTCGAGCTGGACGGCCGGATCGTGGCCGGCGGTATGCGGACGACGCCGGAGCAGGGCCCGCCGTCCTGGACGGTGTACTTCCAGACCCCGGACGCGGGAGGCGCCGCCAAAGCCTCCGAGCAGGCCCGGGGCGGTGTGATCGTGCGGCCGATGGACGTGATGGACCAGGGCACCACGGCGATCCTCGCCGACCGGGCCGGGGCGCCGTTCGGCGTCTGGCAGCCGGGGCGGCTGGGCGGCATGGGCGTGGCCGGCCGGACCGGTGCGCTGTGCTGGGTCGAGCTGTACACGGCGGACGTCGCGGCCGCCGCCGCGTACTACCGGGCGGTGCTCGGGCTGGAGACCTCGGCCGTCTCCTTCCCCGGCTCCACCTACACCTGCCTCAATCCGGCGGGCGAGGGCGCGGAGAGCATGTTCGGCGGCGTCGTTCCACTCGCCGACGACCCTCTGGAGACGGACGCCCACTGGCTGCCGTACCTCGCGGTCGACGACACGGACGCCGCGGTCGCGCGCACCCTGGAGCTGGGCGGCACGGTGCGGATGCCGGCGACGGACATCGAGGGCGCCGGACGCGTCGCCCGGCTCACCGACCCGTACGGCGCCCGGTTCGCGGTGCTCAGGCCGATGCCGCGGGAGGCGTAGGGCCTGTCCTGCGGCTCGGGTCGGAGGCGTCGGTCGCCTCTGCCCGGCGGATCGGGGCGCGGACCGCCCTGGGTGCCCCCCCCCGGCCCCGGTCTGCCCGCGCCGCGTCACGTGGTCGCGCGCCGGACCAGGGTCGTCGGCAGGACGACGCCGGACGGCGTGTCCGGCTCGGTGGCCGTGTCCGTCGCGGAGTTCGCCGTCCCGGCGCCACGGTCCAGGCCGCGCAGCAGCAGGCGGGCCATCAGCCGGCCCATCTCCTCGATGTCCTGGCGGACCGTGGTCAGCGGCGGGTCGGTCTGCTCCGCGACGGGCAGCATGTCGTCGAAGCCGACCACGGCCACGTCGTCCGGCACCCGCCGCCCACGCTCGCGCAGCACCCGCAGGGCGCCCGCCGCGGTGAGGTCGTTGGCCGCGAACACGGCGTCCAGGTCCGGGCACCGGTCGAGCAGTTCCCGCATCGCCCGCTCGCCTCCCCCCGGGGTGAAGTCGCCACTCGCGATCAGCCCAGGGTCGGCGTCGGCCCGGACGTCGCGGAAGCCGGCGAGCCGGTCGGCCGCGGACGTCTGGTCGAGCGGGCCGGTGATGTGCGCGATGCGGGTCCGGCCGAGCCCCGCCAGGTGGCGGACGGCGTCGCGGGCGCCGCCGCGGTTGTCGCTGTCCACGTAGACCACGTCGTCCCGGCCGTCGTCCCAGCCGGGGCGCCCGCCGAACACGGTCGGTACGCCGGCGCTGCGGACGAGGCCGGGCAGCGGATCGTCGAGGTGCAGGGAGAAGACGAGCGCGCCGTCGACGTGGCCGCCGGCCAGGTAGCGGCCGACGCGGGCATGGTCCTCGCGGCCCTCCGTCAGCAGCAGCACGAGCTGGTTGTCGTGTGCCGTCAGTTCCTTGCTGATGCCGCGGAGTTGCTGGGCGAAGTAGGGGTCGGCGAAGATCCGGGTCTCCGGTTCGGCGGCGACGACGGCGACCGCGTCGTGGCGCCGCGTCACCAGACTGCGGGCGGCCTGGTTGGGCACGTAACCGAGTTCCTCCACCGCACGCCGGACCCGCTCGGCCAGCGCGTCCCGCACCCCGTGCGCCCCGTTCACCACCCGGGACACGGTGGCCCGCGAGACCCCGGCGCGCTCGGCCACGGCCTCCAGCGTGGGGCGCGGCGCGGTCTCGGTCACGGGCACTCCTCCTCGGCGGCTGCGGCTCAGGATAGCGGCAGGCCGTCGGGCAGAGAGGGCGCTCTCGGCGCGCCGAACGCGCTTGCGAGGAGGCCGGTGAGGCCGGTGAGGCGTCAGGATCGGCGTGTGTTCATGAGAAAGGCTCAGGACGCCTGATCGACTCGCCGTCCCCTCAGTGCTGGTGCGCGGCGGCCTCCTCCCCGGTTGCGGTCTCCTGCCCGTGCGCGTGCTCGTGCGGGTCGTAGCCGGGGATCGTGCCGTCCGCCTTCTTCACCAGGAACAGGCCGACCATCCCCATGTCGGAATGGCTCTGCACATGGCAGTGGTACATCCATGCCCCGGCCCCCACCCCCTCCCCCGCGATGATCTGGAAGCCGAAGGAGTCCGCCGGGCCGGTGATCTTGTTGTCGATGACCTGGCTCGGGTCGTCGGGCCCGGTGAGCATGCCGGTGCGGTTGTCCGCCCAGCGGTGACCGTGCATGTGGAAGGTGTGGTAGTACTCGCCGTGGGTGATCATGACGATCTCGACGCGATCGCCCACGGTGGCCTCGAAGTCGGGCCCGGTGTGGGGCTTGCGGTTGTTGATGAGCATGTCGTTGAAGACGATCGTGTGCGTGGCGTCGGGCAGCACGTCGCCCTTGCGGCGCACGATCACGGGGCCGTACAGGCCCTTGCGGATGCCGCCGGTGCCGTGTTCCGTACCGACGACGTGGTCGTGGTAGTGCCAGTAGCCCGCGCTGCCCGCCCGCCAGGTGCCGTCGCCGCGGCGGCCGGGCTTGTGGGTGCGCCAGGTGTAGGTGCGGGTGCCGCCGGGCTCGACGTCGCTCTTGTTCATCGCCGTGCCGTCGCTGGAGATCTCGTAGTCCAGGCCGTGGACGTGCAGACTGGCCCGCACGTCCATCGTGTTGGTGAACTCGATGTGCAGGGTGTCGCCCTCGTTGAGCTCGATCAGCGGGCCGGGGATGGACGCCTTGCCCTTCTCGAGGCCGTAGCCCATCTGACCGTCGGGCAGCTTCTCGGCGTACATCTTGATGTGTCTCACCTCGCCCCCGGCCGGTGCCGTCTTCGCGGTGACACCCTGGGCCGCACCTGCCGCGCCGGCCGCGCCCGCGGTCTCCGGAGCGATGGACAACGATGTCGCGACGGCCGCGCCGCCCAGCAGTACCCGTCGGTTGAAGCCTCGCCTGTCCATGCCGAACTCCCCACGCTGTTAAGGAATTTGCGGAGACGTAGCCGTGATTGGCCGTGATGAACCTGTGGGACGGTACCGGCTGCGGCCGCGTTTATCCACACTCAGGACAAAGTTCGTTCGATCCCGGTCATACCTATTGGCGAACCATGCAAAGAGGTCTAACTTCCTTGGCGCTGCTGCCGTGACCGAGGAGGTGCCCATGCCCTTAAGAGGGTTGAGCGCGAGAAGCAGAGGCTGGGCGGCGTTCGCGACCGCCGGTTTCGTCGCCGCGGGACTGTTGGCGGGGCCCACCGCCAGTGCGCGACCGGCGCCGGACCCGTCCCTGACAACGATGTCGATCAAGTCGCCGCCCGGCGGCGCCAACGTACGTGTGCTGATCTTCTACGGTTCCGCCGCGGCCGGGGACGAGTCCCCCGTCGTGAACGCCGGGATCGCGGCCATCGAGCGGATCGGGCTGACCGGCCCGGCCAAGGAGCGCTTCCAGGTCGAGGCCACGGACAACGCCTCGGTGTTCACCAACGAGAAGAGGCTCGGCCGCTTCAACGCGGTCGTGTTCCTCACCGGCGGCGGCGACGTCCTCGACCCGGCGCAGGAGGCGGGTCTGGAGGCGTACATGGAGGCCGGCGGCGGGTTCGTCGGCATCCACGACGCGGCCCGCGCGGAGCCGTACTCGGACTGGTTCACCGGTCTGGTCGGCGCCCGCCCCGCCGCGTCCAGCCCGACCAAGGTCCAGCGGGCCACCGTCGAGGTCGGTGACCGGCGCCATCCGGCCGCCAAGGACCTGCCGGTGCAGTGGAAGCGGCCCGACCAGTGGATGAACTGGGTGGAGAACCCGTCCGGCGACGTGCACACCGTGGCCCGGGTGCGCGAATCGACGTACCAGCCCGGTGCGAGCGCCAACGGCTGGGACCACCCGGTCAGCTGGTGCCGGGACTACGACGGCGGCCGGTCCTTCTACACCGGCATGGGCGGCACGGTGTCGTCGTACGACGAGACCGACTTCCGCGCCCATCTGCGCGGCGCCCTCATGTGGACGACGCGCCTGGCACAGGCCGACTGCAAGGCGACCATCGACGGCAACTACAAGGCCGAGCGGCTCACCGAGCCCAACCAACCCGGCCGGAACGACCAGATCGGCGAGCCGCACGGCCTGGTCACCGCACCCGACGGCCGCGTCTTCTACATCGGCCGCGGCGGCGCGGACTCCTCCCAGCCCGTGGTCACCGACTGGAACGACCCGAACATCGGCAAGGGCAAGGGCGAGATCCACGTCTGGGACCCGAAGACCGACAAGGTCACGCTCGCCGGTGAACTGACCGTCTTCGGCAACAAGGGCGGCGGCGACGAGCTGACCAAGGTCGAGGAGGGCCTGCTCGGCATCGAGCTGGACCCGGAGTTCTCGGCCAACGGCTGGGTGTACCTGCACTACACGCCGCACTCGCGGATCAACCGCGACACGCACATGGCCGAGCGGCGGGTCTCCCGCTTCACGCTCGACCAGGCGACCAACAAGCTGGACCTGGGCAGCGAGAAGGTGCTGCTCAAGTGGCCGGTGCAGATCCACAGCTGCTGCCACGCGGGCGGCGGGATGGCCTGGGACTCCAAGGGCAACCTGTACATCGCGACCGGTGACAACAACTCCAGCGGGTTCAGCGGCGGTTACTCGGGCAACAACCCGGAGCCCAACTTCAAGGGCGTGTCCTTCGCCGACGCGCGCCGCACCGCCGGCAACACCAACAACCTCAACGGCAAGATCCTGCGCATCCACCCGGAGCCGGACGGGACGTACACGCTCCCCGAGGGCAATCTCTTCACCGGCGAGGAGACCGCCGAGGGCGGCGGCAAGACGCGCGGCGAGATCTACGTGATGGGGGTACGCAACCCTGCACGGATCTCCGTCGACAAGAAGACCGACACCCTCTACGCGGGCTGGGTCGGCCCGGACGCCGGCTCTCCGTCGCCGACGTGGGGTCCGGCGAAGTACGACACGTTCGCCGCGATCACCGAGGCGGGCAACCGCGGGTGGCCGTACTGCATGGGCAACAAGCAGCCGTACCGGGACCGGAACCTGCCGGACCCGTCGAAGCCGCTGGGCTGGTACGACTGCGACGCCCCGAAGAACGAGTCGCCGAACAACGACGGCCTGGTCAACCTGCCGCCGGTGACCGGCAACAACATCTGGTACTCGCCGCAGGGTGGCGGCCCCGACTTCCCGCGCGACGAGAACGGCATCCCGTCGTACCAGCAGGACGAGGCCACCTACAAGCTGCCCTGGCTCAAGGGCGGCGGTCAGGCCGCGATGAACGGCCCGGTCTACCGCTACGACGCCGACAGCACCAGCGAGACCAAGTGGCCCGCGTACTGGGACGGCAAGTGGTTCGTCGGTGACTTCTACGACGCCGACCAGCCGCGCAACGCGGTGCTGATGGACCCGAAGACGCAAGGGGACGGTGGTCTGCCGGTGCACTCGGAGTCGCTGAAGAAGATCGTGCCGGTCGGCAACGACGGCATCAAGAACCTGATGGGCTGGAAGTTCGGCCCGGACGGCGCGCTGTACGTCCTCGACTACGGCCGCGGCTTCTTCACCTCGGACTCCAAGTCGGCCCTGTGGCGGGTCACCTACGAGGGCGGCGGGCCGACGCCTGCCGCCGGACAGCTGGCGAGGGGGTCTGAGTGATACGCCAACGAAGAATGTGGGCCGCCTTGTTGGCCGGCCTGCTGATGATGCTCGGTCTGCAGGCGACGTCCGCGTCCGGGCAGCCCGCGGCAAAGACCGAGGCCGCCGCCGACCAGGTCCTCACCTGGACGGCCGGCAACGACATCACCAAGTACACGTCCGCACCCGAGACGGCGGTGGCCGGTCCGGCCACGATCGTCTTCGAGAACAGTGAGGCGACCGGCAACACCACCGGCATGCCGCACACGCTGACGTTCATGACCAGCGACCCCGAGTACAACCAGGACGTCCAGCTGAACATCCTGGCCAACCCGGGCGACGACCAGGGCGGGAAGCACACCGCCGAGGTCACCCTCACGCCCGGCCGCTACATGTACCACTGCACGATCCCCGGCCACGGGGAGATGAAGGGCGTGCTCGTGGTGACCGAGGGCGGCGGCGGTGACGACACCACGGCGCCCGCGACCTCGGCCGAGGTGGGCGGCACGCAGAACGCCGACGGCGCCTACGTCGGCTCCGCGACCGTGACGCTCGGCGCCACCGACGAGGGCGGCTCCGGCGTCGACCGGATCGAGTACGCGATCGGCGCCGACGGCGCCTGGCAGCCGTACACCACGCCGGTCGTCGTCGACCAGGTCGGTGACCACACGGTGCGCTACCGGGCCTTCGACAAGGCGGGCAACGCCGCCGCCGAGAAGAGCGTCGCGTTCACCGTGGTCGCCCCGGACACCGACGACACGACCGCGCCGGAGACCTCGGCGACGGTCAGCGGTGAGAAGAACCCCGACGGCGCGTACATCGACATGGCGACGGTGACCGTCACCGCCTCCGACACCGGTTCCGGCGTCAACACCATCGAGTACGCGGTCGGTGACGGCGCCTGGCAGGCCTACACCGCGCCCGTGATGGTGCACCAGGTCGGCGAGCACACCGTGCGCTACCGGGCCACCGACAAGGCGGGCAACGTCGCGGCGGAGAAGAGCGTCGCCTTCACCGTCGTCGCCGCTCCCCCCGAGGACACCGCCCCGCCGGTGACCGGCGCGACCGTGGAGGGCACCAAGGACTCCGACGGCGCGTACGTCGGCAGCGCGAAGGTGACCGTCAGCGCCACCGACGAGGGCGGCTCCGGCGTGGCCGGCGTGGAGTACTCGCTCGACGCCGGGCCGTACCTCGCGTACACCGAGCCGGTGGTCGTCGACCGCGTCGGGCGGCACACCGTGGCCTACCGGGCGAGCGACAAGGCGGGCAACACCTCCGAGCCGCTGAGCGTCAGCTTCACGGTGGTGTCGGGCCAGGTGCCGCCGCCGCCCTGCCCGGAGTACGACGAACGGGAGACGGTCATCGTCGGCACGGTCGACACGGGTGTGCCGAACCGGGTCACGAACAACCGGTGCCGGATCAACGAGATGATCGAGGACGAGAAGGAGTGGACGTCCCAGGCGCTGTTCCTGAAGCACGTGCGGGAGGTCATGGACGCCCTCCTGGACGAGGGGGTCGTCGACCGTCGGGAGTACCGGGCGATCAACAAGGCCGCCCGCCAGTCGAAGATCGGCACGCCCGGCCAGACCGAGGGCTACCGCACGATCCTCGACGGGTCCCAGGAGTCCTTCGCGAAGTGGGAGCAGGTGGGCGGCGGTTCGTTCGGGCTGAACCCGGACGGGACCATCACCTCCGGCACCACGAAGCCGGGCCTCGGCATGCTGTGGTTCCCGGAGCGCAAGTACGGCGACTTCTCGCTGAAGCTCCAGTGGCGTGACGACGCCCCGGGCTCCGGAAACGCCAACTCCGGCGTGTTCGTGCGCTTCCCGCAGGTCCACGACCACCCGGAGGAGTCGCGTCCGGAGTGGGTCGCCATCAAGTACGGGCACGAGATCCAGGAGTTCGACAGCCCCACCGGCGACATGTACAAGACCGGCTCCGTCTACGGCTTCGACCGGGTGGGCCTCGCCGGGGCCGGTGTGACGGAGAAGGGCACCTGGAACGACTACGAGATCCGCGTGGTCGACCAGCACTACTCCGTCTACCGCAACGGCGTGCTGATCAACGAGTTCGACAACTTCGGCGGCCAGGACTTCTACCCCGTGCGCTCGGACGACCCGGGCACCGACGGGCGGCGGTTCGCCTCCGGCTACATCGGACTCCAGGTGCACGGCACGACGGACGTGGTCTCGTACCGGGACGTCCGGATCAAGGAGTTGTAGTTCAGCTCTCCTGAGGGCGCGGCTTCTTCGCGCGGCTCGGCTGTACCCGGCTGGGTTCCCCCGGCATCTTCGGATACTCGGGCGGGTACGGCAGATCACCGAGCCCGTGGTCGTGCTCGTCCTTCGTCGCCAGTTCCAGCAGGGCGTCGAGGGAGTACGCCTGATCGTCCATGCCCGCGTGCACGTCGCCGAGTTCGGCGAAGCGCGCGGGCATGGTCGTGATGTCGAAGTCCCGCGGGTGCGCGACGCCCACCTCGTCCCAGCTCAGCGGTGCGGAGACGGGGGCGTGCGGGCGCGGGCGTACGGAGTAGGCGGAGGCGATGGTGCGGTCGCGGGCGGTCTGGTTGTAGTCGATGAAGATGCGCTCGCCGCGCTCCTCCTTCCACCACTTGATGGTCACCTGCTCGGGCATCCGGCGTTCCATCTCGCGGCCGACGGCGATGGCGGCACGCCTGACCTGGGTGAAGGTCCAGCGCGGCTCGATCGGCACGAAGACGTGGATACCGCGTCCGCCGGAGGTCTTGGGCCAGCCGCGCAGGCCGCCGAACTCCTCCAGTACCGCACGCAGTTCGTGGGCGGCGCGGGCGGCGTCGTCGTAGTCGGTGCCGGGCTGCGGGTCGAGGTCGATGCGCAGTTCGTCGGGGTGGTCGACGTCGTCGCGGCGCACCGGCCAGGGGTGGAAGGTGAGGGTGCCGTACTGGGCGGCCCAGAGCACCGCGGCCTCCTCGGTGGGGCACATCTCGTCGGCGCTGCGTCCGCTGGGGAAGGTGATGTGGGCGGTGGGAATCCAGTCGGGCATGCCCTTGGGCGCGCGCTTCTGGTAGAACCACTCGCCGGTGACGCCGTCCGGGTAGCGCTGAAGGGTGGTCGGCCGGTCGCGCAGGGCACGCAGGATGCCGGGGGCGACCGCCTGGTAGTACCGGGCCACGTCGAGCTTGGTGTAACCGTGCTCCGGGAAGAAGACCTTGCCCGGGCTGGACAGCCGCACGGTCCGTCCGCCCGCTTCCAGTTCCACCGCTTCCGCCATGCGAGCCACGGTAGGCGCCCCGCGGGTACCTCGCACATCAGCGACGGCCCGCCCGGGTCCGCGCTCTCGAACGCACGTTCCCGGGCGGCACCGCGTCCGGCGCGGCACCGGCACTCGGCCGGTCTCATGCCGCCGTGCCGAGCCGCCGCTCCTGTCCGGTCAGGCTCCCGTCGCTCATCCGGACCAGGCGGCCGGTGAAGCGCCGGGCGACCATGCGGTCGTGGGAGACCATCACCAGCGCGCCCCGGTAGTGGTGCAGGGCTTCCTCGAAGTCCTCCACGAGCGCCGGTGAGAGGTGGTTGGTGGGCTCGTCGAGGAGCAGCAGGTCCACCGGGTCGCGCAGCAGCCGGGCCAGCGCCAGCCGGCGCAGCTGCCCGGGGGACAGGTCACCGACCGGCGTCGTCAGGTCGGGGACGCGGAACAGGCCGAGGCCGAGCAGTGCGCCACGGTGCTCCTCGGGGGGACCGGGCAGCCCGGCCGCGTACGCGTGCAGCAGGGTCCGCCGCGGGCCGGTGATCACGGTCTCCTGGGGCAGCCAGCCGATGCGGTCCGGCCGCGTGCACGTGCCCCGGTCGGGGTGCAGGTCGCCGGCGAGGACCCGCAGCAGCGTGCTCTTGCCGGCGCCGTTCGCCCCGGTGACCAGGACGCGCTCGCCGGGTTCGACGGTGAAGCCGGGCAGGTCGAGCCGGTCGCCGACGACGACACGGTGGAGCTCGGCGACCGGCGCCTGGCGGCCGGTCTCGCCACCCGCGACCCGGGCACCGAAGCGCAGGGGTTCCGGGGGCCGCGGCACCGGGTTCTCCTCCAGGCGCCGTACCCGCTCCCTCGCCTGCCGGACGCGTGCGGAGATCTGCTTCTCCACGCTGCGCTGGTGGCGCTGGCCCTCGCGGTCGGCGTTGGAGGCGCGCCGGGGTCCGGCGGCCATGGTGTCGGCGGCGCGGCGGGCCAAGGCGTGCTGCTCCGCCAGCTCCCGCCGCCAGTCGGCGTACTCCTGTTCCCAGCGACGCCGGGCGCCCGCCTTGGCCCGGAGGTACCCCGCGTAGCCGCCGCCGTGCCGGTGCACGGTGCGGCGCTCGCCGTCCACCTCCCACAGGGCGGTGGCGACGCGTTCCAGGAAGAGGCGGTCGTGGGAGACCGCCAGCACGCTGCCCCGGTGGGCGCGCAGATGCTCCTCCAGCCACTCCACGGCCGGGACGTCGAGGTGGTTGGTCGGCTCATCGAGCAGCAGCAGTTGCGGTGCCGCCGCCAGCAGGCAGGCCAGGCCCAGGCGGGCCTGCTCGCCGCCGGAGAGGCTGCCGAGCCGCCGGTCGGGCGTGATGCGCCGCAGGCCCAGTCCGTGCATGGCCGCCTCGACCCGGGCGTCGGCCGCGTAGCCGTCCCGGGCCTCGAACGCCTCCAGCAGCTCCCCGTACGTGGTGAGCGGCCCGTCGAGCTCGTCGGGGCCGGCGTCCGTCAGCGCCTGCTCGGCCCGGCGCAGTTCTCGTTCCAGGGCGCGCAGGTCGGCGAGGGCGTGGTCGACGGCGTCCTGGACGGTACCGTCCGGGGGGAGGTCGGGGGTCTGCGGCAGGTATCCGGCGCCGCCCGGGGAGTGGACGCGGATCCGGCCCGCGTCGGGCCGGTCGAGGCCGGCCAGCAGTCGCAGCAGGGTCGACTTCCCGGTGCCGTTCTCGCCGATGACGCCGATGCGTTCGCCGAGGGACACCGACTGGTGCACGCCGTCCAGCAGCGGCCGGCCTCCGGGCGCGCGGACGACGTCGTCCAGGACGACCTGGAACGAGCCCGAGCCCGAGCCGGGCGCGGACGTGGCAGGGACGGTGGGGCAGGTGGGGGCGTCAGAAGTACGCCGGTGCATGGGTGATCCGCCCTATCGGAAGACGTGAACAGGTGGCCGATACGGAGCGGGGCGGCCGGAATCACGCCGCTTGCACGCGGCGGCATCGGCGCCCGGTCTCCCGGGGCGGTATCAGATGTAGAAGTAGTAGAACCTGATCACGCATCAAGGCTAACAGGCGAGGAATCCGGGCCGCTCATACAGTCGGACCATGGATCTGCCCGTGATGCCGCCCGTGAAGCCGATGCTCGCCAAGTCCGTGGCGACGATCCCGCCGGGCATGCACTACGAGGCCAAGTGGGACGGGTTCCGGTCGATCGTGTTCCGCGACGGCGCCGAGGTCGAACTCGGCAGCCGTACCGGCAAGCCGCTGACCAGGTACTTCCCGGAGCTGGCGGAGGCGGTGCGCGAACGGTTGCCCGAGCGGTGCGTGGTGGACGGGGAGATCGTGATCGCCCGGGAGGGACACCTCGACTTCGACGCGCTCACCGAGCGGATCCACCCGGCGGACTCCCGGGTGCGGATGCTGGCCGAGAGGACGCCGGCCTCACTGGTGGCCTTCGACCTGCTGGCGCTGGACGACGAGTCCCTGCTCGACGCGTCCCTGGCCGACCGGCGGGCACTGCTGGTCCGGACGCTGTCCGGGGTGACGCCGCCCGTGCACGTGGCACCGGCCACGGACGACATCGAGGTGGCCCGGCGGTGGTTCGAGCAGTACGAGGGTGCGGGACTGGACGGTGTCGTCGCCAAGCCGCTCGACCTGCGGTACCGCCAGGACGAGCGGGCCATGTACAAGATCAAGCACGAGCGCACGGCGGACGTGGTCGTCGCCGGCTACCGCCTCCACAAGAGCGGCCCCGTGGTCGGCTCGCTCCTGCTCGGCCTCTTCGACGACCGGGGCGTCCTCCAGCACGTGGGGGTGAGCGCGGCCTTCACGATGAAGCGGCGCGCCGAGCTGGTGGAGGAGCTGGAGCCGTTGCGCATGGACGACGCCCGGGGCCATCCGTGGGCCGCCTGGGCCGAGGAGTCGGCGCACGAGTCGGCCCGGCTGCCCGGAGCCCCCAGCCGCTGGTCGGGCAAGAAGGACCTGTCCTGGGTGCCGCTCAGGCCGGAGCGGGTCGTGGAGGTGGCGTACGACCACATGGAGAACGGGGCGCGCTTCAGGCACACGGCCCGCTTCCGCCGCTGGCGCCCGGACCGGACACCCGAGAGCTGCACGTACGCCCAGCTGGAGGAGCCGGTCCGGTACGACCTGGCGGAGATCCTCGGGGGCCCCTGAGGTCGCCCCGGGGTCTTACGGCTTCATCAGGACCTTGACCGCGCCCTCCTGCTTCTTCTGGAACATCTCGTACGCGTGCGGCGCGTCGGTGAGCGGCACCCGGTGGGTGGCGAAGTCGTCGACGCCGAGCGGGTCCTCGTCGGTCAGGTAGGGGATGATCTCGTCGCTCCAGCGGCGTACGTTCGCCTGTCCCATCCGCAGCTGGATCTGCTTGTCGAACAGGGTGAGCATCGGCATCGGGTCGGCCATGCCGCCGTAGACGCCGGACAGCGAGATCGTGCCGCCGCGGCGCACCAGGTCGATGGCGGTGTAGAGGGCGGCGAGCCGGTCGACGCTGAAGCGCTCCGCCAGCTTTCCGCCGATGGCCCGGGGCATCACCGCGGCGGCCTGTTGCACCAGCTTGGCGGCGGCGCCGCCATGTGCCTCGGTACCGACCGCGTCGATCACGGCGTCCGGGCCCCGGCCGCCGGTCTCGTCCTGGATGGCGGCGACGAGTTCCTTCTCGCTGTCGAAGGAGCGCAGGTCGTACGTCTCCACGCCCCGCTCGCGGGCCCGCCGCAGCCGCTCCGGCACGAGGTCCACGCCGAACACCCGGCCGGCACCCTTGACCTGCGCGACGCGGCAGGCCATGTCGCCGATCGGGCCGAGACCGAGCACGGCGACGCTGCCGCCCTGGGGGACGCCGGCGTAGGCGACCGCCTGCCAGGCGGTGGGCAGGACGTCGGAGAGGTAGACGAAGCGGTCGTCGGCCGGCCCCTCGGGCACCTTGATCGGGCCGTACTGGGCCTGCGGCACGCGCAGGTACTCGGCCTGTCCGCCGGGGACGGCGCCGTACAGGCGGGTGTAACCGAACAGCGGGGCGCCCATGCCCTCGCCGGTGACCTGGGTGGTCTCGCACTGGGTCGGCAGTCCGGTGCCGCACATGAAGCAGTGCCCGCACGCGATCTGGAACGGCACCACGACCCGGTCGCCGGGCTTGAGACCGGTCACCTCGGGGCCGACCTCCTCCACGATGCCCATGGGTTCGTGGCCGAGGATGTCGCCCGGCGTCATGAACGGCGTGAGCACCTCGTAGAGGTGCAGGTCGGAACCGCACAGCCCGGAGGACGTGACGCGGATGACCGCGTCCGTCGGTTCCTGGATCCTCGGGTCGGGCACCTCGTCCACCCGCACGTCCCGCTTGCCCTGCCACGTCACTGCCTTCATCGCCTCGCGCTCCCTCCGTCGCCCGTACCCGTCGGTCTTGCGTGGCGGCCGGGTACCCGGGGCTCCGTCCACCGAACCGCCGCCCGGTTTCGGCCGAACAGCGGATTCTGCGCCGCTTTCCGTGTGCCGAACCAGATTCGGTCAGGTATGGCAATAAATGCTTCAAGAAGCGCACAATCATTGACACGGAACGGGCGGACAGGTGATCGGAATGCGACGAGGGACGCACAGGCGGCGCGGCGCCGCACTGCTGACCGCGGCGGTGGCGGTCTCGCTGGCCGCGGGCTGCACCGCGGGGTCCGGCACGGGATCCCGCGGGGAGGCGGACGGGCGGGCGCCGCGGCCGGAGCGGTCGCACAGTACGGGCGACTCCGGCTCGGTGCTCGCCGTGAAGGTCGACAACGTGCGAGCGGCCCGGCCGCAGACGGGCCTGGGCGCCGCGGACGTCGTCTACGCGGAACCGGTGGAGGCCGGGCTGAGCCGCCTGATGGCCGTCTACGCGACCGAGTTGCCCGAGAAGGTGGGTCCGGTGCGCAGCGCCCGCGAGTCCGACCTGGAGCTGCTGCGCCAGTTCGACCGGCCGACGCTGGCCTTCTCCGGCGCGCACAGCAAGCTGCTGCCGCTCATCGACAAGGCGCCCCTGCGTGCGGAGCCGCCGGGCGAGGGGTCCGACGCCTACGTCCGTGACGACGGGCGGCCCGCCCCGCACAACCTCTACCTGCGGTCCGGCCGGCTGCTGCCGGAACCCGCGGGCGCCGACGCCCTGGCCACGGGCTTCCACTACGGCGAGGCGCCCGAGGGCGGCCGGTCGGTGTCCTCGCGCACGGTGCGCTACCCGTCGGCGTCCTTCGGCTTCACCTGGTCCGAGAGCGCCGGCCGTTGGCTGGTCTCCATGGACGGCGCCCCCGCCCGGACGGCCGACGGCGGACGCCTGGCACCGGCGACGGTCGTCGTGCAGCACGTGAACGTGCGCGAGTCGGACTTCCGCGACTTCCGCGGCAGCAACTCGCCGTACGTGGAGTCGGTGGGCTCGGGCGAGGCCGAGGTGCTGCGCGACGGGCGCTCGTACGACGCGGACTGGAAGCGCGGCACGGCGGCGGACGGCACGTCGTTCACCACCGAGGACGGCACGGCGCTGAACTTCGCCGAGGGCCAGGTGTGGGTGGTGTTCGCCGACGCGACGAACACCACCGAGGCCGACCCGGCGAAGGCGCCCTGATCAGCTCGGGGCCGCCGCGGGCTCGGCCGGGTTGCGGAGCCCTTCGGCGGCGTCCGCGACCCGGCGGATCAGATCGAAGAAGACGGCCTGCTCGTCGGCGGAGAGCGGGGCCAGGAAGACCTGGTTCATCCGGGCCGTCCGCACGGTCAGCCTGCGGTGGACGCGCAGGCCCTCGTCGGTCGCGCGCAGGAGGAAACGACGGCCGTCCTGCGGGTCGCGGACCTTGTCCAGCAGCCCGCGACGGCCGAGCCGGCTGATCACCTCGGCGATGGTGGACCGGTCCAGCCCCACCCGCTCCCCGACCGTGCGCTGGTCCAGGCCCGGCTCGGCGACCAGCGCGTTGAGGACCGCGAACTGCGGTGAGGTGGTCTCCTCCGAGACCATCGTGTTCCACAGCAGGTAGTGCGCCTGCTGCAGCCGCCGGGCCAGGTGTCCGGGGTGGGTGGTCAGGTCGACCGCGGCCATGTGCGCTCCCGTGGGTCACTTCGTTGGTGCACTGACGATACATCGGACACACTGTGGCTGTCCGTAGCCATGCCAGGCGATCTGCCTCCTGCTTTTGCGGGTCTTGACGCTTCGGCCGTCCGGTGGCAGCGTGTGGGAAACCTCGCTGAAATACTCAGTGCGCTGATTAATTAGCAGAGATGGGGCTTCTCGGATGGACAAGGTGGTGGCCACGGCCGCCGAGGCGGTGGCCGACATACCGGACGGCGCCTCGCTCGCCGTGGGCGGCTTCGGCCTCAGCGGTGTGCCGAACGTGCTGATCCAGGCGCTGTACGAGCGCGGGACCGGCGGGCTGTCGGTGGTCTCCAACAACTGCGGGGCGATGGACTCCGGGCTGGCGGTCCTGCTGGCCGCGGGACGGATCGCCCGGGTGACCGGGTCCTACATCGGGGCGAACAAGGAGTTCGCCCGGCAGTACCTGGGCGGGGAGCTGGAGGTGGAGATGATCCCGCAGGGCACGCTGGCCGAGCGGCTGCGGGCCGGCGGGGCCGGGATTCCCGCCTTCTACACCCCGGCCGGGGTGGGCACGCAGGTCGCCGACGGAGGGCTGCCGTGGCGCTACGACGGTTCCGGCGGGGTCGCGCTGACCTCGCCGCCGAAGGAGGTCCGCGAGTTCGACGGCGCGCCGTACGTGCTGGAGCGCGGTATCCGTACCGACTTCGCGCTCGTGCGGGCGGCGAAGGGGGACCGGCACGGGAACCTGGTGTTCGCGAAGTCGTCGCGGAACTTCAATCCCCTCGCGGCGATGGCCGGACGGGTGACCGTCGCCGAGGTCGAGCGGCTGGTCGAGCCCGGCGAGATCGATCCGGACGCGGTGCACCTGCCGGGGATCTTCGTGCAGCGCGTCGTCGCGCTGACGGCGGAGCAGGCGGCGGACAAGAGGATCGAGCGGCGGACGGTGAGTTCCTGATGGCCTGGACACGTGAAGAGATGGCCGCACGGGCGGCCCGGGAACTGCGGGACGGCCAGTACGTCAACCTCGGCATCGGCCTGCCGACGCTGATCCCGAACTACCTCCCGGAGGGCGTGGAGGTGACGCTGGAGTCCGAGAACGGCATCCTGGGCACCGGCCGGTATCCGACCGAGGCAGAGGTGGACCCCGATCTGATCAACGCCGGCAAGGAGACCGTGACGGTCCTGCCGGGCGCCTCCTTCTTCGACTCGGCGCTGTCCTTCGGCATGATCCGGGGCGGGCACATCGACGTCGCCGTGCTGGGGGCCATGCAGGTCTCCGCCACCGGTGACCTGGCCAACTGGGCGATCCCGGGCAAGATGATCACCGGGATCGGCGGGGCGATGGACCTCGTCCACGGTGCCCGCACCGTCATCGTGGTGATGACCCACACCGCCAAGGACGGCTCACCCAAGATCCTCCAGGAGTGCGCGCTGCCGCTCACGGGCAAGGGGTGCGTGAACCGGGTCATCACCGACCTCGGCGTCCTCGACGTCACCGACGACGGTCTGGTCCTGGTGGAAACCGCGCCCGGAGTGAGCGTCGACGAGATCACCGCCAGGACCGATGCCGAGCTCGTCGTCGCGGAGGGACTCAAGTGAAGGACGTCTACATCGTCGACGCGGTCCGCACCCCGTTCGGCAAGTACAACGGCTCCCTCGCGGGCGTCCGCCCCGACGACCTGGCCGCCCACGCGATCCGCGAACTCCTCGCCCGCACGCCCGGCCTGGATCCGGCCCGGGTCGAGGACGTGTACTTCGGCAACGCCAACGGCGCCGGCGAGGAGAACCGCAACGTCGCCCGCATGGCCGCCCTCCTGGCCGGCCTGCCCACCGGCGTCCCCGGCGTGACCGTGAACAGGCTGTGCGCCTCCGGCCTCGAAGCGGTGATCCAGGCCGCGCGGGCCATCGCCGTCGGCGACGCGTCGATCACCCTCGCGGGCGGAGTGGAGTCGATGACCCGGGCGCCGTACGTGCTGCCCAAGTCGGACCGGCCCTTCCCGGCCGGGCACACCGAGCTGTACTCGACCACCCTGGGCTGGCGCATGGTCAACCCGAGGATGGACCCGCAGTGGACCGTCCCCCTCGGCGAGTCGGCCGAACTCATCGCCGACAAGCACAAGATCACCCGCGAGCGGCAGGACGAGTACGCCCTCGCCTCCCACCGCAAGGCCGCCCGCGCCCAGACCGACGGCCTGTTCGACGGCGAACTCGCGCCCGTCCCGGTGCCGCGGCGCAAGGGCGACCCGGTCGACTTCGCCGCCGACGAGTGCGTACGCCCGACCGCGTCCCCGGACGCGATGGCGAAACTCAAGCCGTCCTTCCGCACCACCGGCGGCACGGTCACCGCCGGGAACGCCTCGCCGCTCAACGACGGCGCCGCGGCCCTGCTCCTCGTGGACGAGGAGGGCCTGAAGGCCACCGGCCGCGAACCGCTCGCCCGGATCTCCGCCACCGGCGTCTCGGCGACCGACCCGCACTACTTCGGCCTCGCCCCCGTCGAAGCCGTGCATCGCGCCCTCGCCAAGGCCGGCCGGTCCTTCGCCGACCTGGACGTCCTCGAACTCAACGAGGCGTTCGCCGCCCAGGTGCTGGGCTGTGTCGCCGAGTGGCCCGACTTCGACCCCGCGATCCTCAACCCCCAGGGCGGAGCCATCGCGCTGGGCCATCCCCTGGGCGCCTCCGGTGCCCGCCTCGCCGGCACCGTCGCCCACCAGCTCGCCCGCAAGGGCGGCGGGACCGGCGTCGCCACCCTCTGCATCGGCGTCGGCCAGGGTCTCGCCCTGGTCCTCGACCGCTAGTCACGTCACCCACGGGAACCCCATGACTCTCACTCAGCACGACATCGACGCGGAGATCGCGGCCGAGCACGCCGCGTACGAGAAGCGGGTCGCCGACGGCGGGCCCGTCGAGCACCACCCGCGCCGCGACTACGCGCCGTACCGCTCCTCGGTGCTGCGGCACCCGAAGCAGCCGCCGATCGCCATCGACGTCACCAAGGACCCGGAGCTGGTGGAGCTGTCCTCCCCCGCCTTCGGGGAGCGGGACATCACGGTCGTCGACAACGACCTGACCCGGCAGCACACCGGGGAGCCGGTCGGCGAGCGGATCACCGTCTCCGGCCGCCTCCTCGACCGGAACGGGAAGCCCGTACGGGGCCAGCTCGTGGAGGTCTGGCAGGCGAACTCGGCCGGACGGTACGCCCACCAGCGAGAGCAGCACGACGCGCCGCTGGACCCGAACTTCACCGGCGTGGGCCGCACCCTCTCCGACGACGACGGCTTCTACCGCTTCACCACCGTCCAGCCGGGCCCCTACCCGTGGCGCAACCACGTCAACGCCTGGCGCCCGGCCCACATCCACTTCTCGGTGTTCGGCTCGGCCTTCACGCAGCGGCTCGTGACGCAGATGTACTTCCCGAACGACCCGCTCTTCCCGTACGACCCGATCCTGCAGTCCGTGACGGACGACGCCGCCCGGCAGCGGCTGATCGCGACGTACGACCACAGCCTCTCCGTGCCCGAGTTCTCCCTCGGCTACCACTGGGACATCGTGCTCGACGGCCCGAACGCCACCTGGATCGAAGAAGGGCGCTGACCGCCATGACGAAGATCGACACCAGCAGCCCGGAGACCGTGCTGCCCACGCCTTCGCACACGGTCGGCCCGTTCTACGGGTACGCGCTGCCCTTCCGCGGCGGCGAGGACATCGCGCCCGCCGGGCACCCGGACACGATCACCGTGCACGGGTACGTGTACGACGGCGAGGGCAACCCGCTGCCGGACGCGCTCCTGGAGGTCTGGGGGCCGGACCCGGACGGCAAGCTGCCGACCACCGACGGCTCGATGCGGCGCGACCCGGCGTCCGGCGGCTTCCTCGGGCGCAACGGCGTGGAGTTCACCGGCTTCGGCCGCCTCCAGACCGACGCGAACGGCCACTGGTACGCGCGGACGCTGCGGCCCGGGGCGCGCGGAGGCGGTGCGCCGCACGTCAGCGTGTGCGTGTTCGCGCGCGGGCTGCTCGTGCACCTGTTCACCCGGATCTACCTGCCGGACGACGGGGCGCTGCTCGCCGCGGACCCGCTGCTGTCCCGGGTGGACGCGGAGCGCCGCGACACGCTGATCGCCGCGGACGAGGGCAACGGGACGTACCGTTTCGACATCCGTCTTCAGGGCGAAGGCGAGACGGTCTTCCTGGAGTTCCAGTGACATCAGCTGCCGAAACGGGCCTGCTCGCCCCCGGGTGGGCGGGCTCACCGGCCGCCGACGCGACCGACGACCGCGCCTGGCTGCGGGCGCTGCTCGACGCGGAGGCGGCCCTGACCCGGGCCCAGGCCGGGCTGGGGCTCGCCCCCGCCGAGGCGGCGAGCGCGGTGACCGACGCGGCCGACCCCGCCCGTTTCGACGTGCGCTCCCTGGCCGAGCGCGCCCGCGGTGGCGGGAACCCGGTCATCCCGCTGGTGGCCGACCTGACGAAGGCGGTCGGCGAGGAGTACGGGCCGTACGTCCACCGGGGCGCGACCAGCCAGGACATCCTGGACACGGCGACGATGCTGGTCGCCGCCCGCACCCTGGACCTGCTGCTCCCCGACCTCGCCCGCACCGAAGGGGCGCTGGCCCGGCTGGCCGCCGAGCACCGGGACACGGCGATGCCGGGCCGGACGCTCACCCAGCACGCCGTGCCGACGACCTTCGGGCTGAAGGCGGCCGGCTGGCGCACGCTGGTCCTCGACGCGCGGGACCGGATCGTCACCGTACGCGACACGCTGCCCGCGCAACTCGGCGGCGCGGCGGGCACCTTGGCCGCCTTCGAGGCGTACGGCGCGACCGACCCCGCCGAACTGCCGGCGGTCTACGCCCGTGAACTCGGCCTGCGGGCGCCCGCGTTGCCCTGGCACACGCTGCGCACCCCGGTCGCCGACCTGGCCGGATGCCTCGCCTTCGCGGCCGGGGCGCTCGGGAAGATCGCCGCGGACGTGCTGACGCTGTCCCGCACCGAGCTGGGCGAGGTCGCCGAGGGCAGCGGTGGCGGCTCGTCGGCGATGCCGCACAAGGCCAATCCCGTACGGTCCACCCTCATCGCGTCGGCCGCCCGGCGCGCGCCGCAGCTCGCGGCCACGCTGTACGGCTCGCTGGTCGCGGAGGACGAGCGGCCGGCCGGGGCCTGGCACGCCGAGTGGGAACCGCTGCGGGACCTGCTGCGGCTGACCGGCGGCGCCGCCCGCGACGCCGCCGAACTGACCGAGGGGCTGCGCGTGCGTCCGGACGTGATGCGTGCGCACCTCGGCCTCACGCACGGGCTGATCGTGTCCGAGCGGCTCTCCGCCGAACTGGCGCCGGTGCTCGGGCGGGCCCGGGCCAAGGAACTGCTCACCGAACTTGCCCAGCGGACGTACGCCGAGGGCCGCGATCTGGCGGAACTGCTCGCCGAGGTACCCGAGTTGTCCGGGCTCGCCCTCGGCGCCCTGTCCGACCCCGCCCGTTGCACCGGCTCCGCCGGAATCCTGACCGACCGTGCTCTGGAGCGACGTTGACCATGCTCAACCACCTGACCGAAGGCCCCGCCTCCGCTCCCCCGCTGCTGCTGGGTCCCTCGCTGGGCACCTCGTACGCGCTGTGGGACAAGGTGGCGCCCGAGCTGTCCATCGGGCACCGGGTGGTCCGCTGGGACCTGCCGGGGCACGGAGGTTCGGCGGCGCAGCTGATCGGGCCGGGCGCCACCGTCGGTGACCTCGCCGGCCTGGTGCTCGCGCTCGCCGACTCGCTCGGGGCGGAACGGTTCGCCTACGCCGGGGTGTCGCTGGGCGGCGCGGTGGGTCTGCATCTGGCCGTGCACCATCCGGAGCGGGTGTCGTCGCTGGCCGTCGTCTGCTCGTCGGCGCACTTCAACGGTGCGAAGGCGTGGGAGGAGCGGGCGGCGGCGGTGCGTGCGGAAGGGCTGGCGAAGCTCGCGGACGGGGCGGACGGCCGGTGGTTCACGCCCGGGTTCACCGTGCCGAGGCTGGTCCAGGACCACCGGGACGCCGATCCGGCCGCGTACGCGGCCTGCTGCGACGCGCTGGCCGCGTTCGACCTGCGGGACCGGCTCGGCGAGATCACCGCGCCGACGCTGCTGATCGCGGGCCGCGAGGACCCGGCGACCCCGCCCGCGCATCTGCGGGAGATCGCCGACGCGGTGCCGGGCGCGACGCTGACCGAGCTGCCGGGGGCCTCGCATCTGGCGCCGGCGCAGCGGCCCGGGGCGGTGCTGACCGCGCTGCGGGCACACTTCGACGGCGGCGCCGCGCGGGGCATGGCCGTGCGGCGCGAGGTGCTCGGGGACGCGCACGTGGACCGGGCGCAGGAGCGGCAGACCCCGTTCACCGCCCGCTTCCAGGACTTCATCTCGCGCTACGCCTGGGGCGAGATCTGGACGGACGAGACCCTCTCGCGCCGCGAGCGCAGCATGGTCACGATGACGGCGCTGGTCGCGCACGGCCACTACGAGGAGCTGGCCATGCATGTACGAGCGGCGCGGCGCAACGGGCTGACGCCGGACGAGATCGGCGCGGTGCTGCTGCAGACGGCGGTGTACTGCGGGGTGCCGGCGGCGAACTCGGCGTTCGCGGCGGCCCAGCGGGTGCTGGCCGAGGAGGACGGCGGCGTGGAGGAGGACGGCACCGCCCGCTGACCTCAGCCCACCTGTCCCGCGGCCAGTGCGTCGCGGGCCCGCGCCACCAGTCCGTCCGCACCGCACGAGTCCGCCAGCGCGAGGCCACGGTTCAGTTCGGCCTCCGAGCGGGCCGCGATGCCGTACTCCACGCGGGCGGCGGCGTGCTCGTACTGGCAGGGTGAGGCCTCCAGATAGGCGACGGCCTGCGCGGCGAGCCGGACCGCGCGCTGCCCGGTCTCCAGCGCGGCGGCGCACCGCAGGGCCTCTCCTATCGCGGTGTCCGTGCCGAAGCGCTCGGCGTGCCGGCGGGCGTCGGTGACGAGGCGGGCGGCGCGGCCCGGGTCCTCCGTGGCGAGGGCCCGCGCCAGCTCGGTCGCCCAGGGATGCACCACCGGGTTGTGCCTGCCGCGTGCGGCCGCCGCCTTCTCGGCTGTCTCCAGCTCGTTGACGCCCTCCTTGGTGCGGCCGGTCGCGATCAGCAGCCGGGCCCGTACGGGGCGCGGGTCGGGCAGCACGATCGTGGACGGGTACGGCGGGTCGAAGCCGTAGCGGTCGGCGACCGACCGGGCCTCCTCGACGTGGCCGCGGGCGAGCAGCGTGTCGATCAGGTTGCAGGTCGCGGACCAGTACAGCGGCAGGCCGCGGCCGACCCGCTCGGCGAGGCGCAGCGATTCGCGCAGGGACTTCTCGGCCTCCCTCAGCCGGCCCCGCCTGCGGTGGCCCAGACCGACGTAGGCGTGTGCGAGAGCGAGGTGACCACCACTCCAGCCGGCGGTCTCATAGGTGCTCAGGGCCTCGGTGAACAGTGCCTCGGCGCGGTCGAGCCGGTCGGTGTAGGCGTAGGAGTTGGCCAGCATCATAGGCAGTTCGAGGCCCCACTCGGTGTCGGTCCACCCGAGCCCGGAGGCGAGGCGGCCGTTGACGAGGGCCCGGTCGCAGAGCTCGACGACCTCTTCGGCGTTCTCGCCACGCGTCATGGCGTCGAAGCCGCGCAGGATGAGCAGGGCGCGTTCCGCGTTGTCGCGGCCGGTGCAGGTGCCGGCGAGTTCGGCGAGGCGCTCGGACCGGCCGGGCGAGGACGTCTCGCCGGGGTGGATGCCCTCCCACATGTACTGGACGGCCTGCAGCCGGAGCCGCACGGACGGGTCCGGATTCCGGGCGGCCTCCGCCCGGACGGTGCGGACGGCCTCCTCCAGCTGGTCGTTGTGGAGCAGGGCCTCGGAGAGCCTGAAGACGGCGTTGACGCGCTGCTCGTCGCCCAGGCCGGGCATGGCGAGGGCGGTGCGCAGGTGGCCGATGGTCGTGGCGGGCGCGGTGAGCAGCGTGGCACAGCCCAGTTCGTAGAGCACGCGCGCATGGGTGTCGGGCAACGGCGGTTCCTGGAGCGCGCGTTCGAGGCAGCGGCGGGCCGCGTCGGGGGCACCGACGGCGAGGTGCTCGCGGGCCGCTTCGCGCAGCTGCTCGACGACTTCCTGGTCGTCGTCGGGATACACCTGGAGCAGATGGCGGGAGGCGGCCGCGGCACCGAGTCCGGAGTCGGCGACCAGCTGGGCCGCTATGCCGTGCATCGCCGTGCGCAGCGCGTCGGGGATGGAGTTGTAGACGGCGGTGGCGATCAGCGGGTGGACGAACTCCAGGTCGTCGGCGGTGGGCTGCCCGGCGGGGTCGGGCGCGGAGAGGATGCGGGCGCTGCACAGCAACTCGGCGCAGCGGGCGGCGTCGCCGCGGTCGAGGGTGGCGAGCCGGGCCACCATGTCGACGGTGATGTCGCCGCCGAGAATGGCGGCGGCCCAGGCGAATCGGGTGGAGTCGACGCCGAGTTGCTCCAGGCGGGCGACGAGGCCGCCGCCGCGGGCCGAGCGGTTCAGGTCACGCAGTTCGGCGGCCTGCGACTCGACCGGTTCCAGTTCGCTGTCCTGGACCTTGGCGAGGAGTTCGACGGTCTCGTACGGGTTGCCGCCGGTCACGGCCCACACCTCTCGGCAGAACGCGGCATCGGCGTGGCCGCCCAGCGTGTCGCGGGTGAGGCCGGCCGTCGCTTCGGGGGTGAGGGCGTTCAGCGGGGCGAGGGGCCGGCCCACGGCGGAGGCCGCGTCCAGGTGGCGGGCGCTGTCGCCGCTGACGTCACCGGGGCGGCGGGCGATCACGATCAGCACGGAGGTCTCGTCGAGCCGTTCGGCGAGCGCGGCCAGCCAGCGCAGGGTCTCCTGGTCGGCCCAGTGGGCGTCGTCGATCAGCAGCACCAGCGGCCACTCCCGGCGGGCCAGCCGGCGTACGGCGGCGACCAGGCCGTCGCACACGCCCTGCGGGTCGGCCTGCCGCTCGCCCGGGTCCGCTATGCCGAGGGCGGGGCCCGCGATGTCGTACCAGTCGCCGAGGTACTCGCGCGCCTCCTCCGGGAGCATGGACACGAGTGCGGGCTGGAGCAGTTGGCGTACGACGTTGAAGGGGACGGACCTGAGTGTCTCGCCGCCGCGCGCGGACCAGACGGTGCAGCCCCGGGCCTCGGCGAGGCGGCGGGTCTCGGCGAGCAGTGCGGTCTTGCCCAGTCCGGCCTCGCCCCTGGCCTCCAGCAGGGTGCCGGGGGACGAGCGGTCCGCGCACAGGGTGTCGACCGCCCGCGTGATGGTGGCGACTTCCTCGTCGCGCTCCCAAAGGGCGGCCGAGGCGGCGGCCGTTCGCCCTACCTCCGTCATCCCGCTACCTCCCCGAGTCGCCCGAATGACGTACAGACCCTGAGCCTAACCGTCCGATCGCGCAAGTGCCGGGGTGTCGGGGCAGCAGTTGCCGTGATGGGTGACATGCGGTAAAGCGCGGACGACGCACCCGCCCCGTCATCAGCCAAGGCACCGTACGGCGACCGTCAACCCGTCGTGAGCGGCGGCGGGGCGGTGCCGGTGTCCGCGAGCCGGGCCTCTCATCCCGCTTTCACCGACGCCTCTTACGGTGGGCACATGACGCAGGAGACTCCTCCCGGGTGGTACCCGGACCCCGGACAGAAGAATGACGGTCCCGCCACCGAGCGCTGGTGGGACGGCAAGGCGTGGACGGACCAGGTCCGCCCCACGGGTTCGGCCGCCGCGTGGGGGCCTCCTGCGCAGCCGCCGGCGCACGACCCCGCGACCGGGCCGTATCCCGTACACCCGGGCTATCCGGGACTTCCCGTGCAGGCGCCGTCCGCGCGGCGGCGCAGGCTGCGTACCGGCATAGCCGTCGCGGTCGCCGTGGCCGTGCTGGCCGGCATCGGGGTGGGCGTGTACGTGCTGGCCGACGACGGTTCGGGCGGCAGCAGCGCGGGCTCCTCGCAGCAGGACCGGCGCGGCCCCGGCGGCCGGGACGACCCCTTCGGCGACTCGGGCGGCGGCGAGGGCGGGGAGTCGCCCTCGCCCGACTCCCCGGACGGGTCCGAACCGCCCACGATAGACAGCGGTTCGGTGACGGACCCGGTCAGCGGGATCAGCCTGCCCATTCCGGACGGCTGGTCCGGGCAGCAGTTGCAGGTCGGCGCGACGGTGACGTCGGACGACAGCTACAAGTGCCCCGGCGACACCTCCAAGACCTGCACCAAGGGTGGCGCCTACTCGGCTCCCGCGATGGTGCTGGGCACCAAGGGGGGCACCGCGGAGGAGGTCGCCAAGGCCGACATCGAGGCGAACGCCGAGGAGTCCTACGGCGGCGAGTCCTACGGCTCGATCACCTCGCACGAGGAACTGGCGTCCAAGGCGGTCACGGTCGCCGGGCAGAAGGGCTATCTGGTCCGCTGGAAGGCGGTCACCAGCAAGGGCGCCGACGGCTACGTCGAGTCGCTCGCCTTCCCCTCCCCCGCCGATCCCGAGCGCATCGTCGTCGTCCGCTTCGGCGTCGACGTCGGGGAGAAGCAGGCGGTGATCGACGAGATAACCAAGGGCATCGAGGTCGACTCCAGCGGCGGGGGCGGCACCGGACAGGACGTCTGACGGGCCCCGGACAGCAGTCGGCCGGGTGGGGCGCCCTTCCGCTCAGAAGGCGTCCCACCCGGCCGGGGGTGCGCGCCGCCCCCGTCCCCACGGTGCGGCGCGGGCAGGTCGCCGTCCAGTCATCCCATGGACGGCGACCTGAGTCTCAGGGCAGGCCGAGCGCCGGCAGCACGACGGCCTCCACGAACCCGACCAGGTACTCCGCGTCGGCCTGCTCGCCCTCGACGACGGGCCGCATGCGCAGCATGCCGAACAGCTGGGCGGGCACGTACTCCAGCGCCGGGTGGCCCGCGGGGACCTCTCCCCGTGCGACGCCGCGCGCGAGGATGTCCCTCAGCGCGGCGATCTCCGGCTCGACGAGCGCCTCGCGCAGCGCGCCCTTGAGTTCCGGGTCCTCCATGACCGCGTGGCCGAGCGCCTGGAGCAGTCCCGTGTCCCTGCCCGCTCCCTCGCCCGCGGCCCGCGCCGCCTGGCGCAGGTCCTCGGCGAGCGACCCGGTGTCGATGTCGGTGAAGCGCACCCGGCGGTTGGAGCGCAGTGCGGCGGCCACGAACTGGGGCTTGGTCTTCCACTGCCGGTAGAGCGTGGACTTGCTGCACCGGGTGCTGGCGGCGATGCCTTCCATGGTGACGGCGTCGTAGCCGCAGGCCCGGATCTGTTCGAGCACGGCGTCGAAGAACTCCTGCTCACGCTCGGGCGTGATCTTGGAGCGGCGCGAGGCGCCGGCCGGTTCCGGTCGGTCCGCGGCCTGCGACGTCATCGGCTGTGCTCCTCACTCGGTCCAGCGGCGGTACGGCGGCGCTGAGCGGCCCGTACTCCAGTGTGTCGTATGTCTATCGATACGTCAGTGTACCGGTACTCCACCGTATCGGTACACTGGCGTATCGGAACGGGGTCGTATCGATGAGAACCGTCACACGGCCCCGGACCTGTGCGCCACACACCTGTGCGCCACACGCACCACCGTCAGTGAAGGGGCCGGGGGATGAATGCCCGCAGCGAGCCTGCAGAAGCGGGGCCGGACGAGCCCGCACGCCCGGACGAGCCCTCGGCCGCGCGCCCGGTCAAGCGCTCGGCCGCACGCCCGCCGCTCGTCCGTGAGCTCCTGCTCGTGGCAGGGCTGTTCCTCGCGTACAAGTTCGGCCGGCAGCTCGCGACGGGCCACACCGCCGAGGCCTTCCGCAACGCCCACCACGTCTGGGACTGGGAGCGCGCGCTGCGGCTGCCCGACGAGGGCACGGTGCAGTCCCTGCTCCTGCACGGCGACACCCTGATACACGCGGCGAACACCTACTACGCGACCGTCCACTTCCCGGCCACCGCGGCCTTCCTGATCTGGCTCTATCTGCGGCGGCCGGGGCACTACGTCCGGGCCCGCCGGGTGCTGGCCGGGGTGACCGGCGCCGCGCTGGTGCTGCACCTCCTCTTTCCGCTCGCCCCGCCGCGCATGCTGGGCACCACCGGGCTGATCGACACGGCCCGGGTCTTCGGTCCCTCGGTGTACGGCCCGCCGAGCACCGACCAGTTGTCGAACCAGTTCGCGGCGATGCCCTCGCTGCACTTCGGCTGGGCCCTGATGGTGGCGGTCGGGCTGATCGTCGCGACGCGGTCCCGCCTCCGGTGGCTGTGGCTGCTGCATCCGCTGCTCACGCTGCTGGTGATCGTGGGCACCGCGAACCACTACTGGCTCGACGTGATCGTGGCGACGGCCATGCTCGGCCTCGCCCTCGCGGTGGTCCGCCCGCCGCACCGGCCGCGGTGCACCGTGAGACTCCGCCGGCCGGAGCCCCGGCACCGGCCGGCCGAGCAGCGCGAGCTGGTGGGGGCGGGCCGATGAGCGCCGCCCTGATCGCCGTCCTGCTGTCCCTGGTCTCCGCCTGTGCCTACGCCGCCGCGGCCGTCGCCCAGGAACGGCTGGCCTCCCGCAGCGCCGGGACGGGCACGCTGCGGATGCTGGCCCGCGGGGCCTGGTGGTGGTCGGTCGCGCTCAACGCCTCGGCCGCGCTGCTGCACGTCGTGGCCCTCAAGTACGGCCCCCTCACCGTGGTCCAGCCGCTCGGTGCGCTCACCCTGGTCGCGGCGGTGCCCCTGGGCGCACGGCTGGCGGGCCGGCGGGTGAGTGCGGTCGAGTGGCGGGGCATCGGACTGACGCTGCTCGGGCTCGGCGCACTGCTGCTCACCGCGTCCGGCCCCGCGCCCGACGACGTGCTGAGCGTGCCCGAGGCGCTGACGGTCTCCGGCGCGACGGCGGCGCTGATCGGTGTGCTGTCCCGGCCCGGCACCCGGCCGGGGCTGCGGCACGCGACGGCGTCCGGCGTCGCCTCCGGGGTCGCCTCGGCGCTCACCCAGACCGTCACGGTCGCCGTCACGGACCACTCGGGCTCGCTGCTCAGCGTCCAGGTGATCGGGGTGGCGGTGCTGGTGGCGGCCTTCGCGGCGGGCGGGCTGCTGCTGGCGCAGACGGCGTACCGGGGAGGTCTGGGCGCCCCGCTGGCCGTGGTGACGCTGGCCAACCCGGTGGCCGCCGCGGTGATCGGGCTGTCCCTGCTCGGTGAGCGGCTGCGGGGCGGCGCGGGCGGCATGCCGCTCGCGCTGACCGGTGCGGCGCTGGCCGCCTGGGGCGTGGTCCAGCTGAGCCGGGCGACACCCGGGCGTTCGGACCAGGCCGGGACGCCGGCTGCCGTACCGGCACCGGCGGCTCCGGTGGGCGCGGGGGCCGTGGGCGCGGGGGCCGTGGGCGCGGAAGCCGTGGGCGCGGAAGCGGTAGGCCCGGGACCGGCCGGCCCGGAAGCCGTGGCCCCCGAGGCGGTGGGCCCGAGGCAGGCGGCCCCGGAAGCCCCGGCCCCCAGGCAGGCGGCCCCGGAAGCGGTGGGCCCGAGGCAGGTCGGGCCCGTGCTGGTGCCCCGGCAGGTGGGGCCGGGGCACCTCACGCGGCTGTAGGGCCGGTCCGGCCGTGCCGTCAGTCCGTGACCATCGCCGGGTCGCTCACCCCCGGCCGCCCGTTCTCCACGTGTCCGGCGAAGCGCCGCAGGAACGCGGGGTCGGCCTCGGAGGTGACCGTCACGTCGTACCAGCGCCGGCTGCGCGTGAGGTCGACGGTGTGGTGCACGGTGGCGCCGGGACGCACGGTGACGGTCCTGTCGCGGCCGCCGTAGGCGTTCTCGACCCGGAGACGGACCGTGCCGGACCCGGTGTTGGTGAGGGTCAGCCGGACGTCGTCGCCGCTGTGCCGGGCGGTGATCTCGGGCCCGGCGGTCCTGTTGGGGCCCCGGAAGGCGCGCAGGAAGCCGTTGGGGCCGTGCACGGTCAGGTCGTAGGCGCCGTCCGAGTACGCCGAGTTCCAGGTGTCCGCGAGGGTCTTGCCGGCCTCGGTGGTGTAGGTCCAGGGGCCGTCGGTGCGGTTGCCCGAGGTGACGAGGAAGGCGGCACCGGCCTTGGCGCCGGAGGCGAAGGCCAGCGTGAACTTCCCGGCCGCCGTGTCCACGGCGCCGTCCACGTGCGGGGCATAGCGCAGTGGGCGGGCGGGGCGCAGACCGCGTTCCTGCCGGGGCATGTCCGGGTCGGCGGGCGGCGTCGGGCGGTAGTCCGGGTGGCGTTCGCGGTCCGGCGGCTCGTAGGCGTCGGTGTCCGGCAGGTCGGCCGGGCGGCTGTCCTCGCGGGAGAAGTCGAAGGCGGAGGTCAGGTCGCCGCAGATCGCGCGCCGCCACGGCGAGATGCCCGGCTCGCGCACGCCGAAGCGGCGCTCCATGAACCGGATGACGGAGGTGTGGTCGAAGGTCTCGGAGCAGACGTAACCGCCCTTGCTCCAGGGCGAGACGACCAGCATGGGCACGCGCGGGCCGAGCCCGTAGAAGCCCTCCCGGTGCTTGGCGCTGCCCTCGAAGACGTCCAGGGAGACGTCCACGGTGGACCGGCCCTGCGCGGCGGACTTCGGCGGCAGCGGCGGAACCAGGTGGTCGAAGAAGCCGTCGTTCTCGTCGTACGTGATGAACAGGGCGGTCTTCGCCCACACCGCCGGGTTGGAGGTGAGCGCGTCCAGAACCTGGGAGATGTACCAGGCGCCGTAGTTGGACGGCCAGTTGGAATGCTCGGAGAAGGCCTCCGGGGCGGCTATCCAGGAGATCTTCGGCAGCCGGCCCGCCTTGACGTCGGCGCGGAGCCGGTCGAAGTAGCCGTCGCCGTTCTTCACGTCGGTGCCGGTGCGGGCCTTGTCGTACCAGGGGTCGCCGGGCTTCGCGTTCCGGTACTTGTTGAAGTACAGCAGGGAGTTGTCCCCGTAGTTGCCGCGGTAGGCGTCGTCGATCCAGCCCCAGTGGCCGGCCGCGTCCAGGCCGTCGCCGATGTCCTGGTAGATCTTCCAGGAGACGCCGGCCTCCTCAAGACGCTCGGGGTAGGTCGTCCAGTCGTAGCCCAGTTCGTCGTTGCCGAGGACCGGGCCGCCGCCCTGGCCGTCGTTGCCCGTGTGACCCGACCACATGTAGTAGCGGTTGGGGTCGGTGGAGCCGATGAAGGAGCAGTGGTAGGCGTCGCAGACGGTGAAGGTGTCGGCGAGCGCGTAGTGGAAGGGGATGTCCTCACGGGTCAGGTACGCCATGGTGGTGGTGCCCTTCGCGGGCAGCCACCGGTCGTACTTGCCGTTGTGGTAGGCGTCCTGGCCGTCGGACCAGCCGTGCGGAAGCCCCTCCAGGAACTGCATGCCGAGGTCGTCGGCCTCGGGGTGGAAGGGCAGCACCTCGGTGCCGTCGCTCTTGGTCTGGTGCCAGACCGACCTGCCGCCGTCCAGGGACACCGGGTGCGGGTCGCCGAAGCCCCGCACGCCGCGCAGCCTGCCGAAGTAGTGGTCGAACGAACGGTTCTCCTGCATCAGGACGACGATGTGCTCGACGTCCTCGATCGTCCCCGAGCGGTGGTTCGCCGGGAGCGCGGCGGCCCGCTCGATGCTCGCCGATAGGGCGCTGAACGCTGTGGTGGCGCCCGCGAGTTGGAGGAATCGACGTCGGTTCACTTCGGCCATGGGGTGGAGGAGCCTCTCGCCTTGGGGGGACTCACCCGGCCGGACGGTGCCGGATGATGACGGAATGCGCGCGAAAGGAGTGTTCCAGGAGCAGCAAACGTCAGGGAAGGGTCCGGTGGCGCTGGTGTGAAAGTCGTCGGTACGTGAGGTGTGCCGGGCCCGCCACCCGGGGATGGTCGCGATCATGACAGGCACGCACACGGAAGCGCCCCCGACCCGACGGCCCGTACGCCAGCTCCTCGCCGCCTCGGTGGGCAACGCCGTGGAGTGGTACGACTGGTACGCCTACACCTTCCTGGCCACCTACATCGCCGACCGGGTCTTCCCCGAGAGCGCGGACAACTCGCTGGTGCCGCTGCTGTCGACGTTCGCGGTGTTCGCGGTGGGCTTCTTCATGCGGCCGGTCGGCGGACTGCTGATGGGCGCGATCGCCGACCGGCGCGGGCGGCGTGCCGCGCTGACGGTCACCATCCTGCTGATGGGCGGCAGCAGCCTGCTGGTCGGCCTGACCCCGACGTACGCGGCGGCCGGTGTGCTGGCTCCGGTGGTCCTGGTCGTGGCCCGGCTGCTCCAGGGTCTCTCGGTGGGCGGCGAGTTCGCGGCCTCGACGACCTTCCTGGTGGAGTCGGCGGGGCCCGGCCGACGCGGCCTGTTCTCCAGTTTCCAGTACGTCTCGACGACGGCCGGGCAGCTCGTCGCGTCCGGGATCGCGACGCTGCTGGTGAACACACTGGGCAAGGGGCAGATGAACGGCTGGGGGTGGCGGGTGCCGTTCGTCCTCGGGGCCGTCCTCAGCCTGGTCGGCTTCTGGATCCGGCAGGGCGCCCAGGAGACCCGTAGCGCCGAGCAGCAGCAGGCCCCGCGCCCCGGCCTGTTCGAGGCGCTGCGCCGCCCTCCGCGCGAGTCCCTGCTGATCTGCGGCATCACGGCGGGCGGCACCATCGCCTACTACACCTGGACTTCGTACCTGCCGACGTACGCCGAGCTCAACACCGGGCTGGACAAGGCGGACGCACTGCTCGCGGGCACCATCTCGCTCGCCTTCTTCGCGCTCCTCCAGCCGCTGGGCGGGCTGCTCTCCGACCGTTTCGGCCGCCGTCCGCCGCTGCTCCTCTTCGGCGTGGGGTTCGCCCTGCTGAGCGTGCCCCTGCTGCACGCCCTGCGCGACTCGTTCACCGTCCTGCTGCTCGTGCAGTGCGCGGGCATGGTCCTGCTGACCGGCTTCACCTCGATCAGCGCCGCCGTCAACGCCGAGATCTTCCCGCCCCGGGTGCGGGCGGCGGGCATCGGCTTCCCCTACTCGCTGACGGTCGCCCTGTTCGGCGGCACGGCGCCGTACGTCGGCACGCTGTTCAAGGACCTCGGCCACTCCGGGCTCTTCCCCTGGTACGTCGCCGTCCTGTGCCTGCTGTCCTCGCTGGTGTACCTGCGGCTGCCGGAGACGGCACACAAGGAGCTGGAGCGCTGACGCCCCGCGCGGGCCGGGTCCGTCCGCGCCGGGTACGGCGGGCGAGTGCCGCTTGCGTACCGGCGAGGGGGCGGCCGCACGCGGCGACCGCCCCCTCCGGAGCCGTACTCAGCGGCGGCGCTTGCGCGGTCGCGGGACCTCCAGTGCCTCCAGTCGCGGCCCGTCCCCGTCCTGGACCCGCCGCCAGGCCTCGCGGTACAGACCGGCGACGGGCCGGGTGGGCACGACGACGCCCAGTACGGCGTTCTCGCCGTCGAGCAGGTCGTACATCGGCAGCTTCCACCGCTCCAGCGGCAGGTGCGGATTGGCGAGCCGGGTCCAGCCGCCGGGCAGGAACAGCGAACGTCCGGCCTTGGAGCGGCTGCCTTCGACCACGAGGTCGGTGGCGGCGAGTTCGGCGCGGGCGGCGCGGAGCCGCGCCGTTCCACCGCGCTGCTTGCCCCAGCCGGTCCAGCGCGCGGTGTTGCGGTCGGTGGGGTCCGGCATGGCGAGCAGCATCAGGTAGAGGGCGGCGGCGTCCTCGCCGATGCCGTACCGCTCGGCCACCTCGCCTACCAGGCCGGGCACGGACCGGGCGGGGTCCTGCGGCCACCACAGGCCGTCCTCGTCGCGCTCGCCCGCCACCGGGTCGCCGGGGTCGGCGAGCAGTTCGGTGAACGGCCCGTCGTGGACCAGGCGCAGGGCGGTCTCCACGGCGGTCGGCCGTCGGCCGGGGTACAGCGCGGCCAGGTGGGGGTCGTTCCCGGCCGGATCGAGCAGCGCGGTGCGCAGGGCGGCGTAGGGCATGGAGCTCGCGCCGCCGAGCACGACCGCGCCGTAGCGCTCGAAGTCGACGCCGGTCTCCGTGGGGTCACCGACGGCCAGGCGGTACGCCTCCAGGTCGATTCCGCCGCCGAGTTCGAGGAGCAGTCCCGGATGGGCCAGCCGGTCGCGGATCGCGGTCAGCACGCCGGGCAGGACGGCGCGGATCGGATCGCCGGCCGGGAGGCGGTGGGCGAGCCAGGCGGCCAGGGGCACCGCGCCCGTCAGGACGCGCCCGTCGAAGCCGGGTGTGCCCTCGGCTGATTCGGGACGGTAGCGGCCTGCCGCCCAGGTCAGGTCCTCGCTCAACCGGGGTTCGGCGCGCACGTCGAGGAAGCCGCGCAGCGCCTCGGCGGGTGCCCATCCCCTGGGCTCCACGGTGCGGACGGCGTCGTGGAGCACGTCCTCGGGGACGGGAGCACGCCGGCCCAGCCGCTCGTTCCAGACCTCGGCCGCCGCGACCACGTCGGGGCCGTCGGTCCACAGCCGGGACGGCTCGGTGGGCAGCAGCGCCGCCACGACGGCCCGCAGGGCACCGATGTCGAGGGATCTCAACTCGTCCTTGGCCACTCGGGCGTCGGCCGACTTCACACCGATCGCCTTCAGGGTCGCGGAGGGGACGGCCTCGCGCTTGTCGTCGATCTGCGGCATCCCGGCGAGCACCAGCCGGGCCGTGGTCGGGGTGAGGCCCGTGAGCCGGGCGAACTCCTCGGCGGCCTCGGGGCGCCAGGGTGCCGGGCCGCGCCGGGCGAGCTCGGCCCGGAAGGCGGCGACCCAGCCGGGCGCCCGGGTCGGCTCCGGGACGAACGGTCCGTCGGACACCGGCGTGTAGGGAGCGGGCGTCTCGAACCGGCCGGACGGGTCGTGGTAGGCCGCGCCGTAGTGCCTGCCCCTGATCTCGTGGGGTTCGTACTCGTGGACGAACCGGTACCAGGCTTCGGGGAAGACGAGGAACGCGCCCGCTCCCAGGTCGAGCACGGTCCCGTTCGTGTAACCCTTCACGGCGTCGGGCCCCTCGAACAGGCTCGGGTCCAGACACAGCCGGACCCGGCGCCAGTGGCGGGGGTTCAGCTCCGTCAGATCCCGCGCGTCCAGTTCCCGCAGGAAGGTGTCCAGCGCCTGCCGGTGCTCCTCCACAGTGGCCTCCGAGGCGGCCCGCAGTGCCAGGACGGCCGGCAGTTCGGGCAGGGCGAGCCCGTTCAGGTGCTCCAACGGCCCCTGCCGGTCCTGGGAGTGGTGCACGCTGCCCGCGGCGGGCGGCTCGGCCAGGCCCTTCAGCGACCGGGCCAGAAGTCCCGGCAGCTCGAAGAGGTGGTGCTGGAAGTCGTAGTACCCGCGTTTGTCGCGTTGGGTCAGGCCGACACCGTTCAGCGCCGAGGCGAGCAGTTGGTCGCCGAGCGCGGGGCGTGGCTCCCGCGGAGCGGCACCCTCGACCGCCAGGTCGAGCCGGGCGCGCGCCGCGTCCAGGGTGCGCTGTTGCTCGGCGGCGAACCGCACCACCCCGGCGATGCCCGCGCGCAGCGCCTCGTGGCCGACCTCCGGCAGGAGCGTGCGGACCAGGCCGCCCACCACGTCCCGGTCGTCCGGATCCGCCCGTTCCTTGCCCTGCTCGTCGTCCTTCTCGGCGTCCAGCGCCGCGACGGCCCCGGTCAGCAGCGCCGCCGCGGTGCCCTCGCCGACCCGGCGGAGCGCGAGGGACCCCTCAGGGTCGCGCGGCTGGAGGAGGTGCCAGTAGCGCAGGTGCGGAAGCAGGGCCGTACCCGCGTTGAAAGGTCCCGCCTTGTAGCCGTACCCGGTCTCGGCGACCAGCGCGCCGTCGGTGTCGAGCAACCGGACCGTGCGCGACTTCTCGATCACGGTGACCGGCCGGTCGGCACCGGGGAACACCAGCGCGTGCACCGGGTCCGCGTTCACCTCGGGCGGCACGACGACCGAGCGTCCGGCCAGGTCCTCGCCCCGCCGCGAACCGTCGGGCAGGGTCACCACACGCCAGCCGAGCACCCCGCCCACCGGAGCGCACATCGGGCCCGGTACGGCGGAGGGGGCGGGCAGCAGCCAGGCGCTCCCGAGGATGCTTCCCTCCGGAGCGGTGCGCAGCGCCTCGTCGATCCACTCCGGTGCTCCGGGTTCGCCCAGCGTGTCGCCCACCGGGTCGTAGGCGCGCCAGGCGTATTTCCCGCCCTCCCCGTCCCCGCCGTGCTCGTCGGCCCGCACCCAGTACGACGCACCGTCACTCATCACCGGCCGCGTCCCCGGTACGTAGGCGTCCCCTCTGCGCAGCACCCCGCGACCGGTGACCCGGCCGCCCCCGGGCAGGGGCGGGGACGCGGGCGCCATGCCCCCGTTGACTCCTCCGCTCCCGTCCGTCTCGCAGGGCCACCAGGAGTGCTGGTTCCCCTCCACCGTCATGTGCGGCGAGTCGGTGGTGCCGTGCCAGTACCCCTGCCAGACGGAGGCGGAGTACGAACGCCACCAGACGAACAGCCCGCCGTCGACGTACTGACAGGTGAACGACCAGAGCCGGTCCGAGCCGTCCGGGAGGCGCGGCTCGCAGACGAGAACCGTGCCCTCCGCCCCGATCACGCGGACCTCTTCGCCGGACATGACGATGAGGTACGGCCAGCCGTCGATCACCCTGATGCCCCGGTTCTCGTTCCGCGAGGCGGCGGATCGCAGGGCTTCCTCCCAGGCGGGCCAGCCCAGCTCGTCGAGGACGCCGGTGCGCAGGGTGCGGGCCAGCGCGGGTGCGACGCCGGTGGCCAGCGCTTCCCGTACCTCGTCGGCGGCGAGGGCCAGCACCTCTCCCGGCAGCCAGGACAGCGTGCGCAAGGGGCCGGAGTAGCTCGAGAATTCGGCCAGTTCGCTGGTGAGGTACTTCCGGGCGGCCTCCGCCACCCATGGGGCGAGCATCGGTCGCCCGCCGGGGGACCTGGCCAGGTTGACGGCGGTCTCCTCACTGTTGCCCCAGCGCCCGTCGGGACAGCCGCGCCGGAACGCCGGAAGGAAACGGGCGTCGGCCGCCAGCGCCAGCAGGTCCCGCCGGTGTTCGCGGGCCGCCCACGTACTCAGCGCGAGCCGCTGGCCGTCTCCGGGTTCCGCCACCGGTATGTCCAGGGACAGCAGCTGGTCGAGCAGGTCCACGTCGCCGACCGGGGGCTGGAGGGTGTCTGTCCGGGCCCGGAGTTCGGCGCGCAGCGCGTCGGCCATGCGGTCGACGAGCGGATACAGCTCCGCCGGCGCGGCGTGATGGCCGTCGGCACCGCACAGCGCGACGACCCTGCGCGTCCAGCCGACCGCGCCGTCGGGGGAACGGACTTCGGCCGGCAGCGTGGTGTCGCACAGCCCGGCGGTGGCCCCGGAGTCCTCCAGCAGGGCCAGCCACTGGGGCAGCTCGTCCCGCTCCCACCCCGCGGGCAGCAGCCCCAGCAGCGTGCCGCGGACGGCGGGCTCCCGCCGGGCCAGTTCCAGCAGGGCGGCCCGGTGGGCCTTCCACCAGCCGGGCGGTGCCTTGACCGTGCCGGGCAGCGGCAGCATCTCGCGCAGGTAGGCCATCTCCTCGGCGAGCGCGTTCCTGCCCGCGACCGCCTTGGCCAGTCTGCGCAGGTCGGCCGCGCCCGGACTCGACGGCGGCACGCCGTGCGCGGCGAGCCGGACGAAGAGCCCGCGCAGGTGCCGGAAGGCCGTCGCGGCCGGTACGCGGGACGACAGCCCCTTGGCGTAACCGGAGAGGATCTTCGTCGGCACGGCACCGGCCAGGGCGAACTCGAGGAACACCGCGTCCATGCGTGCCTCGTCGAACGGCAGCGCGTGTGCCGTCTCGGCCTTGCGCGCGTTGACGAACATCTGGGACGCGTACGCGGTCTGCTCGGCGCCCAGGAACACCCGCCCGGCCTGCTCGTAGAAGGTCGGCAGGAAGTGCGGTACGGAGCCCGCGAGCCGTGCGCCGATCGACTCGTAGGTGGCGCGGGCCTTCTTCGCCCGGGATCTGACCGTCCGCGCGACCTTGTTCATCTCCTCGACCAGGGACATGGCCAGGTGGCCGTCCGAGGGATGACGGACGAGCACCCATTCGGGGAAGCCCATGGCCCGGTGCTGCCCGACCCCGACCTCCACCGGCTCGCCGGCCGGTTCGAGTCCGAGGAAGCCCGTGTCCGGGTCCCCGGTGCCGTCCTCGGCGATCAGGCGCACCACGGTCCGGCCGTCCAGCCCCGGATGCCGGTAGGCCCGGGCGAACACCGGCACGGCCCGGTCGCCTCCCCCGGTGGTGCCCGGCGGCAGTACCGCACCGGCGCGCAGCAGCTCCTCCACCTCTGCCGTCGCCCCGTCCCGTGTCGTCCCGTCGCTCATGCTCGCGTGCCTCTCGTGGGTGTGCGTACCGCCGGCGTTCACTCGGCGCCGTCCGTGGTCGCGGTGCGGCCGGCGTGCAGGGCCGCGGCCATGCGCATGCCCTCGGACCAGGCCACGGGACCGACCTCGGTCAGCGGGAGGCGGCGGTGCCCGTCCTCGTCGCTCCAGGTCAGGTTGCCGGTCCAGGCCTTCTCCTCGGTGTAGGGATCGCTCATGCCGACCGTGGCGGTGATGATCCGTCCGGCGTCCCGGATCCGGTCGACGACGCTGCTGCCGGAGATCCGGTAGCCGAGGGACGTGGCTCGGGAGGAGAGGTGGAACCAGGAGCGGTACTCGGCGTGGGCGAACTCGGTGACCGCGTGGGCCCCGTCGTGTGTCCCGGCGGGTTTGCGCCAGGTGGCCCGGTGGATCTGCTCGACCCCCTGAACCACACCCGACTCGGCCGCGAAGGCACGGAGTTGCTCCAGTTCGGGGAGGAGGACCGGGTGGGGCATCGTCACCGCCCGGGCTGCCACGCGGACGGTGTCGCCGGCCAGGTTCACCACCCGCAGCTCGCCCGAGTGGTCCGCGTCCCGCAGGAAGCCGACCTCGTCGGGACCGTCACCGACGATAACGATGTCACGGAGCGCCGCCTGCCACGCCGCGTCGGGCCAGACCCGTGCCAGCAGGCCGGTCGGCACCGGCAGCGAGGACACCATCCAGTTGTCGACCTGTGCCGCGCACTCCGCCGCGTGCCGGTCCAGCCACTCGGCGAAGCGCTGGAGTTCGACGACTTCGGGGCGGTCCCGTATCTCCGCCGGCAGGGCTCGCTCTCGCTTCTCCTCCTGTCCGGCGGGGGACGGTCCCGACGCGGACCTCGCCACCACCCGGCCGTCCACCAGAGCGACTTCATAGGTGTCGCCCGCTGCCACCCAGCCCATTGCTTCCTCGCCTCTTCCACATCCGGGATCCGGCACGGCGTGTCCGGCGGCCCCGATCGGCGCGCCCCGCTGTGACGTTGGCGAAAGACTAGGGGCACCCACCGACAGCGCCCCCGGCTCCGCCCTTCCGTGGGGCGGAAGAAGCGTTGCCACCCCGCGACGCCCTCCCGGACGATGCCAGCACCCACGACGGACGGGAGCCGCAACGATGCCGCACATGACCGCCTTCGCCAGGAACCAGTGGTACGTCGCCGCCTACAGCCACGAGGTCGGCCGCGAGTTGCTGGGACGCACGCTGCTCGGTGAGCCGCTCGTCCTCTACCGCACCGAGGAGGACGGGACGCCGGTCGTCCTGCACGACCGCTGCGTGCACCGCCGCTACCCCCTGTCCGAGGCACCGACGCGGCTGGACGGCGACCGGATCGTGTGCGGGTACCACGGGTTCACCTACGACACGACCGGCACCTGCGTGTACGTGCCGGGCCAGAAACGCGTCCCTCGCACCGCCCGCGTCGCCTCCTACCCGGTGGTCGAGCAGGACTCCCTGGTGTGGGTGTGGATCGGGGACCCGGCCCTGGCCGACCCCGAGGGTGTTCCGCGCGCCCGCCACCTGGACTCCCCCGGCTGGGTCACGGTCCGGGGCATGGAGCCGATCGACGCCGACTACGGGCTGCTGGTCGACAACCTCCTCGACCTCTCCCACGAGACATACCTGCACGGCGGCTACATCGGCACACCCGAGGTCGCCGAGACGCCGATCACCACGGAGGTCGACGAGGGCGCCGGGATCGTCCGGGTGAGCCGGCACATGGACGACGCCGAGTGCCCGCCGTTCTACGCCCGGTCCACCGGCGTCAGGGGGCGCATCGACCGGTGGCAGGACATCGAGTACCACGCGCCCTGTCTGTACCTGCTGCACAGCCGGGTCGCCCCGACCGGTGTGGTGCCCGAGGCGGACGGCAGCGATCCGAACGGCTTCCACACCGAGATCACCTATGCCATCACGCCGTCCGGCGACGGCAGGGTGTACGACTTCTGGGCGGTCTCGCGGGACTGGGCGACGGACGACGCCGAGGTCACCGAGTTCCTGCGGAAGAACAACCGCACGGTCGTCATGCAGGACGTCGACGCGCTCAACCTGCTCCAGCGCACGCTCGGCACCGAGCGCACCGGCTACCAGGAGCTGAGCATCAACATCGACACCGGCGGCCTGGCCGCCCGCCGCATCCTCGCCCGGCTGGTCGAGGAGGGCGACAAGCCCGTCGATCGGGCGGCCCGATGAGCGGGCGCACCGGCGAGGTCTACCGCGTCGACTGGCTGCCGGGCACCGACGTCCTGCACGGCACCTGCCACTGCGGCGCCGAGCACACCGCCGAGGACCCGGTGACGATGTGGGACTGGATGCTCGCCCACCCACAAGGACACCACCCGAGGGGAAGCGGCTCATGACCCCGTACGAAGCCGAACTCGTCGTCGACCGCCGGGAGACCGCGGCCGACGGCGTGCTCGCCCTCACCCTGCGCCATCCGCTGGGCGAACCGCTGCCCGTCTGGGAGCCCGGCGCCCACATCGACGTCGTCCTCGGCCCGGGCCTGGAACGGCAGTACTCGCTGTGCGGCGACCCGGCCGACCGGCAGGTGTGGCGGATCGCCGTCCTCCGCGAGGCCGGGGGCCGGGGAGGGTCCGCCCACGTGCACGGCGAGTTGAGGTCCGGCGACAAGGTCCGGGTACGCGGGCCCCGCAACCACTTCCCGCTGGAGCCGGCCTCCCGGTACCGCTTCGTCGCGGGCGGCATCGGCATCACCCCGATCCTGCCGATGGTGGCCGCCGCCGAGGTGGCGGGCGCCGAGTGGACCCTGCTCTACGGCGGACGGACCCGGGGGACCATGGCGTTCACCCGGGAGTTGGGGCGGTACGGCGACCGGGTCACGATCGCCCCCGAGGAGGAGTCGGGACTGCTGGACCTCGCCTCCGTGCTCGACGACGTGCCCGAGGGCACCCTCGTCTACTGCTGCGGACCCGCGCCGCTGCTGGACGCGGTCGAGGCGCGCTGCCCGGCCGGGGTGCTGCGCCTGGAGCGGTTCCGCCCGAAGGAGGCGGCGACGACCGGCCCGGAGACGGAGTTCGAGGTCGTGCTCGCGCGCAGCGGGCGCACGGTCGCCGTCCCCGCGGGCGTCTCCGTACTGGACGCCATCCGTGCCGCCGGCGTCGAGGTGCTCTTCTCCTGCACGGAGGGCACCTGCGGCACCTGCGAGACCGATGTCGTCGAGGGCGAGCCGGACCACCGGGACTCGGTACTCACCGACGAGGAGCGGGCCACCGGGGAGACGATGCTCATCTGCGTGTCCCGCTGTCGTGGCCGGCGGCTCGTGCTGGACCTGTGAGCGCCTGACCGGTGATCCGGAGGTCGGCGTCGATCCGGGCGACGGTCGCCAGCAGGTGCGGCAACAGGTCCCGGCGTACGGACTCCACGGAGTCGCGGCCGGCGTGCACCGCGATGTTCACGCCGGCCGGAAGAGCCGGCCGTCGGTGTGGACGTAGCCGAGGCGTCCGCCTGGTCGGCCCGTCGGGCTGCGGCAACACGACGCTGCTTGAGTGCGTGGGCGGGCTGCTCGAACCGACGGCCGGCGAGGTGTTCCTGGCCGGGCGGAAGGTGGCCGGTCCGCCGCCCGGGATGGCGTTCGTCTTCCAGGAGTACGGGCGCGGCCTCTTCCCCTGGATGCGGGTCGGCGGGAACGTCGAACCGCCTCTGAGACAGAAGGACCTGAGCAAGGCGCGGCGCCGGGAGCCGGTCGCGGACGCCCTCGGCTCGGTCGGGCTCGCGGACGCCGCCGGGGCGTACCCCTGGCAGGTTTCCGGAGGCATGCAGCAGCGGGTCGCCATCGCGCAGGCGCCGGCGTACGAGCCCGAAGTGCTGCTGATGGTCGAGCCGTTCGCGGCCGTGGACGCGCAGACCCGCGCCGATCTGGAGGACCCGGTACGGCGGCTGTGGCGGGAGCGCGGGATCACCGTCCTGTTCGTCACCCGCGACATCGACGAGGCCGTCTGCCTGGGCGAACGCGTGGTCGTGCTGTCCGCCTCCCCCACGGTCGTGCGGGAGCGGCTCAAGATCGACCTGCCGGGCGAGCGGGACCAGGTGCACACGCGGGTGCCCCGCGCTTCGCCGAGCTGCGGAGCCATGTGTACGAGCGGATCCAGGCGGCGAAGCGCGGGGCGGGACGGCCGGTCAGGACGGACGCGCCGCCGTCTCACTGACCCGGGCCGCCCACATCCCGCGGACGTGTCCCAGGTGCCGCGTCATCACCCCGCGCACCGCCTCCTCGTCGCGGGCGAGCAGCGCGTCGAGGATCTCCAGGTGCTCCTCGGCCGACGCCCGCAGCCGCCCCTGTTCCACCAGCGCCGTCAGGCCGTACAGCCGGGAGCGCCGGCGCAGGTCGCGTACGACCTCCACCAGGTGGGCGTTGCCGGCCAGCGCCAGCAGCCCCAGGTGGAAGCGCAGGTCGGCCTCGACGTAGGCGATGAGGTCACCGGCCGCGGCCGAGGTGACGATCTCCTCGGCCACCGGGCGCAGGGCCTCCAGCGCGACGGCGTCGGCGGTGGTGGCGAGCCCGGCGGTGGTCGGGATCTCGATGAGCGACCGGATGTGGGTGTACTCGTCGAGTTGCCTGTCGGAGACGGCGGTGACCCGGAACCCCTTGTTGGGGACGGTGTCGACCAGCCCCTCCTTGGCGAGGTCGAGCATCGCCTCGCGCACGGGGGTGGCGGAGACGCCGAAGCGGGCGGCGAGACCGGGGGCCGAGTAGACCTCGCCGGGGCGCAGTTCGCCCGCGATCAGGGCGGCGCGCAGCGCCTCGGCGACCCGCTCGCGGTGGCTGGGCTTCCTGCTGCCGAGGACGGGCAGGACGGGGCCGGTGGCCTTCGCGTTCACCGCACTCACAGCACGAACCCCGCGGGGAAGGGGTCCTCGGGATCGAGAAGGTACTGCGCGGTGCCGGTGATCCAGGCGCGGCCGGTGAAACTGGGCAGCACCGCGGGCAAGCCCCCGACCTCGGTCGTGCCGAGCAGCCGGCCGGTGAACCGGGTGCCGATGAAGGACTCGTTGACGAACTCGGTGTGCGGGGGGAGTTCGCCCCGGGCGTGCAGCTGGGCCATGCGGGCGCTGGTGCCGGTGCCGCAGGGCGAGCGGTCGAACCAGCCGGGGTGGATCACCATGGCGTGCCGGGAGTGGCGGGCGGTGGCGTCGGGTGCGGTCACCTGGACATGGTGGCAGCCGCGGATGGACGCGTCCTGGGGGTGGACCGGCTCCTCGTCCTTGTTGATGGCCGCCATCAGGGAGAGGCCGGCGGCGAGGATGTCGTCCTTGCGGGACCGGTCGAAGGGGAGTCCGAGCCGCTCCAGCGGCAGAATCGCGTAGAAGTTGCCGCCGTAGGCGAGGTCGTACGTCACCGTCCGGCCGTCGGGCAGGGTCACCTCGCGGTCGAGGCCGACGGCGAAGGAGGGCACGTTGCGCAGGGTCACCGCCCTGGCCGCGCCGCCCTCCACCGCCACCTCGGCGACGACGACTCCGGCGGGGGTGTCGAGGCGGATGGTGGTGACGGGTTCGACCACCTCGACCATGCCGGTCTCGACGAGGACGGTCGCCACGCCGATCGTGCCGTGTCCGCACATGGGGAGGTAGCCGGAGACCTCGATGTAGACGACGCCCCAGTCGCAGTCGGGGCGGGTGGGCGGCTGGAGGATAGCGCCGCTCATGGCGGCGTGGCCGCGCGGCTCGTTCATCAGCAACCGCTTGACGTCGTCGCGGTGTTCGCGGAAGTACAGCCGCCGCTCGTTCATGGTCGCGCCGGGGATGGCGCCGATGCCTCCGGTGACCACGCGGGTGGGCATGCCCTCGGTGTGGGAGTCGACGGCGTGCAGGACGAGTCTGCTGCGCACGGCCGTGCCCCCTACGCCAGTCCGGCCGCGAGGGCCTTCTCGGTGGCGGCGCGGACGGCGGCCTCCTGTTCCGGCAGCAGCGGCACACGCGGTGGGCGGCAGGGCCCGCCGTGCCGCCCGGCGAGGTCCATGGAGAACTTGATGGCCTGCACGAACTCGACCTTCGAGTCCCAGCGCAACAGCGGGTGCAGCTGCCGGTACAGCCGGTCGGCCGTGGACAGGTCACCGGCGACGGCGGCGCGGTACAGCTCGACGCAGGCGGCGGGCAGCGCGTTGGGGTATCCGGCGATCCAGCCCTTCGCCCCCGCGAGTGCCAGCTCCAGCAGGACGTCGTCGGCGCCGGCCAGCAGGTCCAGGTCCGGGGCGAGTTCCGCGATGCGGTAGGCGCGGCGGACGTCGCCGGAGAACTCCTTCACGCCCTGGATGTGCCCCTCGCCGTGCAGCCGGGCGAGCAGCTCGGGCACCAGGTCGACCTTGGTGTCGATGGGGTTGTTGTACGCGACGACCGGCAGGCCCGCCCGCGCGACCTCGGCGTAGTGGGCGAGGACGGAACGTTCGTCGGCGCGGTAGGCGTTGGGCGGCAGCAGCATCACCGCGCCGCAGCCGGCCTCCCGTGCCTGCTCGGCCCAGCGTCGGGCCTCGGCGGACCCGTAGGCCGCGACGCCGGGCATGACCCGTGCCCCGCCGACGGCGGAGACGGCGGTCTCGACGACCCGGGCGCGTTCCTCCGGGGTGAGTACCTGGTACTCGCCGAGGGAGCCGTTGGGTACGACACCGTCGCAGCCGTTCGCCACCAGCCAGGCGCAGTGGTCCGCGTAGGCGTCGTGGTCGACGGAGAGATCGTCGTTCAGCGGGAGTGCGGTGGCGACGAGGACGCCGCGCCAGGGGCGGTGGTCGGTCATGAGGGTCCTCTCTCGGGCTGTCGCGGCTGTTGCGGCTGCTACGGCTGTTGCGGCTGGTCGGGCCGGCCTGGCGGGACGGGCGGGTCGGGCTGGTCCCGCAGGGGCGGCTGGGCCGGCTGGTCCGGCTGGTCCGGCAGACTCGGCTGGGCCCGCGGGTCCGGCTCTGGCTGGGCGAGGACGCCGAGAGGTACCGGGTGGGCGAACGGCCGTCGGGGAGGGGTGGCTTCGCATCCGGTGAGGCCCGCGACGGCGGTGGCGCACATCCGCCCCTGGCACCAGCCCATCCCGGCCCGGGTCAGCAGTTTCACGGTGCGCGCGTCGCCCGCGCCGAGTGCGTCGACGGCCTCCCGGACGGCACCGGCGGGGACCTCCTCGCAGCGGCAGACGAGGGTGTCGTCGGTGACCTGGTCGGTCCAGTGGGCGGGCGGGGCGAAGGCGGCGGCGAGGGCCTCGGCGGAGGTCCGCAGCGTCTCGCGGGTCCGCGCGGCCGGCGCCCGTCCGACCGGTCCGGCCCCGGCGCCCCGCAGCCGTGCGGCGACCGAGCGACCGGCGATGTGCCCCTCGGCGAGCGCGAGGGCGGCGCCGCCGATGCCGGTGGACTCCCCGGCCGCCCAGACGCCGGGGACGCTCGTGCGCTGCTCGGCGTCGACGGCCACGGCCGGTCCGTCCAGGCGGCAGCCGAGGCCGTCGGCGAGGTCGGTGTGCGGGAGCATGCCGTGGCCGACGGCCAGGGTGTCGCAGGAGAGGTACCGCCCGGTGCCGCGCCGGACGCGTCCGTCGGCGTCGAGGGCGGCGACGGTGACGCCGGTGAGCCGGTCGCCTCCGTGGGCGCGGACGACGGTGTGCCGGGTGAGGGGGCGGACGCGGTGGCGCAGGAGCCGGGCGGCGTACCCGGCACCCTCGGGGAGCTTGCCGGCCAGGGCGTGGGCGTGGCGGGCGACCTGCCTCGGGTCGGCCGACTCGACGAGCGCCGCCACCCGCGCCCCGGCCGCCGCGAGCCCGGTCGCCACGGGCAGCAGCAGCGGCCCGGTGCCGGCGACGACGACGGTCCGTCCGGGCACCACCAGCCCGCCCTTGAGCATGGCCTGGGCTCCCCCGGCGGTGAGTACGCCGGGCAGGGTCCAGCCGGGGAAGGGCAGGACGTGCTCGTAACCGCCGGTGGCGAGCAGCACCGCGTCGGCGTGCACGGCGACCGGCTCGTCCTGTTCGGGCCCGTGCAGCGCGTGCACGGTGAAGGCGCCGGACCGCTCCTCGACGAACCACACGTGATGGCCCGTCAGGACGCGTACGTCACTGGCGGACAGCCCGTCCCGCAGCCGCTCCCAGGTACGCCACCGGTGGTGCAGCGCACGTGGCCGCCGGGCGCCCAGCTCGGCGGCGGGCTGCCGGAAGAACTGCCCGCCCGGCCGGTCCGCCGCGTCCACGACCGTGACCCGCACCCCGCCCGCGGCCGCCGCCAGCGCCGCCGCGAGCCCGGCCGGTCCGGCCCCGATCACCGCGAGGTCAGTCCTCATGGCCGGTCCCCTCCTGGGTGCGGATCACGTCGCCCGGGTGTACCGGGACCAGGCAGGCGCGCTGGTTGGGGCGGTCGTTGACGGTGACGAGGCAGTCGAAGCACACGCCGATCCCGCAGAACACCCCGCGCGGCCGGCCCGTCCCGCGGGTGGTGCGCCAGGAGGTGACGCCGGCCGCCCACAGCGCGGCGGCGACCGTCCGGCCGGGCACCGCCTCGATCGTCCGGCCGTCGACGGTGACCGCGAAGGCGGGCGCCGGCCGGGCCCGGACCAGCCGCAGCGGGTTCACCGGTCCTCCTCGGGAAAGCGGTCGGGACGGAACGCGGTGAGATCGAGGGCGGGCCGCCGGCCGCTCAGCAGTTGGGCGAGCAGGTGTCCGGTGCCGGTGGACAGGCCGATGCCCGCGCCCTCGTGCCCGCAGGCGTGGAAGAGACCGGGCGCCCTCGGGTCGGGACCGATCGCCGGCAGGTGGTCGGGCAGGTACGGCCGGAATCCGGCGTACGCCCGCAGGGCCCGTACCCGCGTGAGGAAGGGGAACAGCCGGGTCGCGCCCGCCGCCAGCGCCCGCAGCGCGGGAAGGGACACCGACCGGTCGAAGCCGACCCGTTCGCGGCTGGCGCCGATGAGGACCGGCCCCGCGGCGGTGCCCTCCACGACCGGGGAGGTCTGCAGGGCGGCCGAGTCGCTGGCGACGTCGGCGACGTAGTCCGCGGCGTACACCTTGTGGCGTACGCGGGGCGGCAGCGGCTCGGTGACGAGGACGTAGCCGCGCCGGGGCAGGACCGGCAGCCGGACGCCGGCCAGGGCGGCCAGTTCGCCGCCCCACGGTCCGGCCGCGTTGACGACGGCCGGGGCGTGCAGGTCACCGCGGTCCGTGCGTACGCCGCGCACGGCGCCGTCGGGGCCGCGCAGGACGCCGGTCACCGTCCGGCCGGTGTGCAGCCGGGCCCGCGACGCCCGCAGCAGGTGGGCGGCGGCCAGGGCGGGCATGACCTGGGCGTCCTGCGGATAGTGCACGGCGCCCGCCAGGCCGGGGGCGAGACGGGGTTCGAGATCGTGCAGCCGGTCCGCCGGGACGCCCACCGCCTCCACCCCGGCCGTCCGCTGGCCGGCGGCGAAGGCGTCCAGGCCGACCAGGGCCTCGGGGGTCTCGGCGACGACGACACCACCCTTGGCCTCGTACTCGACGGCGCGGCCCAGTTCGCCGGCCAGCGCGGTCCACAAGCGGGCGGACAGCAGGGCGAGTTCCAGTTCGGGTCCGGGTTCCTTGTCGGAGACGAGGAGGTTCCCCTCCCCCGCTCCGGTGGTGCCGCCGGCCACCGGGCCACGGTCCACCACGGTCACGTCGAGCCCGGCGCGGGCGGCGTACAGCGCACAGGCCGCGCCCACCATTCCGGCCCCGACCACTACGACATCGCAGGTCAGCGGCTCGCTCACGTCAGTACTATGTCACACAACACACTCGCTGGGAACGGGTCGGAGTCCGCTCGCGCGGTGGATCACTCGGGGGCGGGGACCACCCTCAGGTGGGCGGCGGTGCGGCGGGGGCGGGTCGGGCGGTGCGTGCTGCGGCGGGGTTCACGCAGGACCAGTGTCAACCGGGTGTAGCCCAACTCCTCCAGGGCCCTCGGCGTTTCGACCACCACCCGGCACTCGGTGGCACCCCAGCGCGGGTCGGGGTGGTGCAGCGGCCGTACGGCACCGCCGAGTTCGACGGCTTCCGCGCCGACGGCCCGGATCCAGTGCGGCAGGCCCTGGCGGTAGGCGGCCTCCATGATCGGGTCCTGGGCGATGTCGCGGCGGACGGCCTGCAGGCCGTTGTCGTGACCGTACCGCTCCAGGGCGCCGGCCAGGTGCGCCAGCATGGGCAGGCACCAGCTCGACTCGTGCTCCCCGAGGACCGAGGCGGCGTCGGGGTGGAACAGGACGAATCTGAGGAAGTTGTCGCCCGGCATGGCCGTCGGATGCGGTCCGGCCCCCCGGAAGAGTGTCCGGAAGGCGCCGTTGGACAGCACGACGTCCCAGCGGTGGTCGATGACGAGGGAGGGGAAGGACACGGCCTCCAGGAGCGCGGTGTAGTCCTGGAGATACGCCTGGGCGTCGGGGGTCGTGGGGACGGGCCGCGGCGCCGGCCGCTGCCCTCCTGCCTGAAATGCCATCGGGAGGTCACCCCTCTTGCCTATGCGGCCTTCTCGCGGCGTCCCGATCCTGGTGCCCCGACGCGAGGCGTGTCAACTATCGTGGCATTTCGTGCCTGTTGACGGCTGAAATAGGCCACAGTTGTGGCGAGACCTGGATGTGGGTTCGAGCGGCAGGTTACTCTCCGGGAAGTTCACGGCAACCGCTTGTGAGAAGCCTGTGAGGCCTGTGAGAGACGTAGGAGAGCTGTCGGTGACGGGTGGCTTCGAGGGTCCGGGTGCCATGCCGACGGCCGTGCTGGCCGCCGTCGTCGCCCGCGTCACCGCACTCGCGGACCGGCTCGGCGTGCCCGCCGCCGAGGTCTTCGACGTCGGCCGCCTGTCCGCCGCCTCCGGCGTCCCCGAGTCCGTGGCGGGCGCCCTGCTGAGCGGCCGGCCCGCGGGTGAGCCCGATGTGCAGGCCCGCTTCGTGCAGCGGCTCGACCTGCTGCGCCGCACCCGGCTGAAGCCGAACGGACGCAAGTACACCCAGCAGGAGATCGCCGACGGCGCCGGCATGTCACGGCAGCAGGCGGGCGCCCTCATCAACGGCGACCGGCGGCCCACCATGGAGCACTGCGACGCCATCCAGCGCTTCTTCCGGGTGCACGCCGGATTCCTCACCGCCGAGGACCCCGAGGCGCTCGCCGGCGCCCTCCAGCACACCGAGCAGGAACTGCTGCAGCAGCTCGCCGACCGGGAGCGGAAGGCGGCGGCCGCCGCCGGCGACCCGCTGGAGCGGCTGCTCCAGGACCACGGCGTCCGCGGCATCGCCTGGCGGGCCGCTCAACTGCCCACCGACCAGCACCGCGACAAGGTCGCCGAATGGCTGGACATGCTCCTGGAGAGTGTCAAGCGGCCCGAGTCGTGAGCCTGGGGAGAGACGTGGGCATCGGTAGGGAGATGCGCCGCCTGTGCGGCGAGTTGGTCGAGGAGCTGGCGCTCCCCGCCCCGGCGCGGCCCGCCGAGCTGTACGCGGCGCTGTGCGAGGCGATGAGCAGACGGCGGGGCCGTCCGGTGCTGTTCCGCATGGCCGCCTTCCCACCCGGGACGGCCAGCGGCCTGTGGCTCGACATGGCCGAACAGGACCTGGTCGTCGTCGAGGAACGCACCGCGCCCGACCACCAGTTGGTCATCCTGGGCCACGAACTGTGGCACATGAAGGCCGGGCACTGCGGGCACCACGTCGAGGGGGCCACGGTCGCGGCGCGGCTGCTGGACGCCGACGGCGCGGACCGGGACGAGGAGGTACTGCGCGCCACCGTGCGCACGGTCGCCGCGCGTTCCCGCTTCGATCTCGCCGAGGAGAAGGAGGCGGAGGCCTTCGGGCTGCTGCTGGCCAGCAAGTGCCGTACCTGGCTGGACGGTTCGGCACTGCGCGGGCCGGTGCAGCGGGACCATCTGGCCGGACGGATCGGCGCGTCGCTGGGCTATCCGGGCTGATGACTTGGGCTGAAAGCTCTGGGCTGATGACTTGGACTGATGACTTGGGCTGAAGGCTCTGGGCTGATGGCTCGATCGGCCCATGGCGAGCGGCGTACGGGGCGCGGCTCTGCGGGATTGTCAGTGGTGGGCGGCAAGCTGGGAGTGCGCCGCCGCTGTGCGGGGGCGCGTGACCGCTGACGTCGTTGTGGGGAGAGCCGACCGATGACCACCACCACCGCCGTACTGACCGACCACGAGCGCACCGCCGTTCAGGCCTACCTGCGGCTCCTGCACACGGTGCGCGCCGGTTTCGACACCGCGGCGGGACCGGCCGACGCCCCTCGTCCGCCCGTCGTCCCGCCCTCCGTGCTGGCCGAGGCGGAACAGGCGCTGGAGGCCGCGGGTCTGGCCGGTAACGAGGAGGAGTTCTTCCGGCTGCTGCGGAGCTGGTGCCCGCGGCCCTGACGCCGGGCCGAACCGGGGCCGCCGCACGCGGGGGCCGTACCGGCGACGCACGAGCCGCGCGCGGACGGGCACGCCCTTCCTCGTCGTGCGGCCCGCCGTGCCCCGCTCGTTCACCGGTGCCGGCCACGCACCGTGCCGTACCCACGCTGCCGCCGGGCGGGGCGGACCGCCGGCAGCCTGGGCGGCGTGCCGGAGGGCTCAGGTGTGCGGGACCGTGACCGCCGTGGCGACCAGTCCGTGCCCGGCGGTCCAGCGGCCGTCGAAGTGGGTCAGCCGCCGGCCGCCCACCGTCGGTCCCGGCACCAGCAGCGCGGCGCGCAGGGTACCGCGGCGCGGGTCGCCGGGGCTCACCGAGATCTCGATGTCGGCCTCCATGAAGTCCAGCCACTGCCCGGTGAGGGGGAACCACGCCTTGTAGACGGACTCCTTCGCACTGAACAGCAGCCGGTCCCAGTGGACGCCCGGACGCTCCTCGGCCAGCCGACGCAGCCGCTCCGCCTCCACGGGCAGGGACACGGTGGGCAGGACGCCGTCCGGGAGCGGCCCGTCGGGTTCGGCGTCGATGCCGAGGGAGGCGAGGTCGGTGGCGCGGACCAGGGCGGCGGCGCAGTAGCCGTCGCAGTGGGTCATGCTGCCGACCAGCCCGGCGGGCCAGCGCGGCGCACCGCGTTCGCCGCTCAGCACGGGCTGCGCGGGCACACCGAGCTTCTCCATGGCCCGGCGGGCGCAGGACCGCACGAGGGTGAACTCCCGGCGGCGCTTGGCGACCGCCCGGGCCACGAGCGCCTCCTCCTCCGGGTAGAGGGGATGGTGCCCCACGTCGTCCTGGCCGTGGGCCTCCACGGCGACGACCGTGTCGGGCAGCAGCTCCTCGATCACCGGGCCACCTCTTCTCGTGTCGGCGACGGCAGGATGCGGCGCAGCGCTCCCGGTGGCCCGGTCCGCTTGCGCCATTCCCGGGGGTAGCCCACCGACACCTCCTCGAACCGGACGCCCTCGTGCCAGGTGGTCCGCGGGATGTGCAGATGCCCGTAGACCATGGTGTCGACCCGGAACCTGCGATGCCAGTCGGCGGTCAGGCTGGTGCCGCACCACATGGCGAACTCGGGGTGCCACAGGACGTCGGTGGGGTGCCGGTCCAGCGGATAGTGGTTGACGAGGATCGTCGGCAGCCCGGCGGGGAGCGCGGCGAGCCTGCGCTCGGTCTCGGCGACCCGCGCCCGGCACCAGGCGTCACGGCTCGGGTAGGGATCGGGGTGCAGCAGGAACTCGTCGCTGCACACGACGCCGGTGCCGTGGGCGTACGCCAGTCCCTCGTCCTTGGTCGCTGATCCGGCGGGCAGGAACGAGTAGTCGTAGAGCAGGAACAGCGGCGCGACGACGGCCGGGCCGCCGGTTCCCTCCCACACGGGGTACGGGTCCTCGGGTGTCGTCACGCCCAGTTCGCGGCACACCTCGACGAGGTACTCGTAGCGGGCGACGCCGCGAAGGGTGACGGTGTCCTTGGGATGCGTCCACAGTTCGTGGTTGCCGGGGGCCCAGACGACCCGGCGGAAGCGGTCCGCGAGGGTGCCCAGGGCCCAGCGGATGTCGGCGACGGTCTCCGCCACGTCGCCGGCCACCAGGATCCAGTCGTCGTCGGACTCGGGGCGCATCTTCTCGACCAGGGCGCGATTCTCCGCATAACCGATGTGCAGGTCGCTGATGGCCCAAAGCTGCCCCGGACCTCCGTCCGTCGCCGTCATCCCCCACCCCTTCCGGACGCGCGTTCGACGCCACGAGATCACATCGCGGCCCCCGGTCACAAGGGCGGCTCGCACACGCCGGACCTGGGACGTCCCGCGCACCCCTCGGCACCGCCCGCGCATCCGTGTGACGCGCTTTGCGCCGGGAGGCGGGGAACCCCCTATGATCGGCCCAACACCACCGCCACGATTCCCTCCGCGCAGGGCGGCTTGGTGTCCCTCCGAACCCCCCGGCCGGGCACGGCCCAGCTTCGCCCTGCCCGCGAACCGTGAAAGGCGGCCTGCATGGTTTCTCCCGTACGCGTCTGGCTCAACCGCACGTACGCGGAGAACGTCTTCTTCATGGATCAGCTGCGGAGAAATCCCGCCGACCGGGCCGTCGAGATCCATGCCACGCACGGCGATCCGGACTCCCCCGTGCTGGCCGCCGCGGACACCGCCGACCTGGAGCCGGAGGACCTGTCCCCGGCCGGTTACGTCGAGTACGCCCTGGACCAGTGCGTACGGCGCGGCATCGACGTGTTCGTGCCCCGGCTGTACCAGTCCGCGATCGTGGCCCACCGTGCCGAGTTCGAGGCGGCCGGTACGGCGCTGCTGGCGCCGCCGCCGGAGGCGGTGGCCGTCTTCCACGACAAGGTGATCGCCTACGAGGCGGTCAGGGCGATCGGCGTTCCGGTGCCGCCGTGGTGGCGGGTCCGCACCGCCGACGAACTCGTCTCGGCCGTCGAGGAGCTGGAGGCGCACGGGCACCGGGCGTGCTTCAAACCGGCGTCCGGCGCGGGCGGCGTGGGCTTCCGGACGGTCACCCGGGATCCCTTCTCCCTCGCACACCTGAACGGCTTCCCGAGTCCGTCCGTGCCGCTGCACCTGGTCGTCGAGGCGCTGCGGGCGGCCGAGGAGCCGGTCGACTGGCTGGTGATGCCGCGGCTGGAGCAGCCGGAGGTCTCGGTGGACTGCCTCACCGGGCCCGACAACCGGGTGCGGCTGGCCGTGGGCCGTACCAAGGACGGCCGCCGCCGGGGCTTCACGCTCCACGAGCGGTGGCTGGCGCCGGCCCGGCGGATCGCCGAGGCGTTCGGGCTGCACCACCTGTCCAACGTGCAGTTCCGGATGTACGGCGACCGGCCCGTCCTGATGGACGTCAACACCCGGCCGGCCGGGGGCCTGCACCAGCTGGCGCTGTGCGGGATCAACGTGCCCTGGGCGGCGGTCCGGCTGGCCCTCGGTGACGACCCGGGCGAGCTGACGCCGCCGTTCCTGGGCCAGGACTACACGGTGGTGTCCGGGCCCCGCCCGCTGCGGCCCGTCTCCCTGCCGCATCAGCGCACGGACCTCCCCGCCGTTCCGGCTCCGGCTCCGGCTCCGGCTCCGGCTCCGGCTCCGGTGAAGTATCCGGCGGTCGCCGCCCCGGCCGCCGGCCCGGTCACCGCCCCCGCGCCGGACCCGGCCGCCGGCGCGCCCGCGTAGTGCGCGGCCGAGAGGCCGGCCGACCTACCTCAGGTACGCCAGACCCGGATGGGCGGCCGTGTAGCCGTCGACGAGGCGGTGGGCGACGTTGACCGAGTCGACGAGCGGGTGCAGGGCGAAGGCGCGTACCGCTGCCGTGCGGGAGCCCGACCCGGCCGCCGCCAGGATCTCGCGCTCGACCGCCTTGACCGCGCAGACCAGGCCGGTGGCGTGGCCCGGCAGCGGGTCCACGGCCACCGGGTGGGCGCCGTTCGCGTCGACCAGGCACGGGACCTCGATGACGGCGTCGGCGTCGAGGACCGACAGCGTGCCGCGGTTGCGGACGTTGAGGATCAGGGTGGCGCGCTCGTCGCGGGCGACGGCCCGCATCAGCGCCAGCGCCACCTTCTCGTAGCCGCCGGACAGGTCGTCGGCCTCGCGCTCGCCCGCGCCCGCCGCTTCGCGGTTCTCGGCCATGTAGGTGGCCTCGCGCTCGGCGCGGGTGCGGTCCCAGGCCGCGAGGGCGGGTGCGTCGGTGCGGCGCATCTCGTCGTAGAAGCGGGCCTGCTGGTCGCGCAGGAACGCGCCGCGGGTGCGGTCGGCCTCCTGGTAGGCGCGGACGGTCTCCCGGTTGAAGTAGTAGTAGTGCAGGTACTCGTTGGGGATCGCGCCCAGCGAGCGCAGCCACTCGGGGCCGAACAGCCGCCCCTCCTCGAAGGAGCCGAGCAGCGCCGGTTCGGCGAGCAGCCGCGGGAGTTCGTCCCGGCCCGCGACGCGCAGGCCGCGCACCCAGCCGAGGTGGTTGAGGCCGACGTAGTCGATCCACGCCCGGTCCGGATCGGCGCCCAGCACGCGGGCGACGCGGCGGCCGAGGCCGACCGGCGAGTCGCAGATGCCGATGACGCGGTCGCCGAGGTGCCGCGACATGGCCTCGGTGACCAGGCCGGCCGGGTTGGTGAAGTTGATGACCCAGGCGTCCGGCGCCAGCCGGGCCACGCGGCGCGCGATGTCGACGGCGACCGGGACGGTGCGCAGTCCGTACGCGATGCCGCCCGCGCCGACCGTCTCCTGCCCGAGGACGCCCTCGGCCAGCGCCACCCGTTCGTCGTCGGCCCGCCCCTGCAGACCGCCGACGCGGATCGCGGAGAAGACGAAGTCGGCGCCGCGCAGCGCCTCGTCCAAATCCGTCGTCGCGGTCACCTCCGGCGCGTCCGGCACCCCGGCGGCCTGCTCGGCCAGCACCCGGGTCACCGCCGACAGCCGGGCCGCGTCCAGGTCGTGCAGCACGACATCCGTCACGCGTCCCTCGGAGCGGTCCCCGAGGAGCGCCCCGTACACGAGCGGCACCCGGAATCCGCCGCCGCCCAGAATCGTCAGCCTCACGCCCGCACCCTTCCGTCACCGAGCCGCGCTCTCCGCCTGGCGCCGATCATGGCACGGCCGGGTACCCACTCGCGTGCTCCCGCCCTCCCCCTGTCCAGGGCCGGGGCGGGCACCCTACCCTCGGCCCGGTGACCGCCCCCACCGCCCCCGACCGCCTGCTGTCGGTACTCGCCGCGTTCGACCACGAGCACCCGGCGCTGTGCCTGACGGACATCAGCCGCCGGGCCGGGCTGAGCCTGACCACCGCGCACCGGCTGGTGCGGTCCCTGACCGAGTGGGGCGCGCTGGAGCGGGACGAGTCGGGGACCTACCACATCGGGCTGCGGTTGTGGGAGGTCGCCGCGCTCGCCCCGCGCGGTCTGCCGCTGCGGCAGGTCGCGCTGCCGTACCTGGAGGACCTGTACGAGGCGACGCACGAGAACGTGCAGTTGGCGGTGCGGGACGGTGGCGAGGTCGTCTACATCGAGTGGCTGGCGGGGCGTTCCTCGGTCGGCGTGCACATCCGCGTCGGCGCCCGCTGGCCGCTGCACGCCACCGGGGTGGGGCTCGCCCTGCTCGCCCATGGCGAGTTGGAGTTCCAGGAGGCGTACCGCGTGGGTCCGCTCGCCTCCTTCACCCCCCGCACGATCACCGATCCGGAGCGGCTGCGCCGGGTGCTGGCCGAGGTGCGGCGCACCGGCGCGGCGGTGAGCGACCGTCAGGTCACCGACGACGCCCTGTCGGTGGCCGCTCCGGTGTACGGCCCGGACGGCACGGTGGCCGCGGCCGTCTCGGTCGTCGTACCGCACGCCGGGGCACAGGTGCCGACGCTGGTCCCCGCGGTGCGGCTGGCGGCGCGCGGGATCTCGCGGGCGCTGGGGTGGCGGCCGGAGGAAGCGGCGCGGGCCGGCGCCGGGCGTCCGTCCGGCCGGTGAGGGGCGGGGTCCTGCCGCCGGGGCACCGGATCTCCCTCTCACCGGTGAGGACGCGACGCCGGGGGCCTCGTGATACTGGGACGGCCCTTGCCCCGAGGAGCCGCCCATGTCCGCCCGGTCCCCGCTCGCCTCCGTCGTCGCACGGCTGCGTACGACGAATCCGTACGCCGTCGACGCGGCCGTCGCCGCGCTGGTGCTGTTCGCCGTCTCCCTGCAGTGGTTGTTCCCGGACGAGGGCGACGATCCGCTGACCTGGCGGGGCTGGCTGCTGGGGGCCGCCACGGCGCTGCCGCTGGTGTGGCGGCGCGCGGCGCCCTTCGCGACCGCCTGTGCCGTGTCGGTGGCCACCCCCACGCAGGCGCTGCACCACGCGCCGCCGCCCGACCTGATGTACGGCGGGTTCGTCGTCCTCTACACCATGGCCGCGCTGGCCCGGCCCTGGCAGCGGCGCCTGATGCTGGCGGGTTGGCTGATCGGGGTCGCCGTCACCATCCGGCACCGGGAGGACGCCGAGCCCTTCGAGTACGCCTTCCAGCTGCTGAGCATCGTGTGCGCGTACGCCCTCGGCGCGCTCGCCCGGACCCAGCGCGCCTACACCGCCGAACTGGAGGACCGGGCCCGGCGGCTGGAGCGTGAGCGGGCCGCCGACACCGCGCGGGCCATGGCGCAGGAACGCTCCCGCATCGCCCGCGACATGCACGACATCCTGGCGCACGCGGTCAGCCTGATGGTGGTGCAGGCCGAGGCGGGACCGGTCGTCGTGCGCAGTGATCCGGCGCGCGCGGAGGCCGCGTTCGAGGCGATCGCGACCGCCGGCCGGGACGCGATGACCCAGCTCCGGCGCATTCTCGGTGTACTCAAGCAGGAGCAGTCGGCGGTCGCACCGCAACGCCTGCCGCAGCCGGGTGTGGCCGCGCTGCCCGGCCTGGTCCGGCAGGTGGACGAATCGGCGGTACTGCACGTGGAGTTGCGGGTGACCGGGGATCCGCGCCCGCTGCCGCCGGACACCGAGGTCGCCGTCTACCGCATCGCGCAGGAGGCACTCACCAACACGGTCAAGCACGCGTACGCTTCCTCCGCGACGGTCGGACTCGACTGGGCGGAGGACGAAGTGACCTTGACGGTGACGGACGACGGACGGGGCCCGTCGGCCGCGGGCGGCGGCGGACACGGGCTGATCGGCATCCGGGAGCGGGCCGCCGCCTGCGGGGGCGGGGCCGTCGCCGGCGGCGGGCCGGACGGCGGCTTCCGTGTCGTCGTACGCCTGCCCGTCACGGCCGGACGGCGGACGGCGCTCGGATGAGTATCCGGGTGGTCGTCGCGGACGACCAGGAGCTGGTCCGCAGCGGGTTCAGCATGATCCTGGAGGCACAGGCCGACATCGAGGTCGTCGCCGAGGCGGGCGACGGTGCCGAGGCGGTGGCCGCGGTCGAGCGGCACGCGCCCGACGTACTGCTCCTGGACATCCGCATGCCGGTCATGGACGGCCTCGACGCGGCCCGGCGGGTGTGCGCGCGGTCCGCCTGCAAGGTCGTCATGCTGACCACCTTCGATCTGGACGAGTACGTGTACGAGGCGCTGTACGCGGGCGCCAGCGGCTTCCTGCTCAAGGACGTGCGCCGGGACGACCTGGTGCACGCGGTACGGGTGGTCGCGGCCGGCGACTCGCTGCTGGCACCGGCGGTGACGCGCCGGCTCGTCGCGGACATCGTGCGGCGCCGGCGGGAGGAGGCCACCGCCGAGGTCACCCCGCAACGCCTCGAGGTGCTGACCGCCCGCGAGGTGGAGACGCTGCGACTGCTGGCGCGCGGGCTGTCCAACTCCGAGATCGCCACGACCCTGTTCGTGAGCGAACACACCGTCAAGACCCATGTCAGCAACGTGCTGAGCAAGCTCGGTCTCAGGGACCGGGTGCAGGCGGTGATCTGCGCGTACGAGACCGGCCTGGTGGCCCCGGGCTCCCCCTGACGGGTGAGGCGGGCGGCGGACTCCCCCGTCAGGGCGAGTTGCGCAAACCACTCCCTCCGGCGATCCGGCACCGTGCCGCCGGCACGAGTCTGTTGGCGATGCCGAAAGACGCATCCCCAGCCGGATGACGATTGCCGGGAGGCACCGTGCTGTCCACACTCGCCCGGGCGGCGACCCGCCGCCCACTGACCGTGATGCTCCTGTGGGGCCTGTTCCTGCTGCTCGGCTTCGGCCTGGGGACGGGTGTCTTCGGAAAGCTCTCCGACGACGTGCCCGACGTCCCCGGCACCGAGTCGGAGGTCGCCGCCGAGTACCTGGACGGCCTCGATCCGGCGGGCGAGTCGATCACCGCCGTCGTCGAGGCCGCCGCCGTCTCCGAGCCCGGGGTGCGCGCCCAGGTGGAGCGGGCCGTCGCGGACCTGAGGGAGATCGCGGGCGTCGCCGCGGTGCCCGACCCGTACGCCACGCGCGGCCTGGTCGCCGAGGACGAGCGGGCGCTGATCGTGCCCGTCTTTCTCGAGGGGAGTCTGGACGACGACGCCGAGGAGGCCGCGGTGGACGCGGCGGCCTCCCGGTTGCACGAGATCGACGCTTCCGGGGTTCATGTCAGCGGCGGACCGCTGCTGGGCGAGCAGCTCGGCGAACGGGCCCAGGAGGACGTGAAGAACGCGGAGTTGATCTCACTGCCGGTCGTACTGGTGCTGCTGCTGGTCATCTTCGGCGGGCTGCGCGCCGCGGGGCTGCCGCTGCTGGTCGCGGTGGCCGGCATCGCGGGCGCGTTCCTGGGCCTGTTCGCCTTCAGCCAGTTCACGGACATCTCCGTGTACGCGATCCAGGTCACGACGATGCTGGGGCTCGGCCTCGCCGTGGACTACGCCCTGCTGATGCTGGTCCGCTTCCGGGAGGAACGGCGGGACACCACCGATGTGGTGGAGGCCGTGCACCGCACGGTGGCCGCGGCCGGGCGGACCGTGCTCTTCTCCGGGCTGACGGTGGCGGTGAGCCTGGCCGGGCTGCTGGTCTTCCCGAGTACGTTCCTGCGCAGCATGGGTCTGGCGGTGGCCGCGGTGGTCGTCGTCGACATGCTCGCCGCGCTGACGCTGCTGCCCGCGCTGCTGGCGCGGTTCGGCGGGAAGATCGCCCCGGCGAAGGTGCGTCCGGAGGGCGAGGAGGGCCGGCTCTTCGCCCGCCTGGCCCGCTTCGCGGCCCGGCGGCGCGTGGCCGTCCTCGCGGTGGCCGTCCCGGCACTGCTGGTGCTGGCGCTGCCCGTCACCGGCATGCGCATCAACATCGGCGACGCGCAGCAGCTCCCCGAGAGCACCGAGGCTCGGCAGCTGTACGACGCCGTGGACGCCCACTTCCCGCCGGGCACCGGGGTCTCGCCGGTCACCGTGGTCCTGCGGCCGGGCACCGACGCGGCGACGGCCGACCGGATCCGCGCGCTCGCGCCGGGCACCGAGAGCCGTGACCTGCCCGGTGGGGCGACCGTGCTCGAACTGCCCCCGGCCGGCACCGTCGACGGCAGGGCCGCCACCGAACTGGTCGAACGGGTACGGGACATCCGCGGCGACGCCCCTGTCCAGGTCACCGGCACCGCCGCCCAGCTGGTCGACTTCCGGCAGATGCTCGCCGACCGGGCGCCCTGGGCTGCGCTGACCGTGCTGGCCGGCATCTTCGTGCTGCTGTTCGCCTTCACCGGGTCGGTGCTGCTGCCGCTGCGCACCGTCGCGACCACGCTGCTCAGTCTCGCCGCCGCGCTCGGCGCCGTCGTCTGGGTGTTCCAGGACGGTCATCTCGCCGGGCTGATCGGGGCCGAGGGGCTGGGCGCGCTGAGTCTGACCGCCCCGCCGCTCATCATCGCCATCGCGTTCGGACTCGCCATGGACTACGAGCTGTTCATCCTGGCGCGGATGCGCGAGGCCCGGGAGCGGACCGGCGACGACCGGGAGGCCGTGGTGACCGGGCTGCGCCGCTCGGGCCGGGTGGTGACCTGTGCCGCGCTGCTCCTCGCGGTCGTGTTCGGCGCGTTCATGACGGGCGGCTTCTCCCCGATCCTGCAGATCGGGCTGGGCCTCACGCTGGCGGTGCTGATCGACGCCACGGTCGTACGGATGCTGCTGGTGCCGGCGACCATGGCGCTGCTGGGCCGCCGCGCCTGGTGGGCTCCGCGGCCGCTGCGCCGGGCGCACGAGCGGTTCGGTGTGCGCGAGGAGGCCGCCGCCCCGGACGCGCCGCAGCCGATGCATCACTGAGGCGCGAGATGCCGGCCGCCACGATCCGGCCGTGGTGCGGTCGCGGTCCGGCCGTCGTGCGGTCGCGGTCCGGCCGTCGTGCTTCTCTTGGTTCGGCTTCGGCCGCTGAGCGGCGAACGGCTCCCCGCAGGAGGGCGCAGGGGCTCCACGCACGCGTGGGGCCCCTGCGTCGTGATCCCTCAATCCCCGAGGGGCCGCTCAGCGCAGCTCGGCCCGGAAGGCCGCCGGGGTCTGTTCCGTGTGCTGCTGGAAGAACTTGGAGAAGTTCGCCGCGTCCGGGAAACCGACCGCCGCGCCGACCCGGCCGATCGGCATGTCGGTGTGGGCGAGAAGGCGCTTGGCCTCCAGGACGACGCGTTTGTCGATGAAGCCCTTGGGCGTCTCGCCGGTCGCGGCGCGCACCGCGCGGACGAGGGTGCGACGGGAGTAACCGAGCGCGTCGGCGTAGGCGCTGACGCTGTGGTTGGTGGCGAAGCCCCGCTCGACCGCGTCCCGGAAGAGGGTGAAGGTGGTGTCGCCCGGCGCGTCCGCCCGCCCGTGACGCGCCGCCTCGGCGGAGCTGACCGCGAGATGCGCGAGGCGCAGCAGGAACGCGGACAGCGTGTGGCGCAGTACGGCGGTGTGCAGGCTGAGGGGCAGGCTGGTGGCGTCCTCGTACTCGCGCCGCAGTTGGTCGAGTGCGGCGGTGAGCCCGGCGAGCCGTGTCTCGTCGGGGTGGAGCAGGGGCGGCAGGTCGTAGCGGTAGAGGCCGGTGGCCTCCACGGTGGCGCGGGGCAGGAAGCCGGGCTGCATGGTCAGCACCGTTCCGCGGTACTCGCTCGTCCGCGAGAAGCGGTGGACCTGTCCGGGACGGATCCACAGCAGATCGCCGGCCGTCGCCTCGTACTCGGCGAAGTCGATCATGTGTCGGACCGGGCCGCCGGTGAAGAGCATGACGACGTGGAAGTCGATGCGGTGCACGCGGTGCAGCGGGGCCTGCGCGTGCCAGGTGCGGCCGGCGCCCATGGGACCGACCTGCATGCCGACGCCGAGGAGGCTGAGATCGACCGGGAAGGGGAACGTTCTGATCCCGTCGCCGTCCCTGGCGTCACCGCCGCCGCCGTCTTGGTTGTTTTCGTCCGCCATGTCCTTCTCGTGCCGTCCCGCCCGTACGCCCGGGCGCCGGGGCGTGTCCCACTTTCACCACAGGCTGGCACACCTCGACCTTCACTCTCAAAAGTCAGACTTTTAAGTTTGAACACGCCAGACCCATTCCTTCGCTCCGATCGAGGATTTCTTGAAGATGAGTACGCACACAGTGGACGGCGCGGACCGCTTCGAATGGACCGAACTCGACCGGCGTGCCGTCGACACCGCCCGGGTTCTCGCGGCCGATGCCGTGCAGAAGGTCGGGAACGGCCATCCGGGTACGGCGATGGCCCTGGCCCCGGCGGCGTACACGATCTTTCAGAAGGTGATGCGGCACGACCCCGCGGATCCCGAGTGGACCGGCCGAGACCGCTTCGTCCTCTCCCCCGGCCACACCTCGCTGACCCTCTACACGCAGCTCTACCTCGCCGGGTACGAGTTGGAGCTGGACGACCTCAAGGCGTTCCGCACGCACGGCTCCAAGACACCCGGCCACCCGGAGTACGGGCACACCGCGGGCGTGGAGACCACCACCGGCCCGCTCGGCCAGGGCGTGGCCAACGCGGTGGGCATGGCGATGGCCGCCCGTTACGAGCGCGGTCTGTTCGACCCGGAGGCGGCCGAGGGCGAGTCACCGTTCGACCACACCGTCTGGGCGATCGTCTCCGACGGCGACCTCCAGGAGGGCGTCTCCGCCGAGGCGTCGTCGATGGCCGGTCACCAGCGGCTCGGCAACCTCGTCTTCCTCTACGACGACAATCACATCTCCATCGAGGGCGACACCGCGACCGCGTTCTCCGAGGACGTGCTCAAGCGCTACGAGGCCTACGGCTGGCACGTGCAGCGCGTCGAGCCCGCCGAGAGCGGCGACGTCGACGTGCGCGCCCTGTACGCGGCCCTGACGGCGGCGAAGGCCGAGACCGGGCGCCCCTCCATCATCGCCATGCGCACGATCATCGCCTGGCCCGCCCCCAACGCCCGGAACACCGAGGCCTCCCACGGCTCCGCCCTCGGCGAGGACGAGGTCGCCGCCACCAAGCGCGTCCTCGGCTTCGACGCGGAGCGCTCCTTCGAGGTCGCCGACGAGGTCCTCGCCCACACCCGCCGGGCCCTGGACCGGGGCGCCGAGGCGCACGCCGCCTGGGACAAGCGGATCGCCAAGTGGCGCGCCGACCAGCCGGAGCGCGCCGGGCTGTTCGACCGCGTGCTCGCCGGCCGGCTGCCCGAGGGCTGGGAGGACGTGCTGCCGGTGTTCGAGACCGGCAAGTCCGTCGCCACCCGGGCCGCCTCCGGCAAGGTTCTCCAGGCCCTCGGCCCGGTCCTGCCCGAGCTGTGGGGCGGCTCCGCCGACCTGGCCGGCTCGAACAACACCACGATCGACAAGACCAGCTCCTTCCTCCCCGAGGGCAACCCGCTGCCGGAGGCCGACCCGTACGGCCGCACCGTGCACTTCGGCATCCGCGAGTTCTCGATGGCCGCGGAGATGAACGGCATCGCCCTGCACGGCAACACCCGCGTCTACGGCGGCACCTTCCTGGTCTTCTCCGACTACATGCGCAACGCGGTGCGCATGTCCGCCCTGATGCAGCTGCCGGTGACCTACGTGTGGACGCACGACTCGATCGGCCTCGGCGAGGACGGCCCGACCCACCAGCCGGTCGAGCACCTGGCCGCGCTGCGCGCCATCCCCGGTCTGAACGTCGTCCGCCCGGCGGACGCCAACGAGACCGCCACCGCCTGGGCCGAGATCCTCAAGCGGCACTCCACCCACCCGGCCCCGCACGGCCTCGCCCTCACCCGCCAGGGCGTACCGACGTACGAGCCCGATCCGGACGCGGCGCGCGGCGGGTACGTGCTCGCCGACGCCTCCACCCGCGCCCCGGAGGTCGTCCTGATCGCCACCGGTTCCGAGGTGCGGCTGGCCATGGCCGCGCGGGAGGCGCTGGAGGCGGAGGGCACGCCGACGCGCGTGGTGTCGATGCCGTGCGTGGAGTGGTTCGAGGAGCAGCCGCGGGAGTACCGCGAGAGCGTGCTGCCGCCGTCCGTGAAGGCCCGGGTGGCCGTGGAGGCCGGTATCGGACTCACCTGGCACCGGTTCACCGGGGACGCGGGCCGCATCGTCTCCCTGGAGCACTTCGGCGCCTCCGCCGACGCGAAGACCCTGTTCACCGAGTTCGGCTTCACCGCGGAGCACGTGGCCGCCGCCGCCAGGGAGTCCCTGGCCGCCGCCCGCGGCTGAGCCGACCGGACCCGACCGCACGAAGCACCGCAGAAAGAGAAGATGATCACTGTGACCGAAGCAACCGCGACCGCGGGAGCACTGCGACGCCTGACCGACCAGGGCGTCTCCATCTGGCTGGACGACCTGTCGCGGCGGCGGATCGAGTCCGGCAACCTCGCCGAACTGATCGCGACGAAGAACGTCGTCGGCGTCACCACCAACCCGTCGATCTTCCAGGCCGCCATCGGCTCCGGCGAGGGCTACGAGGAGCAGCTCGCGGACCTGGCGACCCGGGGCGTCACCGTCGACGAGGCGGTCCGCATGATGACCACGGCCGACGTCCGCGCCGCCGCCGACGTGCTGCGTCCCGTGTACGACGCCACCGGCGGCCGGGACGGCCGGGTCTCCATCGAGGTCGACCCGCGTCTCGCCCACGACACCCGGGCCACGATCGCCGAGGCCCGCCAGCTGGCCTGGCTGGTCGACCGCCCCAACGTGATGATCAAGATCCCGGCGACGAAGGCCGGTCTCCCGGCGATCACCGAGGTCATCGGCGCCGGGATCAGCGTCAACGTCACGCTGATCTTCTCCCTGGAGCGCTACCGCGAGGTCATGGACGCCTACCTCGCCGGTCTGGAGAAGGCGCAGGCGGCCGGACTCGACCTCGCGGCCGTCCACTCCGTCGCCTCCTTCTTCGTCTCCCGCGTCGACAGCGAGATCGACAAGCGCCTGACGCTGCTGGGCACGGACGACGCCCTCGCGCTGCGGGGGAAGGCGGCGCTGGCCAACGCGCGACTGGCCTACGAGGCGTACGAGAACGTCTTCGCCGGTGACCGCTTCACCGCCCTCGCCGGGACCCGCGCCAACCCCCAGCGCCCCCTGTGGGCGTCCACCGGGGTGAAGGACCCGGCATTCCGGGACACCCTGTACGTGGAGGAGCTGGTCGCCCCCGGCACCGTGAACACGATGCCGGAGGCCACCCTGAACGCCGCCGCCGATCACGGTGACGTCCAGGGCGACACGGTCACCGGTGGTTACGCCCAGGCCCGGGCCGACCTCGGGGCCGTGGAGCGGCTCGGCATCTCGTACGACGAGGTGGTGCAGCAGCTGGAGCAGGAGGGCGTGGCCAAGTTCGAGGTGGCCTGGCAGGACCTGCTGGACGCCGTGACGAAGTCCCTCGACAGCAAGGGAGTTGACGGGGAATGAGCGAGGACCTTCCCGCTACGACGGTCCACGAGACCAAGGCGACGAAGGAGGCCAAGGAGGCCAGGACCGCCCAGGAGGCGGCGGGGCCGTCGCACGCCGAGGAGGCCGAGAGGTCCCGGACCGCCGGGGCGCCGAAGGCCGCCGAGGGTGCCGGGTCCGCCCGGACCGCCAAGAAGTCCCGGGCGGCCCGCGGCGCCAAGGGCGCGAAGGCGGAAGGGGCCGGCGAGAAGGGCGTCACGCCCGTGGCGCCGCTCGACTGGAGCAACCCCCTGCGCGATCCCCAGGACCGACGCCTCCCCCGCATCGCGGGCCCGTCCGGACTGGTCATCTTCGGTGTCACCGGCGACCTGTCCCGCCGGAAACTGATGCCCGCCGTCTACGACCTGGCCAACCGCGGCCTGCTGCCGCCGGGCTTCTCCCTGGTCGGGTTCGCCCGCCGGGACTGGGAGAACCAGGACTTCGCCCAGGTCGTGCACGACGCCGTCAAGGAGCACGCGCGCACGCCGTTCCGCGAGGAGGTCTGGCAGCAGCTCGCCGAGGGCATGCGCTTCATCCCCGGCGACTTCGACGACGACAACGCGTTCGAACAGCTGCGCAAGGCCGTCGAGGAGCTGGACGCCTCCCGCGGCACCAGCGGCAACTACGCCTTCTACCTCTCGGTGCCGCCCAAGTTCTTCCCGAAGGTCGTCCAGCAGCTCAAGAAGCACGGGCTGACCGACGCCCCGGACGGCTCCTGGCGCCGTGCGGTGATCGAGAAGCCGTTCGGGCACGACCTGGACAGCGCCCGGGACCTGAACGCGCTGGTGCACGAGGTCTTCGACCCGGAGCAGGTCTTCCGCATCGACCACTACCTGGGCAAGGAGACCGTCCAGAACATCCTGGCGCTGCGCTTCGCCAACCAGATGTACGAGCCGATCTGGAACCGGTCCTACGTCGACCACGTGCAGATCACGATGGCCGAGGACATCGGCATCGGCGGCCGGGCCGGCTACTACGACGGCATCGGCGCCGCCCGTGACGTCATCCAGAACCACCTGCTCCAGCTGATGGCCCTGACCGCCATGGAGGAGCCCGCCTCCTTCGACGCGGCGTCGCTGCTCACCGAGAAGCTGAAGGTGCTGAAGGCGGTACGGCTGCCGGACGACCTCGGCGAGCACACCGTGCGCGGTCAGTACGCGGGCGGCTGGCAGGGCGGCGCGCAGGTGCCCGGTTACCTGGAGGAGGAGGGCATCGACCCGGCCTCCACCACCGACACCTACGCGGCCATCAAGCTGGGCATCGACAACCGCCGCTGGGCGGGCGTCCCCTTCTACCTGCGCACCGGCAAGCGGCTCGGCCGCCGGGTCACCGAGATCGCGGTCGTCTTCCAGCGCGCCCCGCACTCCCCCTTCGACTCCACCGCGACGGAGGAGCTGGGCGAGAACGCGATCGTCATCCGCGTCCAGCCCGACGAGGGCATGACGGTGCGGTTCGGCTCCAAGGTGCCGGGCACGTCGATGGAGATCCGGGACGTGTCCATGGACTTCGCGTACGGCGAGTCCTTCACGGAGTCCAGCCCGGAGGCGTACGAACGGCTGATCCTGGACGTCCTTCTGGGCGACGCCAACCTGTTCCCCCGTCACCAGGAAGTGGAAGAGTCCTGGCGCATCCTCGACCCGATCGAGGGGTACTGGGCCGCGCACGAGAGGCCCGCACAGTACCCCGCGGGCGGCTGGGGACCGCGGGAAGCCGACGAGATGCTCGCACGAGACGGACGGAGCTGGCGCAGGCCATGAGGATCGACCTGACCGACACCACGGCAAGCAAGATCAACAAGGCGCTGGTGCAGGGCCGCCGGGCCATCGGCACCCCGGCCGTGGGCATGGTGCTCACGCTGGTGATCGTCACCGACGAGGAGAACGCCTACGACGCGGTCAAGGCGGGCGAGGAGGCCTCGCACGAGCACCCCTCGCGGACCCTGGTCGTCATCAAGCGTCACCCCCGCAACCTGCGCGACCGCACCCGCTCGCACCTCGACGCCGAGGTCCGGGTGGGCTCCGAGGCCGGCACCGGCGAGACGGTCGTCCTGCGCATGTACGGGGAGGTGTCCGAGCACGCCGACTCGGTGGTGCTGCCGCTGCTGCTGCCGGACGCCCCGGTCGTCGTGTGGTGGCCGGTGGAGGCGCCGGACGACCCCGCGGGGGACCCGCTGGGCGCGCTGGCGCAGCGCAGGATCACCGACCTGTACGCGGTCGAGAGGCCGATGGAGGTCCTGGAGCGCCGGGTCCGCGCGTACACGCCCGGCGACACCGACCTCGCCTGGACCCGGCTGACACTGTGGCGCTCCATGCTGGCCGCGGCACTCGACCAGGCCCGGGTGCCGGTGACCTCGGCGACCGTCGAGGCCGAGGCCGAGAACCCGGCCGCCGAGCTGCTGGCCCGCTGGCTGGAGGCGCGGCTGCACGTCCGGGTCGACCGGGTGATCACCGACGGACCGGTCGTCACGGCCGTCCGCCTGGGCACCGCGAACGGCGAGATCGTCATCGACCGGCCGGAGGGCCCGCTCGCCACGATGACCCTGCCCGACCAGCCCCCGCGCTCCCTCGCGCTCAAGGTCCGCTCGACCGCCGAACTCATCGCCGAGGAGCTCAGGCGCCTCGACGCCGACGATATGTACGCCGTCGCCCTGCGTGGCGAGGCCGGCAAGGAGACCCCCGTCCATGTCTGACACCCCGAAGCTCGACCGGCGGCCCGAGTGGACCGCGCTGGCGGACCACCGCGAGGACGCGCTGCCGCGGCCGGACCTGCGCGAGCTGTTCGCCGCGGACCCCGGGCGGGCGGAGCGATACGTCGTGCGCGTCGGTGACCTGCGCATCGACTACTCCAAGAACCTGGTCACCGACGACACGCTGGCCCTGCTGCGGGAACTGGCCGCCGCCACCGGCGTGTTCGACCTGCGCGACGCCATGTTCCGCGGTGAGCGGATCAACATCACCGAGGACCGGGCGGTGCTGCACACCGCGCTGCGCGCCCCGCGGGACGCGGTGATCGAGGTCGACGGCGAGAACGTCGTCCCCAAGGTGCACGCCGTGCTGAACCGCATGACCGACTTCGCCGACCGGGTCCGTTCCGGTGAGTGGACCGGGCACACCGGCCGGCGTATCCGCAACGTCGTCAACATCGGCATCGGCGGCTCCGACCTCGGTCCGGCGATGGCGTACGAGGCGCTGCGGGCCTTCAGCGACCGCTCGCTCACGTTCCGGTTCGTGTCGAACGTGGACGGCGCCGACCTGCACGAGGCGGTCCGGGACCTGGATCCGGCCGAGACGCTGTTCATCGTGGCGTCCAAGACGTTCACCACGATCGAGACGATCACGAACGCGACCTCGGCGCGCTCCTGGCTGCTGGCCGGGCTGGACGGCGACGAGAAGGCGGTCGCCAAGCACTTCGTCGCGCTGTCGACGAACGCCGAGAAGGTCGCCGCGTTCGGTATCGACACGGCCAACATGTTCGAGTTCTGGGACTGGGTCGGCGGCCGGTACTCGTACGACTCGGCGATCGGCCTCTCCCTGATGATCGCCATCGGCCCGGACCGCTTCCGGGAGATGCTCGACGGCTTCCGCATCGTCGACGAGCACTTCCGCAACACCGAGGCCCCGGCCAACGCCCCGCTGATCCTGGGTCTGCTGGGCGTCTGGTACGGCAACTTCATGGGCGCCCAGTCGCACGCCGTACTGCCGTACAGCCACTACCTGTCGAAGTTCACGGCCTACCTCCAGCAGCTGGACATGGAGTCCAACGGCAAGTCGGTCGACCGCGACGGGCGTCCGGTGGAGTGGGAGACCGGTCCGGTGGTCTGGGGCACGCCCGGCACCAACGGGCAGCACGCCTACTACCAGTTGATCCACCAGGGCACCAAGCTCATCCCGGCCGACCTGATCGGCTTCGCCCGGCCTGTCGCCGAAATGAGCGACGAACTCAAGGCCCAGCACGACCTGCTGATGGCCAACCTCTTCGCCCAGGGGCAGGCGCTGGCCTTCGGCAAGACCGCCGAGGAGGTCCGGGCGGAGGGCGTGCCCGAGGAGCAGGTGGCGCACCGCACCTTCCGGGGCAACCACCCCACCACGACCGTCCTGGCCACCGAGCTGACCCCGTCCGTCCTCGGCCAGCTGATCGCGCTGTACGAGCACAAGGTGTTCGTACAGGGCGCGATCTGGAACATCGACTCCTTCGACCAGTGGGGCGTCGAGCTCGGCAAGGTCCTCGCCAAGCGCGTCGAGCCCGCCCTCACCGAGGGCGCTGACGTGCCCGGTCTCGATCCGTCCACGGCCGCGCTGGTGGCCGCCTACCGTGAACTGAAGGAAGTGCACTGACATGCAGATCGGTCTTGTGGGTCTCGGCAAGATGGGCGGCAACATGCGCGAGCGTCTGCGCAACGCCGGCCACACCGTCGTCGGATACGACACCAATCCGGAGAAGGCCGACGTCAACAGCCTGGTCGACCTCGTCGACCAGCTGGAGCGGCCGCGCGCGGTCTGGGTGATGGTCCCGGCCGGCGCCGCCACCCAGCACGTCATCGACCAGCTCGCCACGCTGCTCAAGCCGGGTGACACCGTCATCGACGGCGGCAACTCCCGCTGGACGGACGACGAGAAGCACGCCGAGGAGCTGGGCAGGCGCGGCATCAACTTCGTCGACGCGGGCGTCTCGGGCGGTGTGTGGGGCCTGAAGAACGGCTACGCCCTGATGGTCGGCGGCGAGAAGGAGACCGTCGAGGACCTGAAGCCGATCTTCGACGCGCTCAAGCCCGACGGCCCGTACGGCTACGTCCACGCGGGCAAGGTCGGCGCCGGCCACTTCTCCAAGATGGTCCACAACGGCATCGAGTACGCCATGATGCAGGCGTACGCCGAGGGCTGGGAGCTGCTGGAGAAGGTCGACTCCGTGGACAACGTCCGCGAGGTCTTCCGGTCCTGGCAGGAGGGCACCGTCATCCGCTCCTGGCTCCTCGACCTGGCCGTCAGCGCCCTCGACGAGGACCACCACCTCGACAAGCTGCGCGGCTACGCGGAGGACTCCGGCGAGGGCCGCTGGACCGTCGAGGCGGCCATCGACAACGCCGTGCCGCTGCCCGCGATCACGGCCTCCCTCTTCGCGCGGTTCGCGTCCCGGCAGGACGACTCGCCGCAGATGAAGATGATCGCCGCGCTGCGCAACCAGTTCGGCGGCCACGCGGTGGAGGCCGCCAAGAAGTAGGCGCTCCCCGGGTGGTCCGGAAAGCGCGTTGACGTGATCGGCCGGTTCGGGTCAGAGTCCCTCCCTGATGGAGATCAACGACCTGACACCGGCCGAGGCGCGCGTCTGGCGGGCGTTCGCCACGGGCACCGCGGTGGACTTCCGCGCCGCCGACGACGAGGACCCGGCCGGCGGCGGTTCCTGGGGCCCCGAACGGACCGTACGCGCCGGCGTGTTGCGGGCGCTGCTGCTGAACGGCCCGCGCAAGGACGGCGAGGTGGCCGCGCTGAGCCTGGCGGGCGCGCGCGTCACCGGGCCGCTGGAGTTGCAGTACGCGACGGTCGAACACCCCGTGCGGCTGCGGCACTGCCACTTCGACGACGTGCCCAGGCTCTACGCGGCCCGGCTGCGCGAAGTGAACCTGAGCGAGTCCGTCCTGCCCGGCCTGGTCTCGCATGCCGTCCGGGTGGACGGCGTACTGCGGCTGACCCGCGCCCGGTTCGGCGGGACGGTGCGGCTCGGCGGTGCGGAGATCACCGGCAGCCTCTACCTGGAGAGCACGGAGATCCACGCGCCGGACACCGAGGGGCCGGTGCTCCAGCTGAACCAGGCGGTGCTGGGTGCCGACCTGTGGGCGCCGGGGCTGCGGGCCCGGGGCACCGTGCGGCTCGACGGCGCGCGGGTGGCCGGGACGGTCAACCTCACCGACGCGGTACTCGACCGGCCGGACGGCACCGCCCTGCAGGCCGAGACGCTCGCGGCGGAGGCCGATGTGCTCATGCGGCACGCCGAGGTGCGGGGCCGGCTGGAGTTCCGCGGCGCGCGCATACCCGGCCGGCTGGACCTGTCGCAGGCGCGCCTGGTCAATCCCGCGGGGACCGCGCTGCGCGCGAGCAGTTGTGTGATCGGCGAACTGTGGCTGCGCCAGTGCCCGAAGGTGGAGGGCACGCTCAATCTGCGCCGCTCCCAGGTGGACGTGCTGTTCGTCGAACCGGAGGTGGTGCCGCACTGGGTCCAGCTGAACGACCTCACCTACACGTCGCTCATCCCGCACGAGCCCGCCCAGAGGCGGCTGCCGATGCTGGAGCGCGGCGAGAGCTATCTGCCCTTCGTCTACGAGCAGTTGACCGCGTCCTACCGCCGGATCGGCGACGACGACGCGGCCCGGCTGGTCCAGCTCGCCAAGCAGCGCCGGCACCGCCGCACCCTGCCCTGGTACGGCCGGGTCTGGGGGCTGCTCCAGGACGCCGCCGTCGGCTACGGCTTCCGTCCGCTGCGGGCCGGCGGCTGGCTGCTGTCGCTGCTCGCGGCCGGCTCGGTCGCGTACGGCCTGCGGCACCCGCCGCCGCTCAAGCCCGCGGAGTCCCCGGACTTCAACCCGGTGTTCTACACGCTGGACCTGCTGCTGCCGGTGATCTCCTTCGGTCAGGAGAGCGCGTTCGCGCCCGAGGGCTGGCACCAGTACCTCTCGTATCTCCTGATCGTCATGGGCTGGATCCTGGCCACCACCGTCGTCGCCGGTGTCACCCGCACCGTCAGCCGCCAGTGAACCCCCGCACCGCGTGCTGCGCGGCCAGCCGGACCGGTGCGTTGGCCGCGCCGTAGCCGCGGTAACCGCCGTCCCGCTGGACGAGCTCGAAGAAGACCCGGCCGACGGTGTGCGTGTAGCAGTGCCGGAAGACGCCGTGCCCGTCGCGGTCGTAGAGGATGCCCAGCTCCCGGTACGTCTCCAGCTCGCCGTCGGCGAACTCGAAGCGGGCCGCGAGGTCGTCGTAGTAGTTGGCCGGGATCGGCAGCAGCGGGCCGCCGGCGGCGCGGAAGCGGCGGGCGGCGGCGACCACGTCGTCGGTGGCCAGGGCGATGTGCTGGGCGTGCGCGGTGTCGTCGGTGGGTGCCGCGCCGACGGTCAGGACGATGCGGACCCCGCCGTCGTCGGTGGTGACGGCGCGGCTGCGCAGCAGGCCGTAGGGGTCGGCGACGTCCACGCTCTCCTGCGGGCGCAGCCCGAGGACGCCGCGGTGGAAGAGCACCGCCTCGTCGAACTGGTGCCAGGGCTGGGTGAGGGAGAGATGGTCGACGCGCCAGGCCGCCCCGGTCGCGGCGTCCGCGCCGGTGTCCGCGAAGTCGGCCCGCCAGTCGGGCGGTCCGGGGCGCCGGGTGGCGCAGAAGAACAGCTCCGTGCCGTCGGGGGCGGCGACCGCCTCCAGCGGGGCGTCCCCGGGGGCGCGGCGGCGTGGCAGTACCGGAGCGAGCAGGGCCTCGGCGCGGCCGGCCGCCCCGGCGGGGTCCGGCGACTCCAGGCCGACGGCGGCCAGCCGGGTGCCGTCGCGGCGTTCGGCCGGTCCGGTGTTGACCAGGACCCGGGCGTCGCCCCGCTGCCACAGGTCGACGGGTTTGCCGCGGTGCCGGGCGGTGCGGGCGAAGCCCAGCGCGCCGAGGACGGCCGAGACGGGTGCGGCGTCGGGCGTGACCAGTTCGGCGAAGGCGACCCCGGTGGGCGGAGCGGGGGCGGGAGGCGCGGCGAGGCCGGCCGTCTCCTGGAGCGTCCGCAGGGAGCGCTGGGCGTCCACGGCCGTGGGGCCGGCCTCGGACTGCCGGAAGACGTCGTTGAAGACCTCCAGGGACAGTGGACCGTCGTAACCGGCGCGCATGACGTGCCGCAGCAGCCCGGCGACGTCGAAACCTCCCTGGCCGGGGAAGCAGCGGTAGTGGCGGCTCCACTGGAGGACGTCCATCGCGAGCAGCGGGGCGTCGGCGAGCTGGAGGAAGAAGATCTTCTCCCCCGGGATGTCCTCGATGCCCTTGGGGTCGCTGCCCCGGGAGAGGATGTGGAAGCTGTCCAGGCAGGTACCGAGCGCGGGGTGCCCGGCGGACTCCACGACGCGCCAGGCGTGGTCGTAGGTGCTGATGTGCCGGCCCCAGGCGAGCGCCTCGTAGGCGACGCGGATGCCGTGGTCCTCGGCGAGGCCGGCGAGCCGGCTCAGCTGTTCGGCGGCGAGGGCGTCGTCGTCCACGGCGTGCGGGGAGACGCTGGAGCAGACCAGGACGGTGCCCGCGCCGAGCCTGCGCATCAGCTCGAACTTGTGCCGGGCGCGGCGCAGGGCGCGGGCGAACTCGTCCTCGGGGAGCGCCTCGACGTCCCGCATGGGCTGGTAGAGGTCGATGGTGAGGCCGAGGTCGGCGCAGCGGGCGCGGATCTCCTCGGGGGTCAGGGGGCTGGCCAGCAGGTCGTTCTCGAAGATCTCCACGCCGTCGAAGCCGGCCAGGGAGGCGGCCGTGAGCTTCTCGGTGAGGGATCCGCTGAGGGAGACGGTGGCGATGGACGTCCGCACGTGGCTACCTCTTTCCTACTGCGGGGTCCCGAGGGCGCCCGCCAGGTCGGTGATGTCGGCGAGCATCCGCACGGCGTCGGGTTCCCGCCCGGTGAACAGCCGGAACGCGTCCGCGGCCTGGAAGACGGCCATGCCGCCGCCGTCGAGCGTGGCGCAGCCCAGCGCGCGGGCGGTGCGCAGCAGCTCGGTCTCCAGCGGGCGGTAGACGACCTCGGCGATCCACAGCCCGGGGTGGAGCAGTCCGGCGGGCAGCGGCAGGCCGGGGTGGGCGGCCATGCCGGTGGGGGTGGCGTGCACGATGCCGTCGGCCCGGGTCAGCAGCCCGGCCAGCCGGTCCGGGGTGGCGTGGGCGGCGCGGCCGTCCCCGAAGTGGCGGTTCAGCTGGGCGGCGAGGGCGGCGGCGCGCTCGGGCATCGCGTCGACGACGGTGACCCGTCCGGCGCCCAGGGTGAGCGTGGCGTGGGCGACGGCCGCGCCCGCGCCGCCGGCGCCGAGCTGCACGATCCGCTCCAGCGGCGCGTCGGGCAGCCCGCGGGCGAAGGAGGCGGCGAAGCCGGTGACGTCGGTGTTGTGGCCGGTGGCGCGGCCGGTGTCGTCGAAGACGACGGTGTTGACCGCGCCGAGCGCCTCGGCCTGCGGGGCGAGGGCGTCCAGGTGCTCGATGACGAGCTGCTTGCAGGGGTGGGTGATGTTGAGTCCGTCGAAGCCCAGGTCCCGGGCCGCGCGCAGCAGGTCGCCCACCGCCTCGGGCCGGACACCGAGGGGGTCGATGTCGATCAGCCGGTACAGGTAGCGCAGACCCTGCCGGGCGGCCTCCCGCTCGTGCAGAGCCGGGCTGAGCGACGGGCCGATGCCGGAGCCGATCAGCCCGACGAGATACGAGTCCTTGGCCACCGGGGACCTCCTGAGCGACTCGGGCTGCTGCCCGAGAGATCAATGTACGAACCAGTACGTTAGTCATAGCAGGAGGGTGGGGCGTGTGGGAAGGCGGAGGCTTCTAGAATCACCGGCACGCCCCAGCCCGCAGCCCCTGCCCCGCAGCCGGAGGAACCCGATGACCAGCGTCGACGAACCGGCACGAGCCGCCGCCCGCACCCGTGACGCCGCCCGCACCCGGGCCGAGATCCTCGACGTGGCGACGCGCGAGTTCGCCCGGGCCGGCTACGACGGTGCCCGCGTCGACGAGATCGCCGCCCGCACCCGCACCACGAAGCGGATGATCTACTACTACTTCGGCGGCAAGGAACAGCTGTTCACGGCCGTGCTGGAGCGGGCGTACGGCGTGATCCGGGAGGCCGAGCAGCAGCTCGACGTCGAGCACCTGGACCCGGTGGCGGCCATCCGGCGCCTCGCGGAGGTGACCTTCGACCACCACGAGCGGCACCCCGACTTCATCCGCCTGGTCAGCATCGAGAACATCCACGACGCCCAGCACATCGCGTCCTCGGAGATGCTGGCCAGCATCGGCTCCCCGGCGCTCGACGTGATCCGCCGGATCCTGGAGGACGGGCAGCGGTCCGGGCTGTTCACGGCCGACGTCGACGCCGTCGACCTGCACGCGATGATCAGCTCCTTCTGCTTCTTCCGGGTCGCCAACCGGCACACCTTCGGCGCCCTGTTCGGCCGCGACCTGGTCGCCCCGGACCAGCGCGAGCACTACCGGACCATGCTCGGCGACATGGTGATCGCCTACCTCACGGCGGAGCGCGCGGCGCACTGACCGCGGGGGCGGCGGGACGACGGGACCTCTTGACACAAGGGAAACGTGCGCGCAACATCCCTTCCCAACCGCGACTAACTACCCAGTGGGTTAATTAGCCGATCGGCACATCTCCCCTCCGCTCACTCCGCCCACCGTGGAGTCCCCCGAAGGAGCAACGCCGTGTCCGTCCCCGCTCCCGCCTCCCAGGGCGCCGCCCCGCCCGGCCAGCCGAAGAAGGCGGCGACCGCCGCCTGGATCGGCAGCGCCCTGGAGTACTACGACTTCTTCATCTACGGCAGCGCCGCCGCGCTGATCTTCCCGGAGGTCTTCTTCGACGAGTCCGACCCGGCCACCGCGACCCTGCTGTCGCTGGCCACGTTCGGTGTCGCGTACGCCGCCCGCCCGGTCGGCGCGTTCTTCCTCGGCCACATCGGCGACCGCATGGGCCGCAAGAAGATCATGGTCTTCACGCTGATCCTGATGGGCGTTTCGACGTTCCTCATCGGCTGTCTGCCGACGCGCGACCAGGTCGGCACGCTCGCCCCGGTCCTGCTGGTGCTCTGCCGCGTCCTTCAAGGCATCTCGGCGGCGGGCGAGCAGGCCAGCGCCAACTCCATGACGCTGGAACACGCGCCACCGCACCGACGCGGCTTCTTCACCAGTTTCACCCTCAGCGGCACCCAGGGCGGGCAGCTGCTCGCCACCCTGGTCTTCCTCCCCGTCGCCGCGCTCCCCGAGGACCAGCTGCTGTCCTGGGGCTGGCGCGTGCCGTTCTGGCTGAGCGTCGTGGTCGCCATCGTCGGCTACGTCATCCGCCGCAAGCTGGACGAGACGCCGGCCTTCGCACAGCAGGCCGCCACCGAGGGCGTCGCGAAGATGCCGCTGGCGGTGCTGGCGCGCGATCACTGGGCGGACGTACTGCGGGTGGTCGCGGGCGCGCTCATCGCCTCGGTCAGCACGATCTTCACGGTCTGGGCGCTGGCGTACGCCACCAGTGACTCGGTCGGCATGTCCCGTACCGCGATGCTGTGGGTGGGCGCACTCGCCAACGTCGTCGCGCTCGCCGCGATCCCCCTGTGGGCGATGCTGTCCGACCGCATCGGCCGGCGCCCGGTGTTCCTGATCGGCGCGGTGGGCAGCGCGGTGACGATGGTCCTGTACCTGTGGGCGATCTCGACCGGCTCCTACGCCCTCACCTTCCTCACGGGCATCGTCGCCTTCGGTGTCGTCTACAGCGCCGCGAACGGCGTGTGGCCCGCCTTCTACGGCGAGATGTTCTCCACCCGGGTCCGGCTGTCCGGCGTGGCGATCGGTACCCAGATCGGCTTCGCGGTGGCCGGGTTCGCGGTGACCTTCGCCGCGCAGATCGCCGGTCCGGACGGAGACGACTGGTTCGCGGTGGCGCTGTTCACGGCGGCGCTGTGCGTCCCGCCGGTGATCGCCGCGCTCTCGGCCCGGGAGACCCACCGGGTCCCGACGGAGGATCTCGGCGAGCGTGCCCGCCCTGAGGCGGCACAGCCGGAGACGGTGAGGGCCTGAGGCCTTCGGACGGCTGCCCCGGGGGGTCGTGGGTGCCGGAACGTCACGCGGCGGGGCGCGCGCCGGTGCACCCCGGCGCGTACGGCGGGTCATCAGGTCTGAAGTGGCGTGCGCGGGGTATGCCGGACCCACCCCGACGTACGACCAAGGAGGGCGATGGTGACGGCACCCCTGCGGCAGGAGGTGGACCCGGGTGCGGCCGGGCTGGATCCGAAGGCGCTGGACCGGCTCGACCTGCACTTCGCCCGGCAGGTGGACGAGGGCCGGCTGCCCGGGTTCCTGGTGGCCGTCGCCCGCGGCGGGCGGGTCGCCCACCTGACCGTGCACGGCCGGCGGGACATCGCGGCCGGGCTGCCCGTGGCGGCCGACACGCTGTGGCGGATCTACTCCATGACCAAGCCGGTCACGGCCGTGGCCGCGCTGATGCTGGTGGAGGAGGGCCGGCTGTCGCTCGACGACCCGGTGGCGCGCCACCTGCCTGCCTTCGCCGAGCCGCGAGTGTACGTGGAGGGGTCCGCGGACGACGTCGTCACCCGGCCGGCCGCCGGGCCGGTCCTCGTCCGGCATCTGATGACCCACACCGCCGGGCTGACCTTCGGCTTCTACCACGCCCACCCCGTCGACGGGCTGTACCGCGCGGCCGGCCTGGAGTCGTCGGTGCGGCCCGGCGCGGGCCTGGCCGAGACGGTCGACCTGTACGCGAGCCTGCCGTTGCAGTTCGAGCCGGGCACGCAGTGGAACTACTCGGTGGCCAGCAATGTGCTGGGGCGGCTCGTGGAGGTGGTGTCCGGGCAGCCGCTCGACATGTACTGCGCCGAGCGGATCTTCGGGCCGCTCGGCATGACGGACACCGGCTTCCACGTCACCGACGAGCAGGCCGGCCGGCTGGCCGAGCTGTACGGCGAGACGGCCGGCGGTGGCACCGAACCGGTCCCCGGGCTGCCGCTGCGGGGCCGGCCGCGGTTCCTGTCGGGCAGCGGCGGCCTGGTCTCCTCCGCGTACGACGTGCACCGCTTCGCGGAACTCCTGCGGCGCCGGGGCGAACTCGACGGCGTCCGCCTGCTCGCCCCCGGGACGGTGGACCTCATGACCCGCAACCACCTGCCCGGCGACGCCGACCTGCGCGCCTACGGCAGCCGCCCGGCACACGACGAACCGGGCAACGACGGTGTCGGCTTCGGCCTCGGCGTCTCCGTGGTGATCGACCCCGCCCGCACCCAGGCCCCCTCCGGGCTCGGCACGTACGGCTGGAGCGGGGTGGCGACGACCACCTTCTGGGTCGACCCGAGCCGTGACCTGACGGTGCAGTTCATGACCCAGGTACGGCCGAAGTCCTCGCACACGGTCTACCCGGACCTCAAGCGCCTCGTGCACGAGGCCGTCACCGACTGAGCCGGCCCCCGGGGTCAGGACGACACATGCGCCACCGCGTCCAGGTGGGGCAGATGATGGTCGAGCCGCTCCCGCTTGGTGCGCAGATAGGTGATGTTGCTCTCGCAGGGCGGTATCAGCAGCGGCACCTGCTCGGTGACCTCGATGCCGTGGCGCACCAGCGCCTCCCGCTTGCGCGGGTTGTTGGACATCAGGCGCACGGACCGCACCCCGAGGTCGTCCAGGATGCGGGCGGCGACGCCGTAGTCGCGGGCGTCCACCGGCAGGCCGAGGGCGAGGTTCGCCTCCACCGTGTCGAGGCCCTCCGCCTGCAACGCCATCGCGCGCAGTTTGGCGAGCAGCCCGATGCCGCGCCCCTCGTGCCCGCGCAGATAGACCACGACGCCGCTGCCGGCGGCGGCCACCTCCCGTAGTGCGCAGGCGAGTTGGGCGCCGCACTCGCAGTGCTGGGAGCCGAACGCGTCACCGGTCAGGCACTCCGAGTGCAGCCGGGTCAGCACGCCGTCGGCGCCCGGATCGCCGTGGACCAGGGCCACTTGCTCTTCACCGCGCTCGTGGTCGACATAGCCGAAAGCCCGGAATTCGCCGTACACGGTGGGCAGAGGCGTCACCACGACCCGCTCCACATCCGTGCGCTGTGATGCTTTCTTGCCGAGTACACCAATTTTTTCTGTCATGATTCTCGCGTTCCTCAACAGACTGCTCAACAGTTTCTCGACCGAGACGAAAGGCCGTGCGGCTATGGATGTTTCACTGGTGCCGGCGGACACGAGCGAGGACGTGCGCGGGCGGGGCTCCGGGGTTCCGCGACAGGTGGCGGTGCTGCCGGTCGGAAGCTTCGAACAGCACGGCCCGTACCTGCCGCTGGCGACCGACACGCTCGTCGCGTGCGCCGTCGCCCGGGAGATAGCCGCCGCGTATCCGGTGCACCTGCTCCCACCGGTGACGATCGGCTGCTCCCACGAGCACGCGGACTGGCCGGGGACCGTCAGCATCTCCTCGGTGACCCTGCACGCGGTGGTGCGGGACATAGCGGACTCGCTGCGCCGCTCGGGCGTCGACGCCCTGGCGGTGGTCAACGGACACGGCGGAAACTACGTACTGGGCAACGTCGTTCAGGAGTCCTCCGCACGCGGCGAACGGATGGCGCTCTTCCCGGCCGCGGAGGACTGGGAGACGGCTCGGGTACGGGCGGGGGTGACCACTTCGCTGCTCACCGACATGCACGCGGGGGAAATCGAGACCTCCATTCTTCTGCACACGCATCCCGAATACGTCCGGCCCGGTTACGAGGCCGCCGATTTCGTCGCGGACGACCGGCGTCATCTGCTCTCCCTCGGTATGTCCGCCTATACCGATTCCGGTGTCATCGGGCGTCCTTCACTGGGTTCGGCGGAAAAGGGGAAGGAACTGCTGGCGAGTCTCGCGGATTCCTTCGGGGCGTGTTTCTCACTGCTGACGTCGGCGACGGTCACCGCGCCGGGCGGTGAGCGCGGGTAGTGCCGGTCGGGCGCGCGGCGCGGCTCGGAGCGGGCCCGCCGCCCCTCGTACCAGCGGACCACGAGCACGACGACGCCGGGCAGGCTCGCCGCGAAGCTGAGCGCCCCGTAGACCACGGCCACGCCCAGCCCGGCGCCCGCGCCCAGCCCGGCCGCGCCGAACGCCCAGGCGGTGACACCCTCCCGGGGGCCCCAGCCGCCGACGTTCAGCGGCAGCCCCATGGCGAGCAGCGCCAGCACGGCCAGCGGCGTCAGTACGGCGACGGAGGCGCCGCTGCCGGCCGCCCGGGCGGCGAGGACGAACATCGCGAGGTGCCCGGCCAGTACGACGACGGACGACACGGCGACACCCGGCAGGTTCCGCCGGGACAGCAGCCCCTCGCGCGCCTCGCGGAGCGTCGCCCGCAGGGCCCCGGCCGCTGCCCGGCCCCGGCGGGAGGGCGCGCGGTTCATGCGCACGCCGAGGACGACGGCGAGCGCGCCGAGCACCGCCATTCCCACGAGCGGTGCGAGGTGCCGGATCCCGGCCAGCACGGGTGACTCCATGGTGAGCAGCACGACGGCTCCGACGCCGATCAGCGCCAGTTGGCCGGCGGCCCGTTCGAGGACGACGGCCCGCACGCCCCGCCCCAGGTCGCCGGCGCTCCGCCCGTGCCGTACCGCGCGGTGCACGTCGCCCAGTACGCCGCCGGGGAGGGCGGCGTTGAGGAACAGCGCGCGGTAGTAGTCGGCGACGGCCGGTCCGAGGGGCAGGCGGATGCGCAGTCCCCGGGCGACCAGGGCCCAGCGCCAGGCACTGAACACCGTGGTGACCAGTCCGATCCCGAGCGCCGTCAGCAGCGTGGGAGCGTCGATCCGGCGCAGCCCGTCCAGGAAGACACCGGTCCCCATGCGCCACAGGAGTACGGCGATGATGGCGACGCCGGCGAGGGTGCCGAGGTGGGTGCGCAGGGCGCGGCGGCGGGGGTGGTCGCCGGCGCTGGCGGAAGTCGCGTCCCGGCGTACCGCCGTCGGCAGGCCCCCGGTCCCCGCCGGTACCGTCGGTGCGCTCACGAGACCCCGCCCGTCGGCCGGCACAGGGCCAGCAGGTCGGTGTGGTGGACGACGACACGCAACTCCCCCGCGGCACAGGCCGTGAGGCGCTCGTCCAGGTACCGGCCGGCCGGTTCACGCAGTTCCGGGCGCTGTTCGACGGCCGCGGCGACCCAGCCCCGTAGCCACTGGGCGGTGAGCGCGGCCTCGCCGGGGCCCAGCCGCCAGGGGCTGGGGTGCGTTCGTACCGCGGCGCCGTGCTCGGCGAAGGCCTCCGCCGCGGCGGTCACGGCGTCCGGCCCGAGCATGCCGGTACGCCGCTGGTGGTCGTTGAACGCGTCGGCGATCTCGGCGTCCAGGGGGTGGGCGGGGGTGAGGTCCACGCGCCCGGCGACGGACAGGGTGAGCAGGGCCGGGCAGCCGGCCGAGGCGCAGGCGGCGGCGAGCGTGCCGACCTCCTCGACGGTGAGGACGTCGAGGAGCGCGGACGCCGTCACCAGCGCGGCGCCGGCCAGCGCCTCCGGGGTGAGGCGGCCGAGGTCGCCGCGCCGTGTCTCGACCGTGACGCGGCTGCCGTCGGCGGCCGAACGCGGGGCGGCGACGGCGGCGAAGTGCAGGAGGTAGGGATCGTGGTCGTGCAGCACCCAGTGCTGGGCACCGTCGATCAACGGGGCGAGCCAGCGTCCCATCGAACCGGTGCCGCAGCCCACGTCGTGCACGACCAGCCCGTCCGCCCGCCTCGGCAGGTTGGCCAGGCGGATCCGCAGCGGGTCGAGCAGCTCGCGCGCCCGCGCGGCGGCATCGGCGGGCTCCCGCAGCCGCAGCCATTCGGGGGCATAGCGCGGGGGTTCGCCGGGACGCCCCGGGACGTCGCGGAGACGGAGGGTGGCGCGCTCGGCGGAGGGCTGTTCGGGACGGCCGGTGAGCGGGGCGGCCGAAGGCTGCCCGGGACGGCCGGTGAGTGGCTCGGCGGAGGACTGCCCAGGGCCGCCAGTCAGCGGCTCGGCGGAGGACGGTTCGAGGCGGTCGGTGGGTGGCTCGGACGGGCCCGCGCCCGGGATCACGCCGTTCGCCGACTCGGGGGCGCCCTGGGGACCGGGCTGGGAGGGGATCGCCCGGGTGGCCGGTGCCGTGGTCTTCCTCATGCCACCCTCCGGGGTTCGCTCGGCAGTCGGTGCAGTACTCCGGCCAGGCTCCGGGCCGTGGTCGCCCAGCCGTCGAGGGCGGCGCGGCGGCCGCGTGCCGCGGCCTTCAGCCGGCGTCGTACGTCCGCTTCCCCGAACCAGCCGCGCAGTTCGGCGGCGAGCGCGACGGGGTCCTCCGGCGGGACGAGGATGCCGGGCACCCCGCCGTCGGGAGCGCGCCCGACCGCCTCCGGGAGACCGCCGACGTCCGTGGCCAGCACGGGGATGCCGCGCGCGAGGGCCTCCGTCACCGCCATGCCGTACGTCTCGGCGTACGAGGTGAGGACCATCAGGTCGGCGGTGGAGTAGGTGGCGTCCAGTTCCGCGCCGGCCCGCGGTCCCGCGAGAACCAGCCGGTCCTCCAGACCGTGCCGCGCGATCAGCGCCCGCAGCCGGTCGACGTACTCCGGGTCCTGTCCGAGGCCGCCGACGCACACGCAGTGCCACGGCAGGTCGGCGACCGCCGCCAGGGCCTCCACCAGCCGGTGCTGGCCTTTGCGGGGGGTGACGGCGGCGACGCACAGCAGCCGGGAGACGCCGTCGGTGCCGGGCGCGAGGGGCGCGATGTCGGCGCCGGGGGCGGCGACGTGGACACGGGCCGGGTCGAGGCCGTGGTGGGAGACGAGGCGGCGGACCGCCCAGTCGCTGGTGGCGACGACGGCCGGAACGGCCCGCAGCACCGCGCGTTCACGCGCGTCCCGTTCGGCGGCCACGGCGAGGTCGAGGCCCGTCTCGTCGCCGAGCGGGAGGTGGACGAGGACGGCCATGCGCAGCCGTTCGGCCTCCGGGACCACGATCTCCGGCACCCCGCAGGCGACCAGGCCGTCGAGGAGGACGACGGCGCCGTCCGGCAACCGGCGCAGGACGCGCGCGAGTTCCGCGCGGGCGGCGTCGTCCGGCTGCGGCCAGTCTCCGGCCACGGGCAGTCCCCGTACCCGCCAGCCGAAGCCCGGCAGGTCCAGCCGCACCCGCCGGTCATAGGCGTTGCCGCCGCTCGGCGCGGCCGGGTCGTCGACTCCGCCGGGCATGACGAAGTGCACGGAGCGCAGGGACATGGGGACGATCCCCCCGTTCCTCGGGGACGAATTCTGCGCGGACGCCTGCGCGGACGCCTGCGCCGGGACGTAGGTGAGCCGGGCGCGCCCGGCGGTCGCGCCGGCCGCCGTTTCGAAGGACGTCCCGGTCACAGCGCACGCTCGTAACTCGCCCAGGCGACGTGCGACTCGTGCAGGGTCACGGTGAGGCCGGCCAGGCCCCTGGCCCCCTCGCCGAGCCCGCCCTTGTGGACGCGCTCGGCGAGCCGGTCGGCGATGACCTTGGCCAGAAACTCCGTGGAGGTGTTGACGCCGGCGAAGTCGGGTTCGTTGTCGAGGTTGCGGTAGTTGAGCTCGCTGACGACGGCGCCCAGTTCCCGGGTGGCCAGTCCGATGTCGACGACGATGTTGTCCTCGTCCAGCTGCTCGCGCCGGAAGGTGGCGTCCACCAGGAACGTCGCTCCGTGCAGGCGCTGCGCGGGCCCGAAGACGTCGCCGCGGAAGCTGTGGGCGATCATGATGTGATCGCGGACGGTGATGCTGAACAACGGACGACCCTCCAGGTGTGGCACGTCTGACCCCCCGCCGATCGCTGCGCGGGGTGCCGTCTATTACGGCTCGGTGCCTTCCCTTGTTCAGCGACCCGTACGTCTTTTCTCAAGGTCAGGCGCCGATGCCGTCCGCGGCGGGTGAGGGGTCACCCGTCGGGGTACCGGATCCGGTGGCACAGCGCGGGGATCTCACCGGAGGCCAGTCCCGGCAGCACGTCCGGCAGTTCGGTGAACGCGGACTCGCCGGTGACGAGCGCGTCGAGCGCCGGGTCGGCGAGCAGGTCGAGGGCGAGGGCGAGCCGGTCGGCGTACGTGCGGGTGGCGCCGCGCGCCGGGGAGACGGTGCCGACCTGGCTGCTGCGCAGGGTCAGGCGCCGCGAGTGGAAGGCCTCGCCGAGCGGGAGGGCGACGCGCCGGTCGCCGTACCAGCTCAGTTCGAGGACCGTGCCCTCGGGCCGCAGCAGCTCCAGTGACCGGGCGAGGCCCGCCTCCGTCGCACTGGCGTGGACGACGAGGTCGAGGCCGCCGAGGGCGTCGGCGGGGGACGCGAAACCGACGCCGAGTGCCTCGGCGACCTTGCCCCGGGCCGGGTCGGCGTCGACCAGCTGGACACGGACGCCGGGGAAGCGGGCGAGCAGGGCGGCCACCGAGCAGCCGACCATGCCGCCGCCGACCACGGCGATCCGGTCGCCGACCAGGGGCGCCGCGTCCCACAGGGCGTTGACGGCGGTCTCGACGGTGCCGGCGAGCACCGCCCGCCCGGCGGGGACCGCCGAGGGCACCGGGGTGACCGCGGCGGCCGGGACGACGTACCGGGTCTGGTGCGGGTACAGGCAGAAGACGGTACGGCCGACGAGGTCCGCCGGGCCCTCCTCCACCACGCCGACGTTGAGGTAGCCGTACTTCACGGGCCCCGGGAAGTCGCCCTCCTGGAACGGCGCGCGCATGGCCGCGTACTGGTTCTCGGGCACCCGGCCGCCGAAGACGAGCGTCTCCGTACCCCGGCTCACGCCACTGAAGAGCGTACGCACGAGCACCTCGTCCGCCGCGGGCGCGGCCAGCTCGGCGTCGCGGATCGCGCCCCGGCCTGGCGATTCGAGCCAGAACGCACGTGCCATGCCTGTCATCGGATGTCCTCCTGAACGATCGGGAAGCCGCCCACGTACCGAGGGATGCACAAGCCGCGCACAAGGTGGCGGCGTTGATCGACTCTGTCACACGGCCGGAGGGTGTTCGGTGGCCCTGAACAACACGTACGACGCGTACGACGCGAGGCCCGTTCAGCAGGAGACCGCGGCGGGGGCGGGCGCGCAGATCCTGCTCCTGGCGCTGCTCGGTACGGCGATCGGCATGGGCACGGCGGGCTGGCTGACCGGCCTCGCGTTCGCGTTCGCGACCTGGGCGGTGCTCTCCCGTGCCCTGCACCGCTCCCGGCTGCCGTCGTTCGGCCCGGCCAACCGGGTCACTCTCGGCCGGGCCACCCTGGTCGGCGGGGTCACGGCTCTGGTCGCGGACTCCTTCCGGAGCGCGCCGCCCGTCTCCCTCCTCGTCGGCCTGACCGCCGTGGCCCTGATCCTGGACGGCGTGGACGGCAAGGTCGCCCGTCGCACCGGCACGTCGTCGCCGTTGGGCGCCCGGTTCGACATGGAGGTCGACGCGTTCCTGATCCTGGTGCTCAGTGTGTACGTCGCGATGGACCTGGGCCCGTGGGTCCTGCTGATCGGCGGCATGCGCTACGTGTTCGTCGCCGCCGCCCGCGTATGGCCGTGGCTGACCGCCCCGCTGCCGCCGAGCACGGCCCGCAAGACGGTGGCCGCGCTGCAGGGCGTGCTGCTGCTGCTGGCGGGCGCCGACCTGCTGCCGCACGCGGTCAACACGGGTGTGGCGCTGCTGGCGCTGGGGCTGCTGGTGTGGTCCTTCGGCCGGGATGTGCTGTGGCTGCGGCGGACGTCGCGGACGCGGAGCGGCGCCCCGGCGGCCGAGGCGGTGCGCGAACTCGTCGCTCAGTGAGGCTGTCCCCGCCAGGAGGCCAGCCGGGAGCCGGGATGTGGGCGCTCGATGATCTCATCCACGTGGTGGCCTCCACGTCGGCCAGCGGCAACCGGGAGACCCGGCTCGCCCCGGGCTGTTGGGATCATCGCACTCGCCTGACCGCGCCGGGATCATCCCCGGAAGGTGGTGAAGCCTGGGCGGGAGATGACGCCATCAGGACACAGCCGGCCGGCCCGGCCGGGGTCTGCGTCCGGCTCGTCGGGCTCGGCGGCGGCCGGTCAGTTGCCGGTGGACCGCCAGGCGGCCTCGGCGGCGCGGTGGTGCGGGTGTGGACGGACAGCTGCTTGGTCACTGCCGCTCTTCACTGTCGGGTCGTGGCGCGTGGATGGAGAGGACGGCGGTGTCGTCGTCCACGCCGCTGCCGAAGGCGTCGAGCAGGTCACGGACCGCGCTGATGGTGCCGGAGGCGGTGCTGGGGGCGAGGGCGCGGCCGAAGTCGAGGAGGGCGTCGTCGCCGTAGCGCTCCCCGCCGCCCGCGGTGGCGTTGGTGTGGGCTTCGGTCAGGCCGTCCGTGTACAGGAGCACGGTGTCGCCGGGGTCGAGGTGGACGGTGGTGGTGGCGATCTCGGCGTCGGGAAGGACCCCGATGAGCTGCCCTCCGGGGGTGGGCAGGAAGTCCGCGGTGCCGTCGGCGCGCATCAGCAGGGCGGGCGGGTGACCGCCGCCGGCCAGGGTGATGCGGAAGCCGGCCCGGTCGGGGGCGGGGTCGGGGGTGAGCAGGCCGAAGACCACGGTGCAGAAACGGGGGTCGGTGCCGTTGTACTCGTGGTTCAGGACCGTGTTGAGGTTGCCGAGCACGGCGGCCGGGTCGGGATCGTAGACGGCGGCGGCGCGCAGAGTGTAGCGGGCCAGCGAGGTGACGGCCGCGGCGGCGGCGCCCTTGCCGCACACATCGCCCAGGAAGAGTCCCCAGGTCCCGCCTGCCAGGGGGAAGAGATCGTAGAAGTCACCGCCCACCTCGTCCACGGAGGCGACGTGGTAGTGCGCGGCTACTTCCAGTCCGGGCACATCCACCAGCGTCGGCGGCAGCAGCGTCTTCTGGAGGGTGCTGGCCAGGGTCTGGAGGCGGTCGCGTTCCCGGTCGGCTTCCTCGCGGGCGCGCAGCAGCTCGCTCTCGTAGGCGCGGCGGTCCCGGGCGTCGACGACGGTGGTGCGGATCAGCAGGGGTTGTCCGTCGCTGCCCGTCTTCACCGTCGAGGTGACCAGGACGGGCAGCCGTGAGCCGTCCGCGGCCTTCAGTTCCAGGGCGATGCCGCTGATCTCGCCCTGCATCCTGAGCAGCGGGGCGAAGTGGGTCTCGTGGTAGAGCCGGCCGCCGACCGTGAGCAGGTCGGAGAAGTGGGTGCGGCCCACCAGGTCGTCGCGCCGGTAGCCGAGCCAGTTCAGCAGGGTGGCGTTGACCTTCGCGATCCGGCCGTCCAGCTGGGTCGACAGGTAGCCGCAGGGCGCGTGCTCGTACAGGTCCTCGGCGCTGTCCTCCAGCAGGGCGGAGAACTGCGCCTGCTCGTCTCCCGCGCCCTCGTCCCCGGTCGGACCGCCCTCTTCGTCGCCGTCGAGTCCGCACATCACCGGGAGGCTCCCGCGAAGGCGGCGATGGCTGCCGCGGTCTCCTCCGGGGCGGCGAGCTGGGGGCAGTGTCCCGTGGCGTTCAGCGTGACCAGCCGGCTCCCCGGGATCCGCGCGTGGACGAAGGCGCCCACCTCGGGCGGGGCGATCGCGTCGCTGGAGCACTGGGCGACCAGTGTGGGCACCGCGACCTCGGCGAGATCGGTGCGGTTGTCGGACAGGAAGGTCACCCGGGCGAAGAGCCGCGCGATCTCGGGATCGGTGCGGCAGAAGCTGTTGGTCAGCTCCTCGCCCAGTTCCGGCCGGTCCGGATTGCCCATGATGACCGGTGCCATCGCGCCCGACCAGCCCAGATAGTTCGCCTCCAGTGACTCCAGCAGCTCGTTGATGTCCTCGGCACTGAAGCCGCCCCGGTAACCGGCCTCGGGATCGTCGATGAAGCACGGCGAAGGGGCGAGCAGCACCAGCCCGGCGAACGCCTCGGGCTCCCGTGCGGCGGCCAGTACACCCATCATGGCGCTCACCGAATGTCCTACGAACGTGACGGGGCCCAGCGCCAGCTCCCGGCACAGCTCCAGCACGTCGTCGGCGTATCCGTCGAGCGTCGAGTAGCGGTCGCGGCTCCACGCCGAAAGGTCGGATCCTCCCGCGCCGACGTGGTCGAAGAGCACCACGGTGAAGTCGCGCTCCAGCGTCGGCACCACCAGCCGCCACATGTTCTGATCACACCCGAACCCATGCGCCAGCATCACCACCGGAGCCCCGGGACGCCCGGTCACCGTCACATGGTTCCTGCTTCGCACATCCATGCGGCAATGGTCGCAGATACCCCCGGACCCGGACATCCTCGGCGCCCGGGCACGGTCACCGGCGATCTCACCCGGCGCCGCGGCGGCCTGACAGCAGGCCCGTCCGCGCGCCACCGATGCGGCACCCGGGCGAACCACCGGACAGAGCACGGAAGCGGGGCCGGGCAGGCGCCGTGGGCGCCGAGGCCGCGGCGTCGCCCACCGGACCGGCGTGGCCGATGCCCCTGAAGGACTCAGCGACGCCGGGGCAGCAATCCCACCGCCGCCAGCGGTACGGCGGCCAGGACCAGCCACGGCACGGCGACCGGCAGACCGCTGTCCAGCAGCAGTCCGGTCGCGGAGCTGCCGGCCAGCACGATGAGCCCGGAGACCGAGGACAACGCCCCGGTGTACAGCCCGAGCCGTCCGTCCTCGGCGAGGTCGGGAACCCAGGCACGGGCGACGGGCGCGACGAGCATCTGCCCGAGGGTGAGCAGCACGACGAACCCGGCGGCGGGCACCAGCCCACCGGTGCCCGTCCACCCGGCGGGCCGCGCCACCGCGACCACGGCGAACCCGGCCGCGATCAGCACCAGCCCGGCCACCATCGACCGGCGCGGGGTCAGCCGCTCCCCCGCCCACCGGGTCACCGGCAACTGCGCGGTCACCACCAGCACCGAGGACAGCGCGAACAGCCAGGCCAGCGGCGCCTGCGAACCGGCGGCGCGCTCCACCTCGGCGGGCAGCGCGAGGTAGAGCTGGTTGTAGGCGAGCAGATAGGCGCCGTACGCGCAGCACAGCGCGAGGAAGCGCCGGTTGCGCAGCAGCAGCCGCGCCCCGCCCTTGACCCGGACCCGCGCGCGCCCGGGAACGCGCTGCGGCAGCAGCCACGCGTGCCCGGCGAGGACCAGCACGAAGACGCCGGCGCCGGCCAGGCACGCCGTACGGAAGTCGACGGCGAGCAGCAGGGCCCCCAGCAGCGGCCCGACGAAGGCCCCCGCCTGCCCGGCGACGGTGAACAGCGCGAGCACCCGGGTCCGGTCCCCGCCGCCCTCCTCCTCCCGGACGACAGCCTGCCTGGCGACCTCGGACTCGACGGCGGGCGAGAAGAGCGCGGCGGCGAACCCGATCAGCAGTACGGCACCGACCACGGCCCAGGTCCGCTCGGCGAACCCGAGCCAGCCGAACCCGGCGATCCGCAGCACGCATCCGGCGAGTACGACCGGCCGGATGCCGTACCGGTCGGTCAGCGCCCCGCCGACCACGAACAACCCCTGCTGGCTGAAGGTCCGCAGCCCCAGCACGAAGCCGACCAGCCACCCCGCCATGCCGATGCCCTGTCCCAGATGCTCGGAGAGGAAGGGCAGGACCGCGAAGAAGCCGATGTTGAAGGCGAGTTGGGTGACGATCAGCAGCCGGAGCAGTGGGGAGAGCGGGGCCCCGCGACCGGGATTCCCCACGAGCCGGCCGATGGACGGTGCGGTCATCGGGCTCCGACCGGTTCCTTCTCTTCGACGGCCGCTCCGCTGACGACCGGGGAGGTACGTCGAGTCCGGCGCCGAGGCCTACGCAGCCCGCCCGCGGCGGTGACGGCCAGCGCGCCGAGCAGGGCGAGGACGGCGGCGGGGGCGAGGACGGCCCAGGGGGCGCGCTCGGCGTAGGGCTGGTTCTCGGCGAGGAGCAGGCCCCACTCGGGGGACGGCGGCTGGGCGCCCAGGCCGAGGAAGCCGAGGGAGGCGAGCGCGAGGGCGACGCCGGGCAGCCGCAGCAGGGCGTGCCGGACGACGGGCGGCAGGACGGCGGGCAGCAGCTCGCGGCGCAGCAGGTACCAGCGCCCGGCGCCCAGCCCCCGGGTGGCGGTGATGTGCAGGGTGGCGCGTTCCTGCCGCAGCAGCGAGGTGGTGTGCGCGGCGAGCGGCGCCCACGCGACGGCGGCCACGGCGAGGGCGGGCGTGGCCGTTCCGCTTCCCGCGACGGCGGTGACGAGCAGGGCGGCCAGCACCGGCGGTACCGCGTTGACGGTGTCCACGAGCGGTGCCGAAACCCGGGGTACGAGCCCGAGGAGTACGCCCGCGAGCAGCGCGGCGGCGGTGATGGCGGAGGCGAGGAGCAGCGTGTCCAGGGCCCCGTGGCCGACGCGGGCGAGCAGGTCCCGGCCGAGGGCGTCGGTGCCGAAGGGATGGTCGAGGGAGGGTGCCCGCAGCCGTTCCCCCGTGTCGAGCGCGAGCGGGTCGCGCGACAGCCCGAATCCGATGACGGCGAGCAGGACGACGCCGTAGAGCAGGGGCAGCGGCCCGCCGGCGGGCGGGGCGGGCCGGTGCAGGGAGGAGAGGGCGCCGTCGCGCAGGGCGGGGCCGGTGAGCAGGCGGGCGGCGATGCGGGTGGCGCCGGTCGCGAGCGCGGCGAGGAGGACGAGGGCGAGGGTGCCGGCCTGGAGTACGGGCAGGTCCTGGGCGAGGGCGGCCTGGAGGGTGGTGCGGCCGAGCCCGGGGATGTCGAAGACCTGCTCGACGGCGACGGCGCCGCCGGTCAGCCCGACGACGAACAGCCCCAGGTTGGGCAGCAGCGCGGGCACGCACCGCCGCAGCGCCTGCCGTGCGATGCGCCGGCCGGTCAGCCCACGGGCGGCGGCGGCCAGCGCCCACGGCTCACCGAACGCGCCGGGCAGCAGGTCGTCGAGCAGCCGCCCGAGCACCGCCCCGGCGGGCAGCCCGAGGGCGAGCGCGGGCAGCACGGTCCACTGGGGTCCGTACCACCCCAGCGCGGGCAGCCATCCCAGCTGCACCCCGACGACGGTGGCGAGCACGGAGGCGACGAGGAACTCGGGCAGCGAGGCGACCACGGCGGAGGCGGTGCCGCCACGCCGCCGCCCACCGAGCCGCCGACGGGCGCCGAGCCTGAGCGTGCGGGCGCAGATGAGCCCGGCGGTGAGGGCGGCGACGAGGAGCGCGACGGCCATGAGCAGCAGGGAGGCCCCGAGCGCCTGGAGCACGTCGGGCAGGACGTCGCTCCCGGAGATCCACGACCGCCCGGCATCGCCGCGCACGAGCCCGCCGAACCACTGCCCGAGCAGGTGCAGCGGCCCGTCGTCGAGCCCGAGCCGCGCGCGGATGTCGGCGAGCACCTCGGGCGTGGGATCACGCTCGGCCGACCGCGCCTTGAGAACGGTGTGGGCCGGATCGGTCCGCGTCAGCCACGGCAGCAGCCCGATCCCGCACACCAGCCCGGCCGCGAGGACGACCCGCCACACGACGGTGGCCACCTGCCGCCGCACGGTTCAGCGCCGCGTGCCGGTGCCGACGAGGGTGCGCTCGTACGGGTCGAGGATCACGCCCTGAACGGAGCCGGCGACGCCGGTGATGATCCGCTGGTGCACGAGCGGCACGACGGCGTCGCTGCCGAGGACGCGGGCCTCGGCGGCCATGGCGGCGTCCTGCCGCTTCGCGGTGTCGGCGGTCTTCTCCGCCTCGGCGACGGCGCGGTCGACGCCCTTGTCGCACAGCTGGGCGATGTTGTAGCCGCCGTCGCAGGTGTAGTCGCTGGCGAGGACGGCGACGGGGTCACCGGTGTCGACCAGGGTGTTCCGGGCCAGCACGAACGCGTCGAACTTCCCCGCCAGGGCGTCCCCCTCCAACCGCGAGTACTCGCGGACGGTGAGCTTCACCTTGAACCCGGCCTTCTCCAGCTGCTGCTTGACCACCTGGGCGACCTCGGGCAGCTCGGGCCGGTTGTCGTAGGTGGCGAGGTCGATGGTGGCGCCGCTGGGCTTCTTGGCCTCCGCCCGCCCGACGGGCGCGGTCCGCTTCCCCTCGGCCCAGGTCACGGCGGGCCCGTAGATCCCCGCGCCGGGGTCGGCATAGCCCTCGTAGACATCCTTGGCGAACACGGAGGTGTCGACGGCGGCACGGGCGGCGGCCCGCAGCCTCGCGTCCTCGAAGGTCCCGGACGAGGCGTTGAAGAGCAGGCTGGTGGTCCGGGTGGTGGCGGTGTCGCGCCGGGTGTCCTTCTCAAGGGTCGCCGCCTGGGCGACGGGGATCGCCTCGGCGATGTCGAGCTCGCCGGTCCGCAGGGCGTTGGCACGGGCGGTGCCGTCGGCGATGAAGCGGGCGTCGATACCGGAGGCCTGGGCGCGGCCGCCCCAGTAGTCGTCGAACCGGTCGAGGGAGGCGGAGGTGGCGCCGTTGACCTTGGTCAACTCGAAGGGACCGGTGGCGGTGCCGACCGGGTCGACGCGGTCCTTGTCGGCGTAGGCCTTGGCGGACAGTACGGCGAGGCTGGGGCTGGAGAGCCGCAGCGGCAGTACGGGGTCGGGCTCGGCGGTGGTGATCCGGACGACTCGGTCGCCCTCAGCCTTGGCGGTGAGGGTGACCCCGGCCAGGGCGGCGGGCGCGGGCTCGGCGTCGGTGGCGTGGGTGAGCGAGCCGGCGACGGCGGCCGGCGTGACCTCGCTGCCGTCCTGGAAGGTGGCGTCGCGGAGGGTGAACTCCCAGGTCTTCTCCCCGTCCTGCCGCCAGGACTCGGCGAGCGCGGGCGCGGCACTGCCGTTGGCGTCGAGCGCGGTGAGGCCCTCGGTGACGGCGAGGCGGCTGAGGAGGGTGGCGTCGGCGCCGTAGGGCGAGAGTCCCTCGGCGGGCGGGAACGCGAGGGCGACGCGGAGGCGGGAGCCGTCACCTGCGTCGCCGGAGCCGGAATCGTCACCACCGCCCGAGGCGAAGCAGCTCGATATCAGCGGGATGAGCAGGAGGGGGGCGAGCAGCCGGGGGCGACGGTGGGAGCGCATGGTCCTCGGATCGATCGGGTGTGTGCGAGCGAGCGGGCGGGGCAGGCGGCGGTGGCAGCGAGCGGGATCTTACATGACAATCATTTCCATCGTGCCGCCAGAGCCTTCCCGCCCCTCAAGCCATCGGCACGTCGAAGTGCACGATCCCCTGCCCGCCCCCCGCGTCCTCCCGCTCGTCGTGCACGACCTTGGCGAGCGACCGCCAGAACGGCTCCGCGCCGGTCACGGCCGGGTCGGTGTGCAGATACACGGCCCGGTATCCGCCGTCGGCGGCGGCGAACGCCAGCAACTCGTCGACGAGCCGACGGGCCAGCCCGCGCCGGCGGTGCTCGGGCCGGACGTACACCCGGCGCAGCTGCGCGGTCACGCCGGAGGGGTAGCGCTCGGCGACGTGGCGCGGGTTCGGGGGGTGCGCGGGGCCGCGGGAGTCGAGGGCACCCGTGGCCACGACCTCACCGCCCCCGTCGACCACGACCAACAGGGTGTGCCGCTCCGACGCGAGATACGCCCCGGCCGGGTCGACGATGTCACCGTGCCAGCGCGGGACATAGCCCGTACCGAAGTCACGGTAGACGGTGTCGAGCATGACGGCTCGGGCGCCGTCGAGGTCGGCGGGGGTGGCTGTCCTGAGGCTGTAGTCACGATCCTGCACTTGCACATCGTACGCATTAAGCCTTCTGTGCTGATCAACGGGGGCATCGACGGCTCAAAGCCACGGCGCGGTCACCGAGCGCGCCCCGCAGGCGCAGAGGAGGCGTGTCGTGATCAAGACCAAAAGTCCCGAAAGGCATGGCGGTCCGCCCTCGCCAGCCTACGGTGAGGTCATGACGAAGCCTCGCCGGTGCGGCTGTGCCGAGAAGGGCTGAGTGGCAGCGACCGGATGACCTGGCTACACACTGAACCGCCCGGGGGGGGCCACCATGACCGAAGCACCGATCGACGCCGCCGACGCCGACGAAGAGGCCGACCGGAAGGTTGTCGAACAAGAGCAGGCCGAGCTACGGGAGTTCATCAAGGGCCTGAGCGCGGACGACATCAAGTCGGGCAACTGGTTCACCAAGCTCAGCGCTCAGGCCATGAGTTCCTACACCACCAAAGTCGACTGGCAGTACTTCCAAGAGCGGTACGACGGCGTACCCGCGGATGGCATTGCCGATCAGCGGATCAAGATGGCGGCTCGGTACGCCGCGCTCGAAGGCGGCCTCTCCGCGGGTGCCTACTCGGCGGCCGTCGTCGCCACCCTCGGGAGCCTCGGTGGTGCCTCGCCGGCGACCGTGCCGGCCGCGGTCGCGACGCTGATGGTCGATGTCGCGTTCATCACCCGGCTCCAGCTGCGCCTGGCCTACGACATCTCAGTCCTCTACCGGGTCCCGCTCGACCTGTCCGACCCCGAGGACATGTGGAAGCTCATTCGGGTGGCCTTCACGATCAAGAGCGGAGAAGTGGTCCGGGAGGGCGTGATCAAGGCGGTCCCGGCCGTGGTGCGGCCGGTGATCAAGCGCTACTACTCCAAAACGGTACTGGCCGCCGCGAAGGGGTTCCCCGTCGTCGGGAAGCACCTACTGCAGCGCAACGTCATCAAGATCGGTATCCCCCTGGTCGGCGTTCCCGTCGCGGTGCTGCTGAACCGCTACACGACGCTGCTCGCGGGACGGCACGCGCAGGCCGTCTTCCGGAACGAGGCGCGGGTGATCGAACTTGCCGAGAACCTGAGCAGGAGCAGTCAGCACCCGCGGTTGATGCTGTGGGTCGCGTGGCTCGTCATCAGGGCGAACCGCAAGACGACCGACGACGAGACACTGTTGATGCGGCACCTGGTGAGCCTGGTCCGGGAGCAGCATCAGGTGGTCGACGAAGAGCTCGCTCACCTTGTCGACATCGACCCGGCCGAGGTGTGGCGGCGCATGGACGCCGAGTCGGGGGATCTGAGCGACATCGTCGACGCGGCCGAGCGGGTGGCCGCGGTGGACGGTACCGCCAACGCGCGCGAGAAAGCCGTCATCGCCGAGCTTCGAGACCGCTGCGTCCGAGTCTGACGCCGTCCCGCGCGAGCGGAGATCGCGGTGACCGACGGAGGGACGAGCGCGGGATCTCGTCAGTGGACAACGTCGAAGACGTTCTTCTGCAGACCGTTGGCGTAGGCCTCGTGCTCGACGAGCCTCAGTTTCTGCGTGTCCTTGTCCGACCCGCTGAAGAGGCGCTTGCCCGCGCCGAGCAGCAGCGGGAAGACGATCAGGTGGTAGCGGTCGATCAGGCAGGCGTCCGAGAGGGCCTGGTTCAGGGAGGCGCTGCCGTGGACGATGATCGGGCCGCCCTCGGTCTCCTTCAGCGCGGCGACCTCGTCGAGCGAGCGCAGGATCGTCGTCTCGCCCCAGTTCGACACCAGGTCGTCCCCGGTGAGGGTGGTGGAGACGACGTACTTCGGCATCACCTTGTAGTCGGCGAAGTCCTCCATGTCGGGCCACACGGGGCTGAACGCCTCGTAGCTGAGCCGGCCCATGAGCATGGCGGTGGCGGTCTTCTGCTCCTCCCCTTTGATGGCGAACGCCTCGGGGAGGAACTCGACGTCCTTGAAGGTCCACCCCGAGTTCCGGTAACCGGGCTCGCCGCCCGGGGCCTCCACGACGCCGTCGAGCGAGATGAAAGCCGTGCTGATCAGAGTACGCATTCGGGGTTCCTCGGTATCTCGTGTCCGGTTCTCAGCGGGGTCGGTCGGTGCACCTTTCGCCCGCGCTCATGGCTGCGGCGCGCCAACCGTGAACTCTGACCGCGGATCACGTGGAAACTCATCGGTCGTCGCCCGCCCACCTTCCGGCAACCTGTCGAGAACCTGTTCGCGAGTACCGACGCCGACGATCCGGTCCCGCCTCACCTGCCGTCCCCCAGCGCCCCCAGCAGCATCGGCAGCGAAGCGTGCAGCTCCCGCTCCCAGTACGCCCACCCGTGGGTCCCCGGGCCGTAGAAATCGGTGGTCACGTGCCTCGCGCCCACGCGTCGCAGTTCCGCCGCCAGCGCATGGTTCTGCCGGTTGAAGTCGGCCTCCAGCGCGCTGGTGCTGCCGGGTGGGTCCAGCGGGCCCGTGGTGCCGTCGCCGCAGGACAGGTACACGGGGATCGACCTGAGTCGCTTGGCCAGGTGGAAGGGGTCGTGGGCCCGCCAGACGCGGCGTTGGGCGACCGGGTCGCCCCAGACGCGCAGGGGGTCGTCGTCCTGGCCGGCGAAGAAGCCCATGACGCGGTCGACGGACTCGTCGTTCAGGAGGGGGTGGGCGGAGCCGGAGTAGGCCGCTGTCGCCTTGAACATGCCGGGGTGGCGGGCGGCGTACAGGAGGGCGCCCTGGCCGCCCATCGACAGGCCGGCGACGACGCGGTCGCGGCCGGCGCCCCAGTCGCGTTCCAGGAGGTGGCGCAGCTCCTTGGTGTGGAAGGTCTCCCAGGCCGGGTCGCCGCCCCGGCCGTGGTTCCACCAGTCGCTGTACCAGCCGTTCCAGCCGGCCTCGGGCATGACGACGAGGACGTCGCGGAGACTGTCGATCTCCGCCACATCCGTCCTGCTCGTCCAGGACGTGTAGTCGCCGCAGCAGCCGTGCAGCAGCCAGAGGGTCGGCCAGTGTTGCCGGTGTCGGTGGTCGTGCGGGTTCCAGCCGTCCGGGGTGAGGAGGCGGACGTTCACGGTCCGGCCGCCCAGGGCGGGTGACCGTACCGTCAGGTCGACCTGCCGCTCGGCGACCCGGGTCACGGCGACGACCTGCGCGCCGGGGGCGCCCGTCTCTGCTGCGGCCAGCGCCGGGGCGGTCGGGGAGAGGGTGGCCAGGAGTACGGAGAGGAGCAGGGACAGGACCAGGAGGAATCTGGTCCTGACAAAGATCAGGACGGCTGGCACGTTCGCGGACACGGCGGCTCCCTGGGTGGGTTGCTGTTTGTCGCGCTGTGGTGCGGGGCTTCGTGCGTGAGGTGCGGGTCAGTTCGCGTGCCTGCGCGGCACGATCAGCAAGGCGTCGCCGACGGGGCGTTCGCCGGTGGCGTCGGACGGGTCGTTGATCACGTCGCCGTTGGTCACCATCGTCGTCGAGCCGCCGCCGTCGAGGTTGACCGCGTCGCGCAGGCCGAGTGACCTGGCGACCTCGGCGCTCTCCCCGATGCTGAGCCCGAGGGAGTTCGTGCTGCGGCCGTCGGCGGTGACGAGGACGGTGCGGCCGGCGGTGTCCACTCCGGCCAGCGTGCGTGGGTTGCGCTTGTGGACCCAGCCGTAGTACCAGCTCGGGTCGCCGGGGTGCACCATGCCGTCGGTGGCGGGGGTGACGTGGAGGCGTCCGTCGCGGACCAGTTCGGGGCCGGCGTTGAGGATGTCGGTGCGGGGCGAGGGGGTGAGGCGGTGGCCGCGTTCGTCGAGCAGGGTCGTGGTGACGTGGAGGCGGTGGCCGACGTGTGCGAGGGCGGTCAGGTCGGCGACTCGGGCGCCGGTCGCCTGGAGGGAGCTGCCGCCCGGCGGGAGTTCTCCGCCGCGCGGTGAGCGCAGCTCCACGACCCGGTCATGGGCGTCCATCACGGCTTCCAGTCCCTCGCCCTGGGGCGTGTGTCGGCCGTAGTCCGGTGTGAAGGTGACCAGTTCGTCGGGGTTGGTGCACGTGACGTCGTGCAGGGGCAGCACGGTGGGGGCGTCGCCCTCGGTGCCGCCGCAGTTCCGGATCAGGCCCGGGACGCGGTTGACGCCGTTGAGGCGGAGGGTGGTCGCGCGGCCGGTGGCCTCGCCGTGCCAGGTGAGACGCGTGACCTGTGTTCGCCGGCCGTGGTCGTGGATCACCAGGCCGGGGCGTCCGGCCACCGGTTCGCTCAGCAGGCGGCCGTCGTACACGCCCACGCCTGCCGGGTCGCCCGGTGCGCCCGCCTTGGGGTCGAGGACGAAGAAGCCGGCGTTGACCGCTGCTGTTGCGCCCGCCGTCGTGGACAGTTCGCTGGTCGTCTCGCGGTTCTCCAGGTCCGGGCCGTACGACGCGTCGAGGCTGCCGCGGAATCCGCGGGGGTCGATGGTGAGCACGTCGACGTGCCAGGGGCCGCTGTCCGTGGGGTCGCCGTCCCAGCCGGTGTACACGGCGGATCCGGTGTGCCCGGCCGCTCTCAGGCGTGCGCGTTCGGATGTCGCGTCGGCCTGTGAGCCGTAGGTTCCGACGCGGACCCGCCAGCCGAGGGTGCCGCCCGCGTAGTCGGCCGCCTTGGGCGTCGTCACCTGTTCCACCCGGGCCCGGAAGCCGTCCCGTTTCAGCTCGGCGGCCAGTTCGTCGGCGCTCGCCCTGTCCTTCAGGGCGGTGGGCGGCGCGTCGGGGTCCGGTGAGGTGTCGCCGCCGGGGATGGAGACCTCGACCGTCCAGTGGAGGGCCGGGTCGGCCGCGTTCCCGCGCACGATGCGGGTGAGGGTGACGCCCGGCTGGAGGGTCGTGGTGGTTCGGGTCTCGGGCAGGTTCGAGGGGCCCAGGGGCAGGGTGTGCGGTTTCGCTTCCGGCGCCGGGGGCGATGCCTGTGCCGGCAGGGCGCCCACCGTGGCCAGGACGCCGAGGACGGCAGCCGTACCGCACAGTCTCTTCTTCATCTGCACCGCCTGGATCGGGGGCCGGGGACGGACACGCGCCATCCTCTCCGCTCACCGCTGACACAGAGATGGACAGCCGCCCAACGTCCACTGCACAAGTAGCGACCGGTTCCGGCGCAACGTCAAGGTCGCGGTGGTGTCCGGGGCCGTTGTCAGTGGCCGCCGATAGATTCGGTCCCGTTCCGCCGAGGTGGCGTGAACACCCCCTTTCGCATGCATGGGAGATGGTGCGTTGTCCGTCTGGGAGAAGTCGAGCACGGCGCGGGTGGTGCCGGCCGCGCGGCCGCGGAAGCTTTCCAAGGTGCCGTTCGTGGAGCTGGCCGACGGGCGGTTGCAGGGTGTGGTGTCCAGCGGGTCGGACATCGGGCGGGTGTACGTGTCCTCGATCGCGGCGGGGTCGTACGCGTACTCGTGCAGCACCAACAACAACCGTCCCTGCGGCGGGGCGCGGGGCTCGTTCTGCAACCACATACGCGCACTCGTCGGCGAGGCCGTGCTCCAGTACGGGGCCGAGCGCGTGGGCCGCTGTCTGAAGGTCGAGGTCGGCGACGGGGAACCCGACGCGCAGTCGCTCACCTCCGCCATGACGTCCACTCGGCCCGGGTCGGATGACGCCTCCGCGGCGGCCCAGGTGTTCAGCCGGTTCCTGCGGCATCTCGCTTATCTCGAACTCGCGGCCACCACCGGTCCGTTGCCCGAGATGCAGTGGTTCCCGACCTCCAGGGCGGTGGCGGCCTGATGCGTGCCGATCTGCTTTTCGATGCCGTCGACGGGCTTGATGAGGCCCTCGCGGCCGTGGACGGGTTCGACGAGGTCCTCGTCGGCGGGTTGCTCCGCCCGCGGCCCGGGCAGGCCGGGGGGCTGGCCGGGATCGCCGACGCCGTCGCCGGGACGCCGCTGGCCTCGCGGGTCGCCGAGGCCGCCGACAGGACGGCCGCCGGGGCCGGTGACGAGGGGCATTTCGTCGCGCTCGCCGCCGCCCGTACCGCGCTGCTCGGGTCTGTGCACGACGCGCTGGTCGTCAGGGTGGCGGAGGCTGTCGGTCGGCCGGGTGCGGTCGATTCCCCCGCGGGCTCGGTGGCCGGCGAGGAGGGCGCGGTGAACCTGCTCGCCGCCGCTCGCGGTTGGCTGTGCGATCTGGCGCGGGCGGGGTGGCAGGGCATCGACCACGAGCTCGTCGGCGGGGCTGCGCCCGTCGTCTCCGCGATGCTGCCCGACCCCGCGCTGCGCCGACTCGCCACGCTGCTCGACGGGTTCGCCGCCGAGCTTGCCGCCTGCTGTCCCGGGGCGACACAGGAGCGGGTTCCGGTGCGTCGCTGGGCCGATCTGTGGGCGCGTGCCCTGTTGCTGACGCTGCCCGGGGCTGTCTCCGCGTCCGCCGTGGGAGAGGTGACCGGGCGGTTGCTGCCGCTCGGTGTCGACGTCCAGGAGCACGCCACCGCCGTCCAGGCGCAGGTGCACGCGGTGTTCGAGCCCGCGGACGGCGGTGCGCCGCGGCTGGTGCGGGCCTCGGTGTCCGCGCCGAAGCCCGACACGGTCGTCGGGGCCGGTCTGTGGCAGCTTCTGCGGCCGCACATGTCCCTGCTCGGCGCCGTGAGCGAGGGGCGCTCCATGGACCTCGACGCGATGCCGGTCACCGCCGAGGGTGATCTGGTGTGGGACGACGCGTGTGCTCGTGCGGGTGAGCCCGCCGATGCCTTCGTCACCGCCCGGGTGGCGCTGCCCACGGCCGCCCCGTTCGACGTGTCGCCGCTGGACCGGCATCCGGCCCGGATCGCGGTGCCCGTCCTGGTGGAGGGATACGGCGTGGAGGGGCACCGCACGGAGGGGGACGGCGTGGAAGGCGGGGCCGATGGTCTCGTTCTCCAGGTCGCCGGGCACCGTCTGGAGGTGGACACGGAGCGCGTGCCGGCCGCCGGGCCGCTCACCCCCGAGGTCGTCGCCTCGTCGTCCGCTTGCCTCGGGCTGCTGCGCTGGGATGCCGGGGAGTTCCTGCTCCAGCCGCTCGCCGTCGAGCGGACCGTGCGGAAGAAGACCGTCGCCGTGCACGCCGGGGCCTGGGCCGGGGGGACGGCCGACAAGGCGGGGGTCCGGGCCGAGAAGGCCGCCACCGACGCCGTCACGGTGCTGCGCGAGCGCGCCGGAAAGCTGCTGCGGAAATGACCCGGCCCACCAGCGGGGACGTTCCCGCTCCCGACCCGCACGACAACCGGCGGCAGGTTCTCTACTGGCGGCTGCTGGCCCGGCTCTTCGACCCCGAGGAGCAGGCCGCCCTGGAGTCGGCGAGTCTCGCCGTGGTCGAGGACATCGGCCTGCCTCCCGCGCTCCTCGACCCAGACGCGTCCGTCGGCTCCGTCGTGCAGCGGCATCCGGAACTGGCCGCCGAGTTCGACGGGTTGATGGTGCCCGAGCCGGAGGAGGACGGCGCGCGGGACCGGGCCGCCGAGGTGCGGCGTGCGGCGCTCGCGTCGAAGGTGCTGCTGAACGTCTTCGCCTCCCGCCCCGGCAACGTCACCGCCGAGCAACTGGCGCGCTGGCAGTCCGACGCCGAGTGGTTCGAGCGTGCTCTCGGCTGCCGGCCCGGCGAGTTGCGCGGCGGGCGGGGAGGGCAAGGGGCCGGCACGCGCCCGGCAGGCTCCGGTGGCGGCGTCAGCCCGACCGGTACCGGGGGCGGCGGGCAGACGCCCGACCTCAGCCGCCTCATCCCCGCGATCGGGCCGGAGCTGGGCTCCATCGAGGCCGGTCTCGTCAAGCGCATGCACCTGCGCGAGGTGCTGGCCGACCCCGCGCTGGCCTCCCGGCTGACGCCGAGCATGTCCCTGATCGAGCAGTTGCTGCGGGACAAGAACAACCTCTCCGGTGTGGCCCTGGCCAACGCCAAGGCACTCATCCGCCGTTACGTCGACGAGGTCACCGAAGTGCTGCGCACCCAGGTGGAGAAGTCCACGGTCGGCGAGCTCGACCGGTCCGTGCCGCCCAAGCGCGTCTTCCGCAACCTCGACATCGACCGCACCATCTGGAAGAACCTCACCAACTGGAGTCCGGAGGAGGAGCGGCTCTACGTCGACCGCCTCTACTACCGGCACACCAGCCGCAAGACGACGCCCCAGCGGCTGGTCGTGGTCGTGGACCAGTCGGGTTCCATGGTCGACTCGATGGTCAACTGCACCATCCTGGCCTCCATATTCGCCGGGCTGCCGAAGGTGGACGTCCACCTGATCGCGTACGACACACAGGCGTTGGACCTCACCCCCTGGGCGCACGACCCGTTCGAGACGTTGCTGCGCACCAAGCTCGGTGGCGGCACCGACGGCACGGTCGCCATGGCGCTCGCCCAGCCGAAGATCTCCGAGCCGCGCAACACCGTCGTGGTGTGGATCTCCGACTTCTACGAGTGGCGTCACCAGGAGCTGTTCGACAGCATGGCCGCCATTCACCGCTCGGGGGCGAAGTTCATCCCGGTGGGCTCGGTGACCAGCTCCGGGCGCGGCAGCGTCAACCCGTGGTTCCGGGAGCGGTTCAAGGACCTCGGCACTCCGGTCATCTCCGGTCACATCAAGAAGCTCGTGCACGAACTCAAGACGTTTCTCACCTGATCACCGGACACGCCCCTTCATGGCGTCCGTGTCGTCCATGACGCCTGCGTCGCCCATGTCGCGTGTGTCGTCCGTGTCGCCCCTGTCGTCCGTGGCGTCTACGTCGTCCTGATCACCGTACGGAAAGGCCCTCCCCTCATGTCCGACCTGCTGCGCGCGCCCGCCGAGATCAAGTATGCCGAGGAGCTCGACTGGCTGGAGTCGATCGACGACGGTCCGAAGCCGTTCTCGTGGCGCCTGTCGCCGAAGATGGTCCGCCTGTTCATCCTCGGCTCGGAGCGCTCCGACGGCCTGGACCGCGAGGTCTCGCAGAAGTGGTTCGGCGACCGCAGTTTCGTCGAGCGGTCCATCGTCACGCTCGCCTCCGACCGCGGCCTGCTGCTCATCGGCGACCCGGGCACCGGCAAGAGCTGGCTGGCCGAGCTGTTGTCCGCCGCGATCAGCCGCAACTCCACGCTGGTGGTGCAGGGCACGGCCGGCACCACCGAGGACCACATCAAGTACTCGTGGAACGTCTCCATGGTCATCGCCAAGGGTCAGTCGCGGGAGTCGATGATTCCCTCGCCGATCATGACCGCGATGGAGACCGGCTCGATCGGCCGCTTCGAGGAGCTGACCCGGTCCACGAGTGACGTGCAGGACGCGCTGATCTCGATCCTCTCCGAGAAGTACATCTCCGTGCCCGAGCTGGAGAGCGGCGGTGGGGACGACAACATCGTCTTCGCCAAGCCCGGTTTCTCCATCATCGCCACGGCCAACAGCCGCGACCGGGGTGTGAACGACCTGTCCTCCGCGCTCAAGCGCCGTTTCAACTTCGTCCGCATCCCGGTCGTGACCAACAAGAAGAGCGAGACGGAGATCGTCCGCTTCCGCACCGAGGAGTTGCTGCGCCGGCACTCGATCGACCTCGACGTGCCTCCGACCCTGCTCGACGTGCTCCTGCAGAGCTTCGCCGACCTGCGCGCCTCCGCCGCCGCGGCCGGCAGCGACGACGAGAAGCTGGAGTCGGCCCTGTCGACGGCCGAGCAGATCGGTGTGCTGGAGGACGCCGTCCTGCACAGCAACTTCTTCGGCGAGCGCGCCCTGACCGCCCGCACCCTGGCCTCCTCGCTCGTCGGCTCGCTCACCCGCCGCGAGCCCGAGGACCTGGCCATCCTCAACAAGTACCTGCACGGCGTCGTCGAGCCGCGCAGCAAGGAGGAGGGCGGCTCATGGCCGGAGTTCCTGGAGGGCGGCCGCGACGCGATCGCCACGCTGTCGTGAGTACGTCTCGGGAGAGCACCTCGTTCGCCGCCCTCCGCGGGCAGCTCCAGGAGGCCGCCGCGGAGTTCGCGGGCGGGCCCGACGCCTTGCAGGGCATCCTCCTCGGCATGGTGGACGACGTCGACCGCGCGGCGCGCGAGCCGCTGGAGATCTTCCCCGTCTGCCATCACTCCCCCGCCTCGGCGACCGCCATGGCCCGGCGGCTGCGCGAGAAGCAGCCCAAGGTCGTGTATCTGGAGCTGTGCGAGGACATGGCGCCGCTCCTGACCGAGCTGCGGAACTGCCGGCTGCCGGTGGCGGTACAGGCCTTCGCCGGTGACGTCGACGGTTTTCCCGTCGACTGGGCGCCGTTGTCGGTCGTCGCGCCGATCACCGAGGCGTCCGCCGAGTACCAGGCCATCGCCTACGCGCTGGACACGCCGGGGGTGGAGCTGGTCCTCGTCGACCGCTCCTCGGACCACGTCTTCCAGTGGGACAGCAGAGGCGAGCAGGCCCGGGAGGCCGCGACGGAGGGCGCCGACCCCGCGGCCGACGCCGCGACCGAGCCCGAGGCCGGGCTGCACGGTGAGGCCGTCGGGGTCGAGATCGGCGACCTGCGGCCGCGCTTCGCCGAGTTGGAGGAGCACCTGCTGCGGCACGGCAAGGTGCGGCACTGGTCGGAATGGTGGCACCAGTACGTCGAGGTACCGCTCGGCGACAGCACCGCCGACCACGACACCTACCGCCAGGTCATGTTCCTCATCGGCAGCCTGTTCCGCCGGCTCGCCCCGGGCGACGGCGCCCGGGTCCGCGTGGACGAGGACCGCGAGCGGTACATGTGGACCCGGATGCGCGAGCACCTCGCGGCCACGGGGGCCGATCCCGACGACTGCCTGTACGTCTGCGGGGCCTTCCACGCGGCCAGCCGGGTGGCGGAGTTCGGGGTGCACGGCACCGACACGTTCACGATCTCCCCGCGTACCGGTACCACCTGGCAGTACGGGCTGATTCCGTCCAGCCACGCGGCCATCGAGGCGCAGTTCGGCCTCGCCGCGGGGTCCGTGTCGATCGCCTCGACGGAGTGGGCGAAGAGCCTCAAGCGCACCCGGGTACAGCCTTACCGGCTGACGGGCCAGGCCGGTGGAAAGTCCTCGGCCAAGAAGGCCTCGGCCAAGAAGGTCTCGGCGAAGCAGGCCCCGGTGAAGGAGCTTCCCGGGAAGGGAGCCGGCGCCCCGCCGACGGAGCCCGACGCCGCGGACCGGCTGTCCGGCTTCCTGCGCAGGCCGCCCGTGCTCGACGGGCTGGACGAGGCCGAACTGCTCGGCTGGTCCGTGGACATCGTGCGCGCGGCCCGGCGAGGCGGCTATCTCGCCTCCACCGCCGACGCCATCGCGGTCTTCGAGACGTCGATCCTGCTCGCCGGCATGCGGGACCGGGCCAAGCCGACGCCGTACGACTTCCAGGACGCGGCGGTCACCTGCATCGAGAAGGACACCGTGCCCGGGCGGCGGGACGTGCGGCGCCTCGTCGAGATCATGATGGGCGGTGACCGGATCGGCCAGGTCGGCTACGAGGCACTGCCGCCGCTCGCCCGGGACGTGCACGACCGGCTGGAGCCGCTCGGGCTGAAGCTCCAGCAGCGCGGCGTGCAGCGGGCGCTGCTCGACATGGTCTCCCGGCCGGAACTCCAGGCGTGTTCCGACGTGCTGTGGATGCTGCGACGGCTGCTGCCGCACGGGGCGGCACGGCCGATCATGGGTGAGCGGCGGCTCGGTGAGCGTTCGATCCAGGAGTCGTGGGACCTGGCGATCGGCACCCACCAGCGGGCTCTGATCGAGCTCGGCTACGAGGGCGTCAGTATCGAGCAGGTCCTGGAGCAGCGGTTGCGGCGCGACGCGTACGGGCCTCAGGCGACCACGGCGACCGTGCTGGCCGCCGTCGAGGACGCGACGCTGTATCTGCGCAGCCGGCGCCTCGCCGACGAACTCGGCAGCCACGCGCTGAAGGTGCTCGCCACCGAGCGCAGCGTCGACGGCGCGCCGGAGGTACTGCGCCGGGTGCGGGCGCTGCTGGGGTACTACCGGACCAGCGAGCCGGTGCTGCCGGCGTGGATCGAGTCGTTCGTCAAGACCGGCTACGCGCACTACTGCACGCTGCTGCCGACGGCGTTCCGGGACGAGGAAGCGACGGTCGGGCAGGTCGCGGCGATGCTCGGCTTCCTGTTCAGTATGGAGAGCCTCGCGCTGTCGCTGGGCTGCGACCGCGCGCAGCTGGAGCTGGCGGTCGCCCAGTCGCACCCCGACGACCCGTCGAAGACGGCCCTGCTGTGGGCGGCGCGGGTGCAGCTCGGCACCCTGTCGCGGGCCGAGCTGCGGGCACGGTGCGACGCGCTGCTGGACAACCCGCTGGTGGTGCCCGCCTATCCGCGCTACCTCAGTGGCTTCGTGCACGCGCTGGAGCCCGTGCCGGGGCTCGCGGACGTGGTCGTGGAGGCGGTGTCGAACGCCTTCGGGCGGTTGCCGGACGCGGTACTGCTGCCGTGGCTGCCGCTGCTGATCACAACCTTGCGGTCCGGTGCCGGGGAACTCGCCCCGCTGCTGATCCGCGAGGCGGGGCGGATCTTCCCGGGCCGGCTGGCGGCCCTGGACGCGTGGGTGCCGCCGTGGCGGACGCCGCCGGTCCCGCCCGTGGCCCGCCGGGCGGCGGCCGAGGAGTCCGTCCGCCGGGGTGCCGCGCTGCTGCCGGCGCATCCGGCGGCCTGCGACGCGGTGGCGGAGCTGTTGGGCTGCACCGGGGAGTGGGCACGCCCCGGAGCCCCGGCCGGGCCCTCGGGCGCCGGGCTGGTGGCCGCCCATCCGGCGACCTGCGACGCGGTGGCGGACCTGATCGGTTGCGACGGGGCGTGGGTCACTGAGGTCGCTTCCTCCCGTGTCGGCGCCGTGCTGACGGCTCGTCATCCGGACGCGGCGGTCGCCTGGGAGACGCTGCTCGCCGGAGCCTGACGGCGGAGGCGGTGCCGTACCCCGGCTCCCGCCCCCCGTGCCATTGCCCCAGTCCTCCTCAGCCGGCCCCGGCCCCGGCCCCGGCCCCGGATCCCTGACCCGGCGCACGGCGCACGACGCCGGTACCGGCACCGGGCTGCCCCCTCCCACGTTCGGAGGGGGCAGCCCGGCGAGAGGGGACAGCCCGGCCGGAGGGAGCAGCCCGGCCGGAGGAGGGGGGCAGCCCGGCGCGCTACCGCGCCGGTGTCGCCGCGCCGGCGGGTGCCGGTGCGTAGCCGGTGGGCCGGGCGGTGAAGGTTCCGCGACCCTGGGTGCGGCTGCGCAGCCGCGTCGCGTAGCCGAACAGCTCGGCCAGCGGCACGGTGGCCGAGACGACCGCGGCGCCGCCCCGCGTGTCGGAGCCGGTGACCCGGCCGCGCCGCGCGGCGAGGTCGCCGAGCACTCCGCCGACCGCGTCCTCGGGGACGGTGACCGTCACCTCCACGACCGGTTCCAGCAGGACCATCTCCGAGGCGCGCAGGGCGTCGCGGAGACCGAACCGGCCGGCGGTGCGGAAGGCCGTGTCCGAGGAGTCCTTCACATGGGTCTGGCCGTCGGTGAGCGTGACCCTCAGGCCGGTCACCGGGTGGCCGCCCAGCGGGCCCTCGGCCAGGGCGTCGCGGCAGCCGGCCTCGACGGCCCGCACGAACTCCTGCGGCACCCGCCCGCCGACGACCGCCGAGCGGAACACGAAACCGCCCCCCTTCGAGCCCCCCTTCGAGCCGTGCTTCGAGCCGTGCTTCGAGCCGTCCGTCCAGCCCACCACCGCGTCCTCCTCAGGGTCCTCCTCAGGGTCCTCGTCCCACGGCTCCACGTCGAGCACGACATGCGCGAACTGCCCCGCCCCGCCGTCCTGTTTGACGTGCCGGTAGACGAAGCCGGTCACACCTTCACCGACCGTCTCGCGGTACGCCACGCCCGGGCGGCCCACGGCGACCTCGAGGCCGTGCTCGCGCCGGACGCGTTCCATCGCGACCTCCAGATGCAGTTCCCCCATGCCCGACAGGAGGGTCTGACCGGTCTCCGGGTCGGTCCGCACGGCCAGTGAGGGGTCCTCCTCGGTCAGCCGGGCCAGCGCCGACGCCAGCCGGTCGGTGTCGGTGGAGCGCCGGGCCTCCACCGCCACGTGCACGACCGGTTCGGCCACGCCCGGAGGCTCCAGGACGAGCGGGGCGCCCGGTGCGCACAGGGTCGAGCCCGCGCGGGCGGACTTCACCCCGACCACGGCGACGATGTCCCCGGCGATCGCCCGCTCCAGCGGGTCGTGGCGGTCGGCCCGTACCCGCAGGATGCGGCCGATCCGCTCGGTGCGGCGCGTGCTCCCGTCCCACACGGTGTCTCCCTTCTCGATCGTGCCCGAGTACACCCGCAGGTACGTGAGCCGCCCCGTCGGGGTGGCGTTCACCTTGAACGCCAGTGCCGCCATCGGAGCCGCCGGGTCGGCGGGCCGCTCCCGCTCCGTACCGTCGTGGGTGCCCCGTACCGGCGGTACGTCCAGCGGGGACGGCAGGTAGGCGACGACGGCGTCCAGCAGCGGTTCGACGCCGCGGTTGCGATAGGCCGAGCCGCACAGTACGACCACGCCGTCGCCGCCGCGGGTCAGGTCGCGCAGCGCGTCGGCGAGGGTGGCCGCGGTGAGCGTCTCCCGGTCGCAGAACTCCTCCAGCGCGGCCGGATGCCGTTCCGCCACCGCCTCCTCCAGCAGTCGCCGCCTGTGTGCCGCCTCCTCTCGCAGGGCGTCGGGCACCGGCCCCTCCTCGGCCGTCTCCGCGCCGTCGGCCCACACCAGGGCGCGCATGCGGACCAGGTCGACGACGCCGGTGAAGCCGTCCTCCGCGCCGATGGGCAGCTGCACGACCAGGGGTACCGGGTGCAGCCGCTCGCGGATCGAGGCGACGGCCGTGTCGAGGTCGGCGCCCGCCCGGTCCATCTTGTTGACGAACGCGATCCTCGGCACGCCGTGCCGGTCGGCCTGCCGCCACACCGACTCGCTCTGCGGTTCCACACCGGCGACCGCGTCGAAGACGGCGACCGCGCCGTCCAGCACCCGCAGGGAACGCTCGACCTCGTCGGCGAAGTCGACGTGTCCCGGGGTGTCGATCAGGTTGATCCGGTGACCGTCCCAGGAACAGCTGACGGCCGCGGCGAAGATGGTGATGCCGCGGTCCCGCTCCTGCGGATCAAAGTCGGTGACGGTCGTGCCGTCGTGGACCTCGCCGCGCTTGTAGGTGGTGCCGGTGGTGTAGAGGATCCGCTCGGTGACGGTGGTCTTGCCGGCGTCGACATGGGCGAGGATGCCCAGGTTGCGGACGGTGGTGAGGGGGTTGGTGTGGTTGCGCACGGCCCGTGGCCTTTCGCTGGTCTGTGAGAGATCGGTGAGACCGATCTGTGAACAGGGCGGCGCGATTGTCGGGAGGAGGGGCTGAACGGGGCGACGGCCCGCCGTGGCGTGGCACGGGCGTGAGGACTGCCTCGTCAGATGCTCGTCGCGGACTTCCGGTGCCGGCCGCGCAGCGGACACCGGACGGCCGAAGACACCAGGATCACCTCGTACCGGGACGGGGGAACGACGGCAGCGGTGCGGATACGCACGGCCCGGCTCCCCTCACTCGATCTCGATGTCGTGGTGAGTGTAGGGAAGCCGGGAGAGGTGCCGCACCACATTTCCACTCCTCGTGGACGGCGAAGCGCGGGCCGGGCGGGCCCAGGCGGGCGGCGATGCGTGCCACCGTCGGCAGGTGGTAGTCGCAGGAGGTCAGCACTCCGTCGAAGGCCAGCAGGTCGTGCAGCCGCTGGACGAGGGGCAGCAGCGTCCCGGCGTCGTCGGTGTCGGCGGTGAGCACGTCGCGGGCCCCGAGCAGCGGGTGCGCGGTGCCCTCACGTGAGTGTGCGGCGCCGAGGGATCGCCCGAAGGGGCCGGCTGGTGGTGCCGTGCGTGCCGTGCGGCGCCGGATGCCGGAAAACGCGAGATGCCGGCCGGGATCTCTCCCGACCGGCATCTCACCTCTGCCTGATCTTGTGTCCGAGGGGGGACTTGAACCCCCACGCCCGATAAAGGGCACTAGCACCTCAAGCTAGCGCGTCTGCCATTCCGCCACCCGGACCAGGTGTCTGTCGCCGCGCGGGGCGTTCCCCGTGGCGACATGGACAACCATACCAAGGTTTCGCAGTGCCTTTCACCTGCGTTTCCTTCCCCTGAGCGGCGGTCCGGGACCGGCGGCCCCACTGCGCCTAGGGTCGCACCATGAGTGACTGGCTGGTTACCCAGAGCCCGCTTCCGCGTCGTCGGCCGCGGGCGTTGTCGCCGCTCAGGGAGCATCTGCGGGACACGTTCTGGTTCGCGCCCACCGCGGCCATGGTGGGCGTCTTCGTGGTGTGGCTGGTGGCCCAGGAACTCGATGCCGCCCTCGTCCGGTCGCTGCGGGACGAGGGCGACTACGACACACTGGCCGAGCTGCTGAGGTTCGCGGACGACGCGAAGACGGTGGTGTCCGCGGTCGGCTCGGCGATGATGACGTTCATCGGTGTGGTGTTCAGCATCTCGCTGGTGGCCGTGCAGATGGCGAGCGGGCAGTTCACCCCGCGAGTGGTGCGGCTCTTCGTCCGCAGCCGGATCACAAAGGCGACCTTCGCGGTCTTCCTCGCCACCTTCGTCCTGACGCTGCTGGTCCTGACCTCCTACGACAGCGGCGCCGACCCCGACCTCGTCACATCGGTCCCCCTGGTGCAGTCGGTGCTCACGCTCGTCATGGTCGCGCTGAGCCTGCTGCTGTTCGTGATGTACGTGAACGCGACGCTGCGGTTGATGCGGGTCAGTCATGTGATCGCCCGGATCGCCGCGGAGTCCTTCCGGGTGGCCGCGCTGATGCCCGTGCCGGTGGACGGCGGGGAGGCGCCGACCCTCGGGTCCGCGACCGCGTGGGTCGCCCACGACGGGCAGGCCGGTGTGCTGCGGGACGTGCACATCGCGCGGCTGGTACGGGTGGCGCGCAAGCATGGCGTCGTGCTGCGGCTGATCCCGCGGATCGGTGACTTCCTGGTACCCGGCACACCCGTCCTGGCGGTGCACGGCGGGCAGGCCCCGCCGCGCAGGGCGCTGCGGTACGCCCTGTCCGTCGGGGTGGAGCGCACCTTCCACCAGGATCTGGCGTTCGGGCTCCGCCAGCTCTCGGACATCGCGCTGCGGGCCCTGTCCAGCGCGGTCAACGATCCGACGACCGCCGTGCAGGCCCTGGACCGCGTCGTGCAGATCCTGGCCACCCTGTCCCGGCGGCCGCTGGACGCCGTAGTGCACCGGGACCGGCGCGGGGCGGTCCGGCTGGTGCAGCCCGTGCCGGGCTGGACCGAGCTGGTGGATCTGGGGTTCGCCGAGATCCGCGCCTGCGGCGCGGGAATGTCGCAGGTCACACGGCGCATGCTGGCCGGTCTCGACGACCTGCTGCGGCTCGCCCCGCCGGACCGGCGCGAGCCGCTGCTGCGCCACCGCGAGCTGCTGCGGCAGGCCGTCGAGCGGTCCGCACCGACCCCGGCGGACCGGGCCTTCGGCCTTCAGCCGGACCGACAGGGCATCGGCTGACCGTCGGACGCCGCGTGCGCGCGGCTCACGGCGGACACGGCGTCACGGCGGTCAGGGCGTCACGGCCGCCACGACGATCAGGGCGTCACGGCAGCCATGGCGTCACGGCATGATGTGGTGGTCCGGGAAGTTTCCGGGCAGCCGCTCCCCCGCCGGGCCTCGCGTGACGGCGCGCACCAGCAACTCGCCGCCGACGAAGGCCCCGCGCCAGGACGCGCCGTGCCCGCCGAACAGCTCGTCACGGTCGCCGCGCGAGCGGGGCACGCCGTGGCCGACCTTGAACGCGCGGATCTGCGGCGCCAGCCTGTCGTACGTCGCCGGGTCGTCCGTGGACAGTGTGGCCACCAGCGCGCCGTTGGAGGCGTTCATCGCGGCGAGCAGCTCGGCCTCGGTGTCGACCAGGACGATGGTGTCGACCGGGCCGAACGGTTCCGCGTGGTGCAGCGGCGAGGACCTGGGCGGGTCGAGGAGCGTGACCGGCTGGACGTAGGCCGAGGTGTCCTGGCCGGGCAGGAACCGCGCGTCGGCCGTACTGCCGCGGTGCAGGGGTACGGCGCCGCGCTCGACGGCCTCGGCGACCTGGTCCCGCAGTTCCTTGGCCTTCGCCGCGTTGATCACCGGCCCGAAGTCGAGCGCCGGGCACGGGTCCTCCGGTGTCCCGACGGCGAGCGGATGGCCGACGCGCAGCGTGCGGACCGCCGGGAGGTAGGCCGCGAGGAACGCGTCGAACAGCCGGCGCTGGACGACGAAGCGCGGGTAGGCCGTGCAGCGCTGCTTGCCGTAGTCGAAGAGCCTCGGGACCACCGCCGTGAGCGCGTCCCAGTCCGTGAAGTTCCAGATGCCCCAGGTGTTGAGTCCCTCCTGTTCGAGGATGTGCCGCTTGCCCAGGTCGGCGACGGCGGTGGCGATGGCGGCTCCGGTGTCGCGTCCGCCGACGAAGGAGACGCAGCCGATCTCGGGCGCCCGCACCAGCGCCTGGGACAGCTCGCCCCCGCTGCCGCTGACGAGGGTGACGGGAACCCCCTCGCGGGCGGCGAGTGCGCAGGCCAGGGTCAGACAGGCGACGCCGCCGTCGGTCGGGGTCTTGGCGATGACCGCGTTGCCCGCCAGTGCCTGCACCAGCAATGCGTGAACGAGCACGCTCATCGGGTAGTTCCAGCTCGCGATGTTGGACACCGGCCCGTCCAGCGGGGCCCGGCCCTCGACCATCTCGTCGATGCCGTCGACGTACCAGCGCACACCGTCGACGGCCCGGTCCACGTCGGCCTGCGCGAGCCGCCAGGGCTTGCCGATCTCCCAGACGAGCAGCAGCGCGAGCAGTTCGCGGTGCTGGGCGAGTGCGTCGAGGGTGGCCGCGACGCGGGCGCGGCGTTCGGTCAGGGGGACGTGGCGCCAGGCACGGTGCTGGTCGAGGGAAGCGCGTACGGCTCGGTGTGCCGTAGCGCTGTCCAGCCGGGGCGGGCCGGTGATCGGGGTGCCGTCCACGGGGCTGATGGCGGGCAGGACACGGCCGTCCGCCCGCCAGCCCGCGTACCAGAGGTTGAGGACACGGTCGTCGCGGAACGCCTCGGGGGCGACGGCCAGGCAGCGCCGCCAGGCGTCGGCCCAGGATGTGCCGGGCTTGAGGATGAGGGCGGATGCGGTGGCGGTGGGTGTCATGCGGGCGCTCCGTCCCGTGTTTCGTCTCCCAGTGCGGCGACGACGTGCCGTGCCGTTTCGGCCGGTGTGCTCCCGACCCGCACCCCGGCGGCCTCCAGCGCGTCCTTCTTCGCCTGCGCGGTGCCCGAGGACCCGGACACGATCGCGCCGGCGTGGCCCATGGTCCGTCCCTCGGGCGCCGTGAAGCCGGCGATGTAGCCGACGACCGGCTTGGTGACGTGGTCGCGGACGTAGGCAGCAGCGCGCTCCTCCGCGTCGCCGCCGATCTCGCCGATGAGGACGATCAGTTCGGTGTCGGGGTCGTCCTGGAACGCGGCGAGGCAGTCGATGTGGCTGGTGCCGACGACCGGGTCGCCGCCGATGCCGACGCAGGTCGAGAAGCCGATGTCGCGCAGCTCGTACATGAGTTGGTAGGTCAGCGTGCCCGATTTGGAGACCAGTCCGATTCGGCCGGGCTTGGTGATGTCGGGCGGGATGATGCCCGCGTCGGACTGGCCGGGCGTGATCACGCCGGGGCAGTTGGGGCCGATGATCCGGGTGCCCCGGGTCCTGGCGTACGCGGTGAAGGCGACGGAGTCGTGGACCGGGATGCCCTCGGTGATGACGACGGCGAGGCCGATGCCGGCGTCGGCGGCCTCGACGACCGCCGCCTTGGCGAAGGCGGGCGGCACGAACACGACGGTGACGTCCGCGCCGGTGCGCTCGACGCCCTCGCGCACCGATCCGAAGACCGGCACGGCCCGCTCGTCGAACTCCACGGTGCGGCCCGCCTTGCGCGGGTTGACGCCGCCGACCACGTCGGTACCGGCGGCCAGCATGCGGCGGGTGTGTTTCATGCCCTCGGCGCCGGTCATGCCCTGGACGAGGATCTTGCTCTCCTTGGTGAGGTAGATCGCCATGTCGTCCTGTCTCCTTATCCGGCGATGGATGCCGCGGCGGCGAGTCGGGCGGCACGGCGGGCGGCGCCGTCCATGGTGGAGGCCTGTTCGACGAGCGGGTGCGCGCGTGCGTCGAGCAGGGCCCGGCCCCGGGCGGCGCTGTTGCCGTCGAGGCGCACGACGAGCGGTTTGGTCAGCCGGACCTCCTCCAGAGCCCGGACGATGCCGTCGGCGACCGCGTCGCAGGCGGTGATGCCGCCGAAGACGTTGACGAGGACGGACTTCACGGCGGGGTCGGAGAGGACGACCGAGAGGCCGTCGGCCATGACCCGGGCCGAGGCGCCGCCGCCGATGTCGAGGAAGTTCGCGGGCCTGGCACCGCAGCCGGCGACCACGTCCAGCGTCGACATGACCAGGCCCGCGCCGTTGCCGATGACGCCCACCTCGCCGTCGAGCTTGACGTAGTTCAGGCCCTTGGCAGCGGCCCGCGCCTCCAGCGGGTCCGCCGACGCCGCCCGCTCGCCACCCCAACGCGACTGGCGGAAAAGGGCGTTGTCATCCAGGGTGACCTTGCCGTCGAGGGCCACGATGCCGCCCCGCGCCGTCCGGACGAGCGGGTTGACCTCGACGAGGAGGGCGTCCTCCCGGACCAGTACCTCCCAGAGCCGTACGAGTACGTCGACGGTCTGCGGGGGCAGGCCTGCGGCGTCCGCGATGCGTGCCGCCGTGGCCGTGGTCACGCCCTCGGCCGAGTCGACGGGGATCCGCGCCACGGCCTCCGGCCGCTCGGCCGCGACCTCCTCGATCTCCGTGCCGCCCTCGGCGGAGGCGATCGCGAGGAAGCGACCGGCCGCGCGGTCGAGGACGTAGGACACGTAGAACTCGCGGTCGACGTCGACCGGTTCGGCGAGCATCACCGTGCCGACGGTGTGCCCCTTGATGTCCATGCCGAGGATCCGGCGTGCCGCGTGTTCGGCGGCGGCCGGGTCGGCGGCGAGCCGCACGCCGCCCGCCTTGCCCCGCCCACCGGTCTTCACCTGCGCCTTGACGACGACGCGTCCGCCGAGTGCGCGGGCGATCGCACGGGCCCGTTCGGGCGAGTCGGTGACCTCGGCCCGCGGCACCACGATGCCGTGCTTCTCGAAGAGTTCCCTTGCCTGGTGTTCGTACAGGTCCATTTCGGCTCCTGACTGAAAGTGCCGCACGCCCCCTGGACACCACCCACCGGATGCGGGATAACAAGCTTCATACAGTATTCGTCGACTGTATGCAATGTACCGCGAGAGCCCCCCGACCCCTCGTGAAGGGACAGGACTTCGCCATGCCCGACGACACCCAGGACGTCATTTCCGGCGGTCACCTCGTTGCCAAGGCACTCAAGGCCGAGGGGGTCGACCGCATCTACACGCTGTGCGGCGGCCACATCATCGACATCTACGACGGTTGCGTCGACGAGGGCATCGAGGTCGTCGACGTACGCCACGAGCAGGTCGCCGCGCACGCCGCCGACGGTTACGCCCGCATCACCGGCAAGCCCGGCTGCGCGGTGGTCACCGCGGGACCGGGTACGACCGACGCCGTCACCGGTGTCGCCAACGCCTTCCGCGCCGAGTCGCCGATGCTGCTGATCGGCGGTCAGGGCGCCCACACCCAGCACAAGATGGGGTCCCTCCAGGACCTGCCGCACGTCGACATGATGACGCCGATCACCAAGTTCGCGGCGACCGTGCCGGACACGGCCCGGGCCGCCGACATGGTGTCGATGGCGTTCCGCGAGTGCTACCACGGTGCGCCCGGACCCTCCTTCCTGGAGATTCCGCGCGACGTGCTGGACGCCAAGGTGCCCACCGCGAAGGCGCGGGTCCCCAAGGCCGGGGCCTACCGCGCCTCGACCCGTTCGGGCGGCGATCCTCAGGCCGTCGAGCGGCTCGCCGACCTGCTGGTCCACGCGGAGAAGCCGGCCGTCCTGCTCGGCAGCCAGGTGTGGACGACCCGCGCGACCGAAGCGGCCGTCGAACTGGTCCGCACGCTGAACGTCCCGGCCTACATGAACGGCGCCGGCCGCGGCACCCTGCCCCCCGGCGACCCGCACCACTTCCAGCTGTCGCGCCGCTACGCCTTCTCCAACGCCGACGTCATCGTCATCGTCGGCACGCCCTTCGACTTCCGCATGGGCTACGGCAAGCGGCTCTCCCCGGACGCGACCGTCGTGCAGATCGACCTCGACTACCGCACCGTCGGCAAGAACCGCGACATCGACCTCGGGATCGTCGGCGACGCCGGACTCGTGCTCAAGTCGGTGACCGAGGCCGCCTCCGGACGGGTCGACGGGGGCGCGTCGAAGCGCAAGGAGTGGCTCGACGAGCTGCGCGCTGCCGAGCAGACCGCGCTGGACAAGCGGCTGCCGCAGCTCAGGTCGGACGCCTCCCCCATCCACCCGTACCGGCTGGTCAGCGAGATCAACGACTTCCTCACCGAGGACTCGATCTACATCGGCGACGGCGGCGACATCGTCACCTTCTCCGGGCAGGTCGTGCAGCCCAGGTCACCGGGCCACTGGATGGACCCGGGTCCGCTGGGCACGCTCGGCGTCGGCGTCCCCTTCGTGCTCGCGGCCAAGCAGGCGCGGCCCGACAAGGAGGTCGTCGCCCTCTTCGGCGACGGCGCCTTCTCGCTCACCGGCTGGGACTTCGAGACCCTCGTCCGCTACGACCTCCCCTTCGTCGGCATCGTCGGCAACAACTCCTCCATGAACCAGATCCGCTACGGCCAGGCCGCCAAGTACGGCAAGGAGCGCGAGCGGGTCGGCAACACCCTCGGCGACGTTCCGTACGACCGGTTCGCGCGGATGCTGGGCGGCCACGGCGAGGAGGTCCGCGACCCCGCCGACATCGGCCCCGCCCTGCGCCGGGCCCGCGAGTCCGGCAAGCCGTCCCTGGTCAACGTCTGGGTGGACCCGGACGCGTACGCCCCCGGAACCATGAACCAGACGATGTACAAGTGAGGTGAACACTCATGACAGCGAAGGCTCTTGAGGGCGTCCGCGTCCTGGACATGACGCATGTGCAGTCCGGGCCCTCGGCGACCCAGCTGCTCGCCTGGCTCGGCGCGGACGTCGTCAAGCTGGAGGCGCCGAGCGGTGACATCACGCGCAAGCAGTTGCGCGATCTGCCGGACGTCGACTCCCTCTACTTCACGATGCTCAACTGCAACAAGCGGAGCATCACCCTCAACACCAAGACCGAGCGCGGCAAGGAGATCCTCACCGAGCTGATCCGGCGCTCGGACGTCATGGTCGAGAACTTCGGACCGGGCGCGGTCGACCGAATGGGTTTCACCTGGGACCGCATCAGGGAGATCAATCCACGGATCGTCTACGCCTCCGTCAAGGGGTTCGGCGAGGGCCCCTACACCGCCTTCAAGGCGTACGAGGTCGTCGCGCAGGCCATGGGCGGATCGATGTCCACCACCGGTTTCGAGGACGGGCCGCCGCTGGCGACGGGGGCCCAGATCGGGGACTCGGGTACGGGCGTGCACGTCGTGGCGGGCATCCTCGCGGCGCTGTACCAGCGGGAGCACACCGGACGCGGTCAGCGGGTGAACGTGGCCATGCAGCACGCGGTGCTCAACCTCTGCCGGGTGAAGCTGCGCGACCAGCAGCGCCTGACCCATGGTCCACTCGCCGAATATCCCAACGAGGACTTCGGCGACGAGGTTCCCCGGTCGGGGAACGCGTCCGGCGGCGGGCAGCCGGGCTGGGCGGTCAAGTGCGCGCCGGGCGGCCCGAACGACTACGTGTACGTCATCGTCCAGCCGGTCGGCTGGCAGCCGCTGAGCGAACTCATCGGCCGGCCCGAGCTGGCCGAGGACCCGGAGTGGGCGACTCCCCAGGCCCGGCTGCCGAAGCTGAACAAGATGTTCCAGCTCATCGAGGAGTGGTCGTCCACCCTCCCCAAGTGGGAGGTGCTGGAACGGCTCAACGCGCACAACATCCCCTGCGGACCGATCCTGTCCACCAAGGAGATCATCGAGGACCGGTCCCTGGCCGCCAACGAGATGGTCGTGACCGTCCCCCACCCCGAGCGGGGCGAGTTCGTGACCGTCGGCAGTCCGCTCAAGCTCTCCGACTCCCCGGTGAAGGTGACCAGTTCCCCCCTGCTGGGCGAGCACAACGAAGCGGTCTACGTCGGCGAGCTGGGCATCGGCGACGAGGAACTGCGCCTGCTCAAGTCGAACGGGGTGATCTGAGGTGACGGCCGAAGACCGGGTGGCGCGGGTACGCGGGCTCCTGGACTCCGTACGGGCGAAGGGGCGCACCGCGCTGACCGCTCCCGAGGGCAAGGTGCTCGCCGACGCCTACGGGATCGCCGTACCGGGCGAGGAGCTGGCGCGGGACGTCGACGAGGCGGTGGCGTGCGCGGCGCGGTTCGGCGGGCCCGTCGTGATGAAGATCGTCTCGCCGGACATCCTGCACAAGACCGACGCCGGCGGTGTGGTCGTCGGGGTGGAGGGCGCGGCGGACGTACGGGCCGCGTTCTGCCGGATCGTCGACAACGCGCGCGCGTACGACGCGTCGGCGCGCATCGAGGGCGTGCAGATCCAGGAACTCCTGCCGAAGGGGCAGGAGGTCATCGTCGGCGCGGTGACCGACCCGACGTTCGGGAAGGTGGTGGCGTTCGGGCTCGGCGGGGTGCTCGTCGAGGTGCTGAAGGACGTCACCTTCCGGCTCGCTCCCGTCGACGCCGACGAGGCGCTGTCCATGCTGGACTCGATCCGGGCGGCGGAGGTGCTGCGCGGGGTCCGTGGGCAGGCCGGCGTGGACCGGTGGGCGGTGGCCGAGCAGATCCGCCGGGTCTCCGAACTCGTCGCGGACTTCCCGGAGATCGCCGAGGTGGACCTCAACCCGGTGGTCGCCACGCCCGAGGGCGCGGTCGCCGCCGACATCCGGGTGATCCTCGCGACCGGCACGCCGAAGGAGCGCCGCCGGTACACGCGCGAGGAGATCCTCACCTCGATGCGCCGCCTGATGGAGCCCTCCTCGGTCGCCGTGATCGGCGCCTCCGGTGAGCCGGGGAAGATCGGCAACTCGGTGATGCGCAACCTGGTCGACGGCGGTTTCGCGGGCGAGATCCACCCGGTGAACCCCAGGGCCGATGACATCTTGGGCCTCAAGGCGTACAAGAGTGTCACCGACGTTCCCGGTGAGGTGGATGTGGCGGTCTTCGCGATCCCCGCGCGGTTCGTGGCCGCCGCTCTGGAGGAGGTGGGACGCAAGGGGATCCCCAATGCCGTACTGATCCCCTCCGGGTTCGCCGAGACCGGTGAGCACGCGCTCCAGGACGAGATCGTGGCGGTCGCCGAGCGGCACGGCGTCCGGCTGCTGGGTCCGAACATCTACGGCTACTACTCGACGTGGCATGACCTGTGCGCCACGTTCTGCACGCCGTACGACGTCAAGGGCGGCGTCGCGCTGACCTCCCAGTCGGGCGGCATCGGGATGGCGATCCTGGGCTTCGCGCGGACCACGAAGACGGGCGTGTCGGCGATCGTCGGCCTCGGCAACAAGTCGGACCTGGACGAGGACGACCTGCTCACCTGGTTCGGCGAGGACCCGCACACCGAGTGCATCGCGATGCACCTGGAGGACCTCAAGGACGGGCGCGCGTTCGTCGAGGCCGCGCGGGCGACCGTACCGAGGAAGCCGGTCGTGGTCCTGAAGGCCGGGCGGACCGCGGCGGGGGCGAAGGCCGCCGGGTCGCACACCGGGGCGCTCGCCGGGGACGACGCCGTGTACGACGACATCCTGCGGCAGGCCGGGGTCATCAGGGCTCCTGGACTCAACGAGATGCTGGAGTACGCGCGCGCGTTGCCGGTGCTGCCCACCCCCGCGGGCGACAACGTGGTGATCATCACCGGGGCCGGCGGCAGCGGGGTGCTGCTCTCGGACGCGGTGACGGACAACGGGCTGTCGCTGATGGAGATACCGCAGGATCTGGACACGGCGTTCCGCGCGTTCATCCCGCCGTTCGGGGCGGCGGGCAATCCGGTGGACATCACCGGGGGCGAGCCGCCGTCGACGTACGAGGCGACGATCCGGCTCGGTATGGAGGACCCGCGCGTCCACGCGCTGGTCCTCGGCTACTGGCACACCATCGTCACGCCTCCCATGGTGTTCGCCGAACTCACCGCGCGCGTGGTGGCCGAGTTCCGTGAACGGGGCGTCGAGAAGCCCGTGGTGGCTTCCCTCGCGGGCGACGTGGAGGTGGAGGAGGCGTGCCAGTACCTCTTCGAGCGCGGGGTCGTGGCGTATCCGTACACGACGGAGAAGCCGGTGGCGGTGCTGGGCGCGAAGTACCGGTGGGCGCGGGCCGCGGGGTTGTTGGGGGGCGGCTCATGACGTGAGGCAGCGAGGGGCCGGGCGACGGGTGCGCGTCGGCCGGCCCCGGGGACCCGCGCGCGCACGGAAGGCATTGGACAGGGGGCGCTGGCCAGAACTTTCGACGCAAGGGGTGCAAGCGAGATGACAACCACCGAGGTCACAGGGTCAGTCACCTACCGGGAGGTGACCGACAAGAACGGACGCGTCTATCGCGTCGGCGAGTCCGACATCGACATCATGGGGCGCAAGCGCAAGTGGATGGTGATTCTGCCCTGGGTCGGCATGATGGGCATCTCCTCCGCCGAGTACGCTTTCGCGTCCGCCGAGGACACGCTCCACGAGGCCCACCACTGGTCCAGCGGCAGCATCTACTGGATGATGACCGCCTGGGTGTTCTGCCAGGCCGCGGTCGCGTTTCCGGCGGGCCGGCTGCGTGAGAGCGGCAGGCTGCCGGCGCGTTGGGCGATGATGCTGGGTTCGGTCGGCACGCTGCTCGGCTATGTGTCGCTGGCTTTCGCGCCGCATGTCACGCTCGCTTTCATCGGGTTCGGCGTGTTCAGCGGCATGGGCGCGGGCATGGTGTACGCGACCTGCGTCAACATGGTCGGCAAGTGGTACCCGGAGCGCAGGGGCGGGAAGACCGGCTTCGTCAACGGCGGCTTCGCCTATGGTTCGGTGCCGTTCGTCTTCATCTTCCACGGCTACATGGACACCTCCAACTTCCGCTGGGTGCTGGTCTCGGCGGGTGTCTTCCTCGCCGCGACGGTGGCCGTGGCCGGCTTCTTCTTCCGGGACCCGCCGAAGAACTGGTGGCCGTCCGCCGTCGACCCGCTGAACCCACCGGCCGACCCGCGGGCCCGGCGTTCGCTGGAGAAGAACCCCCCGGCCGTCAAGCAGTACTCCCCGATGGAGGCGTGGCGAACCGGCCGGGTCGCGCTGATGTGGTTCTGTCTCGCCTGCACCTCCGGCGTGAACATCTTCGGGATCGCCTTCCAGGTCGACATCGGCGAGGAGGCCGGCTTCGCGGCCGGGATCGTGGCCGCCGCGATGTCGCTGAAGGCGATCGTCAACGGCACGGGGCGCGGCGTCATCGGCTGGCTCTCCGACCTCTACGGCCGCAAGCAGTGCCTGCTCTACGTGTGCGCGATCCTGGGCCTCGCCCAGTTCGGCATCATCTGGTCGGCCGAGATCAAGAACCTGCCGCTGTTCCTGGTCTTCTCCGCCGTCTCCGGTTTCGGCGGTGGTGCCATCTTCCCGATGTTCGCGGCACTGACGGCGGACTACTTCGGCGAGAACAACAACGCCACCAACTACGGAATGGTCTACAGCTCCAAGCTCGTCTCCGGTCTGGGCGCGGGCATGGGCTCCGTGGTCGTCGCCGCCTGGGGCTACAACGGCGCCTTCACCCTGGCGGGCTGCATCTCGATCTTCGCCGGTTTCATGGCGTTGTTCCTGCGTCCGCCGGGGCGCCCGAAGAGCAAGCGCGTCACGCCCAATCCCCGGCCCCTGGGTGAGGGGTGACCTGACCTAGCCTCCTCGCACGGACCGGGCGGCCCCTCCCGCAGCACGCGGAAAGGGCCGCCCGGTCCGTGTCGCGGGTCAGTGGCGACGCTTGCGCAGGGCCGCCAGGTTGTCGTAGCTGATCTTGGCCTCCCGCAGGGACTGCGCCGGGTCGGTGGCGCTCGGCGAGTTGTCGTCCTCGATCATCGGGTTGTGGTAGTTCCGCTGCCCGACCCGCGAGAAGAACGTCGTGTAGTCGATGACACCGGTTCCGAAGGGCACCATGTCGTAGCCCATGCCGTTGGTGGTGCTGACGACGCCGTCCTTGGCGTGGAACAGCGGGTAGCGCTTGTTGTTGCGGGCGACGAGACCGGCCGGGTCGAAGACCTGCTCACGGGTCGAGCCGTCGTGTGCGGTGTACGTGCGGAACTTGTACTGGGCGACGTGCGCCCAGAAGATGTCCATCTCCAGCCATACGAGCCTCGGGTCCGTGACCTTCAGGAAGTACTCCAGCTTCCGGATGCCCGAGCTGCGGGTCGGCCGGCCCTGGTCGTCCAGCGGACCGCCGTCGAGCAGGAAGCCGTAGGCGCTGTCGTGGTTGTGGGTGTAGAGCTTGACGCCCTCGCGGCGGGCGATCGCGCCGAGGGCGTTCCACTTGTCGGCGGCCACGTCCCAGTCGGCGCGGTAGGAGCTGCCGGTGGGGTCGCCACCGGTGCCCATGTGGTCGAGGCCGAGGATGTTGGCGATCTCCAGGTGCTTCTTGAAGGTGTCCTTGTCCGCCGTGGTCAGCGGCCAGGAGGACGGGATGAAGCCGTGGTTGCCCTGGGCGCGCAGGCCGTAGTCGTCGAGCCAGCAGCGCAGCAGCCTGGCGCCCTTGACGGTTTCCAGGTCCGCGCCGCCGGGCGCGTTGGCGTGCTGGCGGTACCCGGCGAACTCCACCTGCCGGTAGCCGTGGCGCGCCAGCTGCTTGAACACCTCGCGGAAGCCGGAGGGCAGGTCGGTGGCGAGGGGGTCGCGGCCGGTGGCGTCACGGACGGTGTACAGGATGATGCCGCGCTTGTCCGCCGGGACGAGGACGGGCCCGCCGTGTCCGTGGCCATGCCCGTGTCCGTGGTCTCTGCCCCGGTCCTGGGCGAGGGCGGGGGCGGCGCCGAAGACGGGGGCCGCGACGGCTCCGGCGGCCACGGCGGTGCACGTGCTGAGGAAGCGGCGCCGGTCCACGCCGAGGGTGCGGCGCAGGCCTTCGCCCGGGCCGTCGACGGCCGGGTCCGTGGTGGCGTCGGTGCGGGACGGGTCGGAGAACAGGGTCACGGGTGCCTGCCTTCTGGGTCGTGGCCTGCCCTGATGCGGCTGGGACGGGCCGTTGTCAGTGCCGTGTGTTTCACTCTCGGTAGCTGGATCTCGGGGGCCGTACGTGGTGTCGCGTCAGCCGAGTCCGGCCAGCTGGAGCAGGAGTTGTTTCACATCGGTGGCCGCGACGCGGTCGCCGACAGCGTGGGGGGTGGAGCAGATGAGGAGCGGACCGTCGTCGTCGCTCGCCGGGAGGCGGCCGTGGCTGCCTCGAACAGGTGAGGGGTCCAGGGGCACGACCGCCATGCGGTAGCGCATGCCGAGCTTCTTGCGGGCCAGGGCGGTGGCCGCCTTGACCTTGACGTAGGGGTCGAGGGGGTCCATGAACAGCTCGACCGGGTCGTAGCCGGGTTTGCGGTGGATCTCGACGAGCTGCGCGAAGTCGGGCGCGCGGTCGTCGTCGAGCCAGTAGTAGTACGTGAACCAGGCGTCCGGCTCCGCCACGGCGACGAGCTCGCCGGCGCGCGGATGGTCGAGGTGGTGGGCCTTCTTGCCCTCGTCGCCGAGGAGTTGCTCGATGCCGGGCAGTCCGTCGAGGGCGGCGCGGGTGGCGTCGAGGTCCTCGGGGCGGCGGACGTAGACGTGGGCGATCTGATGGTCCGCGACCGCGAAGGCGCGGGAGGCCATCGGGTCGAGGTACTCCATGCCGTCCTGCGTGTGCACTTCGAGCAGGCCGGCGCGGCGCAGGGCGCGGTTGATGTCGACGGGCCGGTTCACGCGGGTGATGCCGTACTCGGACAGCGCGACGACGGTGCGGCCCTCGGCGCGGGCGTCGTCGAGGAGGGGGGCCAGGGCGGTGTCCAGGTCGGCCGCCGCCTTCAGGGAGCGCGGGTCGTCGGGGCCGTAGCGCTGCAGGTCGTAGTCGAGATGAGGGAGGTAGCAGAGCGTCAGGTCAGGGTGGCGGGTCGCCATGATGTGGCGGGTGGCGTCGATGATCCACTGGCTGGAGACCAGGTCGGCGCCGGGTCCCCAGAAGTGGAAGAGGGGGAAGGTGCCGAGTTTGTCGGTGAGTTCGTCGTGCAGGGCCGGGGGCCGGGTGTAGCAGTCGGGTTCCTTGCGGCCGTCCGCGTAGTAGACGGGACGGGGGGTGACGGTGATGTCGGTGTCGGCGCCCATGGCGTACCACCAGCAGATGTTGGCGACGGTGTAGCCGGGGTGGGCGCGGCGGGCGGCGTCCCAGAGCTTGTCGCCGGCGACGAGTCCGTTGTGCTGGCGCCACAGCAGGACGTCGCCGAGTTCACGGAAGTACCAGCCGTTGCCGACGATGCCGTGCTCGGACGGGTGGGTGCCGGTGAGGAAGGTGGACTGGGCCGCGCAGGTGACGGCGGGCAGGACGGTGCCCAGCGGCGCGCGGGAGCCGGTCTGGCCGAGCTTCTTGAGGTGGGGCATGTGGTCGAGGAGACGGGGGGTGAGCCCGACGACGTCCAGCACGAGGAGAGGGGTCGGTCCGCCGGAGTGGGTCGCTGGGGTCATGGCAGTTCCTTCAGGCCGAGGTCCGTCAACAGGTCGCGGGCGAGAGTGAGCTCGGCGGCGATGCCGTCGGTGAGCTGGGCACGGGCACGGGGCCGCAGCTCGGGCGGGAGGGCCTGCCAGGTGTACGTCTCGACCTCCAGATGGCGGGTGAGCGGGTGCGGGCCGCCGACCAGCCGGGTCAGCGCTGCCTTGAGCACGGGAAGTGTGGAGGTGAGGGGCGCGGCGGGGGCCGCGTGCAGGGGGACGTGGAAGTGCGCGCGCCAGGGCACGGTGCCGGGCAGGGTGCCGCCGTCCGCCAGGGCCTCGTCGAGGTCGTCGGTGCCGTGCGGGCCGGCGGGCGTGGCGGCGCGGGTCTGGTGCAGGAAGCGGGGTTCGGCGAAGGCGGCGAGAGCTTCCCGGACCTCGGGGAGAGAGGGCTGCTCGGCGTGCAGGGCCGCGGAGAGCTGGGACTTGACGACGGGGACGCGGGCGTCGGTGAGGGCGTCCAGGGCGGTGTGCGGGTCTTCGAAGGAGGTGGCGAGGTGGCAGGTGTCGACGCAGATGCCGATGCGGTCGTGGGCGATCGCGGTCAGCGGGGCGATGGCGTCGCGGGTGGTCTCCACGACACAGCCGGGTTCGGGTTCGAGGCCGACGCGGATGGAGCGGCCGGTCAGTTCCTGAAGGGCGTCGAGGCGTTCGGCGAGGGTGACCAGGGCGGTGCGGGCCTTGTCGGCGCGGGTGTCGTCGTACGCGGTGCGCCAGGCGAGCGGCAGGGTGGAGATGGTGCCGTCCGTGACGTCGTCGGGCAGGAGGCCGGCGAGGACGCGGGCCAGGGACGTGGTGTGGTCGAGGCGTTCGGGGTCGGCCCAGTCCGGTTTGTAGACGCGGTACTTGACCTCCTCGGCGCCGAAGCCCTCATAGGGGAAGCCGTTGAGGGTGACGACCTCCAGGCCGCGCCGGTCGAGTTCGGTGCGCAGCCCGCGCAGTGCGGCGGGGTCGGTGACCAGGGCGTGGGCGGCGTCCCGGGCGAGCCACAACCCGATGCCGAGGCGGTCGCGGCCCAGCCGGCGGCGGACCGGCTCGCAGTGGTCGCGGAGCTGGGCGAGGACGCCGTCGAGGGTCTCGGCGGGGTGGACGTTGGTGCAGTAGGCGAGGTGGACGGTGGAGCCGTCGGGGTGCCGGAAACGCATGGCTCACTCCCCGCCGCGCAGGATGGAGTTGCCCTCGTGCGTGGCGTCGGCCGAGGTCACGTCGAGGACCAGCCGCCCGCTGAGTCCGTAGAAGGCGACGGGGTTGCGCCACAGCACCAGGTCCACGTCGTCCTCGGTGAAGCCCTCGTCGAGCATCAGGTCGCCGACCTTGCGGGTCTTGAGCGGGTCGCTCTTTCCCCAGTCGGCGGCGGAGTTCACCAGGACCTGTTCCGGGCCGTACTCGCGCAGGAGGGCGACCATCCGCGCCTCGTCCATCTTGGTGTCCGGATAGACGGAGAAGCCGAGCCAGGCGCCGCTGTCCTTGGCCTCCTTGACGGTGGTCTCGTTGAGGTGGTCGACCAGCACCCGGTCCGTGGGCAGCGCGGACTCGCGCACCACGTCCAGGGTGCGCCGCAGGCCGGCCAGCTTGTCGCGGTGCGGGGTGTGCACGAGGGCGGGCAGGCCGTGTTCGGCGGCGAGCTGGAGCTGGGTGGCCAGGGCGGTGTCCTCGGCCGGGGTCATCGAGTCGTAGCCGATCTCACCGACCGCCACGACGCGGTCCTTGACGAGATAGCGGGGCAGTTCGTCGAGGACGGGCAGGCACCGGGGGTCGTTGGCCTCCTTGGGGTTGAGCGCGATGGTGCAGTGGTGGGCGATGCCGTACTGGGCGGCGCGGAAGGGCTCCCAGCCGAGGAGGGCGTCGAAGTAGTCGCGGAAGGAGGCGGGAGAGGTGCGGGGCTGGCCGAGCCAGAAGGAGGGTTCGACCACGGCGCGGACACCGGCGGCGTACATGGCCTGGTAGTCGTCGGTGGTCCGGGACGTCATGTGGATGTGGGGGTCGAAGATGCGCATCAGGACTCCTTGCCGTGGGGGTCGGCCGTGCCGTGCGAGGAGCGCGCGGACTCGGTCAGGGCCAGGACGCGGTGCAGGTCTTCGGGGACCGGGCGGCCCGCGGCGGTGCGTTCGGCGGCGTAGTCGGCGAGCATGCGGGCGAGTTCGGCGTCGGCGCGGGACCGCCGGTCGAGGTCCGCCACGTGGTCGACGGGGACGCCGGTGAACAGGCACTTCAGAACGGCGTGCCGCCACTGGTGCGGGTCCAGGTGCCGGGCGGCGTAGGGGCCGAGGGCGGCGGCGACCAGACGGGTGTCGTTGGTGCGCAGGGCGTCCTCGACGAGCGGGAGGGCGTCGGGGCCGGGCACGAGGTGGGGCAGCGCGTGCAGGACGGCGCGGCGTTCGTCGGCGGTGCCCTGGGAGTAGACCCGGTTCAGCGCCTCCGGGTCGGCCTGGGCGGCGTGCAGGACGAGGACGCGGGCGGCGTCGGCGTGGGCGGGACCGCAGCGGCGGCCCGCCTCGGCCAGGCGCAGCTCCCAGACGGAGATGGGGCCGTGACCGCCGGGGTGGGCGGCGGCCTCGTCCAGGGCCTGGTCCAGCCAGGCCCGGGCGGCTCCGCCGAGCTCGGCGGTGAGTGTGGCACGCAGGTCGGCCGGCGGGATGTGGGCGGGGGTGGTGCCCTGGGGGTCCCGTCCGGCGGGGGTGGTGCCCTGGGAGCCCCCTCCGGCGGGGGTGCCATCCGCGTCCTGGGTGCTCGGGGTGACGTGGGTGGCGTGTGGCTGCGTCATGGGTGTGGCTCCCTTCAGTGGGTGGCGAAGGGCTCGCCGGAGCGGTTCGTGAGACGGGGCGCGGACGCTGCCGCGGCCGCGCGGAGCAAGGGGAGGGAGCGTTCGGCGAAGTGGGGGCCCGCGTGGGAGTGGCGCGGCAGTTCGACGACGGTCAGGCCCTGGTAGCCGGTGGCGGCGAGGGCGTCGAGGACGGGCGGGAAGTCGATCTCGCCGTCACCGAAGGGGAGGTGCTCGTGCACGCCGCGGCGCATGTCCTCGATCTGTACGTGGCGCAGCCAGGGGGCGGCGGCGCGCACGCAGTCGGCGGGCGGGAGGGGTTCGAGGCACTGGCAGTGGCCGATGTCCAGGGTGAGGCCGAGGTGCTCCCGGTCGCCGAGGGTGCGGCGCAGCCGGTGGAAGTCGGCGAGGGTGGCGAGGAGGTGGCCCGGTTCGGGTTCGACGGCCAGCGGGACGCCCTCGGCGGCGGCGACGTCCAGGACCGGGGAGAGCGACTCGGCCAGCCGCTTCCACGCCGTGTCCTCGTCCGTCCCGGCCGGGGTGATGCCGCTGAAGCAGTGCACGGCGTGGGCCCCCAGGTCGGCGGCGACCCGGACGGCGCGGACGAGGAGGTCGGCGCGGCGGGCCCGGTCGTCCGGGTCCGGGTCGAGGAGCGAGGGGCCGTGCTTGCGCCGCGGGTCGAGCACATAGCGGGCGCCGGTCTCCACGGTGACGCCCAGCCCGAGCGCGTCCAGCCGGTGGGCGACCCGGCGGGTGCGGGCGGCCAGGTCGTCGGCGAGCGGGTCGAGGTGCATGTGGTCGAGGGTCAGGCCGACGCCGTCGTAACCGAGGTCGGCGAGGAGGGCGAGGGCGTCGTCGAGGCGGAGGTCGGCGAGGCCGTTGGTGCCGTAGCCGAAGCGGAGAGGGGACGGGTCGGCACCGTCCCGGTCCGGGTGCGGGCCCACGGTCACGTCCGCGGGGCCGTCCGCGCCCGCGTCCGGCTCCTGGTGCGGGTCGCGGTTCATGTGATGCTCACCTTCCTCATGGCCGCCCTTCTCGCGAACATCCGGCCGGCCGGGGCCAGGGCCGCGACCAGCAGGGAGGTGGCGGTCGCGCCGGACCGGGCGGCGAGCGCGGCCTGGAGCGGGACGGTGGCCCTGATGCCGCCGCCGACGGCCCGCTGGACGAGCGGGGGTGAGGGGTTGAGCGTGGCGTGGAAGTAGGGACGGGCGGCCGTGGCGGCGTAGGCGGCGCCCAGGGCGGTGGCGAGGGCTGCGGCGCTCCGGGGCCGGCCCTCAGCGGGGTGGGAGCCCGGCAGACCGGGGGCGGCTGCTGCCCGCCGGCCTGCCGGGAGTCGGGTGCGGCGGTGGGTGACCAGCCGCGTCAGTGCCCCCGTCGTCGCGAGGGCCGCCAGCGGGGCCAGGGCCGAGCCGCCGATGGTCTCCCGGCGGGAGACGGCCGTGACCGCGAGGGTGTGGCTGCCGAGCAGTGCGGCGGAGGGCAGTGCGGCCCGGGTGCCGCCGCCGGTGGCGGCCGCACCCAGGAGCAGGTCCAGGCCGCGGGCGGCGGCCATGGCCGCGGGACCGGCCGGCGTGTGCTTCAGTGCCAGGTCGTAGGCCCAGACGGTCGCCGCCAGCGGCGCGGCGACCGCGAGGGCGGGTCGGCCGGCCCGGGCGGCGAGCAGCAGACCGGCGCCGGTGAGGCCGCAGGCCGCGGTGAGGGCGGTGGCGGGGCGGATACGGCCGGACGGAAGGGGGCGGTGCGGGCGTTCCACGGCGTCCTCCTCACGATCCGCCCAGTCGTTCAGGGCCATGCCGGCCTCGTACAGGCACAGGGAGGAACCGATGGCGAGCAGGGTGCGGGGCCCCGGGCGCACGCCGGCCGCCGCCGCACCGGCCAGGGCGTCACCGGGGACGGTGAACAGCGCGGGCAGACGCAGCAGTTCGGCCCAGGCGCCCGCGCGGCCGGAGCCGGTCGGGCGGGGCGCGCCGGGCGTGCCGCCGCCAGAGGCCGAGGCGTCGTTCGCGCCGTGCCCCGCGGGTCCGGCGGGTGCGGACGCGTCCCGTGCCGCGGTGGCCGTGCGGCTCACCGCCGGGCCCCGGGGGCGTCGGCATCGTCCCGCAGCCGCTCGGCGAAGCCCACCAGTGCCGCGTACTGCTCGGCCAGGGACGACGGACCGTCGCCCACCGGGTCCTTGAAATAGAAACCCAGTTCGCCCAACGGGCCGGACACCCCTCTTTCCCGGGCGCGGGCGACCAGCCGCGCCAAATCGAGGACGAGCGGCGCGGCGAGCGCCGAGTCGCAGCCCTGCCAGGTGGTCTGGAGGACCATGCGGGCGCCGAGGAAGCCGTCGAAGGCGATGTGGTCCCAGGCGGTCTTCCAGTCGCCGAGCGCGGGCACGTCGTCGATGTGGACCTCGCCCTCGGGCGCGGCGCCGAGGGTGTCGGCGAGGACGCGTTCCTTGCCCGCGTTCTTGGCGGCGGCCGCCGCGGGGTCGGCGAGGGCGGCGCCGTCGCCACCGCCCAGGAGATTGGTGCCGGACCAGGCGCGCACGGCGAGGGCGCGTTGGAGGAACATCGGGCCGAGTACCGATCGCAGCAGGGTTTGCCCGGTCTTGCCGTCGCGGCCCGCGTAGGGCAGGCCCGAGGAGTCGGCGAGCTGGGCCAGCGCCGGGTGGTGCAGTCCCGTGGAGGGCGTGAAGTTGACGTAGGGGCAGCCGGCACGCAGGGCGGCGGCCGCGTAGAGGGAGCTGGGCGGCAGCGTGCCGTCGGTGGGGGCGGGTTCGGTGGAGGCGACGTTGACCACGACGGCGCCCGCGAGGTCCTGGCGCCGCACGAAGTCGCGGATGTCGGCCGCGAACACGTCGATCCACTCGTCCTGGGTGCGGTCCGGACCGCCGTCCGTGCCCCCGGGAAGGGGGCCGCCGGGCCTGATCTCCTGGTCGGCGGCGACGAGTTCGGCGTGTACGGCGGACGGCAGGCCGTGCGGCAGGACGCCACCGGCGGCGAGGTGCTCGGCACGCTTGGGCAGCGGGCAGTCGACGGTGTCGTGACCGCCGAAGACGAGGGACGACAACGATGGCAGGCCGCTCGCGGCGAAGGGAGCGGTCTCGGTGACCATCCCGGTCGGCGGATGGAGCCCGGCGGCGACGGCCGCGCAGCCCGCGACGGCGGTGGTGGCCACGGAACCGCGCGCACCGATGAGCCAGACACCGAGGCGGGGGGCCGAGGAGGGGGTGGGCGGGGACGGTTCGGCGGACATGGGCAGCCTCCTTGTCGTGTGCGAACCGGGTGCGATGCCGGAAGCGGGGCCCGGGCGGTGCCCGGGGAGACGGCGGGCGGAGGTCCGGCGTCCTCCGCCCGCCGCCGTTCTAGTCGCCCTTGGCGGGCAGTTCCTTCAGCTGGATGTCGCGGAAGGAGACCTGGTCGTCGGCGCCGTGGTTCTGGAGGCCGATGTAGCCGTCGGTCAGGCTCCGCTCGGGGTCCTTGTTGGTGAAGTCGTTGATCTTGACTCCGTTGAGGAACACCTGGAGGCGTTCGCCCTGGACCTTGATCTCGTAGGAGTTCCACTGGCCGGGCGGCCGCAGGACCTGGTCACGGGCCTTGATGTTCGCCGACTTGAAGGAGTAGACGGAGCCCGTGGTGCGGTCCGGCGCGTCCGTGGCGTCGATCTGGATCTCATAGCCCTTGTTCACCGCGGACCAGGGGTCGTCGGAGGCCGGGAAGCCCACGAAGATCCCGGAGTTGTCGTCGCCCCGCATCTTCCAGTCGAGCTTGAGGGAGTACGACTTCAGCTCCTTGGCCTGGTACCAGAGCAGGCCCATGCCGCCGTTGGACTCCAGCGTGCCGTCCTTGACGTCGAACGTGCCGGGGCCGGCCTGCTTCCAGCCGTCCCTGGTCTGGCCGTTGAAGATGTCCCGGTAGCCCTTGCTCGGCTTGCAGTCCGCCTTGACCTGGCCGGTGGCGTACTGCATGCCCCCGAGCAGGTGGGTGCGGAAGGCCTCGTCCGCGTAGGACTCCTTGGTGTGACCGCCGCCGGTGTAGAAGGAGCGGCCGCCGCCGTAGCTCTGGCACCAGGCGATCGGGTGGTCGCCCTTCATGTTCCCGCCGTCGTAGGTGGTCTCGTCGAGGGTGGCGAGAATCTTGGCCTGCTCACGCGGGTTGGTGCGGTAGTTGTACCACTCGTCGGTGCGCTCCCACGCGTCGTCCAGGTGCGCGGTCGACGGGTGGTCGTGGTCCTCGACGCGCACGGTGGCCTTCTGGATGGCCGGGTGCGAGTCGAAGTGGGCGCCGACGAGGCCGCCGTAGAACTCCCAGTCGTACTCGGTGTCGGCGGCGGCGTGGATGCCCATGTAGCCGCCGCCGTTCTTGACGTAGTTCTCGAACGCCTTCTGCTGGTCGGCGTTCAGGACGTCACCGGTGGTGGACAGGAAGGCCACCGCGTCGTACTTGGCGAGGTTGGCGGTGGTGAACTGCCCGGCCTCCTCGGTCGCGGTGACCGAGATACCGGCGGGGGTGCCCAGCTCCTTCAGCGCGGCGACACCCTCCGGAATGGAGTCGTGGCGGAAGCCGGCCGTCTTGGAGAAGACGAGGACCTTCTTGCCCTTCTTGAACGGCTCCTTGGAGAACTCGAAGTCGTCCACGTCGAACAGCGCGCCGTCTCCGCCCCGGAAGACCAGGTAGATCTCCGTGGTGCGCTTCGGCAGCGACCGCAGCGGCACGTCGACGTTCTGGAACGTCTCCCAGCCGCCGGTCGGCGGGATGTACGCCGAGCCGTGCAGCTTGCCGGTGGGCGAGCCGGTGCGCAGCTCGACGAAGCCGCCGGCGCCGCCGGAGGAGGCCCGGACGGTCAGCTTCTTCTGCCCGTCGAACTTGTAGGGGCTGAAGGAGATCCAGTCGCCGTCGTCGATGTTGCCGACGGTCTTGCCGCCGTTGGCGCCGGTCTTGTCGATCACCGCGACACCCTGCTGGGTGGTGAAGTGCTCGGCCTGGCGGTGCGGCGGCTGGATCACGGTGCGCGCGGTGCCGGTCAGGGCCTCCTGGCCCTTGGCCCCGCCGTCGGTGTAGCTGGCGCCGACGACGCCGTAGATGTTGGCGTTGGGGTCGTGGCCTCCGTCGCCCGGCGGCGGCTTGAGGGTGCCCTCACAGCCCATCTCGCTGGTCAGCTCGTGGGCGTGGGAGTCGTGGCCGAGGCTGTAGGCGACCTTGACCTTGGAGCAGTCGACGGTCTCCTCGGGGTCGGTGACCTTCACCTTGAAGGGGATGGGCTCGCCCATCGGGAGGAGGGTGCCGTTGCCCGGGATCTGGATCTTCACCGTGGGCTCGGTGTTGCCGACGACGATCCGGACACTGGCGTTTCCGGTGTTGCCCTCGGGGTCCTTCGCGGTGAAGGTCGCGGTGTAGGTGCCGACCTTCTTGTACTTGTGGGTGGGGGTGAGGCCCTCGCCCTTGGTGCCGTCGCCGAAGTCCCAGCTGTAGGTGAGGTCCGGGGAGTCGGCGTCCTTGGCGGAGGCGGTGAACTTGACCTTCAGGCCGGCCGCGCCCGACGTCTTGTCGGCGCTCACCTCGGCGATCGGGGAGAAGCCGTCGTCGGCGTTCTCGATCCGGTAGAGCGCGGAGTCCTTGTCGCCCTGGAACCAGGAGAGACCGTAGTCCAGGACGTAGAGCGCGCCGTCCGGGCCGAACTCCATGTCCATGATCTGGGTGCCGGTCCACGGGAAGTCGTTGATCTTCGCGACCGCGCCGTCGTCGGTCTGCTCGATCCGCTTGATCCAGCGGCGGCCGAACTCGCCGGCGAAGAAGTCGCCGTCGTACTCCTCGGGGAACTTCACGGAGGAGTCGAGGTCCGGGTCGTAGCGGTAGACCGGGCCGCCCATGGGGGACTCGGAACCGCTGCCGAACTCGGGCACGGAGTCACCGTCGTACGGGATCCAGGCGGCCTGCGCGGGCGGCAGGTCGGTGAGGCCCGTGTTGTACGGCGAGGTGTTCTTCGGGGCGGCGCAGTCGAACTTTTCGCCGGAGGTCTTGGTGGCGAAGTCGTAGTCGACGTAGGCGTCGTTGTCGCCGGTGCAGAAGGGCCAGCCGAAGTTGGCGGGCTCGGTCACCTTGGCGAACTCGACCTGTCCCGCCGGGCCCCGGTTCGGGTCGGCGGCGCCGGCGTCGGGGCCGTAGTCACCGACGTAGATGGTGCCGGTCTTCTCGTCGATGTTCATCCGGAAGGGGTTGCGGAAGCCCATCGCGTAGATCTCGGGGCGGGTCTTCTCGGTGCCCGGGGCGAAGAGGTTGCCCTCCGGGACGGTGTACGAGCCGTCCTCGGCGACCTTGATGCGCAGGATCTTGCCGCGCAGGTCGTTGGTGTTGCCGGAGCTGCGGCGGGCGTCGAAGGCCGGGTTGCGGTTCGGCCGCTCGTCGATCGGCGTGTAGCCGTCGGAGGCGAACGGGTTGGTGTCGTCGCCGGTGGACAGGTAGAGGTTGCCCTCGGCGTCGAAGTCGATGTCGCCGCCGACGTGGCAGCAGGTGCCGCGGGAGGCCGCGACGTCCAGGACCTTCTTCTCGCTGGCCAGGTCCAGGGTGCCGTTGGCGTTGAGGACGAAGCGGGAGAGGCGGTTCACGCCGTCGAACTTCTCGAAGTCCTCGGCGGTGCCGGTCTCGGGGGCGTCGCCCGCGGGCGTGTCCAGCGGCGGGGCGTAGTAGAGGTAGATCGCCCGGTTGTTCTCGAAGTCCGGGTCGACGCCGACGCCCTGCAGGCCCTCCTCGTCGTGGCTGTAGACGTCGAGCTTGCCGGCGACCTTGGTGACGCCGCCCTGGTCGGTGAGGCGCAGTGTGCCGTCGCGCGAGGTGTGCAGGACGCTGCGGTCCGGGAGCACGGCGAGCGACATCGGCTCGCCCGTCTCGGGCTCGCCCTTGGCGAGCGGCACCTGCTGGAACTGCCCCTCGGCGGCTGCCGGTTCGTCGTGCTCCGGGTGGGCGCCGGCGACGGTCGCCGGGGTGCCCACGGCCAGCATCAGGCCGGTGAACAGGGCGAGGGTGGTGCGAAGCCTCGTGGGTTTGGACTTTCCGGTTCTGCTTCTGTGCACGAAGTCCCTCCGGGAACGGGATGGGCCGTACGGGATGGGTGCGAAGACGTGCGGTGCGGGCGCCGGGGTGCGCCGTCACCCCGGAGGTGTGGGTGTCCTGAACACTTCAGGGACGGTAACCGCGTTCTTCCTGGGCCAACACCCCTTGGATCAGAACCGGTTGAACTTTTCCCCAATACAGGACAAAGCAGGATTCGGGCAGGCCGGACCGGGGACCGGCGGACATTCCGGCCCCCGGTCCCGACCTGCCGTCGGGTGCGCGGATCAGCTGCCGACGCGCCGCGGCTCAGCTGTTGAACGCGGCGTCGAAGGACGCGCTGGGCGGCTCGAAGTCGAAGGCCTTGAGGCGGGTGAGGGCCTCGGGGGCACCCTGGAGCCGGTCCATGCCGGCGTCCTCCCACTCGACGGAGACGGGGCCTCGGTAGTCGATGGAGCGCAGCATCCGGAAGACGTCCTCCCAGGGCACGTCGCCGTGGCCGGCCGACACGAAGTCCCAGCCGCGGCGCGGGTCGCCCCACGGCAGGTGGGAGCCGAGCCGCCCGTTGCGGCCGTCGAGGCGCTTGCGGGCCTCCTTGCAGTCGACGTGGTAGATCCGGTCGCGGAAGTCCCACAGGAAGCCGACGGGGTCGAGGTCCTGCCACACGAAGTGGGACGGGTCGAAGTTGAGGCCGAAGGCGGGCCGGTGGCCGACCGCCTCCAGGGCGCGCTGGGTCGTCCAGTAGTCGTAGGCGATCTCGCTGGGGTGGACCTCGTGGGCGAACCGCACGCCCTCGGCGTCGAAGACGTCGAGGATCGGGTTCCAGCGGTCCGCGAAGTCCTGGTAGCCGCGCTCGATCATCGACTCGGGGGCGGGCGGGAACATGGCGACCAGGTGCCAGATGGCCGACCCGGTGAAGCCGATGACGGTGTCCACGCCGAGGCGCGCAGCGGCCCGGGCGGTGTCCTTGATCTCGGCGGCGGCGCGCTGCCGCACGCCCTCCGCGTCTCCGTCGCCCCAGATGCGGTCGGGCAGGATGGCCTGGTGGCGTTCGTCGATGATGGCGTCGCAGACGGCCTGGCCGACGAGGTGGTTGGAGATCGCCCAGCACTTCAGCCCGTACTTGTCGAGCAGCTGGTGGCGGGAGTCCACGTAGGAGGGGTCCGCGAGGGCCTTGTCGACCTCGAAGTGGTCGCCCCAGCAGGCGAGTTCCAGTCCTTCGTAACCGAAGTCGCGGGCGAGGCGGCAGACCTCCTCCAGGGGGAGGTCCGCCCACTGGCCGGTGAAGAGAGTGAAGTTGCGCGGCATGTCGCTGCCAGCCTCCTCAGGGGGCGATCTGGGTGTAGACGGAGTTCTTCTCGGCGCTCTCCTCCACCGCCGCGAGCACACGCTGCACCTGCAGCCCGTCGGCGAAGGAGGGCTCGGGCCGACGACCCTCCGCGACGGCGTGGACGAGGTCGCGCACCTGGTGGACGAAGGTGTGCTCGTAGCCGAGTCCGTGGCCCGGCGGCCACCAGGCGTCCAGGTAGGGGTGCTCGGGTTCGGTGACGAGGATGCGGCGGAACCCGGCGTGCTCCCCCGGCTCCGTACCGTCGAGGTACGACAGTTCGTTGAGCCGCTCCAGGTCGAAGGCGAGGGAGCCGCGCTCGCCGTTGAGCTCGATGCGCAGGGCGTTCTTGCGGCCGGTGGCGTACCGGGTGGCCTCGAAGGAGACCAGGGCGCCGGAGGTGAGGCGGCCGGTGAAGACGGCGGCGTCGTCCACGGTGACCTGGCCCGTGACACCGTCCACCGAGCCCGCCGACAGACCGCGGGCGGCTCCGTCGGGCAGCGGACGCTCCCGTACGAAGGTCTCGGTGAGGGCGGAGACGCCCGCGATCCGCTCCCCCGTCAGGTACTGCGCGAGGTCGACGATGTGCGCGCCCAGGTCGCCGAGCGCTCCGGACCCGGCCAGCTCCTTGCGCAGCCGCCAGGTCAGCGGCGCCTTCGGGTCCACCAGCCAGTCCTGGAGGTACGTCACCCGCACGTGCCGCAGCCGGCCGACGCGGCCCTCCGCCACCATCCGCCGGGCCAGTGCGGTGGCCGGCACCCGGCGGTAGTTGAAACCGACCATCGCGAGCTGCCCGCGCGCGGCCGCCTGGTCGGCGGCGACGGTCATCGCCTCGGCCTCCGCGACGGTGTTGGCCAGCGGCTTCTCGCACAGGACGTGCTTTCCGGCGGCGAGCGCGGCCAGCGCGATCTCGGCGTGGCTGTCGCCGGGGGTGCAGATGTCGACGAGGTCGATGTCGTCCCGTTCCAGCAGGGCCCGCCAGTCGGTCTCGGTGCTCGCCCAGCCGTGCCGGTCGGCCGCGGTGCGGACGGCGTCGGCGTCCCGGCCGCAGATCGCGGCCAGTACGGGGTTGAGCGGCAGGTCGAAGACCCGGCCGGCGGTGCGCCAGCCCTGGGAGTGTGCGGCACCCATGAAGGCGTAGCCGACCATGCCGACGCGCAGCGCCGGTCTGGTCGCGGATGCCCCCGTCGCCCTGGTCCCGGTCCCGCTGTCGGTCCCGGTTCCGGCGGCTGATGCCTCCGCCCCGGCCCCCTCGGGCTGCTGCGGCTGTCCCATGCGGATGTCCTCCTCGTCGTGATGGCGCGGTGGGGGGTGGGCCCCGCCCGACGGCCGGCTGGTCAGGCCGGCCGTGGGGCGGCGGCCCTCACTTGAAGCCCGTGGACATGTACTGGTCGACGTTCTCCTTGTCGACCACGGCCGAGTAGCAGGTGACGGTCGAGGGGATCTCGAACTCGGCGAGGCCGCTGATGCCCTTGCCCTGGCCGAGGGCGCGGGCCAGGTCGATCGCGGAGGCGGCCATGGTCGGCGGGTAGAGCACGGTCGCCTTGAGTACGCCGCTGTCCGCCTTGATGGCCTGGAAGGCGGAGAGCGCGCCCGCGCCGCCGACCATCAGGAAGTCGTCGCGCCCGGCCTGCTCGATGGCGCGCAGGGCGCCCACGCCCTGGTCGTCGTCGTGGTTCCACAGGGCGTCGAAGTCCGACTGGGCCTGGAGCAGCTGGGCCATCTTGGCCTGGCCGGACTCGACGGTGAACTCGGCGGCCTGGCGGGCCACCTTCTTGATGTTCGGGTAGTTCTTCAGGCCGTCGTCGAAGCCCTGGGTGCGCTGCTTGGTCAGCTCCAGATTGTCCAGGCCGGCCAGCTCGATGACCTTGGCGTCCGGGGTGTCCTTGAGCTTCTCGCCGATGTAGTGGGCGGCGTTGAGGCCCATGCCGTAGTTGTCGCCGCCGACCCAGCAGCGGTAGGCCTGGGGGCTGTTGAAGATCCGGTCGAGGTTGATGACCGGGATGCCGGCCCGCATCGCCTTCAGGCCGACCTGGGTGAGCGCCTTGCCGTCGGCCGGCAGCACCACCAGGACGTCGACCTTCTTGTTGATGAGGGTCTCGATCTGGCCGATCTGCTGCGCGGTGTCGTTGGAGCCCTCGGTGACCTCCAGGGTGACTTCCGAGTACTTCTCCGCGCGCTTCTGGGCCTGGTCGTTGACGGCGTTGAGCCAGCCGTGGTCGGCCTGCGGCCCGGCGTAGCCGATGGTGACCGGCTTGCCCGGCTTGTCGTCGGCGGCCGGCTGCGTGTCCGCGGCCTTGTCCTCGCCGTCGTCGGGGTCGTTGCTGGTGCACCCGGTGAGGACGGCACCGGCGGACACGGCGGCGGCTCCGAAGAGCAGTCCTCTGCGGCTCGTGAGTTGCGTCATGACGGTGAACCCTTTCCTCAATGCGTGCTTGCGGTACGGCGCTGGACCAGCACGGCAGCGACGATGATCGCGCCCTTGGCGATCTGCTGGACGTCGGTCTGCAGGTTGTTCAGGGCGAAGATGTTGGTGATCGTGGTGAAGATCAGGACGCCGAGCACGGAGCCGAGGATGTGGCCGCGCCCGCCGGTCAGGAGCGTGCCGCCGATGATCGCGGCGGCGATGGCGTCGAGTTCGTAGAGGTTGCCGTTGGTGTTCTGGCCGGAGCCGGCCAGGACGATCAGCAGGAAGGCGGCGATGCCGCAGCACAGGCCGGACAGCAGGTAGAGGTAGAGCCGCTGGCGGCGGACATCGATGCCGGCGAGGCGGGCGGCCTCCGCGTTGCCGCCGACGGCGACGGTGCGGCGGCCGAAGGTGGTCCGGTTGAGCACCAGCCAGCCGATGACGGTGACGGCCGCGAACACCAGGACCAGGGGCGGGATGCCGAGAACGTAGGAGTCGCGCTCGCCGAGGTCCAGGACGCTGGGGACCGTGACGACCTGGGTGCGGCCGTCGGTGATCTGGAGCGCGAGGCCGCGCGCCGAGGCCAGCATGGCGAGGGTGGCGATGAACGGCACCATCTGGCCGAACGCGATGAGCACCCCGTTGACCAGACCGCAGCCCACGCCGACCACGACCGCCGTGAAGAGGATGCCGACGAACCCGTACTCCTGGGTGGCGACCGTGGTCGCCCACACCGAGGCCAGGGCCACGATGGCGCCGACGGACAGGTCGATGCCGCCGGAGACGATGACGAAGGTCATGCCGACGGTGACGACGCCGATCACGGACGCCTGGGTGAGCACCAGCTGGAGGTTGCGGGTGTCGAGGAACGCGTCGGGCTGGGTGATGCCGCCGATCAGGACCAGTGCGGCGAGCACCCCGAGCAGGGTGAGGGTGCGGACGTCGGCGCGGCCCAACTGGACCCGCCAGGCGGGCGGACCGTCCACCGGTGCCGCCTTGCCGGTGTCGTCCCGGGGCGGGGACACGTGCTGCGTCATGACGCCGGGCTTCCTTCCATCACGAGGTCGAGTACGCGGTGTTCGTCGAGTTCACGGGCGGGGGCCTCGTGCACGACACGGCCCTCGCGCAGCACCAGCACACGGTCGGCGAGGCCCAGGACCTCGGGCACCTCGCTGGAGACCAGCAGGACGGCGAGGCCCTCGTCGGCGAGGCGGCGGATGACCGCGTAGAGCTCGGCGCGGGCGCCGACGTCGACGCCGCGGGTGGGTTCGTCGAGCAGCAGGACCTTGCAGCCGCGCAGCAGCCAGCGGGCCAGGACCGCCTTCTGCTGGTTGCCGCCGGACAGGGTGCGCACGGGCGCGGAGGGGTTGTCGGGCCGCAGCGACAGCTCTCGGGTCGCCTTCCGGGCGGCCCGCAGTTCGGCGCCCCGGTCGATCCAGCCGCCGCGCGAGAAGCGGGACATGGCGGAGACCGACACGTTGCGGGTGACGGACTCCAGCATCAGCAGTGCCTGCGCCTTGCGTTCCTCGGGGGCGAGCCCGAGGCCGGCGCGCACGGCGGCGCGCACACTCCCGGGGCGCAGCGGGCTCCCCTCGACGAGGACCTGGCCGGCGCTCGGCTTGCGGGCACCGTAGACCGTCTCCAGGATCTCGGAGCGGCCGGAGCCGACGAGGCCGGCGAGGCCGACGATCTCTCCGGGGCGGATCTCCAGGTCGAGGGCGGCGAACTCGCCCTCCCGGGTCAGTCCCCGCACGCTCAGTACGGGCTCGCCCCCGGACGGCCCGGCCGGCCGGTCCGGGAAGACGTACTCGACGTTGCGCCCGGTCATCAGCGCCACCACCTCGCGGGTCGGCGTCGACTCGGCGGGCAGCCCGCCGGCGACGGCCCGGCCGTCCTTGAGGACGGTGACCCGGTCGCCGATGCGGCGGATCTCCTCCAGGCGGTGCGAGATGTAGACGACGGCGACGCCCTCCGCGGTGAGGTCGGCGACGATGCGGAAGAGGTTGTCGACCTCGTCCGGGTCGAGCGCGGCGGACGGCTCGTCCATCACGATGAGCCGTACGTCGTGCGAGAGCGCCCGCGCCATGGACACGATCTGCTGCTGCGCCGCGGAGAGTTCGCCGACCGGCCTGCCCGGATCGACCTCCGGGTGGCCGAGTCGCTCGAGCAGCCGCGCCGTCGACGCCTTGGCCGCTCTGCCCCGGACGACGAAGCCGGCGGCGGTCGGCTCGTGGCCGAGGTGGACGTTCTCGGCGACCGAGAGGTCCTCCACCAGGTCGAGTTCCTGGTAGATGGTGGCGATGCCGAGCCGCATGGCCGCGATGGGCGAGCGCAGGGTGACGTCCTCGCCCCGCCAGCGGATGGTGCCGGTGTCGGGTTGGTGGGCGCCGGCCAGCACCTTGATGAGGGTGGACTTCCCGGCGCCGTTCTGGCCGAGCAGGCAGTGCACCTCGCCGGCCTGGACGTCGAGGTCGACGCCGTCCAGGGCCCGGACTCCGGGGAAGGACTTGGTGATGCCGGACATACTGAGCAGCGGTGGTTCTGGTGCCATGTGAGGTCCCCTCGGCGGGCATGCGGGCCGGTGTCAGGGCAGAACGGAGCAGGGCAGGGCAGAGCAGGGCGCTGTGCTGGTGGAGCTCGGCAACCGAATGGTGCCTACGCGGGTGAAAGGCGGTGCTACGCGGGTGAAAGGGGTGCTACGCGGGTGAAAGGTGGTGCCTACGCGGGTGAGAACAGGTGGTCGCTGATCAGCCGGGCCGCGCCGATGACTCCGGCGGTGGGACCCAACTCCCCCAGTACGATGGGCAGGTTGCCGGTCGCCAGCGGCAGTGACTGGCGGTAGACCTGGGTGCGGATCGCGGCGAGCAGATTGTGGCCGAGGCCGGTCACCCCGCCGCCGATCACCACCAGACCCGGGTTGAAGAAGCTGACCAGGCCGGCGATGACCTGGCCGGTGCTGCGGCCGCCCTCCCGGATCAGGTCGAGTGCGGTGGCGTCGCCCGCGGCGGCCGCGGCGGCGACGTCGGCGGCGCTGAGGCCCCCGTTCGTCTCCAGACGGCTCGCGAGCTCGGCCGACAGGCCCTGCTGAGCGGCCTCCGTGGCGTCGCGGGCCAGTGCCGCGCCGCTGAAGTGGGCCTCCAGGCAGCCCCGGTTGCCGCAGGCGCACGGGCGCCCTTCGGGCACGGCCTGGATGTGCCCGATGTCGCCCGCGCTGCCCGTCGTCCCGCGGTAGACGTCCCCGCCGACGACGATGCCGCAGCCGATACCGGTACCGATCTTGACGACGAGGAAGTCGTGCACGGTGCGGGCGACGCCCGCGTGCTGCTCCCCCAGCGCCATCAGGTTCACGTCGTTGTCGACCATGACCGGGCAGCCGAGTTCCTGGCTGAGCGCCTCCCGCACGGGGAAGCCGTCCCAGCCCGGCATGATCGGCGGCGCCACCGGCACCCCCTCGGGGAAGCGGACCGGCCCCGGGACGCCGATGCCGGCGCCGTCGAAGCCTTCCGCGAGCCCCGATGCACGCAACTTGGCGGCCATGGCCAGTACTTGCTCGAAGACCGCGACCGGCCCCTCGCGTACGTCCATGGGCTGGTTGATGTGCCCGAGGATCTCCAGTTCGGCGTTGGTGACGGCGACGTCGACCGAGGTCGCGCCGATGTCGACGCCGAGGAAGCGCAGCTCGGGGTTGAGACGGATGTTGTGGCTGCGGCGCCCGCCGCGCGAGGCGGCGAGCCCGTCGGCCACGACCAGTTCCGTCTCCAGCAGCCGGTCCACCTCGACGGCCAGCTTCGACCGGGAGAGGTCGACCTGATCGCCGAGCTGGGCACGGGAGTTGGGCCCTCCGTCACGCAACAGCTGGAGCAGTCGCGCTTGGTGGGCGTTCGCGGGTCGTGCCGTCATGCGTCTCACGAGCCCCTCCCCGCCTCGATCGGCCTTGTGTGTGCCGGTTCCCGGCCACGTCCGTGGCTTGCTTTCGGAGGGAACGTAGCAGTGGGCGCCGGGCGTGGGAAGAAGTCACGCACGAATTACTGCGAACTTTCTCCACTGAGTGGACAAAGAAGTGCGGAGTGCTCGACTCCGCGGAACCCGACAGGGCCGCCCGGACATCGCGCCGGGCGGCCTGCGAACAGCCTCTGACCTTACGATTCCTCGCGCGCGTGGTACGAGCGCCGGGTATGTTCGGTGTGCTCGCGCATCAGCCGGGTCGCCGCCTGCTCGTCCCGGCCGGTGATGGCGGCGATCAGGCCGCGGTGCTCGATCCAGGACTGCTTGCCGCGCTGCCGGGCGATCGGCGTGTAGTACCAGCGGACCCGGCGGTCGACCTGTGCGGCGAGTTCGGCGAGGACGGCGTTGCCGGCCAGCTCCATGATCTTCGCGTGGAAACGGGCGTTGACGGCGACGGCGGCGTCCACGTCGTCGGCGGCGACCGCCCGCTCCCCCTCCTCGCACAGCTCCTCCAGGGCGGCCACGCCGGCGCTGGACGCGTTGGCCGCGGCGAGCCGGGCCGCCTCGGCCTCCAGGAGCGTACGGACCGTCAGGAGCTGGTCGGCCTCCTCCTCCGTCGGCTCGTGCACGAACGCACCCTGCGCGGGACGCAGATCGACCCAGCCCTCGGTGTTGAGCCGCTGCAGGGCCTCCCGCACGGGCTGCCTGGACACACCGAGGTGACCGGCGAGTTCGCTCTCGACGAGATGCTGGCCGGGCTGGAGGGCCCGGGTGGTGATCAGTTCGAGCAGCGCCTCGTAGACGCGGTCACGCAGCGGGCCGGGTCGTTCGAGCTTGGGCACCGCGCCCTGCGGCAGTCCTGCGGACAACATCGGTCCCCCTCGAAAGCGATCCTGCGCGAGCGGTACGACACAAGCAACGACAACGACCCGTACCGGTACGCCGAGTATCGATTGTCTTTCGTCTACAGTCTACGGCGCCCGGGCGTCGCGGGGCCGAGAGTGGTCCACGTCACGCTCCGAGCTCCGCCGGGGGTGTTCAGGGACAGCGGACGACCTGCCCGGCGTAGGAGAGGTTCCCGCCGAAGCCGAAGAGCAGCACCGGGTCCCCGGTGGTGATCTCGCCGCGCTCCACCAGCTTGGAGAACGCGAGCGGGATGCTCGCCGCCGAGGTGTTGCCGGACTCGACGACATCGCGGGCGACGACGGCGTTGACGGCGCCGATCTTCGCGGCGAGGGGTTCGATGATGCGCAGGTTCGCCTGGTGCAGGACGACCGCGGCGAGGTCGGCCGGTTCCAGCCCGGACCGCTCGCAGGCCTGGCGGGCGATGGCGGGCAGCCGGGTGGTCGCCCAGCGGTAGACGCTCTGCCCCTCCTGCGCGAAGCGGGGCGGTGTGCCCTCGATACGGACCGCGTCCCCCATCTCGGGCACCGACCCCCACAGCACGGGGCCGATCCCCGCCTCCTCGCCGGGCGCGCAGGCCTCCACGACGGCCGCCCCCGCCCCGTCGCCGACGAGCACGCAGGTGGTGCGGTCGGTCCAGTCGGCCACCTCGGACATCTTGTCCGCGCCGATGACCAGGGCCCTGCTCGACGAGCCGGCCCGCACGGCGTGGTCGGCGGTGGCCAGGGCGTGGGTGAAGCCGGCGCACACGACGTTGAGGTCCAGCGCGGCGGGCCCGGGGATGCCGAGGCGGGCCGCCACGCGGGCGGCGGTGTTCGGGGAGCGGTCGATCGCGGTGGAGGTGGCGACCACGACCATGTCCACGTCCGCGGGCGTCAGCCCGGCCGACGCGAGCGCCTTCGCGGCGGCGTGCCCGGCCAGCTCGTCGACCGGCTCGTCGGGGCCGGCGATACGGCGGGAGTGGATACCGACCCGGCTTCTGATCCACTCGTCGCTGGTGTCGACCATTCCCGCCAGGTCCTCGTTGGTGAGGACCCGGGCGGGCTGGTAATGGCCGAGGGCGCTGATGCGGGAGCCGTGCATGGGTGGTGTCCTCGTTGCCTCGGGTACGGGATCCACCAGTGTGATCAGTGACCGACGGGTACGACGGCAGGTGATACGACAGGAAACGGGCGCCCGGCTTGTCGGCTTCGGTCAGCATCCCGGGCGCCCTCCCCCGCGTCCTGACCTCAGCCGGTGAACAGCTGGGTCGCCTTCCGGACGAGTTCGTACAGTCCGTAGGCGAGCGGTGCGCCCACCCAGAACCAGGTGAAGGCGATCAGCGGGCGGCGGTCGGGCAGGTCAGGCGGACTCTGGCTGCTGTCGTCGGACATCGTTGCCCTCCTTCGGTGCCGGGGCGGCGGATACGTGGTGGCGGGCGTGGACCGGACGGACGAGTTCGTTGGCGACGAAGCCGACGACCAGCAGCCCGATCATGATGACGAAGGACGTTCCGTACAGGGCGGAGCCGTGCCGACCGGCCTCCTCCTGCCGGTCGGCGATCCAGTTCACGATCAGCGGCCCGAGGACGCCGGCCGTCGACCAGGCGGTGAGCAGCCGCCCGTGGATCGCCCCGACCTGGTAGGTGCCGAAGAGATCCTTGAGGTAGGCGGGGATCGTGGCGAAGCCACCGCCGTAGAAGGACAGCACCACCAGGGCGCACAGGACGAACAGCGGCTTGGAGGAGTCGCCGAACAGGGCGATCAGCGCGTACATCAGCGCGCCGACGCCGAGGTACACGCGGTAGATGTTCTTGCGCCCGATCAGGTCGGAGGTCGAGGACCAGCCGATCCGGCCCGCCATGTTGGCCGCCGAGAGCAGGGCGACGAATCCCGCGGCGGCGGTCACCGACACCGGCGTCGAGGTGTCGGCGAAGAAGTCCGTGATCATCGGCGCGGCCTTCTCCAGGATGCCGATGCCGGCCGTGACGTTCATGCAGAGCACGACCCAGAGCAGCCAGAACTGGGGGGTGCGCACGGCGCCGCGCGCCGAGACCTGGACGCCGTCGAGCGCGACCGCCCCGCCGTCCGCCCGTTCCTTCGGGCGTGGCACCCGTACCAGCAGGACGCCCAGCAGCATGAAGACGGCGTACGTCAGTCCGTGCACGAGGAAGGCCAGGGCGATCCCCGAGCTGTCGGTGCCGAAGGACTCCAGCATCTGCGCCGACCAGGGCGAGGCGATGAGCGCGCCGCCGCCGAAGCCCATGATGGCGATGCCGGTGGCCATGCCGGGGCGGTCCGGGAACCACTTGATCAGCGTGGAGACGGGCGAGATGTAGCCGATGCCGAGGCCGATCCCGCCGACGAAGCCGTAGCCGAGGACGATCAGCCAGTACTGCTCCACGGCCGCGCCGAGCGCGGAGAGCAGGAAGCCGGACGAGAAGCAGACCAGGGCGACGGTCATCGCCCAGCGCGGTCCGTGGCGCTCCACGAGGGTGCCGCCGAAGGCGGCGGAGAGCCCGAGCATGACGATGCCGAGCTGGAAGGGGAGCGCACTCTGCGTGCCGCTGAGGCCGAGCGCGGACTCGAGGGGCGGTTTGAACACGGACCAGGCGTACGCCTGGCCGATGGAGAGGTGGACCGAGAGGGCGGCGGGGGGAACGAGCCAGCGGCTCCAGCCCGGGGGTGCGACGGGGGGACTCATGAGTCCCCAACCGTAGGCAGCGGGAAAGCGGTTGAGAAGGCAGTTGAGCAGACAACCACCGTCCTTGCACAAAGCCTTGCCCTTGCGCGAAGCCTTGCTGGGTCAACTTCCATACTGTAGACAATATTTCGTCGACAGTACCGCAGAACCCGACGCCGGGTCGGAATCGGGTTCGGTCGGCGGTTCCTCGGTATCCCTCGACCGAACGGAGCTCCCTCGCCATGAAAGTCGCAGTCCTCGGCGCCGGGGCGATCGGCGCCTACGTCGGCGCCGCGCTCCACCGTGCGGGCGCCGACGTGCATCTGATCGCCCGTGGACCGCATCTGGCGGCCATGAGGCAGTACGGGGTACGGGTGCGCAGCCCGCGCGGCGATTTCACCGCGCACGCCCACGCCACCGACGACCCGGCCGAAGTCGGCCCGGTCGACTATGTGTTCCTGGGCCTGAAGGCCAACTCGTACGCGGCGTGCGGGCCGCTGATCGAGCCGCTGCTGCACGACTCCACGGCGGTCGTGGCCGCCCAGAACGGCATCCCCTGGTGGTACTTCCACCGGCACGGCGGCCCGTACGACGGACGCCGCCTCGAGAGCGTGGACCCGTCCGGCGCGGTCAGTGCGGTGCTCGCGCCCGAACGGGCCGTCGGCTGCGTCGTCTACGCCGCCACCGAACTCGAACAGCCGGGTGTGGTCCGGCACCTGGAAGGCACCCGGTTCTCGATCGGCGAGCCCGGCCGCGATGTCTCGGCCCGGTGTCTGGCGCTCAGCGAGGCGATGCGGTCGGGCGGCCTGCGGTGCCCGGTCGAACCGGACCTGCGCAATGACATCTGGCTGAAGCTGCTCGGCAACATCTCCTTCAACCCGATCAGCGCCCTGGCCCGCGCCACCATGCGGCAGATGTGCCTGCACGGCGGCACCCGCCAGGTCATCGAGACCATGATGGCCGAGACCCTGGCGGTCGCCGAGGCCCTCGGCTGCGAGGTCGGCGTCTCCATCGAGCGACGCCTCGCGGGCGCCGAGAAGGTCGGCGACCACCGCACCTCCACGCTCCAGGACCTGGAGCGCGGCAAGCCGCTCGAACTCGACGTGCTCCTCGCGGCCGTCGTCGAACTGGCGGAGATCACCGGCGTGGACGTGCCCACCCTGCGCACCGTGCACGCCATCTCGGACCTGCTCGCGCTGAGGAGCGCCGCATGAGGAAACGGCAACCGAAGACCTACACCCGCCTCACCCACCCGCTGGTGCGCGACTCCCGCGACGCGCCGTTGCGCCGGGCGACCTGGGACGAGGCCCTGGACCGGACCGCCCGGGGCCTGACGGCGGCGCGCGGCGCGTTCGGCATGTTCTCCTGCGCGCGGGCGACCAACGAGATGAACTACGTGGCGCAGAAGTTCGCCCGGGTCGTCATGGGCACCCACAACGTCGACTCCTGCAACCGCACCTGCCACGCGCCGAGCGTCGCCGGCCTGTCGGCCGCCTTCGGCTCGGGCGGCGGGACCTCCTCGTACGAGGAGATCGAGCACACCGACGTGATCGTGATGTGGGGATCCAACGCCCGCTTCGCCCACCCGATCTTCTTCCAGCACGTGCTGAAGGGCATCCAGGGCGGCGCCCGCATGTACGCCGTCGATCCGCGCCGCACCTCCACCGCCGAGTGGGCGGAGAGCTGGCTCGGCCCGAACGTCGGCACGGACATCCCGCTGGCGCACGCGATCGGCCGCGAGATCATCCACGCCGGGCTCGTCAACGAGGCGTTCGTCGGGCGCGCGACCACCGGCTACGAGGAGTACCGGGCCCTGGTCGAGCCGTGGACGCTCTCCCTCGCCCAGAAGGTGACGGGCGTACCGGCCGCCGCGATCCGCGACCTCGCGCACGCCTACGCCCGCGCCGAGCGCGCCCAGTTGTGCTGGACCCTCGGCATCACCGAGCACCACAACGGCACCGACAACGTCCGCGCGCTGATCAACCTCTCCCTGCTCACCGGCCACGTCGGCCGCTACGGCTCCGGGCTCCAGCCCCTGCGCGGCCAGAACAACGTGCAGGGCGGCGGCGACATGGGCGCGATCCCCAACCGGCTGCCCGGCTTCCAGGACGTGCTCGACCCCGAGGTCCGGGCGAAGTTCGAGACGGCCTGGGACACGGTCGTCCCGCCGCACCACGGCCTCACTCTGACGGAGATGTTCGAGGCCATGGACGACGGCACGCTGCGGGCCGTCTACTGCATCGGCGAGAACCCGGCGCAGTCGGAGGCGGACGGCGAACAGGCGGTACGACGGCTGCGGGCGCTGGACTTCCTCGTCGTGCAGGACATCTTCCTGACGAAGACCGCCGAACTGGCCGACGTGGTCCTCCCGGCGACCGCCGGCTGGGCCGAGACCGACGGCACCACCACCAACAGCGAGCGGCGCGTGCAGCGCGTCCGCAAGGCCGTGACCCCGCCCGGGGAGGCACGGGAGGACGTCGACATCCTCTGCGACCTGGCGGCCCGCCTCGGCCACGACTGGAAGTACGCCGACGCCGAGGCCGTCTGGAACGAGCTGCGGTCCCTGTCGCCGGACCACCACGGGATGACGTACGCGCGCCTGGAGGAGCACCAGGGCATCCAGTGGCCGTGCCCGAGCACCGAGGAGCTGGAACCGACCTACCTGCACGGCAGGCTGTGGGAGCCGGACCCGGACCGGCGCGGCCCGCGCGCGCCCTTCGGCATCGTCCGGCACGACCCGCCCGTGGACCTCACCGACGAGGAGTACCCGATCAGGCTGACCACGGGCCGGCGGCTCGACTCCTACAACACCGGTGTGCAGAGCGGTGGTTACTCGTCTCCTCTCCGCCGCGGCGAGTCCGTCGAGCTGTGCCCGGAGGACGCCGAACGCTACGGAGTGGTGGTCGGCGAGGAGGTGCGGGTGGCCTCGCGGCGCGGCTCGGTGGTCGCGCCCGTGTGGGTCGACACCGCGCTCCGCCCCGGGCTCGCCTTCATGAGCTTCCACTTTCCCGACGAGGTGGACACCAACCAGCTGACCATCGAGGCCAACTGCCCGATCGCCGGGACGGCGGAGTTCAAGGCCTCGGCGATCCGGATCGAGAAGGTGAGCACCGGTGGACCTGCGCTTCGGTGACAGCGAGCCGACGGACGAGGAACGCGCGGCCGTCGACGCCCTGCTCGGCCCGCCCGAGTCGTCCTGGGAGGGCGCCGCCCGCGAGGGGACGGACGCCGCCGACCTGCGCTGGGCGCGCGGCGGACGGGCGGCCCGGGACCGCCGCGACCTGCTCCTGCCGGGGCTGCACGCGTTGAACGACCGGGTCGGCTGGATCAGCGAGGGCGCCCTGGACTACCTGTGCCGACGCCTGACGGTGCCGCCTGCGGAGGCGTACGGGGTCGCCACCTTCTACGCGATGTTCTCGGTCCGCCCCCGCCCGGCGACGGTGCTCCACCTCTGCACCGACCTGGCCTGCGCGGCAGCCGGAGCGGGCGACCTGTGCGCGGCCGTGGAGACGCGACTGGGACCGGCAAGCGGGGTGCGGGTCGAGCGTGGCCCGTGCCTGGGCCTGTGCGAGCGGGCCCCGGCGGCTCTGGCGGTCCGCGCGGGCCGATCGGGGCAGCGGGCCACCGCCGTATGCGCCCCCGCCACTCCCGACACCGCCGTCCGCGCCGCCACCGCCCCCGAATCCGCCCCCGCCGAACCCCCGCCCGCCGCGGCGGTCCCCCAGACCGGCGAGTCCCCCCTGACCCTCCTCGCACGCGTCGGCACCACCGACCCCGCCGCCCTGGACGACTACCGCGCCCACGGCGGCTACACGGCCCTGCGCCGCGCCTTCGAGCTGGGCCCGGCCGGCGTCATCCGCGAGGTCACCGACGCGGGCCTGGTCGGCCGCGGCGGCGCCGCCTTCCCCACCGGACGCAAGTGGCAGGCGACGGCCGCCCAGCCCGACCACCCGCACTACCTCGTCTGCAACGCCGACGAGTCCGAGCCCGGCACCTTCAAGGACCGCGTGCTCATGGAGGGCGACCCGTACGCGCTCGTCGAGGCGATGACGATCGCCGCGTACGCCACCGGCGCGCACAAGGGCTACCTCTACCTGCGCGGCGAGTACCCGCGCGCCCTCGCCCGCCTCACCCACGCCATCGCGCAGGCCCGCACCCGGGGCCTGCTCGGCGACGACGTCCTCGGTCAGGGCTACGCCTTCGACATCGAGATCCGGCGGGGCGCGGGCGCGTACATCTGCGGTGAGGAGACGGCCCTGTTCAACTCCATCGAGGGCTACCGGGGCGAGCCCCGCTCCAAGCCGCCGTTCCCCGTGGAGAAGGGGCTGTTCGGCAAGCCGACGGTGGAGAACAACGTCGAGACACTGGTGAACGTGCTGCCGATCCTGACCATGGGCGCCCCGGCGTACGCGGCGATCGGCACGGCGACCTCCACCGGCCCCAAGCTGTACTGCGTGTCGGGCAGCGTGGACCGCCCCGGCGTCTACGAGCTGCCGTTCGGCGCCACTCTGGGCGAGCTGCTCACGCTCGCCGGAGTGCGCGGGGGTCTGCGGACGGTACTGCTCGGCGGCGCGGCGGGCGGCTTCGTGCGCCCCGACGAACTCGACATCCCCCTCACCTTCGAGGGCACCCGACAGGCCGGCACGACGCTCGGCTCCGGAGTCGTCATGGCCTTCGACGACACCGTCCCGCTGCCCCGGCTGCTGCTGCGCGTCGCGGAGTTCTTCCGCGACGAGTCGTGCGGGCAGTGCGTGCCGTGCCGGGTCGGGACCGTGCGCCAGGAGGAGGCGCTGCGCCGGATCGTGGAGCGCACGGGTGCCGCCGCGGCCGACGACATCGCCCTGCTGCGCGAGGTCGGCCGCGCGATGCGGGACGCCTCGATCTGCGGTCTCGGGCAGACCGCGTGGAACGCCGTGGAATCCGCCATCGACCGTCTGGGGGCGTACGAATGACCGCGATACCGCTCGGAGTGCCGCGCCGGCTGGTGGAGTTCACCCTCGACGGCCAGGAGGCCCGGGTCCCCGAGGGGTCGACGATCCTCGACGCCTGCCGGGCCGCCGGGACGGACGTCCCGACCCTGTGCGAGGGCGACACCCTCACCCCGAAGAACGCCTGCCGGGTCTGCGTGGTGGAGGTCGAGGGCGCCCGGACCCTCGCGCCCGCCTGCTCGCGCAGGGCCGAGCCGGGCATGGTGGTGCGGACGGACACCGAGCGCGCCCGGCACAGCCGCAAAGTCGTCCTCGAACTGCTCGCCTCGTCGGTCGACCTCTCCACGACCCCCGCCGTCGCGCAGTGGATCAAGGAGTACGAGGCGAAGCCCGACCGCTTCGGCCCGGACGCCGCCCGCGTCGACGAGGAACCCAGGATCGACAACGACCTGTACGTGCGCGACTACGGCAAGTGCATCCTCTGTTACAAGTGCGTGGACGCCTGCGGCGAGCAGTGGCAGAACACGTTCGCGATCTCCGTCTCCGGTCGCGGCTTCGACGCCCGGATCTCGGTCGAGCGGGACGCCCCGCTGACCGACTCGGCGTGCGTCTACTGCGGCAACTGCATCGAGGTCTGCCCCACGGGCGCCCTGTCGTTCAGATCCGAGTTCGACATGCGCGCGGCGGGCACCTGGGACGAGGGGCGGCAGACGGAGACGACCACGGTGTGCGCGTACTGCGGAGTGGGCTGCAACCTCACCCTCCACGTGCAGGACAATGAGATCGTGAAGGTCACCTCGCCGCACGACAACCCGGTGACCCACGGCAACCTCTGCATCAAGGGCCGCTTCGGCTACCAGCACGTACAGAACCGGGACTGACCGGCACAAGGGGCACGGACATGGGACGAGTCACGGAACGACGCAAGGTGATCCGCGTACGGGACGGCGCGGTCTCCACCCGCCCGGACACGCTCGTCGCCGAGGAACCGCTGGAGATCCGGCTGAACGGCAAGCCCCTCGCGATCACGATGCGCACTCCGGGCGACGACTTCGCGCTCGCGGCCGGTTTCCTGGTCAGCGAGGGGGTGCTCGCCGAGCGGGGCGACCTGCAGAACATCGTCTACTGCGCGGGCGCCACGGCCGACGGAGCCAACACGTACAACGTCGTCGACGTCCGGACGACCCCGGACGTCCCGGTCCCGGACATCACGCTGGAGCGGAACGTCTACACGACCTCGTCCTGCGGCCTGTGCGGCAAGGCCAGCCTGGACGCGGTGCGCACGACGGCCCGCTGGCCCATCGCCGACACTCCCCCGGTACGCGTCACCCCCGAGCTGCTGGCGGACCTGCCCGACCGGCTGCGCGCCGCCCAGCGGGTCTTCGACCGGACCGGCGGCCTGCACGCGGCGGCCCTGTTCACCGAGGACGGTGAGCTGGTGGACGTACGGGAGGACGTGGGCCGGCACAACGCCGTCGACAAACTGGTCGGCCGCGCCCTCCAGAACGGGGACCTGCCGCTGTCCCGGTCGGTCCTGCTGGTGTCGGGCCGGGCCTCCTTCGAGCTGGCGCAGAAGGCCGTGATGGCGGGCATCCCGGTGCTGGCCGCGGTGTCGGCGCCGTCCTCGCTCGCGGTGGACCTGGCCGCCGAGACGGGGCTGACGCTGGTGGGCTTCCTGCGCGGCAGCTCCATGAACGTGTACGCGGGTGAGGACCGCGTCGCCCTGCGGGCCGCGGCCGCCCGGGGCTGACCCGGTTCCCGCGTCACGGCGGCGGGGCCCCGACCGGCGGGGAGCGCCCCCTGCGCCGCAGGGGCCCCGTCTCGAGTGCCTTTTCCCGGGCGCCTTCCCAGGCGCCGTCGGGCGACACGCGCGTGGATCACACGGGGCGTATCGGGCGGGAACGTCCTGATGTACTGATGTCCTGACGACCGGCTCCCGACCAGCCGCTTGAAGGGCAGACCGTTCCATGCCGTCACCTCCCCGCGCGCTCCCGCGCTCCCCCCTGCTCGCCCTCGCCTCCCTCTTCGCCCTGGCCGCCTCCACGCTCCCCGCCCACGCCGAATCCGGGGTCCGGGCGCCGGAGTTCGAGCAGCAGGTCCTCTTCAAGGCGGACCAGGACCCGGGCGGCTACGCCTGCTTCCGCATCCCCGCGATCGTGCGGACGACGGACGGCACCCTGCTGGCCTTCGCCGAGGGCCGCGTCCTCGACTGCGGGGACGCCGGTGACATCGACATCGTCGTCAAGCGGTCCACCGACGGCGGACGCACCTGGGGGCCGCTCCAGGTCGTCAACGACGGCGGCGGCGACACCCACGGCAACCCCGCCCCGGTCGTGGACCGCACCACCGGCCGGATCCTGCTGGTCGAGACGTACAACGCCGGCCGTACGGACGCCGCCGGCTGCGCGGTGCCCTGTGCCCGCACCCCCCACCTCCAGTACAGCGACGACGACGGCCGCACCTGGTCCGCGCCCCGCGACCTGAGCGCCGACATCCTGCCGCCCGACTGGGACTCCTGGTACGCGACCGGCCCCGTGCACGGCATCCAGCTCACCGGCGGCAGCCACCCCGGACGGCTCGTCGTCGGCGTCAACGCCGAGACCTGGGACGGTGAGCGAAGCGAGATGGGGGTCCCCCCGGCCGGAGGCTGGGGGAGGGTCACCGCCAACCACGCGGCGCTCGTGGTCAGCGACGACGGGGGCGAGCACTGGAAGGTCGGGGCCACCGACACCTGGCCCGTCGCCGCCGACGGCACGTTCCGGCAGAAGCCGTCCGAGGTCACCCTCACCGAACGCGCCGACGGGTCGCTCCTGGTCAGCGGCCGGGAGGAGAACGGCACCGACCTCGGCCACCGCACCCTGGCCGTCAGCCGAGACGGCGGCGACAGTTTCGCCGCGCCCTTCCAGGCCCTCCCGGACCTGTACACCCCGCAGGTGCAGGGCGCCGTGCTCCGCCTCGGCGACCGGATGCTGCTGTCCGCCCCCGCCGACCCCGACCGCCGCCGGACGATGACGGTCCGCTCCTCCTACGACGGCGGCGCCACCTGGGACAGCGTGGACCGCGGCACGGTCGTCACCCGGGACTGGTCCGGCTACTCCGACATGGTGGCCGTCGACGACGCGGCGGTGGGCCTGCTGTACGAGGCCGGGGCGGTGGACGCCCGCGACGAGATCCGCTTCGCCCGTTTCACCGAGGACTGGCTCCAGCCGCGCCGGGCCGCCGACCCCACCACCCCCGACCTCGCCGCGGGTGCCGCGCCCGCGGTCGTGCTCGGCGGCGCCGGTACGACGGACGGCGCGGTGAGCGGCGCGGTGGGCGGCGCGGTGGGCGGCGCGGTGGGCGGCGCGCTCTCCTTCGACGGGGCCGACGACGCGGTGCGGCTGCCGTACGACGAGCGGCTGCCGCTCGGGGCCGGGGACTTCACGGCGTCGCTGTGGTTCCGGTACTCGGCGGACGACGGGGAGCAGCCGCTGCTGTGGATGGGCGGGGTCGGCACCACGCAGCCCCAGGTGTGGCTGCGCGCCGAGCCCGGCAACGGCCGCGTCCAGGGGCTGATCACCACGCGTGAGGGCGGGGCGGCCCCGCGCTCGGCGTGGGTGCGCACCGACCGCGCCCACAACGACGGCCGCTGGCACCACCTCGCGCTGCGGCGCGGCGAGGGCAGGCTCACGCTGTTCGTCGACGGTACGACGGTCGACGCGGCGGACGTGCCGGGCTCGGTCAGCCGGAACTCGCCGTTCGGCGTGCACATCGGGGAGCGCGTGGACGGCCGGGCCCGCTTCACCGGCTCGATCGACGAGGTGCACGTCTGGAACCGGGCACTGACCGACGAGGAGATCGCCACCGGTAATCCGCCGTCGGCCCTCGGGAACACCGTGCTGCACCTGCCCATGGACAGCGTGACGGCGGGCGGCTGAGAGGGCCCTCGCCGCTCAGCGCCTCCCGGTGCCGACCCTGGTGCGCGCCGGGGCGGCGGGCTTCCCGGACGCCCCGGCCTCCTCGGGCTGCCCCGGCTGCCCTGCCTGCTCCGACTGCTCCGACTGCTCCGACTGCTCCGAGGCGACCGCCTCCGGGTCCTGCGACCGGCGCTTGGCGATGACCGCGCACACCATCAGCTGCATCTGGTGGAAGAGCATCAGCGGCAGCACGGCCAGTGAGGCCTGGGCGCCGAACAGGACGCTCGCCATCGGCAGCCCCGCGGCGAGGGACTTCTTCGACCCGGCGAACTGGATCGCGATCCGGTCCTCCCGGCCGAAGCGCAGCGCCTTCGCCCCGTACCAGGTCAGCAGCAGCATCACGGCGAGCAGCACGGCCTCGACGGCGAGCAGCCCGGCCAGCCGGACCGGGCTGACCTGATGCCAGACGCCCTGGACCATGCCCTCGCTGAACGCCGTGTAGACGACGAGGAGGATCGAGCCGCGGTCGACGAGGCCGAGGACCCTCTTGTGCCGGGCGACGAAGCCCCCGATCCAGCGGCGCAGCACCTGCCCGGCGACGAACGGCACCAGCAGTTGCAGCACGATCTTGACGACCGAGTCGGCGGAGAACCCGCCCCCGCCCCCGCCCAGCAGGGCGGCGGCCAGCAGCGGCGTGACGACGATGCCCACCAGCGAGGAGAAGGAACCCGCGCAGATCGCGGCGGGCACGTTGCCGCGGGCGATGGAGGTGAAGGCGATCGACGACTGGATGGTCGACGGGACCAGGGTGAGGAAGAGCAGCCCCTGGTAGAGGGGGTCGGTCAGGAAGACCGGGACGAGTCCGCGCGAGGCGAGGCCGAGCAGCGGGAAGACGACGAAGGTGCAGGCGAGCACGGTGACATGGAGCCGCCAGTGCCGCAGGCCGTCCATCGCCTCACGGGTGGAGAGCCGGGCGCCGTAGAGGAAGAAGAGGAAGGCGATCGCGGCGGTGGAGGCACCGGAGGCGACATCCGCTCCCGTGCCGCGGGCCGGCAGCAGCGCGGCGAGGCCCACCGTCCCGAGCAGCAGCAGGATGTACGGGTCGATCGGCAGCCGACGCGGCCATCGCAGGCGTTTCACGGTGCTCCACTTGCTCGTTCGCTGTCTTGTGCACTGTCGTCCGAAGGTCGGGGACGGGTCACGGGTCCCCGGTCCATCCTGCTCTCTCACCGGGCGATCGGGAATCCCGTATACCGCTCTGACTGTCATCGCGTTCTGCGATAGGCTGGAGTGGTGTACGCCCCTTCCCACCTGCGCACGTTCCTGTCGGTGGCCCAGACGCTGAGCTTCACGCAGGCCGCCCGGCGGCTCGGGCTGCGCCAGTCGACCGTGAGCCAGCACGTGCGGCGGCTGGAGGGCGCCACCGGCCGGCAGCTGTTCAGCCGCGACACGCACTCCGTGGAGCTGACGGAGGACGGCGAGGCGATGCTCGGGTTCGCGCGCCGGATCCTGGAGGTGCACGAGCAGGCGACGGTCTTCTTCACCGGCACCCGGCTGCGCGGGCGGCTGCGCTTCGGGGCGTCCGAGGACTTCGTGCTGACCCGGCTGCCGGAGATCCTGGAGGGCTTCCGGCACGAGCACCCCGAGGTGGACCTGGAGCTGACGGTGGAGCTGTCGGGCACGCTGCACGAGCAGCTGGCCGCCGGGAAGCTCGACCTGGTGCTTGCCAAGCGACGGCCCGAGGACCCGCGGGGCGAGCCGGTCCGGCGCGACCGGCTGGTGTGGATCGGCGCGGAGCGGCTGCGCGTCGACCCGGACCGTCCGGTGCCGCTCATCGTCTATCCGCCGCCGGGCATCACCCGCGCGCTCGCACTGGAGGCCCTGCGGCGGCAGGGCCGCGAGTGGCGCGTCGCGTGCACCAGCGGCAGCCTCAACGGCCTGATCGCGGCGGCCCGCGCGGGCCTCGGTGTGATGGCGCACTCGCGCGGGCTCGTCCCGCCCGGCCTGGTACGGGTGCCGGAACGGGCCGGACTGCCCGAACTGGGCCGTGTCGACTTCGTGCTGGTGCACGGCAGGCGCCACCCCTCGGCGCGGGGCGCGGCCGACGCCCTCGCGTCGGCGATCCTGGCGGGCGGCGACCGGCTGCACCGGCCTCGGAGCGCGGGCCTCGGGTGACCCGGACAGCCGTCGGAGCCACCCACCGTACCGGCGGTAAGCGGGTCGTACAGATTCCGTGGAGATTACGGCACCGAAACTTACTCAACGGTCAGGAATGTGTCCGACCCTTCCCCATGTGGGCGCATTTTCCCTTGCTGACCAGCGCGAACATGAGCCCTGTTCGATTTTGACGCCCCTCCCGCACCCACGCCGGGTGGGGTAGCTTTCACCGCGCTGCGCGGGGCGTCACCAGAAGCGGGGAGCGGGGTTTGCGCGAGTTCACCAGTCCTCCGTCGACGTCGGCACCACCGGTGGGCGGTCTGGCCGACGCCGTCTTCCGGCATGCCCAGGAGGATCCGCGGCACATCGCGCTCGGCCGCAAGGACGACGCCGGGCGGTGGCGGGACGTGACCGCCGGCGCGTTCCGCGACGAGGTGCTGGCCCTCGCCAAGGGGCTGCTCGCCCAGGGCATCCGCTTCGGCGACCGGGTCGCCATCATGTCCCGCACCCGCTACGAGTGGACCCTCTTCGACTTCGCGCTGTGGACGATCGGGGCCCAGGTGGTGCCGATCTATCCGACCTCGTCGGCCGAGCAGTGCATGTGGATGCTGTACGACGCCGAGGTGACGGCCGCGGTCGTGGAGCACGAGGACCACGCGATGACGATCGCCACCGTCATCGACCGGCTGCCGCACCTGCGCGGTCTGTGGCAGCTCGACTCCGGCGCCGTCCAGGAGCTGTACGACGCGGGCGCCCACCTGGACGACGAGGTGGTGCACCGGCACCGGAAGGCGGTCACGCCCGACACGCCCGCCACCGTCATCTACACCTCGGGCACCACCGGCCGCCCCAAGGGCTGTGTCATCTCGCACGGCAACTTCATGTACGAGGCGGACACCGTCATCGAGCGCTGGGAGCCGGTGTTCCACTCCAGGAAGGGCGACGAGGCGGCCACCCTGCTCTTCCTGCCGCTCGCCCACGTCTTCGGCAGGATGGTGGAGGTCGCGGCGATCCGGGGCCGGGTCCGCTTCGGCCACCAGCCGCAGCTGAACGCCGCCGCCCTGCTGCCCGACCTCGCGGCCTTCAGACCGACCTTCATCCTGGCCGTGCCGTACATCTTCGAGAAGGTCTTCAACGCGGCCCGGCGCAAGGCCGAGAAGGAGGGGAAGGCCGGCCCCTTCGAGAAGGCCGTCGACGTGGCCGTGAAGTACGCGGAGGCGGTGGAGGCGAAGGCCTGGGGCATCGGCCCCGGCCCGTCGGCGGGGCTGCGCATGCAGCACCAGCTCTTCGACAAGCTCGTCTACGCCAAGGTGCGGGCCGCGATGGGCGGACGCATCCGCAACGCCATGTCGGGCGGCTCGGCGATGGACCGGCGGCTGGGACTGTTCTTCGCGGGCGCGGGCGTGCAGATCTACGAGGGCTACGGCCTGACCGAGTCCACGGCCGCCGCCACCGCCAACCCGCCCGAACGCACCCGCTTCGGCACCGTCGGGGTGCCCGTCCCGGGCGTCACCGTGCACATCGCGGACGACGGCGAGATCTGGCTGAACGGCGACAACGTCTTCCAGGGCTACCTGAACAATCCCAAGGCCACCGACGAGACCCTCCAGGACGACTGGCTGGCCACCGGTGACCTGGGCGCCCTGGACGAGGACGGCTACCTCACCATCACCGGCCGCAAGAAGGAGATCCTGGTGACCTCCGGCGGCAAGAGCGTCTCCCCCGGACTGCTGGAGGAGCGCGTGAGGGACCATCCGCTGGTCAACCAGTGCATCGTCGTCGGCAACGACCGGCCCTACATCGCGGCCCTCATCACCCTCGACCAGGAGGCGGTCGAGCACTGGCTGACGATGCGCAACAAGCCGCGGATGCCTCCGGCCGAGCTGGTGCACGACACCGATCTGGAGACGGAGGTGCGGCGCGCGGTCGTCGCCGCCAACACGCTGGTGTCGCAGGCCGAGTCGATCCGCACCTTCCGCATCCTCGCCCAGCCGTTCACCGAGGAGCACGGGCTGCTGACCCCGTCGCTGAAACTGAAGCGCAAGGCCATCGAGAAGGCCTACGGCAGCGAGGTCGAGGCGCTGTACACGGCGTGAGTTCGCCGGTCAGGAATGCGTCGACGGCCGCGATCGTTGACGATATGAGTACCACCTGACCACAACCGAAGGATCAAGAGCTCGTGAGCAGCAAGGTCCCCCCGATCATCCTGAACAACGGCGTCGAGATGCCCCAGCTGGGCTTCGGCGTCTGGCAGGTGCCGGACGACGAGGCCGAGACGGCCGTCGCCCAGGCGCTGGAGGCCGGGTACCGCAGCATCGACACAGCGGCGATCTACGGCAATGAAGAGGGCACCGGCAAGGCGATCGCCGCCTCCGGCATCGCCCGCGAGGACCTCTTCGTCACCACCAAGCTCTGGAACAGGGACCAGGGGTACGACTCCACCCTCCGCGCCTTCGACACCTCGCTGGCGAAGCTGGGCCTGGAGTACGTCGACCTGTACCTGATCCACTGGCCCATGCCGGCCAAGGAGCGGTACGTCGACACGTACAAGGCGTTCGAGAAGCTGCACGCCGACGGCCGGATCCGCGCCATCGGCGTCTCCAACTTCCACCCGGAGCACCTGGAACGGCTGATCGGCGAGACGTCGGTCGTCCCGGCCGTCAACCAGATCGAGCTGCACCCGCACCTGCAGCAGCACGCCGCCCGCGAGTACCACGCCGAGCAGGGCATCGCCACCGAGGCGTGGTCCCCGCTCGGCTCCGGCAAGGGCATTCTGGAGATCCCGGCGATCGTGGCGATCGCCCAGAAGCACGGCCGCACCCCGGCCCAGGTCGTGCTGCGCTGGCACCTCCAGACCGGCAACGTGGTGATCCCGAAGTCCGTGACGCCGTCCCGGATCAAGGAGAACATCGACGTGTTCGGTTTCGCCCTGGACACCGAGGACCTCGCGGCGATCAGCGCGCTGAACGAGGACCGGCGCCTGGGCTTCGACCCCGCGGAGTTCAACGGGGAATGAGACGTCGTCCCACGTGCGGGGGCCCGGTCGGTGCGACCGGGCCCCCGCGCGTCTTGGTCGGGCTGCCCCAGCGGCCGTACGACCACGGCGTCGACTCTCGCGGTCGAGTACCGCGGTCAGGGCGGCTCAGGAAGTCCGCTGGGCCGTGTAGACCGTGTGCGCCAGCAGCACGAACACGTCCTGGCGCCGGTGCACGCTCGCCTCGTCCCCCGGGTCGAGCAGCCGGTCGAGCGGCGTCCGGTCCACGGCGTCGAGGCCGTCCCCGATCCGGTCCCGCAGCCGGGACAGGGAGGTGGTGACGTACGCGCGGGCCCCGTCCGTGAGCGGCGCGGGCAGGTCCAGCAGGAAGCTCCGGGTGCCGGTGTGCTTCAGGCCCGCCGCGGTCAGCATCGCGGGCCAGTCCTCGGTCTCGGCCACGGTGCCGGGCAGGCTCGCGCGCATCTCGGCGAACGATTCCTCCTCCACGGCGTGCATCCTGGCCTGCAGCCCGGGACGCCCGATGCCGATGTCGCGGGGCAGGAACCGGGCGGGCAGTCCGCCCTCCAGGACCGCCAGCGTGCCGCCGGGCGCGAGGTGCCCGGCGAGCGCGGCGAGGGCCGCTCGCTGGTCGCCGAGGTGGTGCAGGCTCTGGCTGGCCCACATCAGGTCGGCCGGGTAGTCCAACTCGCCCAGTACGCCGGGCAGGTCGCCGGTGAGGGTGGAGAAGCGGTCGCCGACACGGAGCCGGGCGGCACGGTCGCGGGCCCGGTCCAGCAGCGGTCCGGCACCGTCGGCGGCGACGACGCGTGCGCCGGGGAAGGTGTCGGCGAACAGGCAGGAGACGACGCCGGGGCCGCTGCCGACGTCGACGACCAGGCCGGGCTCGGGCACCTCGCGTGCGAGCCAGGTCATGGCCTGCCGGTACAGCGGCGTGTACAGCTCCGCCTGCGCCTCCAGCAGGGGGGCCATCTCGGCCCAGTCGAGCTGGTCGTGGTCGTGGTGGTCGGGTCCGTGTCCGTGGCCGTGCTCGGGTACGGGGTGGTCGTGCTTGTGCTGCTGGTGTCGGTGGTCGTGCGCCATGGTGGTCAGCCTCCCGTTCGCGATGCCGCCAGGGTGCGACGACTCACGGCGCCGGGGCAAATCTTGTTGCCGCTATCGCAAAAACCCGGGCGCCGCCCGGGCACCACCGGGGCCCGGCCCGAAGGCCGGACCCCGACGGCGTCACCTACGCGGGAACCCGCTCACGAAAGCGGCGGGTAGGCGTTCTTCATCAGCTCCTGGAACTGCGCGGAGAACCAGTGCCCGGACACCGGGGCGTTACCCAGGGCGCCCGACGGGTTGTTGCCGTTGCGCGCGTTGCCCTCGTACGTGGGGTCGCACATCCGGTCGAAGCCCTTGCCCTCGTCGTTCGGGATCTCCTCGCTCGCGCCGTCGGACTCGCCCGGGGGCTTCATCCACACGTACGCGTCGATCCCGGCGGCGGGAGAGGCCTGCGGGCGCTCGCCGAGGCCGGCTCCGGACTGGTTGCACCAGTTGCCGAGGTGGATACGGCGGTCGTAGCGCCCACCGTCCACGTAAGTGTTCACGTCGGTCGTCGCGCCCGGTCCGGTGGGCCGGTCGGCGCCGCCCCAGCCGTTGCGGGAGGTGTCGATCAGCATGCCGAGGTTCTGGTCGAAGCCGATCGAGACCAGCTTGTCGCGCATGGCCTGGGCGTAGGACAGCTCGTCGGTGTACTGGTTCCAGTCGACCCAGTCGGACTGGCGCACGGGGGTTCCGTTCACCGAGTCCGTGATCTTGAAGTTCTCCTCCTTCAGGGCGCTGTAGTTGGCGGTGTTGACGATGAAGCCGTGCACGTCGGCGACGGTCGCCCCCTCGGTGGTGGCGGCGGTCTTGAACATGTCGGCGGAGGGGCCGAAGTTGCTGTCCCAGCCGAGCCAGCCGTGGTGGCCGGCGTCGACGTAGTTGTAGACGTTGTCGATGTCGCCGAGCTTGTTCAGGGCGTAGCCGACGCCCTTCTGGTAGTTGCCGTTGGCCTTCATCACGTCGCAGTTCTCCGTGGCGGTCGGCCGCCCGGAGACGTTGGTGACGAGGTTGGGCAGCGAGTCGATCTCGACCGTGGTGACGATCCTGAGGTCCGCGTACTTCGGGTCGGCGAGGATGGCGGCGATCGGGTCGATGTACTCGGTCTTGTACTTGCCGATCTCCGTCGGGCCCAGCTCGCCGTTGGAGGCGAGGGCCGCGCAGTCGCGGCCGGGCAGGTTGTAGATGACGAGCTGGACGGCGAGTTCGCCGGATCCCTTCTGCGTCAGCGCCTCGTCGAGGTGGTCACGCAGGCCCATGCCGCCGTTCACGCCCTCGATGGCGGCGATCCGGTCAAGCCACACGCCGGTGGGCTGGTCGGCGATCCGGTCGCCACCGGGTTCGGCGGCGGCCTTGGCGGACCACTCCGGGTTCACGTAGACCTGGGCGCCGTCGTAGGGGTTGTTCACCCGGTCGGAGGGACCACCGGGGTCCGGCGGGTCGGTCGGGCCCGGCGGATCCGTCGGGCCGCCGTCGTCGACGTTGCAGGTCACGCCGTTGAGGGTGAAGGTGGCCGGGATCGCGTTGCTGCCGCTGTAGGTGCCCTGGAAGCCGAAGCTCGCCGAACCGCCCGTGGACAGGGTCCCGTTGTAGGACTCGTTGGCCGCGGTGACGGCGGCACCGCTCTGACTGACCTTCGCGTTCCAGCTGTTGGTGACCTTCTGGTTGCCGGCGTACGTCCACCCCAGCGACCATCCGGAGGTGGCGGCGCCGTTGTTGGTGACGGTCACGGCGGCGGTGAAGCCGCTGCCCCAGTCGTTCTGCACCTCGTAGTCGACGGTGCAGGGGACGGCCGCCGCGCCGGCGTTCGCGGACTGGGCGGCGAAGGCCGTGCCGGAGGCCCCGGCGACCAGCGCCAGGGCGGCGAGCATCGCGGTTCTGCTACGGGTCATGAGTGCGGGTTCCTTCTTTCGTGGGGGTGCGGGTGCTGTCGTCCGGGGCCGTGCGCATGCCGGGCGCGGCCCGCTGCCGGACGGCATGGGGTGCCGTCGCGTTCGGAGGTCAGGAACGGCCCGCGGGCACGGTGGGACCGCCCGGGGATCGTGCGGGCCGGCACGCCGGCCGAAGAGGCGTCGGACGGGCCGCGACCGCGGCTAAAAGTCCTGAACGCGTGAGGTGGAGCGGGGGGTGTCGCATGAGCGACTCCTTGCAGTTCGGGCGCGCCGTGACGGACGCGTCGACTGATGGAACCGCTCCCACTGGTGCCAGCGAAGGTAGCGCCAAGTGACGGCAAAGAACAGGGGAGTTACTGACTTTCTCTCGACGGCACCTGTCGAATCTTTTCGACTCGCCACACATCTTGACCGCTCCTGGACCTCTCATCACTATGGGAGCGCTCCCACTGGTTCAAGGCTTGTTGCTCCTCCCCCGCCCCCTCCCCGAGCCGCAAGGAGGAACCAGCACCATGCATCCCCGACACAGACCCGGTCGCCGCACCGCGCGGCGGCTGTGGACGGCCGCGCTGGCGGCCCTCGCGCTGCCTCTCGCGATGATGACCACCGGCTCGACACCCGCCCAGGCCGCGGCACTTCAGTGCAGCGTGGACTACCGGACCAACGACTGGGGCGCGGGCTTCACCGCGGAGCTGACACTCACCAACCGCGGCGGCGACGCCATCGACGGCTGGACGCTCACATACGACTACGCGGGCAACCAGAGGCTGACCAACGGCTGGAACGGCACCTGGTCCCAGTCGGGCCGGACCGTCACCGTGCAGAACGCCTCGTACAACGCGCGGATCGCCGCCGGGGCCGCCGTCTCCACCGGTGGGCAGTTCACGTACAGCGGCACCAACGCCGCGCCGACGAACTTCGCGATCAACGGCACCGCCTGCCTCGGCGCGCACCAGCCGCCGATCACCGTGCTGACCAGCCCGGAGGCGGGCGCGGTGTACTCGCAGGGCGAGGCGGTCCCGCTGGCGGCCACGGCGGCAGCGGCCGACGGCGCCACGATCAGCAAGGTGGAGTTCTACGACGACACCAGGCTGCTGGCCACCGACACCAGCTCGCCCTACGCGTACTCCGCCTCCGGCTTGACCGTGGGCAGTCATTCACTGGTGGCCAAGGCCTACGACAGCATGGGCGCCTCCGCGGACTCCACACCGGTCGGCATCACGGTCGCCTCGGGACCGACCGTGGTGGCGGCACCCGCCCAACTGGGTGTCCAGCAAGGCGAGTCGGGGACGTACGAGGTCAAGCTCTCCAAGCAGCCGACCGCGAACGTGGCCGTCACGACGGCCCGCACCAGCGGCAACACCGGCCTGACCGTCACCGGCGGGGCGGCCCTCACCTTCACCCCGTCGAACTGGGCCACCGCCCAGCGGGTGACCGTGACGGCCGACGCCTCCGGCACCGGCTCGGCGGTCTTCGAGTCCACGGCCCCCGGCCACGGCAAGGCCACGGTCAACGTGACCCAGCTGGCCGCCGCCAAGGACTACGACGCCCGCTTCCTGCAGCTGTACGGGAAGATCACCGACCCGGCGAACGGCTACTTCTCGCCTGAGGGCATCCCGTACCACTCGGTGGAGACGCTGATCGTCGAGGCGCCGGACCACGGGCACGAGACCACCTCCGAGGCGTACAGCTACCTGCTGTGGCTGCAGGCCATGTACGGCAAGGTGACCGGCGACTGGACCCGGTTCAACAACGCATGGGAGATCATGGAGACGTACATGATCCCCACGCACGCCGACCAGCCGACCAACTCGGCCTACAACGCCTCGAAACCGGCGACCTACGCACCCGAGCTGGACACGCCGGAGGAGTACCCGGCGCCCCTGGACGGCGCGGTCTCCGTCGGCCCCGACCCGATCGCCGCCGAGCTGAAGTCGGCGTACGGCACGGACGACGTCTACGGCATGCACTGGCTCCAGGACGTCGACAACACCTACGGCTACGGCAACTCGCCCGGCAAGTGCGAGGCGGGCCCGTCGGACACCGGCCCCTCCTACATCAACACCTTCCAGCGCGGCGCACAGGAGTCGGTGTGGGAGACGGTGCCGCAGCCGACCTGCGACGCGTTCAAGTACGGCGGTCCGAACGGCTACCTGGACCTGTTCACCGGTGACGCGTCCTACGCCAAGCAGTGGAAGTTCACCAACGCCCCGGACGCCGACGCGCGCGCCGTGCAGGCCGCGTACTGGGCGGACAAGTGGGCCGAGGAGCAGGGCAAGGGCGACGAGATCGCCGGCACCCTCGACAAGGCCGCCAAGATGGGCGACTACCTGCGCTACGCCATGTTCGACAAGTACTTCAAGAAGGTCGGCAACTGCGTGGGGCCGACCAGCTGCCCGGCCGGCACGGGCAAGGACTCGTCGCACTACCTGCTGTCCTGGTACTACGCCTGGGGCGGCGCCGTGGACACCTCGGCGGGCTGGGCCTGGCGCATCGGCTCCAGCCACACCCACGGCGGCTACCAGAACCCGCTGGCGGCCTACGCGCTGAGCACCTACGACGACCTGAAGCCCAAGTCGGCCACGGGCGCCTCCGACTGGGCCAAGTCCCTCGACCGGCAGGTGGAGTTCTACCGCTGGCTCCAGTCCGACGAGGGCGCCATCGCGGGCGGCGCGACCAACAGCTGGGCGGGCCGGTACGCGACACCGCCGGCCGGTACGCCGACCTTCTACGGCATGTACTACGACGAGAAGCCGGTGTACCACGACCCGCCGTCCAACCAGTGGTTCGGCTTCCAGGCGTGGTCCATGGAGCGGGTCGCCGAGTACTACCAGCAGAGCGGCGACGCCGACGCGAAGGAGGTCCTGGACAAGTGGGTCGACTGGGCGCTGTCGGAGACGACGGTCAACCCGGACGGCAGCTTCCGGATCCCCTCGACGCTGCGGTGGTCGGGCCAGCCGGACACCTGGAACGCCTCCTCGCCGGGTGACAACAGCGAACTGCACGTCACCGTCTCGGACTACACCAACGACGTCGGCGTGGCGGCGGCGTACGCCAAGACCCTGACGTACTACGCCGACCGCTCGGGCGACACGGAGGCGGCCGAGACCGCCAAGGCGCTGCTCGACGGCATGTGGGAGAACAACCAGACCGCGCTCGGCATCGCCGTCCCGGAGACCCGCGCCGACTACAACCGCTTCGACGACCCGGTGCACGTGCCGAACGGCTGGACCGGGACCATGCCGAACGGCGACACGATCGACGCGTCGTCGACCTTCTCCTCGATCCGCTCCTTCTACCAGGACGACCCGGCCTGGTCGAAGATCGAGAGCTATCTCGCGGGCGGCGCCGCGCCCACGTTCACGTACCACCGGTTCTGGGCCCAGGCGGACATAGCCCTCGCCATGGGCTCGTACGCGGAGCTACTCGAATAGTCCCCCGCTCTCCGCGTACCGGGCCGGGCGGCTCCTCCCACACAGGAGCCGCCCGGTCGTCGCGTGTGAGGGCGCGTGCCGCCGTGCGTCCTCCGCCGCCCGTCCTCTCGGTGTCCAGTGCGCCCGTTTCACGCCCTTGTGGCCGCGCCGCGCCTCTTCGACCGTTGTGTCAGTGGGAGTGGTGCGAGGACAGGGGGCGCTGCGTGGCACGTACCTGGGAGGGGCCGGCAGGGCGGCTGCTGCTCGGACTGGCGGTGCTGCTGCATCGGACGGTCACGGACAAGGCCGCGAAGAGAAGACTCGAACACTGGCGGAACGCCGCTCTGCGCGCCGCGCACCGGCGGGGCGTACCGGTGGAGGTGCTCGCGTCGCGGACGCGGCTGACGCAGAGGTGGGTCAGGGCGGTGGTCACCGGCGGGAAGCCCCCGCCGGTGGACGAGGCCGCCTGAAGGGGCGGACGTGGATCAGGGCGTGTACACCGTCGGCCTGGGCGCCGTGGCCATTCCGGCGCCGATGAAGAAACTCGGGTGCGGAGGCTGGTTGTAGGCGGTGTTCTGCCAGGCCAGGGCCGTGCGGTACTGGGTGTCGTGGAGCAGGGTCGTGATGCGGGTGTCCGTGTCGTGCGGGGTGGAGTAGATGCGCAGGGCAGTGTTGTTGGTGCTGCGCCAGACGACCTCCTCGCGCCAGTCGCCGAGGATGTCGCCGGCGAGGACCGGTGTGGCCTTGGTGCCGTTGTTGGACGCGACGCCGGAGCCGGTGAGGAGGCGGGTGTCGCCGGAGGTGCCGTACTTGTCGACGCGGGTGCCGTCGAGGAGTTCGCGGACGGGGTCGCCGTCCCACCAGGACACGAAGTTGGCGCTGGAGGGCTTGCGGCTGCCGACGACCGTGCCCTTCGGGTCGCGGATGCCGCTCTCGGCTGACGACCAGGACTCGGCGCCCGCGCTGCCGGACCAGATGTCGGCGGAGACTCCACGCCCGTTGTCGCCGCTCGCGCCGGTGGCCCAGATGATCTGGCCCGTGCGCGCGTCCGCCATCCACGACGACGGCTTCGAGCTGTCCTCGTCGACCTTGAACTCCTCCAGGCCCGCGCGGGACGGGTCGAGGTCGCCGACGTGCATGGCGTCGCCGTGGCCGTTCCTCGTGGTCCACAGGGCACGGCCGTTGTCGTCGACGGCCATCGCGCCGTAGACGATCTCGTCCCTGCCGTCACCGTCGACGTCGGCGACGGACAGCTGGTGGTTGCCCTGGCCGTCGTAGCCCTTGCCGGCGTTGGTGGAGGAGCTGGTGTCGAAGGTCCAGCGGCGGGTGAAGGAGCCGCCGCGCCAGTCCCAGGCGGCGATCACCGAGCGCGTGTAGTAGCCGCGCGCCATGATCAGGGAGGGGCGGGAGCCGTCCAGGTACGCCGTGCCGGCCAGGAAGCGGTCGACACGGTTGCCGTAGGAGTCGCCCCACGAGGAGACGTTGCCCCGGGCGGGGACGTAGTCGACGGTGCCCATCGCCTTGCCGGTCCGCCCGTTGAACATGGTGAGGTACTCGGGACCGGACAGGATGTAGCCGGACGAGTTGCGGTGGTCGGCCGAGGAACTGCCGATGACCGCGCCGGTGCCGTCCCGCGTGCCGTCGGCGGTCTTCATGGCGACCTCGGCCTGGCCGTCGCCGTCGTAGTCGTAGACCTGGAACTGCGTGTAGTGGGCGCCGGAGCGGATGTTGCGGCCCAGGTCGACGCGCCACAGCCGGGTGCCGTCGAGCTTGACGCCGTCGACGATCGTGTTGCCCGTGTAACCGGACTGGGAGTTGTCCTTGGCGTTGGTCGGCTGCCACTTGAGGACGATGTCCAGGGCGCCGTCCCCGTCGAGGTCACCGACGGAGGCGTCGTTGGCCTCGTAGGTGTAGGAGACCCCGTCGGGGGTCGTCCCGCCGGCGGGAGGGGAGATCGGCACGTCCTTGTAGCCGGCCCGGAACTGGATCGCGTGGACCGAGTCGCCCTGTTCGGTGCCGTTCACGACCGCGCGGACGGTGTAGTCGGCGTGGGAGGGGGCGCCCGAGTGGAAGTAGGTGGTGGAGCCGGTGACCGGGGCGGCGTTGACCTTGGTCCCCGCCCGGTAGACGTTGAACGAGACGTTGTCCGGGTCGGTGCCCAGCCAGCGCCAGCTGACCAGGTTGCCGCCGCCGGTGTGGACGCTGACCACGCCCCGGTCGAGGGCCTCGACCTGCCGGGCGGTGGCGGCTTCGGCGGTGTCGGGGGTGAGAGTCGTCAGAGCGGTGGCGACGAGACCCGCGGCGGCGAGGGCCGCGCCCAGGGCCAGCGGGCGTCTGCGGTGCTTGTGGGGGTGCCTCACGGGACGAACCTCCTGGAGGACGGATGGATTCCGTCTCTGGGTCGCCGCCGGGGGCGGCGGGGTTGCCGCCCTTGGCCCACGGGTTGCCCGGGGCCTCCTACGGTTTCGCGAACGCCCTGAGGGTGAAGACCGGGTCGGGGCGCGGCCGGTCCTGGTCGGGGAGGGCCGCGAGCCGGGTGGCGAAGTGCTCGGCGCGCGGGTCGCCCGGCGGCAGCGTGACGAACCAGCCGCGCCGCAGGTCGGCGACGGTACGACGAGGGCTGCGGCCCTGCCCGTGGCCGGTGAAGCGGGCCTGCCCCGCCGGGACCAGGCCGTGTGCGCGGGCGTACGACTCGACGAGTCCGGCGGCGTCGTGCGCGGTGCTCGGCGGGCGGGAGGCGAGCACCGCGTCGATGTCGCTGCCCACGTTGTGCGAGGCGCCCTTGTCGACCGTGGTCACGTACACCCCGCCGGGCCGCAGGACGCGTGCGCACTCGCCGACGATCGCCCGCACGTTCTCGTCACCGCCCGCGAGATGCAGCAGCCACACGCTGCTGACCGCGTCGAACTCCCCGTCGCGGAAGGGAAGTCGGCGGCTGTCGGCCAGCACGACGGCGCCGGGCAGCCGGGCGGCGGCGTAGCGGGTCATGGCGGGCGCGAGGTCGGCGCCGGTCACGCGCATGCCCTCCCGGGCGGCGGCGAAGCGCCGGGGGACGATGCCGGTGCCGCAGGCGACGTCGAGCAGGCTGCGCGCCTGCCGGGGTACGAGGCTCAGTACGGCCCGCGCCGCGGCCTCGGCACGGGGTTCGCCGCCGCGGGAGGCGTCGTACCGTTCCGCTTCCTTGTCGTAGTCGAGCACACCCGTCAGTGTGCCGCATGGCCTGCGGCCAGGTCCTCCACCCTGCGGGCGAGCTCGACGTCCTTCTCGGTGACGGCACCGCCCGCGCTGTGGGTGTGCACGGCCAGGGAGACCGTGTTGTACCCGAGGGTCAGGTCGGAGTGGTGGTCGAGTTCCTCCTGCACCTGGGCGATGTGGACGACCATCGCGGTCGCCGCGAAGTGCGAGGCGAGGCGGTAGGAACGGGAGAGGCGGCCGTCGTCGAGGGACCAGCCCGGCAGCTCGGCCAGCCGCTCCTCGATCTCCTTCCGCGACAGCGGTTCGACGGGCATGGACTGCGCTCCTGTCCTGGGCGGCGGTTTGCCTCTCCAGCCTGCCACAGGGCGGACACCCGAGCTCTGGTCAGGAGCGCCGTCCGGGCCCCGGTCGGGAGCGCCGACCAGGGCACGGTCCGGAGCGCCGACCGGGGCCCGGCGCCGACGGCCGTCGGCTACCGTTCGGAGTATGACCGCACTCGTGTCCCCCACCGCCCCCACCGCCCAGGGCGTGGGCCCGCTGCTGCGGGCCTGGCGGGAGCGGCGGCGGGTCAGCCAGCTGGAACTGGCGCTGCGGGCCGACTCCTCCGCCCGGCACGTCAGCTTCATCGAGACGGGCCGCTCGCGGCCGAGCGAGGAGATGGTGCTGCGGCTCGCCGAGCACCTGGACGTCCCCGTGCGGGAGCGCAACGCGCTGCTGCTCGCGGCGGGTTACGCCCCGCACTATCCGGAGACGCCGTTGGACGACCCGGCGCTGGACGCCCTGCGTGAGGGCATGGAGCGGCTGATCCGGGGTTACGAGCCGTATCCGGCGCTGGTCGTGGACGCGACGTACCAGGTGCTCGCCGCCAACCGGGGCATCCTGATGCTGATGGACGGCGTAGCGGAGCATCTGCTCGAGCCGCCGCTGAACGCGATGCGGCTGACCCTGCACCCGGAGGGTCTGGCGCCGCGCATCCGCAACCTGCGCGAGTGGCGCGGGCACCTGCTGGAGCAGATGGAGCGGCAGATCGCCCTGCACCGCTCGGAGCCGCTGCGGGCGCTGTACGAGGAGGTGGCGGCGTATCCGGTGCCGGACAGCGCGCCGGGCGGGGAGCCGGCCGAGCCGGTGCCGTACTTCGCGCTGCCGATGCAGATCGAGCACGAGGGCCGGACCCTGTCCTTCATCTCGTCCATCTCCACCTTCAACACGCCGATGGACGTGACCGTCGCCGAGCTGGCCATCGAGACGCTGCTGCCGGCCGACCGGGCGACGGTCAAGTACCTCCACACGTTGGTGTCCTGACGCCGCTTCGGATACGCGGCGTCCTCGGTCACCCGCACCGGGCTCAGCCGAAACTGCGCAGACGGGCGGAGAGGTGGACGGCCGCGCCGTCCATCAGGGTGTCGGCGATCGCCTCCACCGTGCGGGCCCGCCACGGGTGCAGCTCGGTGTCCGCGACCACCTGGTTGAAGGCGCCCATCGCGGGGCCGCAGTGCACCAGGTAGTCCACCCGTGAACGCTGGTCACCGCTCACGGCGAGGCGGAAACCACGCGTGAAGTAGCCGCGGAACACAGCCGCCAGCTGCTGCTCGGGGGTGCTGCCCGCCGCCGCGGGGGCGGGAGCCTCGCCGCCCAGGTACCGGTCGAGGATCTGGCTCCTGGTCTCGTCGTCCAGCTCGGCGAGCGAACCGTGCCGGCGCCACAGCTCGTGCAGCCGGGACGCCCGGGCCGGGAAGAACAGCCCCCGCTTGAGGTAGCGGGCCTGGACGCCGAGGTCGAACAGCTCCCCCCAGGGCGCGGTGTCCACGTCGTACTCGCGGGCCTCCTGGAGGATGTCCTTCACCTCCGCACTGGTGGCGGCCTCCACGGAGCACTGGTTGACCGAGCCGGTCAGGACGAAGTCGGCGCCGAGCAGGAACGCGGCCCCGGCCGCCTCGGGCGTCCCGATGCCGCCCGCGCACCCCACGTGCACCCGCCGGCCGCCCGTCGCGGTCGTGTCGCGCAGCCGCAGCACGGCGGGCAGCAGGGTGAGCAGATCGGCCGTGCCGCTCAGCCAGCCGCCGTCGGCCTCCACACACAGGTCGTCCGCCATCGGCCGGCCGGCCGCCGCGCGGGCCTCCTCCGCGGTGACCTCGCCCGCCTCCAGCAGCCGGGCCACCAGCCGCTCCGGCGGCGGGGCCAGGAACTCGGCGGCCACGTCCGTGCGGGACACCTTGGCGATGATCCGGCCGCCCTTGAGGCGGAAGCGGACCAGCGCCGGGGTGATCAGCGGGAAGCCGGACGCCTCGACCAGGTCGACGCCGTGTCGCAGGAGCAGGTCCACCAGGGCCGACTCCTCCTCGGGGGCTCCGTGCCGGTACAGCAGGTTGACGCCGAAGGAGCCGCCCAGGCCCAGCTCCCCGGCCAGGTCGCGCAGCCTGCCGTCCACCTCGTCGAGGGGCAGGCCGCCGGTCCCCAGGAAGCCGAGCAGCCCGGCCTTGGCCGCCGCGCCCAGCATCTCGCGGCCGGAGATGCCGCCGTACAGGGCGCCCAGCAGGTACGCGCGCCGCAGGCCGTACCGCTCGCGGAAGGTCGCGGCGCCGAGGGTGTCGGCCGTCGGGGCGGTAGCGGCCACGGGCTGCGCGGCGGACGGCAGCGGGAGGGCGGGCAGCGGCTCGCCGGGCCGCTCTTCCACCGCGGGCGCGGGCAGCGGCTCGGCGTTCTTCCTGATCTTGGCGACCAGATTGGTCAGGACCCGGCCCGGGCCCAGCTCGATGAACTCGAAGTCGCCGTGGCCCATCAGCCGGCGCACCGTGTCGGTCCAGCGGACCGGGGAGGCGATCTGCGCGGTCAGGGTCGCCTTGACGGTGCCGGGGACGTACGGCTGCGCGTCCACGTTGGCCAGCACCGGGACGGCCGGGTCGCGCAGGGTGAAGCCGTCCAGGAAGCGGGCGAACTCCGCGGCGGTGTCGCGCATGTAGCGGGAGTGGAAGGGCGCGCTGACGTTGAGCCGGACCGCGCGGACACCGGCCGACTCGAAGGCGGCGCGGGCGGCGTCGACGCGCTCGGCCGGACCGGACAGTACGAACTGGTCGGGCGCGTTGTAGTTGGCCAGGTCCAGCTCGTCGATGCCGGAGTCGGCGAGGACCCGCAGCACGGTCGCCTCGTCGCAGCCGACCACCGCGGCCATCCCGCCACCTCCGGCCTCCGCCATCAGGGCGCCGCGCCGCTGCACCAGCCGCAGCCCGGTCTCGAAGTCGAAGACGCCGGCGGCGAACAGGGCGACGTACTCGCCGAGGCTGTGGCCGATCAGGTAGTCGGCCGGTTCGGCGTCCTCGGTGAGCCGGTCGAGGTAGGTCAGGGCGCTGACGACGTAGAGCGCCGGCTGTGTGTACTCGGTACGGCCCAGGCGGCGCTCCGGGTCGTGGACGCAGAGTTCCTCGATCGAGTAGCCGAGCACGCGGTCGGCGATCGCGGTCTCCCGCGGGTATCTGGTGAACAGCTCCTTGCCCATCCCCCGCTGCTGGGACCCCTGACCTGGGAAACCGTAGACCTTCATGCCGTGTGCCTTCCTTGCCGTCTGCGCTGTCACCGGAGTCGGATGTGCAGGTGTGACCGCGGTGGTGGAGGGGGACGATGCCGGTGCCGCGAGTGTCCGGGCCTGTTCCAGGGACCGCGGGTCGTGGCCGAACGGGCTGAGCAGCGGCAGCGAGCGGGAGCGGTCACCCGCCGGGAGGTTGCCGCGGACGAAGTTGTGCAGGGTGCCCGAGGGGCCCAGGTCGAGGTAGAGGAAGTCGCCGCGGGCCCGCATCGCGGCCATGGCCCGCTCGAACTCGATGGGTCTGCGGGCGACCTGCCAGAAATGGTCGGCACCGGGCCGCTCGACGAGCCGTCCGTCCACGCACGACACCCAGGGGACGCGCGGTGGGGCGAAGGTCACCCCGTCGAAGGCGGCCCGGCACTCGGCGAGGACGCCGTCCATCAGGCTGGAGTGGTACGCGTACTCGACCGGCACCCGCTGGTGCAGCACGTCGGCCGCGCGCAGGGTGGCCTCGGCCCGGTCCAGGTCCGCGTCGGCGCCCGCGACCACGATGTGACCCGGGTAGTTGCGGGCGGCGACCTCGCAGCCGGGCAGCGCGGGGAGCCGGTCGCGGCCGCCCGGGCGGGTGATGACGGCGAGCATCCCGCCGCGCGGGCCCGCGTGCAGGCCGTCCGCCTGCCGGACGAGCAGCCGCAGGCACGTCTCGGCGTCGATGCTGCCGGAGACGACCGCGGCCGCGTACTCGCCGAGGCTGGAGCCGAGCAGGTAGTCCGGCTCGACGCCCTTCGCGCGCAGGGTCTCGGCCAGGGCGAGTTCGATCATGACGATCGCCGGGTGGGTGAGCCGTGTGTCGACGAAGGGCTCGTTCTTGCGCCGGGCCGGGTCGAGGATCCGGGCCAGGACCGACTCGCCCAGCAGCCCGGCGGCGACGGCGTCGTACCGCAGCAGGGCCGTGCGGAACACCTCGTCGGACTCGTGGAGTTCCTGGCCCATGCGGTAGTACTGCGAGCCCTGCCCGGAGAACATGAAGACCACGGGCAGGCGCCCCGTGGGCGTCTCGGTCGCCGGGGGCGTCCCGTCGGCCGCGGTCATCGGTACGTGTCCCAGAACAGGTCGGCCGCCGCCGACGGTGCGGGTGCGCCGGGCCCATCGGAGGCGGTGCCCCGGATGACGACCGTGCGCTCCGAGGAGGGCCGCGGCAGCGGCGCCCGGGCGGGGTGGTGGTCCGCCGGGGCCGGGGCGAGCAGCAGGTGGGCGTTGGTGCCGCCGTCGGCGAAGCAGTTGAGCGCGGCCCGGTCCGCGCCCGCGGTCCACGGGCGGGGCTCTCTCGGGAAGTACATCGCGGAGGCGTCCAGGTCGAAGTGCGGCAGGGGGTGCTGTCCGGACCGGAACGGGACCTGCTGCCGGTGGTGGAGCATCAGGGCGACCTTGATGAACGCGGCGATGCCCTCCGCGGCCAGCGGATGACCGATGTTCGGCTTCACCGATCCGAGCGCGAGCGGCGTGGAACGGTCCGGGCCGGCGCCGTAGACGCCCTCGATCGCCTTCAGTTCGAGCAGATCGGTGACGGTCGAGCCGGAGGCGTTGGTCTCCACCCAGCCGACGTCGCGCGGCGCACGGCCGCTGAGCGCCAGCGCCTCGGCCATCACGTCCTTCTGCGCCCTCAGGTTGGGGGTGGCGGGTCCGGCGGTGCGGCCGTCGTTGTTGACCGCGATGCCCTCCAGTACGGCCAGCACCCGGTCGCCGTCCGCCTGGGCCCGGGCCAGCGGCTTGAGGACGACGACGCCGACGCCCTCACCGAGCACCAGGCCGGCCGCCCGGCCGTCGAACGCGTGGAACTCCGGGCCGGGGTTCAGCAGCCCGCGCTGCCCGAACACCTGGTGCGCTCGGTCGTCCGCGAGCAGGCTCACACCGGCGACGACGGCCGACTCGACGGTGCCCGCGCGCAGTGCCTGGACGGCCATGTCCATCGCCACCAGGGCGGAGGAGCAGGCGGTGTCCACCACCAGGCTAGGGCCCTGGAAGTCGAAGAACTGGGAGATGTTGGCCGCGAGGTAGTTCTGGCCGGTGACCACGACCGGGTTCTTGGCCAGCTCCAGGGCCGCCGGGTCGGGGGTGTGGGTGGCCCGGCCGCCGACGTACACGCCGACCCTGCGGCCCTTGAGGTCCGCCGGGTGGTAACCGGCGTGGTGCACGGCCCTGTCGACCTCCTCCAGCAGGAGCAGCGCCTGCGGGTCCATCGCCTTGACGTCCGCCTCGGACAGCAGGAACCGCTCGGGCGCGAACCGCAGCACCTCCGGCAGCAGTCCGGCGTGGTAGCCGAGGGAGCGGCCGAAGCGGGAGTCCGGGAGGGGCCGCAGCGCGCTGCGGCCGTCCCGCAGCAGCTCCCAGTAGGCGTCGGCGGAGTCGGCGTCGGGGAAGCGGCAGGAGAGGCCGACCACGGCCACGGCGTCGGCTCGCGGGGCCGAGCCGGGGGCGTGGGAGACGGGGGCCTGCCGGGGGGCGGTGGCGGGCGGAGCGGAGGGGGCGTCGAAGGCCCAGACGGGTGCCGGGGTCGCGGTCACCGGCGATACCTCAGCCCCTGTCTGTGCCTCGGGTGCCGTGACGACGGTCTCCGTGCCGCCGAATTCCGCGAGCAGCTCCGTTCGGTGCTCCTCGCCGAGGTACGCCGCGAAGTCGTCCACCGTCGGGTGTTCCAGCAGGGCCGACGGGTCGACCGAGACGTCCAGTCGCTGGGCCACGGTCTGGACGAGCTGGGAGACCATGATCGAGTCCATGCCGTAGTCATGGACCGGGACGTCCCCGGCCAGCTTGGCGCGGTCGAAGCGCAGTTCCGCGGCGAGCTGGTCGAGCAGCCAGGAGGCCACCGCCTCGACGGCGGCGCGCACGTCCGCGCCCGCGCCGACCGCCGGCCGTGGCGCGGGGGCCGCAGCCGCGGGGGCGGGGGCCGGTGCGGCGGGCGGGGCCTCCAGGCGCCGCGCCGTCAGGCGTTCGGCACTGAACTCGGCGCCGGGGCGCGGGAGTACGGGCATCACGACCCGGGCGCCGCTCTCCAGCGCCCGGTCGAGCAGGGCCAGCCCCTGCGCGTCGGTGAGCGAGGCGAGGCCGGATGCCTGGTAGGCGGCGCTGCGGGCCTCCCCCATGCCGGTGTCCTTCCAGCTCGGCCACTGCACGCTGAGCAGGGGCAGACCGTACGGGCGTGCCTCGGCCACCGCGTCCAGGTAGGCGTTGGCCATGGCGTAGTCGCTCTGGCCGACCGCGAGGGCGGGGACGGCGGCGGCGACCGACGAGTACAGCACGAACAGACCGAGCGGCTCGTCCCGGAAGCACTCCAGCAGGGCGTCCAGGCCGAACACCTTCGGTGCGAGGACGCGGGCGACGCCGGTCTGCTGCTTGCGGACGAACGCCGGGTTCTCGAAGTCGGTGAAGCCCGCGCTGTGGATCACGCCGCCGACCGGGCCGAGCCGCAGCCTGACGTCGGCGAGGACCTTGGCGAGCGCCTCCTTCTCGTCCAGCGGGACCGCGACGGCTTCGAGTTCGACGCCCTGGGCGGCCAGTTCGGCCAGCGGGCGCAGCTTGCGGCCCAGTGGGCCGTCCTCGGCGATGTGCGCGGCCCACTCGGCGCGCGGCGGCAGCTCCTCGCGGCCGGTGAGGACCAGCTTGCGCACGCCGTGCCGGGCGACGAAGTGGCGGGCGGTGAGCAGTCCGAGGCCGCGCGTGCCACCGGTCACCCACAGCACGTGGTCCGCCGGGAAGCCGAGTCCGGCGCGCTGCGCCCGCGGGGGCTCGGCGAGCGTCGCCAGGTGGCGCACTCCCCCGCGGTAGGCGACCTCGGCGGGCTCGCCGTCGGCGCACAACTCCTCCGTGACCCAGCGGCACAGCTGCTCGTCGGTCGCGGCGCCGTCGATCTCCACGTGCCGGGAGCGGACGTGGCGGTACTCGCTCTGCAGCATCCGGTACAGGCCCACCCGGGCCGCTCCGCCGAGGGCGGGCACACCGCGCGAGACGAGCAGGGCGCGCAGGTCGCGGCGGCCGAGGTCGACCAGGTGCTGGAGCCAGCGCAGCCAGGACGGCAGTGCGGTGTGCGGCGGCGGCAGCACGGGTCCGGTGCAGCCGGCCAGGTCGACGACGGCGTCGAAGCGGTCCCAGCGGGTGCCGGGGTCGGTGAGTTCGGCGTCGATCCGGTCGGTGGTGAGCACTTCGGCGGCCGGCAGCACCGCCGCGAGCCGGGCGGCCAGCGCCTCGGCACCGGGTGCGGCGAGAACGGCGGTCAGGGCGGGCGGCGCCGAACGGGGCCCGGGCGGGGCGGGGCGCCACTGCCGGGTCAGCAGCAGCCCCTCGGGGTCGCGTCGGTCGACGCGGGCACCGTGGCTCGCATCGGGCGCGCCGTGGTCGGCGCCCTGCGCACTCCGGCCGCCACGGTGCGCGTCGAGGTCGGCGCCGTGCCCGCCCCGGCCGCCACCGTGCGCGTCGACGTCGGCACCATGCGCGTGGCGTCTGGCGCCGTGCGCGTCGCGTCCGGCGCCGAGGGCGGTCAGTTCGGCGTCGGCCGCAGCAAGCCAGACCCGGTCGCCGTCGAAGGGGTAGCCGGGCAGCGCCACCCGGGCGGGCCGGCCGCCGGGGTGCAGGGCGGGCCAGTCGACCTGCTGTCCACCGGTCCAGGCGGTGCCGTACGCGGCGGGGTCGGCGGGGAGAGGCTCGCCCGCGACGGGCCGGCGCGGGTCGACCACGCCGGTCCAGCTGCCGGCCGGGGTGCCGCCTGCCGCGAACTCGTCCAGGCGGGCGCACAGCTCGGGCAGATCGTGGAAGAGCACGGCCAGCCGGTGCGCCATCGCCTCCCGGCCCGTCTGCAAGGTCCAGGCGACCTGCGCGGGGGTCGCGGCGGTGTCCTCCCCGGTGCGCAGGTGGTCGGCGAGCCGCCGGGCCTGCGCGGTGAGCCGGCCGGTGTCCCGCGCGGAGAGCACCGCCAGCTGGGGACCGGCCGGGGCAGCGGCGGTGACGGCGCCGTCACCGACGTACTCCTGGAGGATGATGTGGGCGTTCGTGCCGCCCGCGCCGAAGGAGCTCACGCCCGCCGTCCTCGGCCGAACCCCGCCGTCCGCCAGGACACGGCGGGGCCAGGGCGCCCGCTCGCGCTGGACCTCGAAGGGGATCGCCGTGAAGTCGATGTTCGGATTGAGGCGGTCCGCGTGCAGGGACGGAACCAGCTCGCCGTGCCGCATCTGGAGCAGCACCTTGGTGATCGCGGCGATACCGGCCGCCGACTCGGCGTGCCCGATGTTGGACTTGACCGAGCCGATCGGCAGCCGCTCGGGCGGCTCCTCGCCGAAGGCCCGCAGCATGCCGGTGATCTCCACCGGGTCACCGAGCGCCGTACCGGTGCCGTGCGCCTCCAGGTAGTCGAGGTCGGCGGGCGCGAGCCCGGCCCGCTCCAGCGCCGTGCGCACCAGCTCGCCCTGGGCCTTGGGGTTGGGGACGCTGTAACCGGCGCCCGCGCCACCGTGGTTGACGGCGGACGCCTTGACCACGGCGAGGATCCGGTCGCCGTCGGCGAGGGCCGCGTCCAGGCGCTTGAGCAGGACGGCGCCCGAGCCCTCGGCGGGCACGTACCCGGTGCCGCCCTCGCCGAAGCTGCGGCAGCGCCCGTCCTCGGCGAGGAAGCCGCGCTGGGCGAGCTGGAGGAACTTCACCGGGTGGCTGGAGATGTTGACCCCGCCGGCCACGGCGACGTCGCAGTCGCCGTTGCGGATGGCGAGGCAGGCCTGGTGGATGGTGACCAGCGACGAGGAGCACATGGTGTCCAGGCCGACGCTGGGCCCGGTGAAGTCGAAGAAGTACGACACCCTGTTGGCCACCGAGGCGTACGACGACGAGGTCGCGAAGCCCTCGCCGCGCAACGCCTCCTGGACGCCGTACAGCTGGTAGTGGCCGTACATCATGCCGACGAACACCCCGGTGCGGGCGCCGCGCAACTGCTCGCGGGTGTATCCGGCGTCCTCCATCAGATGCCAGACGGTCTCCAGGAACACCCGCTCCTGCGGGTCGGTGTGCTCCGCCTCGATCTGCGACATCCGGAAGAACAGCGGGTCGAAGCGGTCGGCGCCGGGCACGAAGCCGCCCCACTTGCCGTAGGTCTTGCCGGTGGCGGACTTGTCCGGGTCGTAGAACAGGCCGTGGTCCCAACGGTCGGCGGGGATCTCCTCGACGCTGTCCCGGCCGGCACGCAGGTTGCGCCAGTACTCGGTGACGTCGTCGGCCTGGGGGTAGCGGCCCGCGACGCCGATGATGGCGATGGCGTCGTCCTGCTGGGCCGGCGCGGCGGGCGCGGCGGGCGCGACCTGCTCGGCCGGCCGCGTCGGAAGCACCGTCGCCGCGGGAGTGGCTGTTTCGGGGGCAGGGGTCGTGGCAGCGGCGGTCTCGGGGGCAGGGGTCGTGGCAGCGGCGGTCCCGGGGGCGGTGGCCGGGAACGCGGCGGGGTGCGCCCCGGCCAGGTGGCCGGCGAGGTCGCGGACGGTCACGTACTCGAAGAGCAGGGTCTTCGACAGCGGGCCGACGTGTTCCTCCAGGCGGCGGATGAGACTCATGGTGATGAGCGAGTCCACGCCGAATCGGTCGAAGGGCTCGGCGACGGCGATCTCCGCCTCGGGCAGCTTCAGCTCCTCGGCGAGCAGCCGCAGAACCAGTTCCTCCGCGCGCTCGTGCGATCCGGGCTCGGCGGCGGACTCGGCGGCGGACCCGGCCTTGTGCGGCTCGGCGCCTTCGAGGGCCCGGAGGATGCGGTCGGGGTCGCCGGCGGCCAGGAGCAGGCGGGGCGCGGTGTGGGCGAGGGCCCGGTCCAGGGCCCGCAGGGCGGGGGCGGTGCGCAGCGGGCGCATGCCGAGCGCACGCTCCATGTAGGCCTCGGCGTCGACGTCGACGCGCATCCCGCCCTCGGCCCACAGAGGCCAGGCGGCCGCGAGGGTCCTGCCGTGCCGGGCGCCTTCCCGTCGGCGCCGCTCGCGCTCCTCGGCGAAGTGGTCGAGGAAGGCGTTGGCGAAGGCGTAGTCGCTCTGACCGGCGTTGCCGAAGGCCGCGGCCGCCGAGGAGAACGTGACGAAGTAGTCCAGCGGCTCGTCCGCCGTCGCCTCGTCGAGCAGCACGGTGCCGTGCACCTTCGCGGCGAGGACGGCGTCCGCGTCCGCACGCTGTTTGGTGCGTATGAGCCCGTCCCTCAGGACGCCGGCCGCGTGCACGACTCCGGAGACCGAGCCGTGCGCCCGGCGGGCCTCGGCCACCAGGTCGTGTACGGCGGCCGGGTCGGTGACGTCGGCGAGCACCACCCGGGCGCCGAGGGCGTCGACGCGGGCCCGGGTCCCGGGGCCGGGGTCGGTGCGCGCGGCGAGCACGATGCCGCCGCCGGTGACACCGGCGGCCCGCCGCGCGGCGGCGATGTGCTCGGCGACGAGGAGGCCCAGGGCGCCGGTGCCGCCGGTGACGAGGTGCGCGCCGGTGCCGGTGAACGCGGTGTCCGGCGCGGTCGGGAGGCTCACTGCCCGCCAGGCGGGGCGGGCCCGGCCCGTCGCGTCCTCGCGCACCCGGGGGCCGCCGTCCGTGCCCAGTTCGGCCACGACGGCCTCCCCGAGCCGGCGGCCCGGAGCGACGGCCAGCACGCCGAGGGCGACCGACGGCTGCTCCAGGCGCACGGTGCGGGCGAAGGCGGCCATCGCCGGCTGGGCGGGCGACGGGGCCGGCTCGGGGTGGACGTACAGGTAGCGCAGCGCGTCACGGCGTTCGCGCTGCCAGGCCCGCAGGAAGGCCAGGGCCGCGTGGAAGCCGTGCTCCACGGAGTCGCGGGCGGTGCGGTCGCCGCCGGCCAGGTGGACGACGTGGACGGGCCCGGCTCCGGCGGCGCGCACGGCGGCCTCGGCGTCGAAGCCGGTGCCGCCGCTGCCGCTGCCGAGCGGGACACGGTGGACATCGGCGCCCGCCGCCGTCAGGGCGCCCGCCACGTCGGTGGCGTCGGCGGACGCGGGGTCCAGCAGCAGGACCCGTGCGGCCGCGGGGAGTTGGCCGTGCGCGGCGGGCGCGGCCGTCCAGACGGGCTCGAAGGCGTGGACGACGTCGGCGGCGGGCACGGTCCGCGTCCCGTGCGTGGAGGCGGTGTCCGCCGCTCGCGCGGCGTCGGTCGCACGCACCGCCCTCAGGGTGAAGGACTCCAGCGTGGCGGCCACCTGCCCGTTCTCGTCGAGCAGGGCGACGTCGAAGGCGAGGGATCCCGCCGGGGCGGGGCGCCGGGCCAAAGTGGCGTACGCGTAACCCCGCTCGGGCAGGGGGGCGTACAGCCGGACCGAGCCCAGGGAGAACGGCAGGTACGGTGCGGGGCCCGCCGGGTCCCCGGCGCCGGGAACGAGCCGGCCCGCGGTCTGCAGGGCGGCGTCCAGCAGCGAGGGGTGGAAGGCGTAGGCGCCCGCGTCCGCGCGCTGCGGTTCCGGCAGGCGCAGCGTCGCCAGCGCCTCGCCGGGGCCCTGGGCGATCTCCTCGATCACCCGGAAGGCGGGACCGTACGCGAAGCCGAGCCGTACGAAGCCGTCGTAGCAGTCGGTGCCCGCCTCCACGCGGGTGCAGCGGGCGCGTACGTCCGCCGGGTCGACGGGGGCGGGCCGGGGGCCGGGGTCGTCGAAGCGCAGGGTGCCGCCGGCGTGTACCGGCGCGTCCTCGGCGGTGCCGCGCACCTCGAAGGCGGCGCGGGAGCGGTCGCCGGTGACACGGACCAGCAGCGGATGCCCGGTGTGGCCGGAGGCGAGCCGGACCGGCGCCGCCCACACGAGGTCGTCGACGCCGCGCACCGGGGCTCCCCCGGCGGCGAGTTCGCCCGACAGGCGGCCCATCTCCAGGTAGGCCACGCCGGGCAGCACCAGTTCGCCGCCGACGACGTGGTCGCGCAGGAAGAACTCCTCGCCCGTCAGCGTCTTGGTGAACCGCTGCTCGCCGAAGGTGGAGACGTTGGCGTCGAGGAGGGTGGGGTGCAGGCGGGGGCCCGGCTCCGCGGGACGCTCGCCGGGGGCGACCCAGTGCCGGGGGCCGGCGAACGGGTAGGCGGGCAGGTGGACGCGGCGCCGGACGGTGCCCTCGTGCAGGGTCCGCCAGTCGACGTCGGCGCCGTGCAGCCAGGCGGCGGCCAGGGCGTCGAGGTCGTGCGGGTCCGGGGAGACGGGGTCGCCCGCCGGAGGGGCCGACACCTGGGCGGTGCGCACGGCGGAGGGGCGCCCGGCCAGGTGCGCGGTGAGTTCGGCGCGCAGGGCCGCGGTGCCGTCGGCGACGACGGCGAGCCGGTGCGGCATCGGTTCCCGGCCCGTCTGCAGGGTGTGGGCGAGGTCCGCGGCCGGGACGTCCCGGCGCCCGAGGTGGTCGGCGAGGCGGGCGGCCGAGCGCCGGAGCGCGTCGCCGTCGCGGGCCGAGAGCACGAAGACCTGCTGGCCCGCGGGCTCGTCGCGGTTGTCCGGCATGTGCGGTTCCTCCAACACGATGTGCGCGCCCGCCCCGCCGAAGCCGAAGGAGCTGACGCCGCCCCGGCGAGGCAGTTCGGTTCCGTGCGCGTCCCGGGGGCGCGGCCAGGGCCGGGCGGTTCCGGCGACCTCGAAGGGGCCGCCGTCGAGTTCCAGGTAGGGGTTCTGCTCGCGGAAGTGCAGGCTGGCCGGGATGGTGCCGTGCCGCATCGACAGGACCGCCTTGAAGAGTCCGGCGATACCCGCGGCGGCCTCCAGGTGGCCGATGTTCGTCTTGACCGAGCCGATGGCGCACGGGGCGGCCCCGTCGGGCGCGTCCTTCCCGGCCCGCAGTCGCCGGAAGGCGGTGCTCAGGCCGGTGGTCTCGATCGGGTCGCCCAGGGCGGTGCCGGTGCCGTGCGCCTCGATGTAGCCGACGGTGTCGGGGTGGACGCCGGCCGCCCGGTACGCCTCGACCAGCAGGTCGGCCTGGGCGTCGGGGTCGGGGGCGGTGAGCGAGGTGGTCCGGCCGCCGTGGTTGAGGGCGACGGCCTTGATCACGGCGTGTACGGCGTCACCGTCGCGTTCGGCCCGCTCGTGCGGCTTGAGCAGGACGACGCCCGCGCCCTCGCCGCGCACATAGCCGTCGGCGCGGCTGTCGAACGCCTTGCAGCGGCCGTCGGGGCTGAGCATCTCCCCCTGGCTGAGCGCCTCGTAGACGCCCGGGGCCAGGATGAGGCTGACGCCGCCCGCGATGGCCAGGTCGCAGGTGCCGTCGCGCAGGGCGGCGCAGGCCTGGTGGACGGCGGTGAGGGAGCCGGAGCAGGCGGTGTCGACGGCGATGCTGGGGCCGCGCAGGTCGAGCAGGTACGACACCCGGTTCGGGACGATCGACAGGGCGGCACCGGTGAGGGTGTGGCCCTCGGTGGCGCGTCCGGCGGCCCGCTGCACCTCGTGGTAGTCGGAGTTGGTGACGGCGATGAACACGCCGACCCGCTTCCCGGCCAGCTCGGAGGGGCGGTACCCGGCGTCCTCGACGGCCTGCCAGACGGTTTCGAGCAGCAACCGCTGCTGCGGGTCCATCAGTTCGGCCTCTCGGGGCGAGATGCCGAAGAACGCGGCGTCGAACCGGTCCACGTCCGGGGCGAAGCCGCCCCAGCGGGAGCGGGAGCGCGGGTGTTCGCGCCAGTCCCAGCGGTCGGCGGGGATCTCGCCGACCAGGTCGTCGCCGGCGGCGAGGTGGTCCCAGAACTCCCCGAGGTCCATGGATCCTGGCAGTCGCCCGGCCATGCCGATGACGGCGACCTCGCGGTCGTCGGAGGCCACCGGGGTGCCGGTCCCGGCGGGGGCCCCGGACGTCCCGGATCCGGTGGGGGCCGTCGACAGCTCGGCCGTGGCGGCCTGTTCGGTGGCGGGTGTCCGCGGGGCCGTCCCGAAGTGGGCCGCCAGCGTGGTCGCGTGCTGCTCCCACAGGTGCTCGGCGAGCGCGTGCAGGGTGCCGCGGCGGTAGAAGAGGGTGGGGTACTCGGTGATGTCGTACGCCTTGCGCAGCTCGGCGCTGAGCGCGGTGAAGCCGACGGAGTTCATGCCGGCCTCGCCGAGCGGCGTGTGCGCGCCGATGTCCTCGGGGCGCGCGTCCACCAGGGCGGCGACCATGCCCGCCAGCTCGGTGACGAGGGCCTCCGTGCGGCCGTCGGCGGCGCCTGCCGGGGCGCCGGAGCGGGCCGCGGGCGGGGACCCGGCGCCGAAGCGGGCACGCAGGTCGGCCAGGGGCAGCGCGGCCAGTGCGGTGCGGTCGGTCTTCCCGTTCAGGGTGCGCGGGAAGCCGGTCACCCGGACCAGGGCGTCGGGCACCATGTGGTCCGGCAGCCAGGCCGCCAGCCGCTCGCGGTCCGGCTCGGCCGCGCCGTCCTCCAGGACGTAGCAGGCGAGCAGGGTGTGCGAACCCGCTGCCTGTCCACGGGCCACGACGACGGCCTCGCGGACGCCGTCGAGCCGGCGCAGGGTCGCCTCGATCTCCTCCAGCTCGACCCGGTAGCCGCGCACCTTGACCTGGGAGTCGAGCCGGCCGAGGTACTCGATCGTGCCGTCGGCGAGCCGTCGTACGAGGTCGCCCGTGCGGTACATGCGGGCCTCGGCGCGCGCCGCGAACGGGTCGGGCAGGAAACGCCGGCTCGTCAGGTCGGGGCGGCCGAGGTATCCGTCGGCCACGCCGTCGCCGCCGATGTACAACTCCCCGGCGACGGCGGTGGGCACGGGCCTGCCCGCGCTGTCGAGGACGTGGAGCGCCGTATTGGCGATCGGGGCGCCCAGGGTGACCCGGCCGCCCGGAGCGAGGCGGCTCGCCGCCGACCAGATGGTGGTCTCGGTGGGGCCGTAGAGGTTCCACACCTGCCCGTTGCCCGCGAGGAGGGCCTCGGCCAGGTCGGCGGGCAGCGCCTCGCCGCCGCACAGCACCTTCAGGGCGGGGTCGCCCTGCCAGCCGGCGGCCAGCAGCATGCTCCAGGTGGCGGGAGTGGCCTGCACGACGGTGGGGCGGGCCCGTTCGAGGGCCTCGCGCAGCCGCAGCCCGTCGCGGGCGTCCTCGGCGGCGAGCACCTCCACCGTGCCGCCGGCGACCAGCGGCAGGTAAAGCTCCAGGCCGGAGATGTCGAAGCAGACGGTGGTGAGGGCCAGCAGGGTGTCGCCCGGTCCGAAGCCGGGTTCGCGGGCCATCGACCACAGGAAGTTGGTCAGCGCGCGGTGCGGCACCCGGACGCCCTTGGGACGGCCGGTGGAGCCCGAGGTGTAGATGACGTACGCGGCGTCGGACGGGCCTGCCGGGCCGGGCGAGGGCAGGGCCGGCGGCTGCTCGGAGCTGTCGACGACCAGCCGGGGCACGGCCGCGAGGGCGACACCCGAGGCGGAGTGGGTGAGCAGCAGGTGCAGCCCGGCGTCCTCGGCCATGTAGGCGAGCCGGTCCTGCGGGTAGGCGGGGTCGAGCGGTACGTAGGCGGCGCCGGAGGCCTGGACGGCGAGGAGTGCCACCGGCAGGTCCTGATCGCGCGGGAGCAGCACTCCGACGGTCCGGCCGCGGCCCGCTCCGGCGGCGGTGAGCCGGGCGGCGAGGGCGTCCACGCGCCGGACGAGTGCGCGGTACGTCAGTTCGGTCCCGGCGTGGCGGACCGCGACCGCGTCGGGCCGGGCGTCGGCCTGCCGTCGCACCAGTTCCCAGACCAGGGTGTCGGCCGGGTAGTCGACGGGGGCGGGCGGGGCGATGCGGGCCCGCTCGTCCTCGGTGAGCAGTTCCAGGTCGGCCACCGGGGTGCCGGGGGTTTCGACGGCGGCGGCGAGGAGGGTGGCGAAGTGGGCGCCGAGGCGCGCCACGGTCTGTTCGTCGAAGAGGTCGGGGTCGTACTTGAGCGTGTAGCGGCAGCCCCGCTCCTGCTCGACGACCTCCAGGGTCAGGTCGAACTCGCCCTCCTGGTGCACCCCTTCGACCGGGCCGAGCACCACGGTGTCGCCGGACGCGTCGCGGCGGGCGGTGCGGGTCCAGTTCTGGAAGTAGAAGGCGACGTTGAAGGGAGCGCCGGCCTCGGGGTCCGCGCGGCGGAGGTCGTCGGCCAGGGTGATCAGCGGGTACGCGCTGTGTTCCAGGGCGTCCAGCACGGTGCGGTGGACGCGGCGGACCAGGCCGCGGAACTCCTCGGCGCCGTCGATGTGTTCGGCCAGCACCACCATGTTCATGAAGTAGCCGAACGTGTCGTCGAAGCCGTTCGCCGGGCGTCCGGCCGTCGGCGTGCCCACGGCGATGTCGGCCTGGTCGCCGTAGCGGTGCAGCAGCGTGAACCAGGCGGCCAGGACGACCCCGAACAGGGTCGTCTGCTCGGCGCCGGCGAGCGCGCGGGCCCGGTCGGCGACCTCGGCGGGGATGTGGCCGTCCAGGCTGGCACCGCGGAAGCCGGGCACGGCCGGGCGGGGCCGGTCCAGCGGCAGCGGCACCGTGGTCCTGCGCCCGCGCAGCCGTTCGGTCCAGTACGCGCGCAGCCGCCGGCCCTCGGCCCCGTCGAGCAGCTCGCGCTGCCAGGCGGTGAAGTCGGCGTAGCCGCGGGCCGGGCGCTCGGTGGACAGGGCCCGGCCTTCGAGAAGCGCGCGGTAGCCGCTTTCCAGCTCGCGCAGGAGCAGGGCGATGGAGACGCCGTCGAAGACCAGGTGGTGGAAGGTCAGCAGCAGCGCGTTGCGGCCGTCACCCAGGGTGTAGAGGGTGGCGCGAACGAGGGGGCCGGCGGCGAGCTCGAAGGGGCGGCGCAGGTCGGCGCGCATCCGGTCACGCAGCTCGGCGTCGGACCTGGCGGTCAGGAAGACCTGCTGGAAGGGGAGTTCGGGTTCGGTCGCGATCCGGGCGTACGGCTCCCCGCCACCGGCGTGGACGGTGGCCCGCAGCTCGGCGTGCCGGTCGACGAGGTCCTGGAGGACGGCCCGCAGGGCGAGCACGTCGAGGCCGCGGTCGAGCCAGAGGGCGAGGGGCAGGTTGTAGGCGTAGGTGCCGGGGGCGATCTGTTCGATCACCCAGAGGGCGCGCTGCCCCTCGGACAGGGGGTGGCGGCTCTCCTCGCCGTCGGTACGGGGGCGCAGGACGCGGGCCGCGGCCTCGGTGGCCGGGGAGACGGCGGGTGGGTCGGCCGGGACGGGACCGGTGGGCGCCGGGACGGGTCCGGTGGGCGCCGGGACGGGTCCGGTGGGCGCCGGGACGGGTCCGGTGGGCGCCGGGACGGGTCCGGTGGATGTCGGGACGGGTCCGGTGGGTGCCAGGACGGGTGTCCCGGGTGCTTCGGGCAGGGCGGGGCCGGCCGCGGCCCCGGCGAGCCGGTTGGCGGCCAGGTGGGCGGTCAGTTCGCGCAGGGTCGGCTGCTCGAAGAAGTCGCCGAGCGGTACGGCGACGCCGAACTCCTCGTCCACGGCGGCGACGATCTTCATGCCGCTGAGTGAGTCGAAGCCGTAGTCGGCCAGCGGGCGGCCGGGGTCGATGCGCTCGTCCAGTTTGAGCACCCGCTCGACGAGGTCGCGCAGGCGCTCGGTGAGGACGTCGGTGGAGGTGGCCGCGCCAGAGGGAACCGCGGCGGAAGCGGAGACGGTCGTGGAGACGGGCGTGGAGGCAGTGGCGGAGGCGGTGGCGGTGGTCGGGCCCGGCGTGGGCGCGGGCGCGGTCAGCAGGACCCCGTCGCTCTCCGCCACGAGGACGGTCTGGCCCAGCGCCGGGTCGCCGGCGCCCAGCGCGTGGACCGGGGCGTACCCCTCCTCGTGCAGGAGCCGGGCCCAGCCCTGCGGCGAGGCGAGCGGGGAGTCGGGCATGCGCAGGTGGCCGTCCTCGAAGGCCCACCAGCCTTCCAGGACACCGCCGCCGATGGTCAGCAGCGGCCGAACGGAGGTCAGTTCGTTCAGGACCAGCCAGCCGCCGGGCCGCAGCAGCGCCTTGGCCTTGCGCAGGGTGGCCCGCAGGTCGCTGGTGGCGTGCACGACGTTGGTGGCGACGACGAGGTCGGCGCAGGCCGGCTCGAACCCCTGCTCCGCCAGGCCTCGTTCGAGGTTGAGCACCTGGAAGCGGGCGAAGTCGTAGCGTGCGGCGAAGCGTTCCCGGCCGTGCTCCAGGAAGCGCGGCGAGATGTCGGTGAAGGTGTATCCGACGCGCCCGGGGTGCGCGGCCAGCGCGGGCAGCACCCGTTCGCTGGTGGCGCCGGTGCCGGCGCCCAGTTCCACGACCTCGACCGTGCGGCCCCGCGGCAGCCGCGGCAGGCGCAGGTCCAGGAAGTGGCGGACCGTGTCGTGGACCAGGAGGTTGAAGGAGTCGGTGAGCGGGTTGCCCTTGTAGAAGTTCTGCACCAGCTTCATCGAGGAACCGGGGAACATGATCTCGGTGGCGCCCACCTCGCCGCGCAGGATGCGCGGGTACGCCTGGAGGAACAGGCGGTTGAGGGTGACCGTCGGCTCGATGTCCGGGTAGGCCGCGGCGATCCGGTCGAACTCCGCCTCCCAGCGGCCCGAGTGCGCGTCCGCGTCGACGCCGTCGACGGCCGGGGCGGTGGCGACCAGGTCACCGTCGCGGGTCAGGAAACCGGCGTCGGCCAGGATGTTGAGCAGTGCCTCGTGCAGCCGCCGGAAGCGGTCGAGGATGCCGAGGCGGCCGCGCAGCTCCTCGGCGCCGTGCCGTTCGCCCGAGCGCCGGAAGGCTCCCATGCGCTGGTAGACGCCGAGCAGCATGGGTGCGGAGACGGCCTCCAGCTCCTCGTACCCGGTGAGGACGCGGCGGGCGGCCGGGCCGGCGGCGGTGCCGGTGCCGAGGTGTCCGGCCGCGGCGGCCAGGGCGGCCGGGTGGCCGTCGCCGAGGACCTCGCCGTCCAGGGCCGGGTCGTGGCCCATGGCCTCCAGGGCCCGGCGTCCGGCGCGGATCGGCATGACCTGCGGCAGCCCGCTGCCGAGGATGCGGTGGACGGCGGCGATGCCCGTGGCGGGGCTGAAGCCGGTGATGCCGAGCCCGGCGAAGATGTCCGCGAGTCCGGGCCGGGCGCCGGAGCCGACCAGGCCCCAGTAGCCCTGGTTGACGACGGTCACCGGATACGGCAGCCGGTCGCGCAGGAACAGCGCGTAGGCGTCCTCGGTGGCGGAGGCGCTGATGTAGGCACCGTTGCCGGCGAAGCTGCCGAAGGAGCCGGCGGAGGAGAAGTAGACCAGGAAGTCGAGGTGCCGGCCGTCGACGGCGGCGGCGAGCGCGGCGGCGCCCTCGGTCTTGACGCGGGTCGCGGCGGTGAAGGTCTCCTCGTCGAGGTCGGCCAGGGCGTGGTTGTCGAACACCATCGCGGCGTGCACGACCCCGTGCAGGGCGCCGAAGCGGCGGTGCGCCTCGGCGACGGCGGCGGCGAGGTCGGCGGTGGCGCAGGCGTCACCGCGGACGTGGGCGACGTCGCCGCCGAGGGCGCGGATCTCCTCGGCGGCGGCGCGCTGTTCGGGGCCGAGGTCGCCGCGGCTGAACCACACCAGCCGGGCCCGGTGGCGCTCGGCGAGGTGGCGGCTGAGTTCCTGGGCGATGCCGCCGGTGCCGCCGACGAGCAGATAGACGCCGCCGTCCCGGAAGACGGGGCCGGGTGCGGGCAGGGTGACGCGGCCCAGGCGGCGGACGTAGCGGGCACCGCCGCGCAGGGCGACGGTGCGGCCGGTGGCGTCGGTGGGCGCGGCGAGGATCGCGTCGGCCAGGGCGGCGATCGCGTCCTCGTCCGTGAGATCGGCCGAGGCGACGTCGAACCCGGCGACCCGCAGTTCGGGGCGTTCCTTGGCCACCACCTGGAGCAGGCCGTGCATGCCCGCGGCGAAGGGATTGGCGACGGTGCCGCCCGCGACCGGGTGCACGTCGCTGGTGACCACGACGACGCGCGCGGCACTGGTCGAGCGGACCAGGTGGAACAGGGAGAGGGTGCCGGTGCGCAGCTGCTCGGCGGCCCGGTCGGCGCCCAGGCCCTCGGCGATGCCGGTGCCGACGCCGCCGAGGTGGAGCACCAGGTCGGCTCCGTCGGTCCGCTCCAGCCAGGCGGACGGGGGCAGTTCGTCGATGCGGACCTGCTCCGGACGGCTGTCGGTGATGCGGGCCGAGATCGCCTCGGCGAGCCGGGCGGAGGCCTCGGTCACCAGGGCGACGACGCGGCCCGGGCGCGGGGCGGAGCCGGGCGCGGGTGTGCCCTCGCGCACCCACAAGGGCCGGTAGAAGTCCGGGAGCTGCTCCGCGGAGGTGTCGTCCGGCCCGGCCGGCCGTGCGGGGGCGGTACGGGCCGGGGGCTCGGGGATCCAGTAGCGCTTGCGGGCGAAGGGGTACGTCGGCAGCTCGGTCCGGCGGGCCGCGGCGGGGGTGACCCGGGTCCAGTCGACATCGGCGCCGGCCAGCCAGTGCCCGGCCACCGCCGCCAGGTCCCGCCGGGCCAGCGCGGCCTCCAGGGCGTCGGCCTCGGTGCCGGTGAGGACGACCCGTGCCCGGGTGGCCCGGCCGGTGGCGATCCTGGCGTCGGCCGTGCCCTCGGCGTACGCCTCCAGCAGCGTGGCCGCCTCGGCCACCGAGCCGACGGCCAGGGCCAGCCGGAACTCGTGCGGGGTACGGCCGGACTGCAGGGTGTGCGCGACGTCGGCGAGGCGGGGCGAGCCCTCGGCCGGTCGGGTGGCTCCCCGGACACCGGCGCCGGCCAGGGCACCGGCCGCGCCCGTCGCATCCGTAGCTCGCGAGGCGTTGCCGGCCGATTCGCCGGCGCCCTCCGTCCCGGCGACCGGGTCACCCGCCGGCCCGTGGTCACCCTCCATCCCCGCGACCGCGTCACCCGCCGGCCCACCGACACCCGCGGTCCCCGCGACCGCGTCACCGACGGACCCAGCGACGCCCTCGTTCCCGGCCACCGTCCCGGCCACCGCCTGCGCCATCGCGCCCAGCGTCCGTGCGGTGGGCACCGCCGCGGGCAGGGTGCCGTCCAGCGCCGCCGCCAGCGCCGCCTCCAGGCGGGCGCGTTCGGGGACGCCGAAGCCGCAGTCGGCGAGGTCGGTGCCCAGGTCGAGGTACTCGGCGGCCACGCCGACGGATTCCGCGGCCAGGCGCAGGCACAGCCGCTGGGCGTCGCCCAGGGCGTCCCGCCCGGCGTCCGCCGGTTCCGCACCCGTGGTGCCGCGCAGGAACGCGGCGAGTTCGGTGGCGTACGCGCGCAGCCGGTCCTCGCTCTTGGCGGACAGGACGAGGAGCTGGTCGTCCGGGGCGACGGGCTCGGCCGGTGGTGTGCGGTACTCGTCCACGACCAGGCAGGCGTTGGCGCCGCCCCCGCCGAAGGAGCTGACGACCGCGCGCAGCGGCAGGTCTCCGTCGTCCCCGGCGGGCTCCCAGGGCCGCAGGGTCTGCTGCACCTCGAAGGGCGTGGTGCTGAAGTCGATGCCGGGATTGCGGCGGGCGGAGTTCAGCGACGGCACCAGCGTGCGGTGGCGCAACTGGAACAGCACCTTGGTCAGGCCCGCGACACCGGCCGCCGACTCCAGGTGGCCGATGTTGGACTTGACCGAGCCGACCGCGACCGTCGGCCGCCCGGCCCGCTCCGCCGCGTCGACGCGCCCGCCGAAGGCCTCCACGAGCCCGGCGATCTCGATGGGGTCGCCGAGCGGGGTGCCGGTGCCGTGGGCCTCCACGTAGCCGACGGTGGCCGGGTCGGCCTGGGCGCGGTGCAGGGCGGCGCGGATCACCTCGGCCTGCGCGGCCGCGCTCGGCACGGTGTAACCGCCGGTCTTGCCGCCCGCGTTGATGGCCGAGCCGCGGATCACACCGAGGACGCGGTCACCGTCGGCGACGGCGTCCTTGAGGGGCCGCAGCAGTACGGCGCCCACGCCCTCGCCGTCGACGAACCCGTCGGCGTCCGCGCCGAAGCTCTTGAGCCGGTCACCGCGCGAGATCATCCCGCGGTCGGCCAGCATGCGCAGGTGCATCGGGTGCAGGATCAGGTTGACGCCGCCGGCGATCGCGCTGTGGCACTCCCCCGACCTGATGCTCTCGCAGGCCAGGTGGATCGCGGTGAGCGAGGCCGAGCAGGCGGTGTCGACGGCGAGACTCGGGCCGGTGAAGTCGAAGGTGTACGAGACCCGGTTGGCGATCGACCAGTGGTTGGAGTGCGCGTCGGTGCGGACGCCGAGGGCGGTGGCCTCGCCGCCCATCCACTCGTAGTTGTTGTTCATGACGCCGGCGAAGACGCCGACCGGGCCCCGGGCGGCCAGGTCGGCGGCCGGGTGGCCGGCGTCGTCCAGGACCGCGGCGGCGGTCTGCAGGAACAGCCGCTCCTGCGGGTCCATCGCCTCGGCGTCGGCCGGCGATATCTGGAAGAAGAGCGGGTCGAACTTGTCGACGTCGTCGATGAATCCGGCCCATTTGCTGTAGCTGCCGCGCACTCCCGCCGGGTCGTGGTGGGCGTCGGCGTCCCAGCGGTCGGCGGGCACCTCACGGATGCCGGACCGGCCCGCGGCCAGGTTGTCCCACAGCTCGGCGGGTGTCCCGGCCAGCGGATAGCGGCCGGCGACGCCCACGATCGCCACGCCGTCGCTCGCCGGGGCCGGGGCGGAGGCCCGGGCCAGCAGGCTCAGCAGCAGCTTTCGCTTGTCGTCCACAGTTGCTCTCTCTCACAGGTCTTCGGTCGGCCGCTGCGGGCCGGGGTGTCGCCGCCGGGAGGAGGTCAGGCCTGGCCGGTGTGGCGGGCGGCCGCGCGCTGGGCCCGCCGGGAGGTGCGCGGCGCCGGGGCGGTTCCGTCGCCGCCCGGGGCCGCGCCGGGGGCGAGGCCCATCAGCTCGGCGAGGTTGTCCACGAAGGACCGGATGGTGGGGAACTCGACGAAGGAGGCGGCCTGCACCTCGAAGCCCAGTTCCTCGCCGAGCTTGGCGACGACCTCGATGAGCACCAGGGAGTCCAGGCCCAGGTCGAAGAGGTTGGTGTCGGGCGCGGCGAGGTGCCGGCCGCCGAGGACCTTGCCGATCGACTCGGTGAGGTGGTCCCGGATCAGTTCGACGTTGTGTTCCGGGTCGGCCGGATCGAAGCGGGCGATCAGCCGGTCCCCGGCCGCTGCCGCCTCGGGCCTGGCACTGTGGTCACCGGGCTCCACCCAGTGCCGCCGTCGCTCGAAGCGGTGGGTGGGAAGGGGCACCCGACGGATGTCCCGGCCGGTGTGCACGGCCGCGAAGTCGAGGGGGGCGCCGAGCACCCACTGGTCGGCGGCGAGGGTGAGCAGGTGGCTGAGTCCCCCCGGTTCGCCGTCCGGTGGGGTGAGGCGGACCGCGTGCCGCCCGGTACCGTCGAGCAGCGCGCCCCAGGAAGCCGGCGCGTCGGCCGGGCCGGTCCAGACGGCGGGGTCCTGGCCCTCTTCCTCGGTCATCCAGCGGCCGGTGCGCGGCGATACGACGGGCAGCCGCGGCGGGACGACGCGGTGGGGCGCGGTGCCACGGGCCAGGGCGAGGGCGTCGGCGAGCGGGAGGGCCTCGGTGAGGGCGGCGGCCGTGGCGAGGCCGGTGCCGGCGGTGGCGAGGCCGGCCGGTGCGACGCCCCAGGCGGTGAGGGCGGTGACGAGGGCGTACTCGTGGCAGCAGGCGGCGACCGCGCCGTCCTCGGCGAGGAGGGCCCCGGCCTCGCCGGTGCGCCCGAGGGCCGCGGCGCAGGCGTCGGCGGCGTCCCGGTAGGCGGGCACCGCCCCGTACAGTTCGGCCGCGTCGGCAGGGTCGGCGCCGGTGCCGGTCAGGACGAGGACGGGGGCGCTCGGCTCGCGTCCGCTCACGCCGCGGCGGATGCGCTCGCCGTTGCCGAGGGCGAGTGCCATGGCGGCGGAGCGGGTGCTGTCCGCGACCAGGGCCAGCCGGTGGGTGTGGGCGCGGCGGCCGAGGCCGAGGGTCTGGGCGACGGCGGCCGGGTCCAGGCCGGGGTGGGCCCGCAGGTGGCGGGCCAGTGCGGTGGCGGCCTGTTCGAGGGCGTCCTCGGAACGGGCGGAGAGGACCAGCAGCTCCGGCCGGCTCTCCTGCGGGGCCTGACCGCGGGCCGGCCCCTCCTGGAGGATCACATGGGCGTTCGTACCGCCGATGCCGAAGGAGCTGACGCCGGCGCGCAGGGGGCCCGTGCCGCTCTTCCACTCGGTCTTCTCGGTGTTGACGAAGAACGGGCCGGCGGCGAAGTCGATGTCCGGGTTGGGCTCGGTGAAGTGCAGACTGGGCACCAGGGTGCGGTGTTCCAGCATCAGCGCGGTCTTGATCAGGCCCGCCATGCCGGCGGCCGTGTCCAGGTGCCCGATGTTGGTCTTCACCGAGCCGAGCGCGCAGTACCCGGACCGGTCGGTGCCTTCGCGGAAGGCCTTGGTGAGCGCGGCGACCTCGATGGGGTCGCCGAGCGGCGTGCCGGTGCCGTGTGCCTCGACGTAGCCGATGGTCTCCGGCTCGACGTCGGCGACTTCCTGGGCGTCGGCGACGACGGCGGCCTGCCCGGCGACGCTGGGCGCGGTGTAACCGGTCTTGGCGGAGCCGTCGTTGTTGATGGCGGAGCCCTTGACGACGGCGTGGATCCAGTCGCCGTCGGCGAGCGCCTCCTTCAGCCGCTTGAGGACGACCGCTCCGGCGCCGCTGCCGATCACGGTGCCGCGGGCCTCGGCGTCGAAGGCGCGGCAGTGGCCGTCGGGCGAGAAGATCATGCCTTCCTGGTACTGGTAGCCCTGGCCCGGCGGGTTGAGGTGGACCGCGCCCACCAGGGCCATGTCGCACTCGCCGCCGATCAGCGCGAGGCAGGCGGTGTGCAGCGCGACCAGCGAGGTGGAGCAGGCGGTGTTGACGTTGACGCTGGGGCCGGTCAGGTTGAGCTTGTACGACACCCGGGTGGCGAGGAAGTCCTTGTCGTTGGCGAGCATCAGCCGGTAGTGGTCCACGGAGGACGCGGCCCGGTAGCGCTCGCCCAGGTTGTGCAGCAGGTAGGTGTTCATGCCGGCGCCGGCGTAGACGCCGATCTGGGCGTCGGTGCGCTCGGGGTCGTATCCGGCCCGCTCCAGGGCCTCCAGTGAGCACTCCAGGAAGACCCGGTGCTGCGGGTCGAGGATCTCGGCCTCGTCCTGGGTGAATCGGAACAGCCCGGAGTCGAACAGGTCGGTGCCGGGGATGGTCTGGGCGGCCTTCACATAGCGCGGGTCGGCCAGCCGGGCGGCGGGGACGCCGGCGGCGAGGAGTTCCTCGTCGGTGTACCGGGTCAGTGTCTCGCGGCCCTGGCTGAGGACGTCCCAGAAGCGGTCGACGGAGTCGGCGCCCGGGAAGCGGCAGGCCATGCCGATGATGGCGACGTCGGAGTCGGAAAGCGTCATGGTGCTGGTTCTCCTGCTCGGTGTCAGCTCAGCCGGATGCCGAGGTCGGCGGCGACGGACCGCATGTCGAGGAAGCTGCGGGCGACGAAGCGTGCGGCGTCCTCGGAGGCGTCCATGCGCTGGAAGAGATCGACGAGGCTGCGCTCGTGCTCGTCGCGGTCGCCCTCGCCCGCCGCGATCTCCTTGACGACCTTGCCGAGCCGGTCCTCCACGTCGGCGAGGTCGAGTGAGCGCGGGAACTTGATGCTGAAGGTGTTGCGGTCGTAGGAGGCGTTGCGCTTGACGGAGCGCACGTGGCTGGCCGCGTTGAGCTTGTAGAACATGCAGTCGAAGTTCGAGTACGAGTAGTAGTTCAGCAGCGGGAAGAGCGTGCAGTGGGTCTCCATCGGCGACGACTGGTAGAGGCCCTTGGCGCGCAGTTCCTCGACGATGCGGTCGGGGTCGTACTCGTGCCGCATGGCGATGAACGGAAAGACGATCTTCGGCAGGTTCTCGTCGTCGTCGAAGAGCAGCTCCTCCAGCTGCCCGCCGAAGAGCGTGTCGACGAGGCGCTCACCGAACGTCTTGTAGAAGTCCCGCACGACCTCCCGGACGTTGGACTCCATGGTGAGGATCTGCTGCGGGTCGGCGCAGAGCGCGATGTACGGGATCCTCTGCCGGTACGCCATGAGGATCGCGCGCAGCACGAAGAAGGTGCGGCAGGAGACGCAGGGCAGCTTCTCGTCGAGGTACTTGCCGGGCTTCTTCGGCGCGGGACGGTTGAACACCTCGCGCATCATCAGCTTGATGTTGTCGTCGTCGGCGTCGAGGACGAACGTCGCCGGGATCTTCTCCCGGGCCAGCGCGATGTTCTGGGCGGCGTGCTCGCTCTCGAAGGGCACGTCGAAGGTGAAGGCCAGCACCCGCTTGCCGTACTCGTTGACGAACTTGTCCAACATGTACGTGCTGTCCTTGCCGCCGCTGTACATGAAAAGGCAGTCGTACTCGCCGGCGCCGGGCGGCGCCTGCTGGAACTCGGTGAACACCTCGCTGGTGTACCGGTAGTTGACGAGCAGGTCCTCGGCGAAGTCCAGGTTGCACAGGTTGCACACCCCCTGGTCGTCGAGAACCACTCCCGGATGACCGGCTTTGAGCGAGCAGACCTGGCAGCTGGACACGGAACCCCCTGGTGATACGGACGGATCGGATGGTGCGGTGGGCGTGGCGGCGTCGGGCCGGCCGGTCATGGGCGCCGCCCCCTGCGATCGCGGCGACGGGCGAGCGCCGCCGTGTCCCGGGAGCGCCGGGGCCGGGACACGGCGGGCTCGGCGGGACGGCCGGCGTCGGCGGCACGGGCCGCATGGACGGCCATGGCCCGTACGGTCGGATGGCCGAACATGTCGATGCGGGTGACCTGGAGGCCGAGCCTCTCGCGCAGGGTCGCCACCACCGACGTCAGGCGCAGCGAATCGCCGCCGACGTCGAAGAAGTTGTCCTCGGCACCGACCCACTCCAGGCCGAGCGCCTCGCACCAGACCTGGGCGATGCGCCGCTCCAGGTCGGTGCGGACGTCGGCCGCGCCGCCGGCGACGCGGCCGACGTCGGGCTTGGGCAGGGCCTTGCGGTCGACCTTGCCGTTCGGGGTGAGCGGCAGCCGGGGCAGGGCGACGAGGGCGGAGGGGACCATGTAGGCGGGCAGTCGCTCGCCGAGGGCGGCGCGCAGTCCGGCGGCGTCGAGCGGGCCTGCCGGGCCGACCAGGTAGCCGGCCAGGCGGCGTTCCCCGGGCCGGTCCTCGCGGACGACGGCGACGGCGGCGGTGACGCCGGGCAGCCGGCGCAGGGCGGACTCCACCTCGCCGAGTTCGATCCGGTAGCCGTTGAGCTTGATCTGGCCGTCGATCCGCTCCAGGTACTCCAGGCGGCCGTCGGGCAGGTGGCGTACCAGGTCGCCGGTGCGGTAGGCGCGGCCGGTGCCGCCGGGGGCGGTGACGAAGCGTTCGGCGGTCAGCTCGGGCCGGCCGAGGTAGCCGTCGGCGACACCGTCGCCGGACAGGTACAGCTCGCCGGGGATGCCGGGCGGGACCGGGACGCCGCGCTCGTCGAGGACGTGGCAGCGGGTGTTGCCGATGGGCCGGCCGATGGTGGCCGCCGCGCCGGGCGGCACCCGGTCCACGGTGGACCAGATGGTGGTCTCGGTCGGGCCGTACATGTTGAACAACGCGCCGACCCGGGGGGCGAGTTGTCCGGCCAGCTCGGGAGGGAGCGGTTCGCCGCCGCACAGCGCCCGCAGTGCCGGATCACCCGTCCAGCCGGCGGCGAGCAGCATCTGCCAGGTGGTCGGGGTGGCCTGGAGGACGGTGGGCGCGGAGCGTTCCACGCGCTCGCGCAGGGCGACGCCGTCGGCGGCCACCGCGGCCGGGAGGACCTCCACGGTGCCGCCCCGCACCAGCGGCAGGTACAGCTCCAGACCGGCGATGTCGAAGCACACGGTGGTCAGCGCGAGCAGCGAGTCCCGGGAGTCGAAGCCGGGCCTGCGGGCCATGGTCCACAGGAAGTTGACCAGCGCCCGGTGGCCGACCTGGACGCCCTTGGGCAGGCCGGTGGAGCCGGAGGTGTAGATCACGTAGGCGGGCGCGTCCGGGTCGGAGCGGTCGAGCGGGGCCGCCGGCGGCCCGGCGGTGGGCGCGCCGGCGACCGGTACCGGGGTCACCGGGAACTCCGCCAGGGTGCCGCCCAGCGTCTCGTCGGTCACGACCAGGCGGGCGCCGGAGTCCTGGAGCATGTGGCCGATCCGGGCGGGTGGGTAGATCGGGTCGATCGGCACGTAGGCGGCGCCGGTGCGCAGGACGGCGAGCAGGCTGACCAGCAGTTCGGGCGAGCGCTCCAGGTAGACGCCGACGAGCGTGCCGGGGCCCGCGCCGAGGCCGGCCAGGTGCCGGGCCAGCCGGTCGGCGGCCTCGTCGAGTTCGCCGTAGCCGAGGGCACGGTCCTGGAAGCGGACGGCGGTGGCGTCCGGTGCGGCGCAGGCGATGTCGGTGACCAGCCGGGTCACGGTCGCCTCGCGCGGATACTCCTCGTCGGTGTCGTTCCACCGGCCGAGCAGCGGTTCCCGCTCCTCGGGTGCGAGCAGGTCGGCGGTGCCGAGCGGGCTGCGGGGGTCGGCGGCGAGGGCGTCGAGGAAGGCGGCGAAGTGTCCGGCGAGCCACCGCTCGTGGTCCGCGGTCAGCCCGGCGCCCGCGTGGAAGCCGACGGCTCCGTCGGCGTCGATGCGGACGGTCAGCGGCCGGCCACCCGGTTCGGCCGCGCCACCGGGCAGTACGACGGCGACGGGCAGCCCGGTGCGGGCGGCGCCGGTCAGGTCCGGGTGGCGAAGGGGCAGGTCACGCCGGTACGGCGGGCGGTCCCGGAGTCCGTCGAGCGCGGTGCCGATCACTTCGGTGAGGTCGGAAAGGGTCAGGTCGAGCAGACCTTCCGGAACGTGCAGGGGCACGTCGGGCGCGAGGATGCCGGAGGCGGCCGGGGAGGCCGCTCGCGGGACGGACACGGCGACGTGCCGCTCGTCGCCACGGGTGAGCCGGGCGAGGAAGGCCAAGGCGGCGGCGAGGGCCGGCCGCTCGGGCCCTGTCCCCCGCTCACGCAGGGCCTCGGGCAGCACGACCGGGCCCGCCGGGCGGGCCACCGGGTACAGCGGGCCGAACCTCGGCGGAAGGACGGGCCGCAGCGACCGCAGGGTACGCAGCCACCGGCCCTCCCGGCGGTGGGCGGCGCGGGCGGCCTCCGCGAGTTCGGCGACCGCCGCGTCGGACGGCCGCGGGAAGCGGCCGTCGAGTTCCCCGGCCAGGGCGACGGGGTCGAGCCGTTCCCCGGCCAGGGTGGCGAGGTCGGTGAGGCGGACGTCCTTGTCGCCGGTGGCCACGGTGAGGGCGTCGGGCCCGGCGCCGACGACGGTGCCGGGTGCGGCGGTGGAGGGCCGGTCGGTGACCTCCACGGCGCGGACCGCCAGCAGGTCGTCGCCGTGGACGAGCAGCGCCGTGCCGAAGTCGTTGCGGCGGCGCCCGAACGCGGTGGCCCGCACCAGCGCGTCCAGGTCGGCGGCGGGCCGGCGCCAGTCGAACACACCGCCTCGGGGCAGGCCGTCGTACCGGCCGTGGTAGGTACGCAGGCTCAGGTCCTGCGGCGTGCGGATGACCGTGCCGGCGGCCAGTTCGTCGACGAGTTCGGCGAAGGACTCGACGCCCGCCTCGAAGCAGGCGACGTCGAGGTCGTGCACGGTGGCCGCCGGGTCGACGGGCACCGTGCGCTGCTTGAGCACGTCGCCGGCGTCGGCCTCCAGGTGCATCACGTGCCAGGTGACGCCGTGCTGCTTGTCGCCGTCGAGGATGGCCCAGCTGGTGGCGAACAGACCCGCGTGCCTGGGCAGCGGACCGTCGTGGAAGTTGACCGGCAACCGGGTGGGCAGGGCGAGCACCTCCTCCGGGAGCATCCGGAGGTTGGCGATGCTGAACAGGTAGTCGAAGCGCAGCGGGGCCAACCGCTCGGCGAGGTCCGCGCCGAACGGTACGGCGGGCAGTCCCTCCTCCTCGGCCCAGTCGAGCAGCTCGGTGGAAGGGGACACCACGGCGGCCACCGTGTGTCCGCGGGCCACGAGCAGCCTGGTGCACTCGACGAGGAGGGTCTCCTCACCGATCACGACACAGCTGAACGGCTCGGCGGTCATCGTCGGCCTCCTTCGGACTCCCCGCGGTGGGGGAGCAGTTCGGCCAGCAGCTCGTCGACGGCTGCGTCGGACAGGCCCGCGACCAGGCGCTCGGCGTCGCCGGCCGGGGCGGGTGCGGGCCCTGCGGGGGTGGTGGGCTGAGGGGCGGTTGGCTGGGGGGAGGTGGGCCGGGGGGTGACGGTGGTGGTGTCAGGGGTGCCGGGGGCCTCCGGGCTGTGCGCCCGGGGGCCGAAGTGCCCGGCCAGCTGACGGATGGTGATCCGCTCGAACAGCAGGGTCGCCGGCTGAGGGCCGTAGACGGCTTCCAGGGCGCGGGTCAGCTCCAGGACCACCAGCGAGTCCACGCCGTAGTTCTCGAAGGTGAGGTCGGGGTCGAGCCGGTCGGGGGTCATCTCCAGGACGCGGGCGAAGACGTCCGTCACCTGGCGCAGGGTGTCGTCCTGAGAGGCCGGGGTGGCCGGGGTGGCCGGAGAGGCCGGGGAGGCGAGGGCGTCCGGGGCCGCGGGGGAAGCGGACGCGAGGGCCGGTTCCGGGGTCCGCGCCGGCTCGCGCTCGGCCGCCGGAGCCTGCCCGGGGCCGGGCACCACGCCGTCGCTGACGGCGGCGAGGACGCTCTGGAAGGCCGGCCCGGCCTCCGTCGTCGGGGCGGCCGCGCTGATGTCGGTGAAGCCGCACGCGGCCAGCGCGTCCCGCCACTGGCGCTCGCTCGCCAGCGGGGAGCGGGGCATGCGCTGCTCCGGGTCCGAGAACAGCCACCAGCCGGTGGTCAGGCCGAAGACGAGCGCCAGTTGGTGGCGCGCCCGGGTGCCCTCCACCAGCAGCAGGGCACCGCCCCGCCGCAGCAGCCGCTTGGCCTCGGTCAGCGTGTCGGACAGCCGCCGGGTGGCGTGCAGGACGTTGGTGGCGAGCACCATGTCGTGGACGCCGGGCGTCAGGCCCTGCCCGGCCGCGTCGGCCTCGATGTCCAGCGTCTCGAAGCGGGCGAAGGGGTACCGCCCGCCGAAGCGGTTCCCGGCCTTGCGGACGAAGGCCGGGGAGACGTCGGTGAAGACGTACTCGACGCCGTCGCCGTAGGGGGCGAGGGCGGCGAGCACGGCCGCCGTGGTGCCGCCCGTGCCGGCGCCGATCTCCAGGATCCGCACCGGCGCGGTGGGGTCGGCCGCCCGGCGTTCCTCGACCTGCTCGACGACGAGCCGCGCCACCTCCGCGTTGCAGCGGTCGGTGACCGGGTCGCCCCGGTAGACGGCGGCCACCCGCTCGGCGGAGCCTTCGGGGAAGAGGACCTCCATGGCGGGACGGCGGCCGGTGAGCACGTCGGGCAGCGCGGTCAGACAGTCACCGAGGAGCGTGACGACCGGCGCGAGGGACGGCTGGCGTTCCGCCAACCGGGCGAAGGACGAGCCGAGTTCACCTTCAGGTGTGATCCCGCGGCCCGTCGGACGCAGGCGGCCCCCGTCCGTGACGGTCAGCCAGTCCGCCTCGGCCAGCATGTCCAGCTGCGCCTGGAACAGCGCGGCGTGCTCGGGCACCACGCCCAGGCGGGCGGCGAGTTCCTCCCGGGAGGCCTCACCCGCGCCGAACAGTCCCGCCCGGTCGAGCACCGACGCCAGCAGGCGCAGCGCCAGCTCCTCCGCCTCGGCCACCGCACGCTGGTGCGCGACCAGTTCGCGGTCCTCCCCGGGCGCGCCGGGGAAGCGGACCTCGGGCAGCGGGCCCGGCGCGCCGCCCGGCAGCACGCGCAGGGTGCGGTCGGGGTCGATGCCGAGGTTGTCCAGGATGGGCCGGTCGGCGTCCAGGGCGAACACCTGGGGCAGTCCGGCCGCCAGGGTCCGCTCGACGACGGCCATGCCCCGCTCGGCACTCAGCGGCCGGATGCCGGCGGCGCCGAAGCGGCGCAGCACCCGCTCCCGCTCCGGGTCGCCGCCCGCGTGCCAGTAGCCGAGGTTGAGGATCCGCACCGGGAAGGGCAGGGTGCGGGCGGCGTGCAGGGCGAAGGCGTCGGCGAAGGTGCAGCCGGCGGCGTAGCCGGCCTGGCCGTGGTTGCCTTCGAAGGCCACGCCGGACGAGTAGAGGAGCGCGAAGTCCAGCGGCACCTCGCGCACCGCCCGCAGCAGGCTCCAGGTCGCGTCGGCCTTGGACTCCAGTGCGGTCCGCAGCCCGTCCTCCGGCAGCTCCCTCAGGACCTGGTTGACCAGCACCATCGCGGCGTTGATCACCCCGTGCAGGGCGCCGAACTCCCGCACGGCGAGATCGACGGCCTCCCTCAGCTCGCCCGGGTCGGTGGCGTCGAGGGCCAGGTAGCGGACCTCGGCGCCCGCCTTCTCCAGCTCCGCGACGGTCTGCCGCCGGGTCTCGTCGAGCGGGGAGCGGCCGACCACGACCAGCTTCGCTCCGTAGGCGCGGGCCAGGTGCCGGCAGGTGTCCCGGCCGACGGCGCCGAGCCCGCCGACTACCAGGTAGACGCCGCCCGGGCGGAACCGGGGTGCGGCGGCGGGCAGTTCGACCCGCTCCAGGGCGCGCACCCGGCGGACGCCCGCGCGCAGCGACACCGGCACCGGCCGGGCCGGGAACGGCTCGGCGACGATCCCGCCGACCGCCTGGGCGGCCTCCGCCGCGCGTACGTCGACGAGCGCCACGCGCAGCGCGGGGAACTCCTTGGCCGCGACGGCGGCCAGGCCGGCGGTCCCGGCGGCCCACGGGGAGGAGTCGTCGCCCGCCTCCAGCGGGTGGACGCCGGTGGTGACGACCTTCAGGCGCGTCTCACGCTCCAGCAGGCCGTGCCGGTCCAGCGCCCGCACCAGGCGGTACAGGGCGACCGGGCCCCGGTCGGTCAGGGCGCGCAGCTCGGCGCGGCCGGCGGGCTCGCGGCCGGGGGCCGCGGCGAGGAAGTAGACCAGGTCCGGTGCGCCGGGCCCGGCCAGGGCGCGGTCGAGTTCGGAGTCCGAGAGGCCGTCGGGGCCGACCGGGAGCCGTCGTACATCGGCGCCGTGGTGGGCGCGGGCGATGCCGGCGGCGGGCTCGGCGTCCAGCCGCTCCCCGACCAGCAGCACGCCGCGGGCGGCCCCGTCCTGCTCGTCGGCGGGTCGGGCGGTCCACACCGGCCGGTGCACGACCACCGCGGACGGCTTGGCCTCGCGGTAGGTCAGGCCCTCGAACCGGACCCGTACCGCTCCGGCGTCGTCGCAGAGCAGCACCTCGCAGCGGTCGGTTCCGGTCTCCCGGACGTAGGACCAGCCGGTCGTGGGGACGGCACCGAACACCTCGACGCGGTCGGCCGCGAACGGAAGCATGGGCGGGGCGTGTTCGCCCCGGCGGCGGACCAGCAGGGCGGCGACGGTGTGCAGGGCGGCGTCCAGGACGCCCGGGTGCAGGACGTGCGCCGGGTCGTCACCGGCGGGCTCACCGATCCGGCCGAGCACCTCGTCCCGACCGGTCCACACCTGCCGGACGCGGCGGAAGAACGGCCCGTACGGCAGTCCCTGCCCGGCCAGCGCACGGTAGAAGGAGGCCTCGCCCGGGCCTTCGTCCAGGCGGGCGCGCAGCGCGGTGACGTCGAGGCCGGCGGGCGCGGGCGGGGCGGCGGCGAGGCGGCCGTAGGAGCGTACGGCGTCGTCGGCGCCGCGGATCTCGTACCGGTCGCCGTCGAAGGTCACCGCCACCGTCTCCTCGGGCCCGCTCGGGGCCAGCGGGACGACCCAGCGGACGTCCGCGCAGGCCCGCCCGGCCAGTCCCCCGCTCGCCTCGGCGACCAGGCCGAGGTGGCCGACCCCGGGCAGGACGGGCCGCCCGTCGACCACGTGGTCGCGCAGCACCGGCTCGTCGGCGGCGAGCCGGCGCTCCCACCGGCGCGGGCCCTGCGCGGGGGCGGGGGCGGGCGTGGTGTCGAGCCAGTGCCGTACCCGCTCGAAGGGGTACGTCGGCAGGGGCACCCGGCGGCGCTCGGCGGGACGCATGCGGTGCAGCAGGTCCCAGTCGACGCTGACGCCCGAGACCCACAGCCGGCCGAGGAGGTCGTCGGCGCCGGCCGCGATCTGGTGGGCGAGGAAGTCCTCGCCGCCGACGCCGTCGGTCAGCAGCCCGGCCAGCGGCGGGTGCTGCTCCACCCGGCCCCGGTGCAGCCACTGCCCGCCCTCGCCCCGGCCGACGGCGGCGAGCCTGTCGGCCGCGTCCGCGAGGTCGGCGGCGACGAAGGCCAGCCGTACGGCGAGGGGTTCGCGGCCCACGCGCAGGGTGTGGGCGACGTCGGTCAGCCTCGGGGCACCCGGCTGGGCGAGGGTGCGGCCCAGGTCCGCCGCGCGGGCGCGCAGCCGGTCCTCGTCCCGGGCGGACAGGACGATCAGCTCCGCCCGCTCGGGCTCGGCCGGGGCCGGCTCGGGGGCCAGGTACTCCTCCACGACGACGTGGGCGTTGGTGCCGCCCGCCCCGAACGAGCTGACGGCGGCGCGGCGCGGCAGCGGACGGCCGTCACCGTCGTACGCGCGCGGCCACGGAGCCGTCTCCCGCTGCACGGTGAACGGCGAGTTCCCGAAGTCGATGACCGGGTTGAGTTCCTCGGCGTGCAGCGTGGGCAGCAGTGTGCCGTGGCGCAGTTGCAGGACGGCCTTGGTGAGCCCGGCGATCCCGGCAGCGCCCTCCAGGTGGCCGATCGCGGACTTCACCGAGCCGAGCGCGCAGAACCCCGTGTCGCCGGTGTGGCGGGCGAAGGCCTGGGCCAGCGCGGTGTGCTCGATCGGGTCGCCCAGTGCGGTGCCGGTGCCGTGTGCCTCGACGCAGCCGATGGTGCGGGCGTCGATGCCCGCACCGGCCAGCGCCTGTTCCACCAGCGCCTGCTGGGCCTGCGGGTTGGGCACGGTGTAGCCGCTGGTGCGGCCTCCGTGGTTGACCGCGTCCGCTCGGATCACGGCGTGCACGGTGTCGCCGTCGCGGACCGCGTCCGACAGCCGCTTGAGCACCACCGCGCCGACGCCCTCGCCGGGCACGTACCCGGTGCCGTCCGCGCCGAAGGCCCGGCAGCGGCCGTCGGCGGACAGCATGGTCTTGTGGCTGAGGTGCACGTACTTGTCGGGGTGCACGGCGACGTTGACACCGCCGGCGATGGCGTACCCGCACTCGCCCCGGCGGATGCTCTCGCAGGCCTGGTGCACGGCGACCAGGGACGCGGAGCAGGCGGTGTCGATCACCATGCTCGGGCCGCGGAAGTCGCCGAAGTAGGAGACCTGGTTGGCGATGGCGGAACGGTTGGCCAGCACGACCTGGTGGTTGCCGCGGGCCGACTCGGCGGCGGCGAGGATCGCGTAGTCGTCCCACATGACGCCGACGAACACGCCGACGTCGTGTCCCTGGCCGCCGTGTTGGGGCGCCGGGATCCGGGACGGCGGGTAGCCGGCGTCCTCCAGCGCCGACCAGGCCGTCTCCAGGAAGAGCCGCTCCTGCGGGTCCATCGTGCGGGCCTGCTTGGGCGCGATCTGGAAGAACAGCGAGTCGAAGGAGTCCACGTCCGACAGGAAGCCGCCCCAGCGGCTGTAACTGCGGCCCGGTGCGGCCGGGTCCGCGTCGTACAGGGCGTCGGCGTCCCAGCGGTCCGCGGGGACCTCGGTGACGCAGTCGCGGCCCTCGGCGAGGTTGCGCCAGAACTCCTCCAGGGTGTCCGCCTGGGGGTAGCGGCCGCTGATGCCGATGATGGCGATCGGCTCGTCGGCGTCCGGGCGGGCGGGCGGGGTGTGCGGTCCGGGGGCGGGCGGGGTGTGCGGTCCGGGGGCGGGAGCCGGAGCAGGCGCGGGGTCTTGCCTCAGTGGCCTTGTCCCCGGCCGCGACGGCTCGGTCTCCTCGGGGAACAGCCGGGTGACGGCCTCGGCCTGCTCGGTAAGGAGGTGGCCGGCCAGCTCGTCGACGGTCCGGAACTCGAAGAACACGGTGCCGCGCAGACCCGGGAAGTCCTTGCCCAGCAGTGAGTTGGACTCCATGACCAGCACCGAGTCCAGGCCGTAGTCGTCCAGCGGGACCCGGCTGTCGAGGCGCCCGGCGGGCAACTTGAGCACGCCCGCGAGGACCTCCCGCAGGTGCTCCACCAACCGGGTCCGCAACCGTCCGGCGCGGGCGGCCGCGCCGGGCGCCGGCTCGGCGGGCCGGGACGGGGCGGACGCACCCGTCAGGGCGGCGTCGACGGCCGCCGGGTCGCCCCAGGCGGGGACGAGCCACGAGGCTCCGGCGGCGAAGGAGCGGGCGAGGAGGTCGAGTCCTGCTTCCGCGGTGAGCGCCCGCATCCCGCTGCGGCGGGTGTACGCGGCCAGTTCCTCCTCGCGGACCAGCCCGTCGACCCCGCCGACCGCCCAGAGCGGCCAGGCCAGGGACAGGCTGCGGCCGTGCCCCTCGCCCCGGCGCACCCGGCGGTCGCGGAGCACCGTGTAGAGGTCGGCGAAGCGGTTGGCGGTGGCGTAGCCGGCCGCTCCGAAGTCCCCGATGAGCGAGGAGACGGAGGAGAAGACCACGAAAAGGTCGAGAGGATCCTCGCGGGTCAGCCGGTCCAGGTGGACCAGGCCGTGTGTCTTGGCGCCGAGCAGCCGGGCGAAACGCTCCCGGTCGCCGTCGGCGCGGCCCTCGTCGGCGACGCCCGCCAGGTGGAACACGCCGTGCGGCGTGCCGAACCGGTCCCGGGCGGCGGCCAGCGCCGTGCCGAGTTCGTCGGGCCGGGCCACGTCGGCGCGCAGTGCGAGCACCTCGCCACCGAGGCCGGTCAGCGTGCGGTGCCAGGCACGGGTCCGCTCGTCGGGCTCGGAGCGGCCGATCAGCACGAGCTTGGCCGCGTGGGTGCGGGCGAGGTGCTCGGCGAGGACACGGCCGATGGCGCCGGCACCGCCGGTCACCACGTACACGCCCCCGTCCCGCAGGGGCGGGCCGGACGCGGTGGCCGGGCCGGTGAGCGGGCGCAGGGCCCGCACCTGCCGCTCGCCGGAGGCCGTACGGCGGGCCTCCAGGCCGGCGGCGCGGGGTGCGGCGCGCAGTTCCACCGCCACGGCCCGGGCGACCTCGGCGGTCGGGGCCGCGGTGTCGACTCCGAGGGTGAGCAGTTCCAGGCGCGGCGCCACCGGCCCCGTGGAGCGGGCGAACCCGGCCAGGGCGGCCCACTCGGGCCGGTCCTCGCCGGCGTTCTGCGGGTGCAGCACCAGGCAGCGCACCCGCCCGGGCAGCGCGCCGGTGCGGGCCGCGTCGAGCACGTCCAGGACGGGGGCGCAGGCGCGGTCGAGCAGGTCGGCGGGCGAGCCGTCGTCCGCGTCGCCGAGGACGACGACCAGGTCGAGCCCGTCCTGGTCGGCGAGGGCGGCGAGCCGGCCGGTGTCCTCGCCGATGGCGACGACACGGCGCCACGCGCCGGTCGCGGCCAGCTCGGACTCCAGCTCCGGGTGGCGGCCGAGCAGGACGAGGGTCCCGGCGGCGTCCGTCGGCTCGGGGTCGGCGGCGGGGCGCCAGTACGGCTCGTAGAGACGGGGTTCGCCGGCGGCGGACTCGGGCGCGGCCTGCGGAGCGGGCGCACTCTGCGTGCGGTCGGCGAGCGCCGCCTGGGTGGTGGGCGCGGCCTGTCCGCCGGGCACAGCCTGCGTGGGGCCGGTGAATGCCGCCTGGGTGGTGGGCGCGGCCTGCGTACGGTCGGTGAGCGCCGCCAGCGCGGGCGCGGCCTGTCCGGCGAGCGACGCCTGCCCGTCGGCGGCCGGGCTCGCGAGGGGCGTCTGTCCGCCGGGCAGGCGGCCCGCGAAGTCGCGTACGGAGGCGAGCACGTGGCCCTGGTCGTCGTACACGGTCAGGTCGAAGCGGCGCACGCCCGCCGACTCGCCGGCCAGCCGGGCGTGCGCGTAGCAGACCTCGGGCAGCGGGGCGAAGGAGTCCAGCGCGCCGAGGCTGAAGGGGACGGCGAGTTCACCGGGGCGCGGCGCGGTGGTCCGGCCGGTCCAGTGGCAGGCCCGCAGGGCGCCGTCGAGGAGTGCCGGGGGCAGCTGGGTATGCGGAGCGGCACCGTTCCGGGCCAGCCGGACCAGCGCCTCGCCGGCCCCGGCCCGGATCTCGTCGATGACGTGGAAGGAGGGGCCGTACGCGAACCCGGCGGCCGCGTACTCGGTGTACGCGGTGGGCCCGTCGCGCACGACGGACAGACGGGCGCGCAGCGCGGCGAGGTCCTCGGCGGCATCGGGGGCGGTGGGGGCCGGGACGGCGCCGCCGCGGGCGTGGGTGGTGCGGTCGGCACCGGCCCCGCTGTACACCTCGAAGGCCAGCCCGGCACCGTCCGGACGGAAGGAGACGTACAACTCGAGCTGCTCGTCGACGAGTTCGACGGCGCGTCCCCACACCACCTCCCGCAGGGCATGCCGGGTGCCGGGCTCGGCGAGCGCGGCGGCGGCACGGACGAACTCCAGCGTCGCCGCGCCCGCGAGCAGCGGCCGGCCCTCGATCACGTGGTCGCGCAGCAGCGGGTCGCGTGCGCGCAGCGTCTTGCGGAAGCGGACCTCGGTGACGGTGGACTCGTTGGCGTCGACCAGCGGGTGCGGTGCGGCCGTGCCCAGGTCGGGGTCGAGCGGGATCCAGTACCGCTCCTCGGCGAACGGGTACCGCGGGGCGCGCACCCGGCGCGGGGCGGGCCCGGGCCGGCCGGCGTGCCAGGCCGCCCAGTCCACGTCGGCGCCGCCCAGCCAGCGGACGGCCCGCTCGGTCAGCGGGCCCGCGTCGGCGAGGTCGGGGGCCGGGCCGCCGTCGGCGAACCGGCGCAGGGCGGCGACGAGTTCGGCGCCGTCGGTGACCGCCACCGCGAGCCGGGCGTCGAGGGGTTCGCGGCCCGTCTGAGTGGTGAAGCACAGGTCGGCGAGCGGCACGCGCTCGGTGCGGACGAAGTGGGCGGCCGACTCGGCGTAGGCGCGCAGCCGCTCCTCGTCGCGGGCGGAAAGAAGGAACAGCACGGGTCCGCCGGTGCGCTGCTCGCCCGCCGGTACGTCGGTGACCGGGTCGGGGTTCGGGGACTCCTCCAGGACGAGGTGCGCGTTGGCGCCGCCCGCGCCGAAGGAGCTGAGGCCGGCCCGGCGCGGCCGGTCCCCGTCGGGCCAGGCGGACAGCTCGCGCTGGACGTGGAACGGGGAGCGCCCGAAGTCGATGTTCGGGTTCGGTTCGGCCGAGTGCAGCGAGGGCACCAGGGTGCGGTGCCGGAACTGCAGCAGCACCTTGGTGAGTCCCGCGATGCCGGCCGCGGACTCCAGGTGTCCGATGTTGGACTTGACCGAGCCGATCGGCCAGGTGCCGTGCGCGGCGCCGGCGGACCGGTAGGCGTGGGTGAGGCCGGTCAGTTCGATCGGGTCGCCCAGGGCGGTGCCGGTGCCGTGCGCCTCGACGTAGCCGATGTCCTCCGGGGTGACGCCGGCCCGTTCCAGCGCGGTGGTGATCGCGTGCTGCTGGGCGCGCGGGTTGGGCACGCTGTACCCGTTGGTCCGGGCGCCGTGGTTGACGGCGCTGCCCAGGACCAGGCCGTGGATGCGGTCCCCGTCGGCCAGCGCCTTGCGGTAGGGCTTGAGCAGGACGGCGCCGACGCCTTCGCCGGGCACATAGCCGTCGCCGCCCGCGCCGAAGGCCCGGCAGCGTCCGTCGGAGGACAGGAAGCGGCCCTGGCTGAGGAAGGCGAACTTGTACGGGTGGACGGAGACGTTGACGCCCCCGGCGATGGCCAGTTCGCTCTCGCCCCGGCGCAGGCTCTCGCAGGCCAGGTGGATCGCGGTGAGCGAGGAGGAGCACATGGTGTCCAGCGCCATGCTCGGTCCGGACAGGTCCAGGGCGTGGCTGACCCGGTTGGCGATGGTGGCGAAGGACGAGCCGGTGAGCGGCCGTCCGCCGCGCAGGGCGTCCAGGGCACCGTGGAACTGGTACTCGCCGTACATCACGCCGACGTACACGCCGACGGGCCGGCCGGCCAGGTCGGAGCGGCGGTAGCCGGCGTCCTCCAGGACGTGCCAGGCGTTCTGCAGGAACAGGCGCTCCTGGGGGTCCATCAGTTCGGCCTGGCGCGGGGAGATGCCGAAGAAGAGCGGGTCGAAGCGGTCGACGTCGCGCAGAAATCCGCCCCACCGGGTGTGGGCGAGGCCGGGCGCGGCCGGGTCCGGGTCGTACCAGCGGCCGCTGTCCCAGCGCTCCGCGGGGATCTCGGTGATGGCGTCGCGGCCCTCGGTCAGGGCGGTCCAGAGCTCGTCCGGGTCGTCGGCGGCCGGGTAGCGGCCGGCCAGGCCGATGACGGCGATGGCGTCGGTGTCGTCCTCGGCGGGTCCGGCGGGTTCGACGGCGCCTGGCCGTGCGGTACGGCGCGGGGCGCGCGGCGGGCGCGCGGCGGCGCCCTCGGCCGCTGACGTGACGTCCGCCGGCGTGACGGATGCGGGCGTGACGGGTGCGGGCGTGACGGATGCGGGCGTGACGGATGCGGGCGTGACGGATGCGGGCGTGACGGATGCGGGCGTGACGGATGCGGGCGTGACGGATGCGGCCTCCGGTGTGCCGCCGGTCAGCTCGGCCGCGTGGTGCTCGGCGAAGTAGTCGGCGAGTTCGCCCGGGGTGGCGTACTCGAAGAACAGGGTCTTGGACAGGGCGTCGAAGTGCCGGTCCAGCTCGCGGTTGAGCTTGGCGATCATCAGCGAGTCGATGCCGAGCCGGTCGAAGGGGGCGTCCTCGGCCAGTTCGGCCGGGTCCAGGCCGGTCTCGGCTGCGATCAGTTCGCGCAGCAGCCGCAGGGCCTCGTCGCGCGGACCGGTGCCGTCGGCGGGCGCGGGGGCCGAGGCGGTGCGGGCCGCCCGGGCGACGGGTGCGCTGAGCGCGGTGGTGATGGCACGGAGGTCACCGTAGGCCGCGACGAGCGCGCCGGGGGTGCCGAGGGCCTGCTCGAACAGGGCGAGGCCGGCTTCCGTCGGCAGCACGCCGAAACCGGTGCGGGCGGCGATGTCCGCGGCGGCGTCGGCGCTCTGGCGCATCCCGCCCTCGGCCCACATCGGCCAGGCGATCGCGGTGATCCGGCCGTGCCGTTCGGCGTAGGCCTCCAGGTAGGCGTTGGCGTACGCGTAGTCGGTCTGGCCGGGGTTGCCGATGTGGGCGGCGATGGAGGAGAAGGCGACGAAGAAGTCCAGCGGGTCGTCGGCGGTGGCCGCGTCCAGGGCGCGCAGTCCGGCCGTCTTGGGGGCGAGGACGGCGGCGAAGTCCTCGGCGGACTTGGTCAGGGCGAAGCCGTCGCGCAGCACGCCGGCGGCGTGGACGACACCGGTGAGCGGTCCGAACTCCTCGCGGACGGAGTCGAGTCGGGCGGTCAGGGCGTCGGGGTCGGACACGTCGACGCTGCGGTAGACCAGGCGCTCGTCCAGGTCGGCGGGCCGTTCGCCGCGGCCCAGCAGGACCACGCGGGCGTCGGCGCGGGAGAGCAGCCGGCCGGCGACGGCGCGGCCCAGTCCGCCGGCGCCGCCCGTCACGACGTACACGCCGCCGTCGCGGACGGTCGCCGGGGCGGCGGCTTCCTGGACCGGTTCGGCCCGCGGGACGCGTCGGTCGCGTGCGGTGTGGGTGACCTCCGGGTCGCGGCCGTGGCCGGCCAGTTCCCCGGCGAGCGCGTCCGCCTCGGCCGTGTCCTCGGCGAGGCCGACGACCTGCGCTTCGAGGAGGGGGTTCTCCGCGCGGACGGTGCGGGCGAAGGCGGCGAGTGCGGCGCGTTCGGGGCGTGGGCCGTCGGTGTCATGGCGGTGCAGCAGCAGGAGGCGCACGGGTGTGGTGGGGCGGGCGGCGAGGAGCGTGCGGACGACGTGGAGCGCCTGTTCGGGGGTCGGTTCGTCGACGAGGACGACGTCGGGCGCGGTGGCCGGGTCGAGGTCGCGGCCGACCGTGCCGATGCCCAGGGCGGTGAGGTGGGCGGCGAGCTGCTCGCCGCGCGCCGGGTCGGCGGTGACGACGGCGGCCGTGTCGCCGAGGGGTGCTCCGGTGGGCTCGGCGGGCGCGGCGGTCCAGCGGCGGGCCAACAGGGCCGACTCGCGGGGCTTGCCGAGGACGCGCACGGCGAGGTCGTGCAGGCGGGCCAGGACCTGGCCGTGGGTGTCCACGACGGTGAGGTCGGCGTGCGCGGTCCGCTCCCCCAGGCGGCCGGCCACGACGTGGACGTGGCAGGGCCCGGTGACGGGGGCGTGCACGGTGAGTTCGCCCAGGGCCAGCGGCAGGAAGCCGTCGGCCCGCTCGCCGTACGCGCGGGCCAGCAGCACGACCAGGGCGTGCAGGGCGCCGTCCAGGAGGGCGGGGTTGAGCAGCACGCCGTCCAGCGAGGCGTCGTCGGGCAGTGCGAGGGTGCCGAGGGCCTCCCCGTCGCCGAGGCGGACCTCGGTGAGGGCGCGCATGCGGGGGCCGTAGTCCAGGCCGTGGGCGCGCAGGAGGTCGTAGCAGTCGGTGTGGGTGACCGACTCGGCGCAGCGGGCGGCGACGGCCGCCGGGTCGGCCGGCGCCGGGCGCTCGGCGGTTCCGGGGTGGATCTCACCGGCCGCGACCACCCGCTCGTCGGCGGTGAGTTCGAACCCGACCGTGTCGCGCTCGCGCCACAGCTGGACCAGTGCGGTGCGCGGCCCGGTGGCGTAGGAGAGCAGCTGCTCGAAGGAGACTCCGCGCAGCCGGACCGGTCCGCCGAGGGAGAGTTCGCCGGCCGCGCGGGCCAGTTCCAGTTGTCCGGCGGCGGGCAGGACGGGCTCGGTGCCGACGCGGTGGTCGGCAAGGTAGAACTCGGTGCCGGTGCGGGAGCTGCGGTAGGCGAGAGTGTCCAGGGTGGACACGTTCTCGTCCAGCATGGGGTGCGGGCCGGGGCCGGTGACCAGCGCGGCGGGTGCGCTGGTGTCCGGGCCGGTCAGCCAGCAGCGACGGCCCTCGAAGGGGTACGTCGGAAGCGGGACGCGGCCGCGCTCCTCGCCCTCGAACCAGGCGGCCCAGTCGATGTCGGCGCCGGCCTGCCAGGCGCGGGCCACGCCGTCCCAGGGGCCGTCGGTGACGCCGAGGGCGACACCGCGGACCTCGTCGTGGGCGCCGCGCACGGGGATGCGCGCGCGGGCGGCGGGCGGTACCGGGCCGTCGCCGGTCAGCGCCTCCCGAAGCCGCATTGCCCCGGTCACGCAGGCAGCGGCCCGGGCCGCGAGCCCGTCGCCGTGCACCGCGACCGGGGTGAGGCCCCAGTCGAGCCAGAGCCTGCCGAGCGCGTACTGCACGGCGAACGCCCGTCCCCGCTCGCCGAGCCGGTCGGCGCCCGCGGCGAGTGCGGCCTCGTGGTGCCGGGCGAAGGCGGGCTCGGCGGCGGCCCACCGGTCGGCCAGGTCCGCCGCGTCCGGGACGTCGTCGACGAAGACGAGGGAGACCTCACCGGTCGCGGGCCGATCGGGGGCCGGGGCCTCGCGCAGCGCCCGGGCGAGGGCGGCGCGGTCGGTGCCGGTGACGGCGAGCCGGTACTCGTGGGCGCGGCGGCCGACGGCCAGCGTGTAGGCGATGTCGGCGAGTGCGGCCGGGTCGTCACCTTCGAGGTGGGCGGCCAGGTTGCGGGCTGCCGTGGCCAGCGCGGTCGTGGTACGGGCGGACACCACCAGCAGGTGCCGCGCGCGGTGTGCGTCGCCGGCGACGGGGGCGGGCGGGGCCTCCTGGAGGACCGCGTGGGCGTTGGTGCCGCCGATACCGAAGGAGCTGACGCCGGCGCGCAGCGGACCGTCCCCCGTCCAGGGGGTGGTCTCGGTGCTCACCTTGAAGGGGCCGGCGGCGAAGTCGATGGCCGGGTTGGGGGTGGTGTGGTTGACGGTCGGTACCAGCGTCCGGTGCTTCATCATCAGCACCGTCTTGAGGACGCCCGCGACACCGGCGGCGGCGTCCAGGTGGCCGATGTTGGACTTCACGGAGCCGATGGCGCAGAACCCGGTGTCGGCGGTGGCCTCCCGGAACGCCCGGGTCAGCGCCGAGACCTCGACCGGGTCGCCGAGGCGGGTGGCGGTGCCGTGTGCCTCGACGTAGCCGATGGTGCGGGGGTCGACGCCGGAGACGGTGTGCGCCTCGCGGACGACGGCGGTCTGGCCGGCGGCGCCGGGCGCGGCGAAGCTCACCTTGCCGGAGCCGTCGTTGTTGGTGGCCGTGCCCTTGATGACGGCGTGGATGGTGTCCCGGTCCGCGATCGCGTCCCGCAGGAGCTTGAGGACCAGGACACCGACGCCGTTGCCGAGGACGGTGCCGCTGGCGTCCGCGTCGAAGGTGCGCACGTGCCCGTCCCGGGACAGGATCGCGCCCTCTTCGTACAGGTACCCCTTGGCCTGCGGCAGTTTCACGGTGACGCCGCCGGCCAGCGCCATGTCGCACTCGCCGTTGACCAGGCCCTGGCAGGCCAGGTGGAGGGCGACGAGGGAGGTGGAGCAGGCGGTCTGGACGGCGTAGCTCGGGCCTTTGAGGTCGAGTTTGTACGACAGCCGGGTGGCCAGGAAGTCCTTGTCGTTGCCGACCATCACCGCGAAGTGCCGGGAGGTGGCGGTCTGGTCGACGTGGGGCAGGACCTGCTGCTGGAGGTAGGTGTTGATGGCCGCGCCGGCGTAGACGCTGATCAGTCCGTCGTAGCGGGCGGGGTCGTAGCCGGCGTGCTCCAGGGCGGTGTGGCCGGCCGTGAGCAGGATGCGGTGCTGCGGGTCGGTGATCGCGGCCTCGGCCGGGGTGAACTCGAAGTACCCGGTGTCGAACAGGTCGACGTCGGGGATGATCCCGTGGGCGGGGACGTAGTCCGGGTCGTCCAGCAGCCGGGTGGGCACCCCCGCCGCCGCCAGTTCCTCGCGGCTGAAGCGGGTGATGCCCTCGCGGCCTTCGCTCAGCAGGCGCCAGAAGGAGTCCAGGTCGTCGGCGCCGGGGAGGCGCCCGGCCATGCCGATGATGGCGACGTCCGTATCGGCGACCACCGGAACCGGGTTGTTCACTGACCCAACACTCCTTATTTTCCTGCGCTCACTTGGGGAAGAGACGGTGCTCCGGCTCGGGGCGGACTACGGGGTGTCGTTCGGATCAGGTCGGCTCCGATCGACGGCGCCTTGCGGTGGGGCCGAGCGGGGTCCGGTGCGTGCGGCCGCAAGGCGGAGGAGGGCGACAGGGCGGAGCCCCGGCAACCGACGACAACGCCGCTGGGGCGCCTCCCACGCCCTTCAGGCAGTGGGGAGAGCGCGTGCCAGGCCCCGCGCCCCGGCGGGATCCGAACGACACCCCTAGTGGGCGGCCGCCTCCGCGAGGATGGTGTCGCCGTGGTACCAGGGGTTTCCGGCGGCCTCGGAGATGAGGTTGCGGGACTGCGTCTCGCGGGCGCGGCCGAGGGCCAGCGTGAGGTGCTGGACGAACTCCAGGGCGGTGAAGTACTTCCGCATGAAGGTGGGTTCGGTCATGGGTATCTCGATGACCTCGATGTTCCGGTTCTCCGGGCGGTCGCTCGTGAGCAGGCCGATCAGGTTCTTCCGCTTCGCCTGCGTGTACTCGTCGTCGTCCGCGTCGGCGAAGACCAGCACGCTGTGCTTGCGCGTCGGGTCCGACAGGGTCGCCACCTCGCTGTGGCAGAACTCGTGGAAATAGTTGCGGGTGGCCGGCACCATGGCGATCTCGTTGAGGTGCATCTTGGCCAGCTTCAGCAGGCTCTCGTGCCACACCGGCGGGGCGATCATGATGACGTTGGCGTCCTGGCTCCGCAGGGCCGCCGTCCGCGCCAGTTCCCGGTGCACGTCGGTGAAGTCGTGGGCCAGGTGGTCCGGCAGCGCCCGCACCTCGTCGCCGAAGTCCCGCGCGACCAGGCCCAGCCGGAAAAAGACGTCCAGCAGGATGGCGAAGTACTGCCCCACGTGGAACAGGGGGTACTCGCGGTCGGGCTCGCTCAGCTCCCAGCGGAGGATGGACACGCCGGCCTCCCGGCCCAGCTCGGCCAGGCGCCCGCCGGAGGTCAGCAGGACCATCCGGTCGTGGGCGTGCGCGAGTGCGTGGAAGGCCCGGGCGGGCTCCAGGGAGTGGCCGCTGTAGGAGCTCAGGATGATCAGGGTCCGGTCGTCGTCGATGACGGAGGACGGCAGCAGGTACGCGTGGTCGTAGTCGTTGAAGACGTGGAACTCCACCTCGGTGCCCGTCGAGATGAAGAAGGCCCGCACGACGTCGGAGACGATCGCCGAGCACCCCATGCCGGTGAAGACCACACGCTTGAAGTGACCTGCGGCGATGCGGTCGCGCAGGCTGTCGGACAGCTCGTCCAGCGAGTATTCATCGGACTTCGTGAAGCCCTTCCGGTAGCCCTCGGAGAGAAATTCCTCGTACCGGTCCATTCGAGTACGCACGATACACAGCCTCTTCTCGGAAAATGGGAGTGGATGCCTTCTCGCTCACGCCGGAGTCACCACATGAACTGTCCGCCGTCCACGATCAACTTCTGACCGGTGACGTATGAGGATTTCTCCCCGATCAGGAATTCCAACGCGTCGGCCATCATGTCGACATCTCCGATGCGTCGCTGCGGGATCTCGTCGAGCAACTTGTCGCGGTACTGCGGTTCGTCCGTCCTGAATCGCGTGCGCATTTCCTCGGTGTCAATCATTCCAGGAATGAGCGAGTTGACCCGGATGGTCGGAGCGAGTTCCATCGCGAGGCATTTGGTGAAGTGCAGGAGCCCGGCCTTGCTGGCGCAGTAGTTCAGCCCGTCGAGCCGCGGGCGGATCCCCGTGGTGGCCGCGACGTTCACCACCGATCCACCGCCCGCCTCGAGCATCCTCGGCGCGAGTGCCCGCGTGAGGTAGAAGGGCGCGGACAGGTTGGCCGCGATCACCTGGTCCCAGTCGTCGAACGACATGTCGAGGAAGGGGCGGTCGATGTTCCGCCCGGCGTTGTTGACCAGCACCTTCGGTGCCCCGTACGCCGCGAGCAGCTCCTCCGCCACGGCGGCCACGGCGTCGCGGTCCGACAGATCGGCCTGGAGGCTGCGGAAGGAGTCGCCGAGCTGGCGCTCGGCCGCGGCGGCGGCCTCCTTGTCGCCCCGGTAGAGCGCCACGACCCGGTACCCCAACGACACCAGGCGGCCGCTCAGGGCGAGCCCGATACCTTTGGTACCGCCGGTCACCACTGCGAATTCCTTGTGCATCCTCATGCCTCCTGTACGCATCGACGGACATACCGGAAAGAGAAACTCATCTGATCCTGCTTCGACCCCGGCAATAATCAACCGCGGAATGTTTCCAGGTGTAGGAATACCGGCCGGACATCAGCTGGCCGGCGGAGGCTGCCTGCAGAGAATGTGGCGCTCCATTTCAGAGGTCTAGCTCAGCCTAGCCCGATTGCATTCGCTCCAGCAAGACCGTACTCACAGGACCGGACTCAAGGGCGGCACATCATCCGGAAAATGAGTGCCGCCCGTATGGTCAGGTTCTCGGCGTGAGCCTGCAGCGGACCTGGCCGGTGGGCCGCAGGGTGATTCCGGTGTTCAGTGGAATGTCGGTGTCGACGGCGGTGAACGAGTAGTTCTTGAGCAGCACGCTCAGCGTGAGGGTGGCGTTCAGCATCGCCAGGTGCTGGCCGATGCACGCCCGCGGCCCACCGCCGAACGGGAACCACGCGTAGCGCGGGCGCGCGGCCTCGTGCTCCGGCAGGAACCTGTCCGGGTCGAACGCCTCGGGGTCCTCCCAGATGTCGGGACGGCGCTGGACGACGCCGGAGCTGACCACCACGTCGGCGCCGGCCGGAATGGTGTACGAGCCGACCCGCACGTCCTCGGTGGCGATGCGGCCCTGGGCCGGCGCGGCGGGGTACAGGCGCAGCGTCTCCTTGAGCACCCGCGTCAGGTAGGGGAGCTTCTCCAGGTCCTCGGCGACGGGCTCACGGCCGCTCAGCACGCTGTCGACCTCCCGGTGGGCGCGGGCCTGCACCTCGGGGTGGCGGGCGAGGAGATGCAGGGTGAGGCCCAGGGTGGTGGCGGTGGACTCGTGGCCGGTGACGAGGAAGACGAGGACCTGGTTCCGGGTCTCCTCCGCACTGATCGGGTTCCCGTCGTCGTCGTGCGCCCGCGCCAGCAGGCTGAGCATGTCGTTCCTGCCGGTCGAGCCGGACGAGTCCTCCGCCCGGCGGGCCGAGATGATCTCGTCGCACACCTCGTACAGCTCACGGTGCGCCTTGGCGGCGCGCAGATTGCCCGGCGTGGGCACCTTCCGGGACAGGTTGACCGGGGCGAAGGCCCGTTTGACCGCATAGGCGTTGATCAGCGGGAAGTTGCGCTGAACGGTGGGCACCATCGCGTCCACGTCGTTCTTCCGGCCGAAGAGGATGCGGGAGATCGTCCGCAGCGTGTGCCCCGTCATCTCCTCCGCCACGTCGACGGTCGCGTCCGGGGCGGTCCGCCACCGCTCGACGAGGCTGCCGGTCTCCTGGGTGATCTCCGAGCCGTACTCGTTCACCTGACGAGGCGTGAACAGTGACTGGAGCATGCGGCGCTGGCGCAGGTACTCGTCCCCCATGCTGGTGAGCAGCCCGTTGCCGAAGGACTGTCGCAGCTCCCCGAGGAACCGGTTCTCCTTGGAGAACGTCTGCGCCGAGGACGCCAGCACCTGCTGAGCGCCGTCCGCCGAGAACACACCGTAGAACTCCGCCCGCATGCCCGGCGGGCCCACCGTGAACCGGACCACGTCACCGTGGTCGCGCAGCGCCTTGAGGTAGGTGCCGAGCGTGTCCTTCTGGAGGTCCATCAGCGACCCGAACAGCGGGTGCCCCGTCATGGTGGGGGGCGGCGCCGAAACCGTGGGAGTGCTCGCGGTCATGATGCTGTCTCTCCTTCTGCTGCTTCCGTGCCGGGCCGCGTCCTGCGGACCTGACGCGTCGGGTGGTGCGGGCGCCGGCCGTGCCGTCCGGTGCTCGACCGGGCACGGGCCCGCCGGAGGCGGCTCCGCCCAGGCCGTCGCGGTGAACTCCAGGCAGTCCGGCCGCCCCGCCGGTCCGAAGGCCACGGTCCAGCCGGCCGGGACATCGACGGCCGACGGCCACAGCGAGTGCTGTCGCCGGTCGTTGACGAGGACGAGGTAGTCGGTGTCCGGTCGGTCGAAGGGATTGGTCATCGGGGCGTCCTCGGTGAGTGCGGCGTCGCCGCCGCGGCGGCGCGCAGGTGGGCCACGTCCGATCGCGGGGACGCCACGATCTCCGCCAGCAACCGCTCGTAGGTGCGGGCCATGCGCTCGGCGGTCCGCGGGGAGAAGAGGTCGGTGCTGAACTCCAGGTAGCCCCGCAGCCCCGACACCGTCTCCTCCGCGACGAGGTTGAGGTCGTACCTCGTGGTCGTCGTCACGGAACGGATGGGCAGCACCTCCAGGTCGGTTCCGTCACCGCCGGCTCCGGGGGCGGCGGCGGGAAGCAGGTTGAACATCACCTGGAACAGCGGGGAGCAGCCCGGCTCGGGGGTGGGGTTCAGGGCGCGGACGAGGTCGGGGAACGGCAGGTCCTTGTGCTCGTGCGCCTCGGTGGTGACGCGCCGGGCCTGTGCCAGGACATCGGGGAAGGACCGGTCGGCGGGCACGTCGAGACGGAGCGCCAGGAGGTTGACGAAGTACCCGACCACGCGCTCCAGTTCGCTGCGCGGCCGGTTCGACACCGCGGTTCCGACGGCCAGTTCGCTGCCGTCCAGACGGCCGCCCAGGAGGACGGCGAAGGCCGACAGCAGGGTCATGTAGAGCGTGGCCCCCTGCTCCTGGCTCAGCCGGCGCAGGCGTTCGAGCAGTTCGGCGGAGATCTGGAGATCCACCGACGAGCCCTGGTACGTCTTGACCGGGCAGCGCTCGTAGTCGGTGCGCAGCGGCAGACAGGCCGGCAGCCCGGCCAGCCGCCGCCGCCAGTAGTCCTCCTGGCGGGAGAGTTCGGCGGCGTCGGTCGTGCGTGCCTGCCAGCGGGCGAATCCGGCGTAGGACAACGGCAGTTCGGGCAGCTCCGGTGTCCTCCCCCTGCTGAACGCGCGGTACAGCTCGAGCAGGTCCGCCAGGACGACGTTCACGGACCAGCCGTCGAAGACGCCCCAGGGCCGGGTCAGCACTCCGATGTGCTGGTCCTCGGAGACGGTGAGCAGGTGTGCGCGGATCGCGTACGGGCCCTCCGGGGCGAAGGGGCGCAGCCGTTCGGCGCGCAGCCACTGCGTGAGCGCGTCCTCGTCGACGGTCGCCCACCGTACCGCGAAGCCGTCGGCGGGATGCACGTTCTGGGTCACGGTGCCGTCGAGCCGGACATAGCCGGTGCGCAGGACCGCGTGCCGTTCCACCAGCCCTTCCACGGCACGCGTGTAGGCCTCGCGGTCCAGGGAGCCGTTGATCCGGAACGCCAGTTGGACGTTGTCGTGCGCCGTTCCCAGGTGCGCGGGCCGGTCGAGGAACCACAGGTCACGCTGCTGGAGCGTGATGGGCGCCGGTTCCCGCTCCCCGGACTCGTCGGCCTGTGCCCGGTCGGCCGGGGCCGACGGTCCGCTCTCCCGCTCCGCCGGCCGCTCCAGGACGGCGGACATCTCCTCGACGGTGGCCCCGCTGAAGATCAGCTGGAGCGGAAGCTCGGCACCGGTCTCCTTCCTGATCCGCAGGGTGAGCCGGGTCGCGAGCAGGGAGTGTCCGCCGAGATCGAAGAAGTTGTCCTGGAGTCCGACCTGGGTGAGACCGAGGACGTCGGCGACGATCCGGCACAGCGCGCGCTCTGCCTCGGTCCGCGGGGCGACGTACCGCTCCTTGGTCACGTCGGCCTCGTCCGGGGCCGGCAGGGCGCGCTTGTCGACCTTGCCGTTCGGTGTGACCGGCAGTTCGTCGAGGACCACGAACACGCCGGGCACCATGTAGTGCGGCAGCTGCGCGGAGAGGTGCTCCTTGAGGGTGCGGGCCAGCGCAGAACCCCTGCCTCCCAGCTGCGGATGGTTGGTGGCGGCGGCTGCCCGATAGGGGTGACGCGCCCGTACGGGGGGCAGTTCGTCCCGGCCGAGCACCAGGTCGAGGCCGTCGAGCCGGTCCTGCGACCAGGTGGCCGCCACGTGGAAGCCGAGCTCCTCTGCGTGCCGGAGGACGGCTTCCAGCTCCCCGACCTCGTCCGCCGTCCGCGAGCGGGGCGCGGGCGGCTCGGCCGCTCGGGGATGCGGCCGGTGCCCGAGCTCCGCGCCGAGGCGTACGGCGTCGGTGACACGGGGGTTCGTCAGGCCGCTCACCCCGAACCGGTCGGGGACCTCACCGTCCAGGAGGGCACGCAGCTCCGCCGGGGAGGCTGCCTCCAGCCACGGCAGGGAGACGGCCGGCGCGGCCTCCTTGCGCAGGATCACGTCGTAGCGGTAGGCGAGTGGCTCGCCGCCTCCCTCGCCCCGCCCGAGGATGAGGTCGGCCGCCCCCAGCTCGGGCAGCCGCTCCGGCAGCCGCGCGAAGTACGTCGGGCTGACCAGCAGTTCCCGCTCCTGGCGCCGGTCGCGCCGCACCCGGGTGGCCGTCTCCTCGTCGGCGGTGCCGGGCTCCGTACGATCCCGCTCGGCCGCGCAGAGCTGGGCGGTGAACAGATCCAGGTTCCGGACGTCGGCGACGAGGATGCTGCCGCCGTCCTCCAGGCGCCGGGCCAGGAGGGCGAGTACCTCCTCCAGGTACCCCTCGTTCGGGAAGTGCCGCACCACCGAGTTGAGCACGATCGTGTCGAACTTCCCGCCCGGCGGCTCCGGCACCGACAGGGCGTCCCCCTGGACCAGGGTGACGTGCGTCCAGCCCCGGTCGGCCACACCGCGGCGGGCCGCGTCGAGGGCCGTGGCCGACGGGTCTAGCGCGTGCACCGAGGCGCAGTCCGCGGCGTAGCGCAGGAGCAGCTCGCCCCCGCCGCAGCCGATCTCCAGCACCCGTTTCGGACGTATGCGCTCCAGCTGCCGGGCCGCGGCCTCGACGCGCTCCTGGCCGGCCGACGCGGTGCCGCGCGCGTACCGGTCGTCGCGGTCCTGCCGCCACCGTTCGAGGTGGGCGGCGTTCTCCTCCCGGCCGGCGGTGTGCAGCCACCGGGGAGTCGGGCTCACGTAGGCGGCGAGCGTGCGGGCGGCGCCGCTCCCCTGCGGGACGACCACGGCACGGTGCACCGAGGGGTGCGTGAGCAGTACGTTCGCCACTTCGCCGGGTTCCACGCGGAAGCCGCGCACCTTCACCTGGTCGTCGACCCGGCCGAGGTAGTCGAGCGTGCCCTCCGCACGCCATCGCACCAGGTCACCGGTGCGGTACATGCGGGTTCCAGGGTCGAAGGGGTTGGCCACGAACCGCTCGGCGGTCAAGTCCGGCCGGTTCAGATAGCCGCAGGCCGTGCCGTCGCCGGCGGCGTACAGCTCACCCGGCACTCCGAGCGGTACCTGTCGCAGCGCCTCGTCCAGCACGTACACCCGGGTGTTCCACACCGGAGGGCCGATGGGCACGGCGGTCGCTCCGGGCTCGGCCCGGTAGCGGCAGGCGGTGAGGGGACCGCCCTCGGTGGGCCCGTACAGGTTGTGCAGTTCGGTGTCCGGCAGCACGCGTGCGAACCGTTCGGCGAGCTCGACCGGGAGCGCCTCGCCCGCGGTCTCGACGCGGCGCAGGCCGGTGCAGAGTCCCGCGGTCGGTTCGGACAGGAACTCGGCCAGCATGGACGGGACGAAGTGGAGGTCGGTGACCCGCTCCTCGCGGATCAGCCGGGCGAGGTACTCCGGGTCCTTCTGTCCCTCGGGACGGGCGATCACCACGGCCGCGCCGACCTGGAGCGGCCAGAACAGCTCGGGCACCGAGACGTCGAACCCCACCGACGTCTTCAGCAGCATCCGGTCCTCGCCGCTCATGCCGTAGTGGCTCTGCTTCCACGCGGTCCAGTTCAGGCCCGCGCGGTGCGGGATCACCACACCCTTCGGCCTGCCCGTGGAACCCGAGGTGTAGAGCACGTACGCGGGGTCGTCCCTGTCCACCCGGGGCCGGGGGTCGTCGTCCCGGCCGCCGGTGGTGTCCGGCAGCTCCTCCAGGACGAGCAGCGGCTCGCTGTCGGCGAGCACCTGCTCCACGCGCTCGTCGGGAAGGTCGGTCTCCATGGGGAGGTACGCCGCTCCGGTCTTCACCACGGCGTAGACGGCGACCACCAGGTCGCACGAGCGCGGCATCCGGATCGCGACCCGCTGACCCGGCCCGGCGCCCCGCTCGATCAGCCAGTGCGCGAGCCGGTTGGCCCGGGTGTTCAGCTCCTCGTAGGACAGGGTGCGGCCCTCGAAGACCAGCGCGGTGCGGTCCGGAGTACGCGCGACCTGAGCCTCGAACGCGGCAGGGAGCGTCTCGTACGAGAGGGGTGTCGCGGTGTCGTTCCACTCGGCCAGGCGCCGCCGGTCGCCCGCCGGCAGGACGTTGACGTCCAGCGCGGCGGTTCCGGCCCCGTCGTCCGTGGCGAGGGCGTCTACCAGGCCCGCCAACGCGGTTTCGAGGCAGTCGGCCACCGCCTCGCAGGTGACCGTCTCCTCGACCTGGACGTCCAGCGACAGTTCGGTGCCGAAGTCGTCGAGCGACACCGTCACGGGGTAGTTGATGGCGTCCACGGCCGCGAGGAAGCGCACTCCGTGGTCGTCGACGCGTGGCAGCGCCTCGTCCTGCCCCGCCTCGAAGTGACGGAAGTTGACCACGGCGCTGAACAGCGGGGCGTCGCCGTCCAGGCCGCTGCACCGCTGGACCAGGCTCAGCGGGCTCTGCTCCCGTGCGATCAGCTCCCGCAGCCCGGTGTCGACGTCCGCGACCAGCTCGCGCACGGTCCGGCCGGCCAGCCGGGTGCGCAGGGGAAGCGTGTTGATGAAGTTGCCGAGCATGCGCTCCACCCCGGGCACGCCCTGCAGGCGTCCGGACATCACGGCGCCGAACACCACGTCGTCGCGTCCGCTGGTGGCGGCGACGAAGCAGGCGTACGCCGCGTGGAAGAGACAGGCCGGGCTCAGTCGCAGACGCTGGGCCTGGGCGCGCAGGTCGCGGGCGAGGGACTCGGGCAGCGCTCGGCGCAGCCGGCCGACCCGTCGGCCGTTGCCGTGCACGTCGGTGAGGCCGAACGGCGCCGTGGGTTCCGTCACGTCCCCGAGGGCCGCCCGGAAGTGGGCCACCGTGTCGTCCGCGGAGTGCCTGGCCAGGGTGTGAGAGACGAAGTCCCGGTAGGGCGCCGGGGCGGCGAGCAGGTCGACGCGGCCCGCCATGTGCGCGGCCAGCTCCGCGAGGATCAGCCGCAGGGAGGTGGCGTCCTCGATGAGATGGTGGGCGGTCAGGAGCAGGTAGCGCCGCCGCGAGTGCGGCTCCTCGGCGACGACCAGGCGCAGCAGCGGCGCGCTGTCGAGGCTCATCCGCTCCTGGCGCGCGAGCAGTTCCCTCGCCTGCTCTTCGACATCCCGGCCGGCGTCGAGCGTGGTCCGCCGCACGGGGATCCGCGCGGCCCGGTGCACGACCTGGACCGGTTCGGGCAGGCCGGCGGTGAGAACGGCGGTGCGCATTACGTCGTGGCGGTCGACGATGCGCTGCAGGGCGGCGATGAACCGGGCACAGGCCTGCTCGTCGTCGGCCCGGTACAGGGTGGAGACGAGATACGGGTCGTTGTCCGGGTCCATCAGGTGGTGGAAGAGGATGCCCTCCTGCGTGGGCAGCAGGGGGTAGACGTCCTGGATGCCGGCCGCCCCGCCGGGCACGGCGGCCACGACGGTGTCGATCTGCTCCTGTGTCAGGTCGATCAGCGGAAGCAGGTCGGGGGTGAGGCGTTCGCAGTGCTCCGGGATCCGGTTGGCCGGGACGGTGTGGGCGGGCGCCGACCCGGTCGCGTCGATGCGCGCCGCCAGGTCGGCCAGTGTGGGCGCGGTGAAGACGTCCTGGACGGTGACGTGCAGACCGCTGTCCTTCAGCCGCGCCACCAGCACCGTGATCATCAGGGAGTGGCCGCCGAGGGCGAAGAAGTTGTCCTCGGCGCTGACCCGGTCGGCGTCGAAGCCGAGGAGGTCGGCGCAGACCTCGGCCAGATGCCGTTCGGTGTCGGTGACGGGTGCGACGTAGGCGCGTTGGGCGAAGGCGTCGATGCCGGGGGCGGGCAGGGCACGGCGGTCGAGCTTGCCGTGCGCGGTCACCGGCAGGGCGGCGAGTTCGACGTACGCGCTCGGCACCATGTACTCGGGCAGGACGCCTTCGAGGTGCCGGATCAGGTCGGCACGATGGTCGGCGAGGGCGTGCCCGGGTTCCGGTACCACGTAGGCGACCAGGCGGGGGCTGCCGGGCTGGTCCTCACGGACCAGGACGGCCGAGGAGCCGACCGAGGGGTGCTCCGTGAGCCGGTGCTCGATCTCGCCCGGCTCGATGCGGAAGCCGCGCACCTTGACCTGGTCGTCGGCGCGGCCGAGGAACTCCAGGTCGCCGTCGGGCAGTCGGCGCACCAGGTCACCGGTGCGGTACATGCGGGCGTCGGGGGAAGTGCCGAACGGGTCGGGCACGAACCGTTCGCGGGTCAGCTCCGGCTGGTGCAGGTAACCGCGGGCCAGCCCCACGCCGGCGATGTACAGCTCGCCGACGCAGCCGACACCCTGCGGCGCGAGCGCCTCGTCGAGCACATGCAGCCGGATGTTCTGGATCGGCCGGCCGATGGGGACGACGCGGGGCGTGCCGTCGGCGGGGACGGTCCAGTGGCTGACGTCGACGGCCGCCTCGGTGGGCCCGTACAGGTTGTGCAGCGGCGCGGTGTGCTGCTCGTAGTGGCGTACGCACAGGTCCGGGGGCAGCGCCTCGCCGCTGCAGAACACCTGCCGTACGGTCGTGCACCGCGCCCAGTCCGGCTCCTGGACGACGCTGCGCAGCATCGACGGCACGAAGTGCAGGGTGGTCACGCCGAACGCGCGGACGGCGGAGAGCAGGTAGGCCGGGTCGCGGTGACCGCCGGGCGCGGCGATCGCGAGACGCGCGCCGGCGAGCAGCGGCCAGAAGAACTCCCAGACGGACACGTCGAAGCTGTAGGGGGTCTTCTGCAGGACGACGTCGTCACCGGTGAGCCGGTACTCGTTCTGCATCCACTCGATGCGGTTCACGGCGGCCCGGTGCTCGATCATCACGCCCTTGGGGCGTCCCGTGGAGCCGGAGGTGTGGATGACGTACGCCAGGTGACCGGCGTGCACGCCGGGTCCGGCCGCGGGGGCGTCCCTGTCCCGCTCCTCGGGGACGTCGGTGCCGGTCCGGTCGCGCAGGGTGCCGTCGGGGTGCAGGACGAGCAGGTGCTCGACGCCGTGCAGGGGCTCGGCGTCCAGGTGCGGCTGGGTGAGGACCACGGCGACCCCGGAGCGGTCCACGAGGTCCGTGCGGCGGGCCGCCGGGTAGGACGGCTCGATCGGCATGTAGGCGCCGCCGGCCTTCAGGGCGCCCATGATGCCGGCGACCATCTCGGCGGAACGCTCGGCGTGCAGACCGACCAGCGTGTCCGGCCCGACACCGTGCCGGCGCAGGCCGCGCGCGACGCGTTCGGCCCAGGCGTCGAGTTCGGCGTACGTCCATGAGCGGTCGGTGGTGACCAGCGCGGTGCGCTCGGGGTGCCGGGCCACCCGCTCCTCGAACAGTTCGTGCAGGCACCGGTCGTCGCTGAAGGGGCGCTCGGTGTCGTTGAACACCTCGACCACCTGGCGACGCTCCTCGGCGTCGATCATGGCGAGCCGGGAGACGGGCTGCTCCGGGTCGTCGGCGACGGCGGCCAGCAGCCGGGTGTAATGGCCGATGAAGCGCCGGATCGTCTCGCGGTCGTACAGGTCGGGGTTGTACTCGACGGTGCCGACCAGTCCGTCGGGGGACTCCCTCAGGTCGAGCGTCAGGTCGAACTTGGTGAAGCTCAGGTCGAAGTCGACCGGGGACACCTCGAGACCGCCGAGAGTGACGTCCCGTCGGGTCTGCGCCTCCTGGAGGACGAACATCGTCTGGAAGACGGGCGAATGGGCGAGGCTGCGCTCGGTGTCCAGGGCCTCCACGACGGCCTCGAACGGGACGTCCTGATGGGCGTAGGCCTCCAGCGCGGTCTTCTTCACCTGGGCCAGCAGATCGCGGAACTCCGGGTCGTCCGCGAGATCCGCGCGCATCACCAGGGTGTTGGCGAAGAAGCCGACGAGATCCTCGACCTCGCGCCGCCCGCGGCCCGCGACGACCGTGCCGACGGCGATGTCCGTCTGGCGGGTGTAGCGGTTGAGGACGACGGTGTAGGCGGCCAGCAGGGTCATGTAGAGCGTGGCTTCGTGGACCTTGGCGACGTCACGCAGGGCGTTCAGCAGTTCCGCCGGGCAGGTGAAGTTCTCCTTGGCGCCGGTGTAGGTCTTGACCCGCGGGCGCTCCCGGTCCGGGGGCAGCGTCAGCCGGGGGTCGACACCGGCCAGCCGACGCTTCCAGTAGTCCGTCTGACGGCCGTGCGGTTCGCCGGCGAGCCGCTCACGCTGCCAGTGCGCGTAGTCCGCGTACTGCACCGGCAGCGGCTCCAGCGGGTCGGGGCGGCCCGCGTGGAACGCCTCGTACAGGGCGACGAGATCGCGGAAGAAGACGCCGACCGACCAGCCGTCGGACACGCTGTGGTGCGTGGTGACGAGCAAGTGGTGCTCCTGCTCCGACCGCCGCAGCAGCCGTACCCGGATCAGCGGCCCGCGCTCCAGGTCGAACGGGGTGGCGGCCTCCTCGCGGCAGATCGCGCCGAGCCGCGCCGGGTCGGTCAGCTCCTCCTCGGTGACCGTGAAGTCGCCGCCGTCGCCGATGATCTGGCGCGGTACGCCGCCGTCGTCGGCGAACCGGGTGCGCAGCACCTCGTGCCGCTGGACGATCGCCGCCAGGGCACGCAGCAGCGCGGGGCGGTCGAGGCGGCCGCGCAGCCGCATCGCCATCGGGATGTTGTAGGCGGCGCTGGTGCCGTCCAGCTGGGCGAGGAACCACAGCCGCTGCTGGGTGAAGGAGAGCGGCACCGGTGTGCCGTCGGTCCGGGGCAGCCGGGGGATGCTCTCGAGCGCGGAGAGGTCGACGCCCTGCTTGCGCAGCAGCGCGATCAGGGCGCGCTGCCGCTTCTCCGGCAGGGAGCGGATCCTGCGGATGAGCTCAAGGCCGGTGTCCTGACTGGTGGTGCCCATCGTCGTCCGCCTCAGCTCTCGATGTCCAGCGCGTCCAGCTCCTCGTCGTCCATGTGCTCGACGAGGACGATGCTCTCGAGGATCAGATCCAGCTCGGGCGTGCTCGTGTCCCCGGCCACGAGGAGCCGTTCGCCCAGTTCCCGGGCCATGTCGGAAAGGCGGGGGGCGGCGAAGACCGCCTCGACCGGAAGCTCGACGCCCGCCCGCTCCTTGAGCAGGTTGATCAGCCGGGTGGCCAGCAGCGAGTTGCCGCCGAGCGAGAAGAAGTCGGTCCGCGCGGTCAGCGTGGCCGCGTCGACCTGAAGGACGTCCGCCCAGGCCTGCGCCATGGCCTGCTGGGCATCGGTGACCGCGCCGGCGGGCGGCACGGGTCCCTGCGCCCTCGTCTCCGGCACGGCCGCCTGCGGGTCGCGTCCCACCCAGTAGCTGCCCGCCTCGAACGCGGTGGCGGGCAGGGGCACCATCCGGGGCCGCCCGGTGTGCAGCGCGCTCCAGGGCACCCGGACTCCGCGCACCCACAGGGCGGCCAGTTCCTCCAGGGCCCGGTCCTCGGCGAGCCCGGTGAGGAAGGCCTTGCTCCGGGCGCCGGACAGGACGGAGGTCCAGGGTCCGGCGTCGTCGTCGGCGTTGCCCCGGTACACGGGTACGGTCGTGGGGGTGCCCGCCAGGTGTTCGGCGAGCCCACGGGCCAGTTCGGCCCGGTCGGCGGCGACCACGGCGAGCCGCTCGGCCAGCGGCTCGCGGCCCAGCTGTGTGGTGTACGCGATGTCCGCGAGGCTCACGGTGGAGTCGGTACCGTCCTCGCCGGGCAGGTCCGCCAGGTGGTCGAGCAGGCGTGAGACCGCCGTGCGCAGGCGTTCCCCGGTCCGGGCGGAGACGACGACGAGCTGCGGCGTGGTGTCCGGGGTGACGGTCCGGGCCTCGGCGGCGGCCGGTGGTGCCTCCACGACCAGGCTGACGTGGGAGCCGCCCGCCGCGACGCAGTTGATGAGGGCGCGGCGGGGCTGGGACGGGCCGCCGGTGTGCGTGCCGCCGCGCGGCTCCCAGTCGGTGAGCCGGTCGCACAGCTCCAGCGGCGAACCGTCCAGGTCCAGCCGGGGATTGGCGGTGCCGGCCTCGACGAGCGGCGCGATCTGGCCGTGCTGGATCTGGAGGACGACCTTGGTCAGCTGGGCGATGCCGGAGGCCGCCTCGGGGTGCCCGAGGTTCGACTTCACGGTGCCTACCGGGACCGGGGTGGTGACACCGGTGAACACCTCGCGCAGGGCGCGCAGCTCGACCTCGTCGGAGAAGGCGGTGCCGTTGGCGGCGGACTCCACGTAGCCGATGGAGCCGGGCTCGGCACCGGCTCGCTCCAGCGCCCGGCGCATCGTCGCCACCTGGGTGCGGTGGCTGGGCGTCATGAAGCCGTTGGAGCGGCCCGCGTGCAGCGAGGACGTGCTCTTGATGACCGCGAGGACGGCGTCGCCGTCGCGCAGCGCCGCGTCCAGCGGCTTGAGCAGTACGGCGCCGACCGCCTCGGCGGGCAGGTAGCCGTCGCCGTCACGGAAGCTGCGCGCGCCCGGGTGGGAGCCGAGCAGCCGCATCTCGGAGAGCGCGACGTACTTGTCCTCGTGCACGGTCAGGTTGACCCCGCCCGCGACGGCCAGCTCGCACTCGCCGCGCAGCAGGTCGGCGCAGGCCAGGTGCACGGCCATCGCCGAGGAGGTGCACATGCTGTCCACGGCCAGGCTCGGACCCTCCAGGCCGAAGAAGTGCGAGACCCGGTTGGCGATGAGGTTGTAGGAGGCGGACGAGGTGAGCGCCGCGAGCACCGGTTCGGAGGCGTCCGCCCGGTACATCTGGTAGGCGGCGCCGACGTACACGCCGACGCGCCGGTCGTAGCGCCGCTCGATGACCTCCTGGGTGACGCCGCCCTGTTCGAGCAGGTGCCACACGGTCTCCAGGAACAGCCGCTGCTGCGGGTCCATCGCGGCGGCCTCGCGGGGCGAGATGCCGAAGTGCAGCGGGTCGAACCGGTCCACGCCGTCGAGGAAGGCGCCGTACCGGGCATCGCCGTCGGTCTTCCAGCGGTCGGCGGGGACCTCGGTGACGCAGTCCCGGCCCTCGCGCAGCACGGACCAGAAGCCGTCCACATCGTCGGCGTGCGGGTAGCGCCCGCCGATGCCGATGACGGCGATGTCCCGGCCCGCCGCCGGCGTGACCGGTGCGGGAGCGGGGGCGGGAGCGGGGGCGGTGCTGTTCGACCGGGCCGTCACGGGTGCGGTGGTGTGCGCCCCGGGGGCTTCGGATACGGCGGACTGCGGCCGGACGGCCTCGGGCGCCGCCTCGCCGACGAGTGCGCGCAGTGCCTGCGCGTGCTCGTCCGCGAGATACCGCGCCAGCCCGCGCACTGTCCGCACCTCGAAGAGCAGGGTGCGCGACAGCGGCCCGAAGGTGTCCTCCAGGGGCTGGACCATGGTCACGGCGAGCACGGAGTCCATGCCGAACCGCTCCAGCGGTGTGTCGGGGTCCAGCCGCTCGGGTCCGAGCTTGAGGGCGGAGGCCAGCACGCGCCTGAGGTGGGCCACGGCACGGTCCTCGACGGACCGGACGGATCCGCCACCGGTGACTGTGGCGGGCGCGGGAGCTTCCGGTGCCGGGGCGGCCGCGGACCGGGCCGACGCGGGCTCGGGTGACGCGGACTCGGCCGACGCGGGCTCGGCCGACGCGGGCTCGGCCGACGCGGACCGGGCCGACGCGGACTGCGGAGTCGCCTTCCCGGCGCGCTCCGTCAGCCGGGTCAGCAGTGCCTCGCGGTCGCCCGCCACCACGAGCAGCCTGCCCTCCGTGACGCCGCCCGCGGCACCGGCCACGGCCTGGTGCAGGGCGGCCAGGCCGCGTTCGGTGTCGAGGGGGGCGAGCCCAGCGGCGCGCAGCTGCTCGCGGACGGTGCCCTCGGTGCCCATGCCGCCTTCGTCCCACAGGGGCCAGTTGACGGACACGGTGCGGCCGTTGCGCAGACCCGCACCGACGAGCTGGTCGCGATGGGCGGCGTAGGCGTCCATGAAGGCGTTGGCGGCGGCGTAGTCGCTCTGGCCGGGGTTGCCGAAGGCGCCGGCGATCGAGGAGAAGCAGACGAACAGGTCCAGCGGCTGTTCGCGGGTCAGCTCGTCGAGGTGGACGAGTCCGGCGACCTTGGGGGCGAGGACCCGGTCGAGTTCCCCGGGGCTCTTGCGTACGACGAAGTTGTCCTCGATGACGCCGGCGGCGTGGAGCACGCCGGTCAGCGGGCCGTGCTCGTCGGCGACGCGGGTCAGCAGGGCGGCCAGGGCGTCCCGGTCGGTGACGTCGACGCTCGCGTACTGGACGGTCAGGCCCGCGGCACGCAGGGTGTCCAGCGCGGCGCGGCGCTCGTCGGTCAGCGGGGAGCGTCCGGTGAGGACCACGGTGGCGCGGTCGACGGTGGCGGCGATGTCCCGGGCGGTGATCAGGCCGAGTCCGCCGCTGCCGCCGGTGATGAGGTAGACGCCGTCCTCCCGCCAGGGAGCCGGTACGGGCCGGGTGGCGGCGACCTCGGTGAGGCGGCGGACCTGGCGGCGGCCGTCCCGGTGGCGTACCTCGGGCTCGGGGCCGGCGGTGGCCTCGGCTGCGAGGCGGGCGGCGACGGTGGCGGGCGGGACTTTGTCCAGGTGCTCCAGGTACTGGGTGCGCAGCTTGGGGTTCTCCAGGTGGGCCGTGCGCAGCAGCCCCGCCAGGCCGATGAGACAGGCCGGCCGGTCGCCGTCGCCGACGAACGCCACCTGGAGCAGCGTGGGCCGGCGCACGCCCTGCTCCAGGAGCCGCCGGATCAGCGTGAACACCTGCCGCACGGCATCGACGTACCGCCGGTCCAGGGGGCCGTCGGCGAGGTCGAGGACGGTGCACTCGGTCCCGGTGGGCAGGGCGGCTCGCAGGGCGTCGCGGTCGCCGGCGGCGAGCCGGCCGAGAATCACGACGTGCCGGTCGGTGAAGGGTTCGCCGGGCGTGGCCGGCGCGGGGGCGCGGTCGGTCCACTCGGGCCGTAGCAGCACCACGTCGGCGGCGTCGGCGCCGTCGGCTGCGGGGGTGACGCCGACGGCGGGCCTTCGGGGCGCGCCCTCGGTGTCGAGGTCGAACCAGCAGCGTTCGCGGGCGAAGGGATAGCCGGGCAGGCCGATGCGGCGCACGGCGACGCCGGCCGGCCAGGCGTGTTCCCATTCGACGTCGGCGCCGTCGGCCCAGCCCGCGAGGAGGTCCTCGGCGGAACCCAGCCGCGTCCAGGCGTCCAGGGCGGCACGCACCGCCGGGGCGTCGGCGGGCCGGTCCGGGCGGACGGTGCCGCGGTGCCAGGGGCCCCGCGCGGTGGGGTCGGTGCTGAAGGCGGCGAGCCGCTCGCGGGCCTGGTCGAGGGAGGAGACGGCGAAGGCGAGGCGTTCCTCCAGCGCCATGCGTCCGGTCTGCAGTGTCCAGGCGATCGCGGGCAGGTCGGCGTCGGTCGCCTCGCCGAGCCGGGCGTGCAGGCGGCGGGCCTGTTCGGCGAGCTGGGCCTCGCTCTTGGCGGAGAGCACCAGCAGCGCCGGGCGGCCGTCGGCGGAGGTGGGGGCCGGACGGGCCGGCGGCTGGTACTCGGCGATGACGACGTGGGCGTTGGAACCGCCGCCGCCGAAGCTGGAGACTCCGGCGATCCGCGGCAGCGTGCGGCGTTCGCCGTCGTCGCCGTCCACGACGGGCCGGTGCCAGGGCTCGAGTGTGCGCTGGACGCGCAGGGGCGTGCGGTCGAAGTCGATGTGCGGGTTGAGGGTCGCGGCGTGCAGGCTCGGCACGAGTTCGCCGTGGCGCAGCTGGAGCAGCACCTTGGTGAGGGCGGCGATGCCGGCGGCGGACTCCAGGTGCCCGATGTTGGACTTCACGGAGCCGATGGCGAGCCGCGCGGGTTCGCCGCCCGCGCGGCGGAAGGCCTGTGCCAGACCGCTGACCTCGATCGGGTCACCGAGGGACGTACCGGTGCCGTGCGCTTCGAGATAGCTCAGGGACCGCGGGTCGACACCCGCGGCGCCGAGCGCGTCGGCGATGACCTCGCCCTGGGCCACCGGGGTGGGCACCGAGTAACCGGAGGTGCGACCACCGTGGTTCACCGCCGTGCCCTTGATCACCCCGAGGATCCGGTCGCCGTCGGCGACGGCCCGCTCCAGCGGCTTGAGCAGGACGGCGCCGACACCCTCACCGGGCACGTAGCCGTCACCGCCCTCGCCGAAGCTGCGGCACCGGCCGTCGCTGGAGAGGAACTTGCGCTGTCCGAGCACCAGGTGCTTGTTGGGGTGCGGGGTGAGGTTGACGCCACCCGCGAGCGCGGAGTCGCACTGACCGCTGCGGATGGCCTCGCAGGCCAGGTGGATGGCGGTCAGGGAGGACGAGCACATGGTGTCCACGGCCAGGCTCGGGCCGTGGAAGTCGTAGAAGTACGACACCCGGTTGGCGACCGTGGAAGCACTGCCCCACAGGGCCGCGGGCTCGCCGCGCTCCTGCGCCTGCGCCCCGAGAAGCTGGTACTCCTGGTACATCACGCCGACGAACACGCCGACCCTCGCACCGCGCGAAAGCCGCTCCGCGGTGTATCCGGCGTCCTCCAGAGTGTGGTGGGCGCACTGCAGGAACAGCCGCTCCTGCGGGTCGAGGTAGTCGGCCTCCAGCAGGGAGATCTGGAAGAACAGCGGGTCGAACCGGTCGATGTCGTCCAGGAAACCGCCCCAGCGACCGGCACCCGCCCCGGCGTACCGCCCGTCGTTCCAGCGATCGGCCGGAACCTCGCGGACGCAGTCCCGGCCCGCACGCAGGTTCTCCCAGAACTCCTCCAGATCCGCCGCCTGCGGATAGCGACCGCTCACGCCGATGACCGCCACGTCACCGGAGCGCGCGGAGCCCGCCCCGACCGGTGATTCAGCGGACTCGGCGATCTGTGCGGGCGCGGTGGCCCCGGCGGTCCGGTCGGACGCGGCAGCCTCGCCGGTCTCGCCGGTCTCGCCGGTCCCGCCGGTCCCGGCGGCGGGCAGCGGGCGGGTGGAGAGCCCGGTCAGCTCCGCGCACACGCGACCCTGTTCGTCGACGACGGTGACGTCCAGCCGGGCGGAGGCACGGTGGTCGGTGCCGCTTCCGGGCCGGTGACGGATCCACGCGTAAGCGGTGGCGGGGGTGACGGCGACGGCTTCGGCGCGGGTGAGCGCGAACGGCAGGGCGAGCGCCGCCGAACCGCCGTCGCCCAGCCACAGGCCCATGGTGGCCTGCAGGGCGCCGTCGAGGATGCTCGGGTGCATCAGGCCGCCGTGCAGCGGTTCGGCCGCCTCCGGCAGGCGCAGCTCGGCGAGGACCTGCCGGCCGCCCTCCGCGTCCCTGCCGGTGCGCAGTTCGGTGAGGGACCGCTGGGAGGGGCCGTACGCCAGGCCGAGGCCTCCGTAGAGGTCGTAGACGTGCTCGCCGGAGTACGTCGCCCCGGTGCACGCGGCCCGCAGCTCGTCGAGGGGCAGGGTGCGCCCGGTGGCGCCCTCGGCCAGGCTCGCCCGGCCCCGGCCGCACAGGGTGGTGTCGCCGTCGGCTCCGACGGCGAGGACGTCGTACGCGCAGCCCTCCGCGCCGGTGCGGACGCGCACGCGCAGCGTCAGCCCGTCGGGGCCGTACACGGCGGCCCGGAGCCACACCACGTCGGTCAGCCGGACGGCGGCGGTGTCCTCCCGCCCCAGCGCCCGGGCGACCGCCACGCGCGCCATCTCCAGCTGCGCGACCCCCGGCAGCACCCGGCCACCGCGCACTTGATGGTCGCGCAGATACGGTTCCGCGCCGTCGAAGCGGGTCTCGTAGGTCACCTCGTCCGCCGGACCGCCGGGCACGGTCCGCTGAAGCAGCGGGTGACTCCGTGGCACGGGGGTGCTCGTCGAGTCGCCCCGCGCGGCGGACGTGTTGCGGACGCCGTGGACGCCGTGGACGCCGACGAGATGGGATGCCATCGCCTGCAACGTGCGGTGCTCGTCGAGGTCGCCCGGAACGAGAGCCGACCCGTACAGCTCGGTCACCCGCTCGGCGAGCCGCGCGCGCCCGCCCAGGTCCAGCCCGAACTCGCTGAGCTCCGCGTCGGCGTGCACATCGGTGGGGTGCACCCCGAGCAGGGCCGCCACCTCTTCGGTGAGGGCGGTACGCACGGCGGAGAGGGCATCGGCGGTGCCCGGGGCAGGCGGGACCGGCGTCGCGGCGAGGGCGGCGGCGGGCACCTGAGGCTCCAGCCACGCCGCGAGCTCCGCGATCGTCCGATGCTCGAACATCACCGTCGGCGACAACTCCACCGACAGCCGACCCTCCAACTCCCCCACCAGAGACAGCAGATCAGCCGACCCCAACCCCAACTCGTAATACCCCAGCCCCACATCCACCGCGTCCACCGAGACACCCAGCCGCGAACCCACCAGCTCCCGCAGCACAGCGGAAACAGACCCGGAACCCACCACCGGCGCCGCGGCCACGGACACGGCGGGCACCCCGCCCTGCGCGACGGGAGCCGCGGCGAGGGCGGCGGCGGGCACCTGAGGCTCCAGCCACGCCGCGAGCTCCGCGATCGTCCGATGCTCGAACATCACCGTCGGCGACAACTCCACCG
>NZ_JBIWGG010000008.1:290148-504632 GCF_044763415.1 Streptomyces sp. NPDC096048
ACCAGCTCCCGCAGCACAGCGGAAACAGACCCGGAACCCACCACCGGCGCCGCGGCCACGGACACGGCGGGCACCCCGCCCTGCGCGACGGGAGCGTCGCCGCGGACGTCGAGCGCGCCGGCCGCCCTGATGCGCTTGGCGACGAACTGCCCGACCTCGGCGACCTTCTGACCGGACTCGTCGTAGAACTCCACGACCAGGCGGATGAGTTCGTCGTCGCGGCGGACGGAGTCGGCGGGCACCCGGACGTAGCAGCGCCCGCCGAGCGGCCCGGCCGCGCGGAACCGGTCGAACATCAGCGGGAGGTAGAGGCCGGGGCCGTCGTTGTCCCCGTGCAGCATGCCCAGGGCGACACCGCCGCCGAGGAGCCCGGCTTCGAAGAGGGCGGGGTGGAAGAGGAACGCTCCGGTGGAGGAGCGGTGTTCGGGCGCGAGCTCCAGCTCGGCGATCCAGTCGCCGGGACGGTGGTGGACCGCGCCGCCGATCTTCATCAGGCCCGAGTGGAGGAGGTCGTACTCCCGGCACCAGGTGTAGATCTCGTCCATGGTGGTGCGTCGGCTCGCCCCCTGTACGGGCAGCGGGAGCCGCTCCGTGAAGGCGACGGGGCCGCGGTGGTGCGCGGTGACGACGGCGTGCAGGACGTCGGAGGCGTCCTGGGCGCGGCGGCTGCGTACCTCGACGCGCCATCCCCCGCCGGCCGCGGGACGCCCCTCGACAGTGGTCCGGACGGCCTCACCGGGCCCGGCGACGAGCGGCGCGAGGATGGTCAGGTTGCGCAACTCGACCTCGGGCATGGGGTGCCCGTGCCGGGCGAGCACCTGGAGCACCAGGTCCACGTAGCCGACACCGGGCAGCAGGCTGCGGCCGTACACGACGTGCCCGCGCAGCAGCGGGTTGTCGGCGGTGACGGTGAAGGACTCGGTGAACGTGGGGGATGTGGTCATCGGTTTTCCGTCCCAAGAAGGGCGCGCGAGGGTGCCCGAGTGTGCGTGGCGCGAACCGGGGATCCGCTTACGGACAGAGGGAGAGCGATGGCTGTCAGGATGAGCCCGTCACGGTGCAGCCAGCGCCCCGTGAGCCGGGGAACCGGAGCGCCGGCCGCCTGGGGTGGAGGCACCAGGAACCGCGCGGCGAAGAAGCCGCCGGAATCGATGTCGATCCGGGCCCCGTCGAACCCCAGCATCCGCTGGGCGAGGGGGAACCAGACCTTGTAGACCGCCTCCTTGCAGCTGAACAGCAGTCGGTCCCACGGCACCGCGTCGCTCTGCGCGCCGAGCCGTTCCACGAGGTCTCGTTCGAGCGGCAGGGCGACCAGGTCGAGCAGGCCTTCGGGGAGCGGGGCGCTCTCCTCGGCGTCGATGCCCACGGAGTGCAGCCGGCTGGCCCGCGCCACCGCGGCCGCGCGATATCCGGAGCAGTGCGTCATGCTGCCGACCACTCCGGTCGGCCATTGTGGGGCTCTGTGCCGCCCGGGCGGCAGCGGAACCGGAGGAATGCCCAGTTCTCCGAGTGCGGTGCGAGCGCACCGTCGTACCGTCGTGAATTCCCGTCGGCGCCTCGGCACGGCGTCCGCGACGGCCGCGCGTTCCTCGGCGAAAAGACGAATGTCCGCGTCGTCGTCGAATGCCTCCGCGGACATCACGTCGACAGGAAGTATCTCCTCGATCACTGCTCCCCCGAGCCCCGTTACCCTGCCGCTTGTCAGGTGGTCAGCGACAAGCGCAATCGAGTCAGGAGAACCCCTCTTCCGCGGCCGGCCCTGCGGAAAGATTCTTCGAGATCTTTGCTCAAGCACTCATAGTCGTGCTCAATACGGCCGAGTATGTGCGAGCGCACGCCTCTTCCCCCCGTGTCGATTGCGTTTGCGGTTGTGCGATGGGCTCACGCAGGTGGCGCCAGAGTCGGGTGGACGCTGTGCGGTCGCATACAACACCTCACCCGAGAAAAACATGAGCCATTGTGGCGTCCCCGATAAGACGTGCTCAGGACTGCCACCTTGGATTGTCAGTGCCAAGAATCAGTAAACAGCGGATGACAATCACGGAGATGCCGCTCTCCGGTCCATACGCCCTGAGGCTTCCCCATCTCGTTCCCCCATTCGGATCGAGAGCTTAGGATGACTGATCACGACCGTCAACCGCCTCCTGGAAATCGCGCAGCTCGGTTCTTCAGCCCGGGCCCGGCGCCCAACAGCCAATCCCCGCCCGGGGAATGAGGGGGATCGGCTGCCACGCTGTCATCGGGCCTGACCTGCCGGGACCCTTGTCCGCCCGGCCGCGTCAGCGATCGGATCCGCTCTTCGCGATGTCTCCGCGCGAACGCCCGTTCAGCGCCGCGTACTGCAGCAGCGCGAACCCGGCGACGGTGAGCGCCTGGAGCACCGTCCACACCGCGCCCGCCGTGGTGGGCGTCAGCCACAGACCGAGGGCGACGAAGCTGACCGCCGCCCAGGCGAGGTTGGCGTCCACGACGGCCCGCACCCCGAGGGCCGGGGGCCGGGTACGCGCGGCCAGCAGGGCCACGCACCCGGCGTACACCGCGAGGAACGCGCCGAGGCCGAGCAACAGCCCCGAACCGGCGCCGAGGAAGCGGCCCAGCGGCGCGGAGAACGCCAGGTAGGCGAACGCGTTGGCCCCGGTCACCACCGCGTCGAGGGCGAGGAAGCGGCGCAGCATCAGCTGCGGTTCGGCGGTGCGGGCGAGAGCGGCCGGCTGGTTCGTGGTCATGACGAGTCACCCTCCGTCGGGTCGGGTCAGGGCTGCGTGGAGCCGGGTGCCGGTCCGGAGTGCGCCGGACCGGAACCCGGTGACTCCACGATCCCGTTCCGGCCGTGCCCGGTCGATTACCCGGCGGGTAATGACGTTGATCCACGACCGCCCCTGTGAGACCGGCAGCGGAACATGGCAGACTGCGGTGAGACTTGGGCGCGTTGGGGAGGCGTGGCGTGAGTGAGCGGCGGGCCGCACCCACCGTGGGCCAGGTGGTCCTGGGCAGACGGCTGCAGGAACTGCGGGAGACGGCGGGCTTCAAGCGCGAGGAGGCCGCCAAGGTACTCCGGGTGGCCCCGGCGACCGTGCGGCGCATGGAAACGGCCGAGGTCGCGCTGAAGATTCCGTATGTCCAGATCCTGCTGACGGCGTACGGGGTGCCCGCGGACGAGGTGTCGGCGTTCGTCTCGCTGGCCGAGGAGGCGAACCAGCCGGGCTGGTGGCAGCGGTACCACGACGTGCTGCCGGACTGGTTCAGCATGTACGTGAGCCTGGAGGGCGCGGCACGGATCGTCCGCTCCTACGAGCCGCACTTCATACCGGGGCTGCTGCAGACCGAGGACTACGCGCGCGCGGTCCTGGAGGCCGGGACGATCGGCAGCGCGGGCCGGGACGCCGTCGAGCGGCACGTGTCCCTGCGCATGGAGCGGCAGCGGCTGCTGGAGGGCGCGGACCCGCCCCACGTGTGGGTGGTCATGGACGAGACGGTGCTGCGGCGCCCGGTGAGCATCGACGGCCGGGTGATGCGCGACCAGCTGGACAAGCTGCTGGAGTTCTCGGCCCGGGACCGGGTGACGTTGCAGGTCGCCGAGTTCGAGGACGGGCCGCACCCCGGTACGTACGCGCCGTTCACGCTCTTCCGGTTCGCGGAGCCGGAACTGCCCGACATGGTCTTCACCGAGTATCTGACCGGTGCGCTGTACCTGGACTCCCGCGCGGAGGTCTCCGCACACCTGGAGGTCCTGGACCACATGACGGCACGTGCCGCCTCGACCCCGCGCACCGAGAAGGTCCTGCGCGAGTACCGGGAGTACTTCTGATCCGGCGCCCCGGACACACCGGGCCCGACCCGCCGGGCCCGACCCGCCGGGCCCGGCGGGTCGGGCCCCGGCAGCAGGTACCGGACAGCTGACACCCCACAGCAGGCACCAGCCCGCCAGGCCCAGAGGAGACGACACCGCATGACCGGACCCGACGCCACCCCCGCTCCCGTCGACACCAGCCGGCCGCATCCGGCGCGCGTCTACGACTGGTGGCTGGGCGGGAAGGACAACTACCCGGTGGACGAGGAGCTGGCCCGCGGGATCCTCGCGGCGGACGGCACGGCGGTGCGCGGGGCGCGCGCCAACCGCCGGTTCATGCACCGGGCCGTCCGCACGCTCGCCGAGGCCGGGATCCGCCAGTTCCTGGACATCGGCACCGGCATCCCCACCGAGCCGAACCTGCACCAGGTGGCCCAGGCGGTGGCGCCCGAGGCGCGGGTCGTCTACGCCGACAACGACCCGATCGTCCTGCGGCACGCCGAGGCGCTGCTGCACGGCTCGGCGGAGGGGTCCACCGAGTACGTCCACGCCGACGTGCGCGATCCGGACCGGATCCTGCGGCTGGCGGGCGAGTCCCTGGACCTCGGCCGGCCGGTCGCCCTGTCGCTGGTGGCCCTGACGCACTACCTCGGCGACGCGGTCGACGGCGACGACGTGCACGGCCTGCTGAAGCGGTACGTCGAGGCCCTCGCGCCCGGCAGCTACCTGGTCCTGTCTCAGGTCACGCCCGACCTGAACCCCGAGGCGGTGGGCAAGGCCGCCGGCCTGTTCACCCGCAGCGGCACGCCGTTCCACCCGCGCTCACTGACCGAGTTCGCGCGCTTCTTCGACGGCCTGGAGCTGCTGGGCCCCGGCATCATCCCCGTCACCGGGTGGCGGCCGGACCCGGAGGACGTGGCGGCCCAGGCGGAGGGCATCGTGCCGGTGTACGCGGGGGTGGCGCGCAAGGCCTGACGGGCATCCGAGCCGTCGCCTCCTGACCCGTACGGGCCCCGCGAACGGGTGCGCTCCCGCGCCCGCCCCTAGGTTCGAAGACCCAGGGCGATCGAGGGAGCGCACGTGACCGACACGCGGACACCGCCCACCGAGCCGGGTGCCGCGCTGCTGCGTGCGGGACGGTTCTTCCGGCCCGGCACCGCGGCGCCCGACCTGCACAGCATCGGGCTGGTCGGCGGCCGGGAGGCGGACGCCTTCTACCGGGACCGCTGGAGCCACGACAAGGTCGTGACCTCCACGCACGGCGTGAACTGCACGGGCTCGTGCCGCTGGAACGTGTTCGTCAAGGACGGCATCATCACCTGGGAGACCCAGGCGACGGACTATCCGTCGGTCGGCCCGGACCGCCCCGAGTACGAGCCGCGCGGCTGCCCCCGGGGCGCCGCCTTCTCCTGGTACACGTACTCGCCGACCCGCGTGCGCTACCCGTACGTGCGCGGCGTGCTCCTCGAGATGTACCGGGAGGCGAAGGCGCGGCTGTCGGATCCGGTGCTGGCCTGGGCCGACATCCAGGGCGACCCGGAACGCCGACGCCGCTACCAGCGGGCGCGGGGCAAGGGCGGCCTGGTCCGGGCGACCTGGGACGAGGCGGTCGAGATGGTCGCCGCGGCCCACGTCCACACCATCCGCACCCAGGGCCCCGACCGCATCGCGGGCTTCTCCCCCATCCCCGCGATGTCGATGGTGTCGCACGCGGCGGGCGCCCGCTTCCACTCCCTCATCGGCGCCCCGATGCTGTCGTTCTACGACTGGTACGCCGACCTGCCCGTGGCGTCCCCGCAGGTCTTCGGCGACCAGACGGACGTGCCGGAGTCGGGCGACTGGTGGGACGCCGCGTACCTGATCATGTGGGGCTCCAACGTCCCGGTGACCCGCACGCCGGACGCGCACTGGATGGCGGAGGCCCGCTACCGGGGCCAGAAGGTCGTGGTCGTCTCCCCCGACTACGCCGACAACACCAAGTTCGCCGACCAGTGGCTGCACCCGCACCCGGGCACGGACGGCGCGCTGGCCCTGGCGATGGGGCACGTGGTGCTCAAGGAGTTCTTCGTCGACCGCGTCACCCCCTTCTTCGACGACTATGTGCGGCGCTTCACCGACCTGCCGTTCCTGGTGACCCTGGCCGAGCGGGACGGGGCCTACGTCCCGGCGAAGTTCCTGCGCGCGGCCGACCTGGGCCAGGAGGGCCAGGACGCCCGCTGGAAGACGGTCGTGCTGGACGAGGCGTCGGGCCGCGCGATCGTCCCCAACGGCTCGCTGGGCTTCCGCTGGAACGAGGCGGACCAGGGGAAGTGGAACCTCGACCTGGGCGACGTGCAGCCCCGGTTGAGCCTGCACGGCCACCGGATGGCGTCCGGCGTCGAGGTGCTGCTCCCCCGCTTCGACACCGAGGGCGGCGCACACGCGCAGGCCCGCGGGGAGGTCGTGACGCGGGGCGTGCCCGCGACGCGGCTGGGCGGGGCGACCGGGCCGCTGGTGACCACGGTGTTCGACCTGCTGCTGGCGCAGTACGGCGTGGCGCGGCCCGGGGTGCCGGGCGACTGGCCGGAGTCGTACGAGGACGCGGACGCGTCCGGCACCCCTGCCTGGCAGGAGACGCACACCTCGGTACCGGCGGCGGCCTGTGTGCGCATCGCCCGGGAGTTCGCGCGGACCGCGGAGCGCTCCAAGGGCCGCTGCATGATCCTGATGGGCGCCGGCACCAACCACTGGTTCCACTCCGAGACGATCTACCGCGCCTTCCTCGCCCTGCTCCAGCTGACCGGCTGCCAGGGCCGCAACGGCGGCGGCTGGGCGCACTACGTGGGCCAGGAGAAGTGCCGCCCGGTGACCGGCTGGGCGTCGCTGGCCGCCGCCTCGGACTGGTCGCGCCCGCCGCGCCAGATGATCGGCACCGCGTACTGGTACCTGAACACCGACCAGTGGCGCTACGACCGGTTCGGCGCCGACGTGCTGGCCTCGCCGCTGGGCGAAGGTCGGCTGGCGGGGATGACGGGCGCCGACTGCCTCGCGCTGTCGGCGCGCACGGGCTGGATGCCGTCGTACCCGACCTTCGACCGCAGCCCACTGGAGCTGGGCGAGACGGTCGGCGACCCGGTGGCGAACGCGGTGGCCGAACTGCGGGCGGGGACACTGAAGTTCGCCTGCGAGGATCCGGACGCGCCGGAGAACTGGCCGCGGATCCTGACCCTGTGGCGGGCCAATCTGCTCGGCTCGTCGGCGAAGGGCGCCGAGTACTTCACCAAGCACCTGCTGGGCACGCACTCCTCGCTGCGCGCCGAGGAGGCCGTGCCGCGGGAGCGCCCGCGGGACGTGGTGTGGCACGACGAGGCGCCCGAGGGGAAGCTCGACCTGCTGCTGTCGCTGGACTTCCGGCACACCTCGTCCACGCTGCTCTCCGACGTGGTGCTGCCCGCCGCGACCTGGTACGAGAAGCACGACCTGTCCAGCACGGACATGCACCCCTACGTACACGCCTTCTCCCCGGCCGTCGACCCGCCGTGGCAGACGCGGACCGACTTCGACACCTTCAAGGTGCTGGCGGAGAAGCTGAGCGAGCTGGCCGTCGGCCATCTCGGCGTGCGCAAGGACCTGGTGGCGGCCCCGCTCCAGCACGACACCCCGGGCGAGATCGCCCAGCCGGGAGGGGTCGTACGGGACTGGCGGCGCGGGGAGTGCGCGCCGGAGCCGGGGAAGACCCTGCCGAACCTCTCCGTGGTGGAGCGCGACTACACGGCGATCGGGGCGAAGTTCGCGGCCCTGGGCCCGCTGGTGGAGGCCGAGGGCCTGCCCGCCAAGGGCATCACCCTGAAGCCGGACGAGGAGGTGGAGCGGCTGCGGCACATGAACGGCGCGGTGCGCGGCGGCCCGGCCGACGGGCGTCCGGCGGTGGACACGGCCGTGAAGGCGGCCAACACCATCCTGGCCCTGTCCGGCACGACGAACGGGCGCCTGGCCGTCCAGGGCTTCCACACACTGGAGGCGAAGACGGGGCAGCGGATGGCCCACCTGGCCGCCGAGCACGAGGGCAAGCGGATCACGTACGCGGACACCCAGGCGGCGCCCGTGCCGGTGATCACCTCGCCGGAGTGGTCGGGCAGCGAGGCCGGCGGACGCCGCTACACGGCGTTCACGCTCAACACCGAGCACCTCAAGCCCTGGCACACCCTCACCGGCCGCCAGCACTTCTTCCTCGACCACGACTGGATGCACGAACTGGGCGAGGCACTGCCGGTGTACCGGCCGCCGCTGGACATGAGCCGGCTGTTCGGCGAACCGCGGCTCGGCCCCGACGGGCACCGGGAGGTGACGGTCCGCTACCTCACCCCGCACAACAAGTGGTCCATCCACTCCGAGTACCAGGACAACCTGTTCATGCTGGCGCTGTCGAGGGGCGGCCAGACCATCTGGATGTCCACGCGGGACGCGGAGGCGATCGGGGTCGCCGACGACGACTGGATCGAGGCGGTCAACCGCAACGGCGTGGTCGTGGCCCGCGCGATCGTCTCGCACCGCATGCCGCCCGGCACGGTGTACATGCACCACGCGCAGGAACGCACGGTCAACGTGCCGCTCGCGGAGACGACCGGCAAGCGCGGTGGCATCCACAACTCGCTCACCCGCCTGATCCTCAAACCGACCCATCTCATCGGCGGCTACGCCCAGTTGTCCTGGGCGTTCAACTATCTGGGCCCGACCGGGAACCAGCGCGACGAGGTGACGGTCATCCGGCGCCGCTCTCAGGAGGTCGAGTACTGATGCGCCCGATGGCCCAGGTCGCCATGGTCATGAATCTCGACAAGTGCATCGGCTGCCACACCTGCTCGGTCACCTGCAAGCAGGCGTGGACCAACCGGCGGGGCATGGAGTACGTCTGGTTCAACAACGTCGAGACCCGCCCCGGCCAGGGCTACCCCCGCCGCTACGAGGACCAGGAGAAGTGGCGGGGCGGCTGGGAACTGAACCGGCGGGGCGCGCTGAAGCTCAAGGCGGGCGGCCGGTTCAAGAAGCTCGCGGGGATCTTCTCCAACCCGAGGCTCCCGGAGATCAAGGACTACTACGAGCCCTGGACGTACGACTACAAGAACCTCACCGACGCCCCGCTCGGCAGCGACTACCCCGTCGCCCGGCCCGTCTCGCAGCTCGACGGCAAGCCGATGAAGATCGGCTGGTCCTCGAACTGGGACGACGACCTGGGCGGCGCCCCCGCCTACGGCGACCTGGACCCGATGGTGGAGCGCACGCGCCGCCAGGCCGCGGAGAAGGTGCGGTTCGCGTACGAAGAGACCTTCATGTTCTACCTGCCGCGCATCTGCGAGCACTGTCTCAACCCGTCGTGCGTGGCCTCGTGCCCGTCCGGGGCGATGTACAAGCGCGCGGAGGACGGCATCGTCCTGGTCGACCAGGACCGCTGCCGGGGCTGGCGGATGTGCGTGACGGGATGCCCGTACAAGAAGGTGTACTTCAACCACCGCACCGGCAAGGCCGAGAAGTGCACCTTCTGCTATCCGCGCATCGAGGTGGGCCAGCCGACGGTCTGCTCGGAGACCTGCGTGGGACGGCTCAGGTATCTGGGGGTGGTGCTGTACGACGCCGACAAGGTGACCGAGGCGGCCTCCACGCCGGACGAGAAGGACCTGTACGAGGCCCAGTTGGGCGTCTTCCTGGACCCCGAGGACCCCGCGGTGCGGCGGGCGGCCGAGGAGGCGGGCATCCCGTTGGACTGGATCGAGGCGGCGCGACGCTCCCCCGTACACGCGCTGGTGAGCAGGTACCGCGTCGCACTGCCCCTGCACCCGGAGTACCGCACCCTGCCGATGGTCTGGTACATCCCGCCGCTCTCGCCGGTGGTGGACGCGCTGACGGAGACCGGGCACGACGGCGAGGACGCGGGCAACCTCTTCGGCGCGATCGACACGCTGCGCATTCCGCTGGAGTACCTGGCGGAGCTGTTCACGGCGGGGGACGTGGCGCCGGTGAGGGCCTCGCTGGAGAAGCTGGCGGCGATGCGCGCCCACATGCGGGCGATCAACCTCGGCGAGGACCCCGACCCGGCCGTCTGCACGGGCGTCGGCATGCGTGCCCAGGAGATCGAGGACATGTACCGGCTGCTGGCGATCGCCAAGTACGAGGAACGGTACGTGATCCCGACGGCGGCCGTCGGGGACGCGCACCGGCTGGAGGCGTCGGCCCTGCCGGACACGTGCAGCCTGGACACCGAAGGCGGCCCCGGCATGGGCGGCGACGGGCCGTTCGGCCAGGACTCGGGGCGCAAGAGGCTGCCGCTGGTGCCGGTGGAGAACTTCCACGTCCTGCGCCGGCGGCAGACCACGGACGACGAGAGGGAGGTCTGATCCGATGCCCGGGTTCGAGGTGCTGTACCAGGCGGCGGCGCTCTGTCTGACGTATCCCGACGACGACTTCCGCGCCCGGCTGCCCCTGCTGCGCGAGGCCGCGCCGCAACTGCGCGGCTTCACCGACCACGCGGCCGTGACACCGCAGGGCGAGCTGCAGGCGCACTACGTGGAGGTCTTCGACTTCAAGAACCGGCACAGCCTCTACCTGAGCTGGTGGACGGACGGCGACACCCGCAACCGCGGGATGTCGCTGGTCCGTTTCAAGGAGCTGTACCGCGCGCACGGCCTGGAGTTCACCGACGAGGAACTCCCCGACTTCCTGCCGGCCGTGCTGGAGTTCGCCTCCCGCACCGGGGACATCGGCATGCTCACCGAGCACCGCGACGCCCTGGACCAGCTCCGGTCCCGGCTGACCGCCTTCGGCACGCCCTACGCGTGCGTCCTGGACGCCGTGTGCGCCACTCTGCCGCCCGCACCCACCGGAGCCCGCCCGTGACCGTCTTCCTCTGGGGCGTGCTGCCCTACGCCGCGTTCGTCCTGCTGGTCGCCGGTCTGATCTGGCGGCACCGCTACGACCGCTTCGGCTGGACGACGCGGTCCTCGCAGGTCTACGAGTCCAAGTTGCTGAACATCGCCTCGCCCGTGTTCCACTACGGCATCCTGTTCGTCCTGGTCGGCCATCTCGTCGGGCTGTTCGTCCCCGAGTCGTGGACGGACGCGGTGGGCGTGAGCGAGCACGCGTACCACCTGCTGTCGCTGTACGGCGGCACGGCGGCCGGGGTGCTGGCGGTGGCCGGCATCCTGATCCTGATCTACCGGCGGCGCACCAACGCGCCCGTGTTCCGGGCGACGACCGCCAACGACAAGGTCATGTACGTGTTCCTGCTCGGCGCGATCGTGCTGGGCATGGTGGCCAAGCTCGCGCACTCCTCCGGCACCGGCTACGACTACCGGCACACCATCGCGCCCTGGTCGCGCGGCCTGTTCACCCTCCAGCCGAAGACGGAGCTGATGGTGGGGGTGCCGGTGCTGTACCAGGTGCACGCGGTGATCGGGATGGCGCTGATCGCCCTGGTGCCGTACACCCGGCTGGTGCACATGTTCAGCGCGCCGGTGCAGTACCTGGTCCGGCCGTACGTGGTGTACCGGTCGCGCGACCCCAGACAGCTGGGGCCGCGCCCGGACCGGCGGGGCTGGGAGCGCGCGGGCTCCTGAGGCCTTTCCGGCTAGGCCAGCTTCGCCGTGAGGGTGATGGTCGTGCCGGTCAGGGCCTGGCTGACCGGGCAGTTCTTCTTGGCGTCCTCGGCGGCGGCGACGAACGCGTCGTTGTCGAGACCGGGGACGGTGCCCTCCACGGTGAGGTGGATGCCCTTGATGCCCTCACCCGGCTGGAAGGTGACGTCGGCGGAGGTGGTGAGCTTGGTGGGCGGGGTGCCGGCGCCGGCCAGGCCGTGCGACAGCGCCATGGAGAAGCAGCTGGAGTGGGCGGCGGCGATCAGCTCTTCCGGGCTGGTCTTGCCGTTCGCCTGCTCGGCGCGCGACGGCCACGACACCGGCTGCTCGCCGATGCCGGACGAGTCGAAGGTGACGACACCGTTGCCCTCGAGCAGGTTGCCTTCCCAGACGGTGTGTGCGGAGCGCGTGGTTGCCACGGCGGGTCCTCTCGAATTCGCTTGCTGTACTGGGGCGGTGGAAGCCCGTGTCCGGGTTCCCGCCCCCATCCGATCACACTCCGGCTCAGCTCACGCGGAACACCGGCCCCCCGGGCGGTGAACGACTGCCGCGGCCCACCACCGGCCGCACGGTGGCGAGGCCGAGCAGCGGTTCCGGGAGGCGGGCGGGAGGGCCGGTGACGGCTGCCCGCACGCAGGGGCTCCTTGGGCGGGGCCCGGGAGGGGACCCGCACCAGTGTGGGCGCGGCGCCCGCGCGCAGCCGGTTCAAGGGGCGGTGGGTGCCTCCGCGCGCCGCCTGCGGGCCGCCATCACCGCGTAGACCAGTACACCCGCGAACAGGAACAGCACTCCCTGGTACACCGCCGCGTAGCCGGCGCCGGCGACCAGCCAGAGGGAGAACCCGGCCGCGACCGCCGCGATCACGCCGTCCCGCACCAGCCGCACCCGGTCGACCTTCGCGCCCTGCCCGGAGACCAGGTGGAAGATCTGCGCGGCGGTGGCCAGCAGGTACGGCACGGTCGCGGTGAAGGTGGTGACGAGCACCAGCACCTCGAAGACCTTCGCCAAGCCGGACGTGTAGTTGTAGACGGTGAGGAGGGAGGCGAGGACCACGGTGACGCCGACGCCGACCGTGGGCACGCCCCGCCGCCTGCGCGCGAACGCGGCCGGGAAGAGGCCGTCCTTCGCGGCGGCGTACGGGGTCTGGGCGCTGAGCAGCGTCCACCCGTTGAGGCAGCCGGTCATCGACACCAGGGCGGCCAGCGCGACGGCCCAGCCGCCCCAGGCGCCGCCGAACATGGCGTTCACGGCGTCGGAGAAGGGCGCGGTGGAGGTCACCAGCCGGTCGTGGGAGACGGTGCCGAAGACGGACAGGGTGCCCAGCAGGTAGACGAGGGCGGCGCCCGCGGTGCCGATCACGGTGGCCCGGCCGACCGTGCGCCGCGGGTCCTTCACCTCGCCCGCGCTGACGGCGGCGGACTCCACGCCGAGATAGGAGAAGAGCAGGATCGCGGCGGCGGCGGAGACCGCGCCGACGCCGCTGCCGCCGCTCGCGTTGAACGGGCCGAGGTTGTCCGGGTCGAAGAAGAACAGCCCGCCGACCGCGACGAGCAGCAGCGGCGCGAACTTCAGCACGGTGGAGACGAGCTGCACGGCGCCGACGTAGCGGGTGCCCGCGAAGTTGGCGAGGGCCGGCAGCCACTGGATGACGAGCGCGGCCAGGCAGGCGGTCCAGCGGTGGTCGTTCACCGGGATCAGGACGTCGAGGTAGCCGACGGCGGCGACGGCGAGCGCCGCGTTGGACACCCAGGTGGTGATCCAGTACGCCCAGGCGGCGAGGAAGCCGGCGAAGTCGCCGAAGGCCTCGCGTGCGTAGACGTAGGGGCCGCCGGTGCGCGGGTCGCGGGCGGCGAGGCGGCCGAAGACCAGGGCGAGCGCGATGGCGCCGACGGTCAGGACACCGAAGGCCAGCAGGCTGATGGTGCCGAAGGGGGCGACGGAGGCCGGGAGCAGGAAGATGCCGCCGCCGATGATGTTGCCCATGACGAGGGCGGTGGCGACGGGGAGCCCGAAGCGGCGGGCGTGCCTGCCGTTGCCGGGAGCGGGAGCGGGGGCCGCGGGGGTCTCCTGCGACGCCGGAGCCGGTGGGGGGACGGTCCCGGTGACGTGCATGGGGTGGTGCGCCTCTCGTGGAACTGGTGCCCGGGATCGCCGGGGCGGCGCCCATGGTCGGGCACGGTCCGACGCGGCTCCAAATCAGGCGCTTTTGTCCTGCGCGACCCCGTCCGGGACCGGAAAAGGTGCGCCGTCGACGGCCCTGGACCGGGGATCCTCCACGGGCACCTGCGGACCGTTCGACTCGCGCAGCCAGCGGCGCAGGATCCGGTGCACGTGCTCCGCGCCGACGATCTCCGCCCCCTCGGCGACCGGCGCGGACAGGACGACCGGCGACAGCAGGAAGGCACGCGACTGGGCGCCGCCCAGTCCGCCGTGGGAGCCGATCTGCTCCTCGAAGGCGAGGACCTCTCCGTCGTCCGGGTCGTGGAAGGAGTTGACCATGATGTCGGCGGTGTGCGGGAAGGAGTGCGTGCGGCGGACGGCGTCGGCGGCGCCGGGTCCGAAGGGCGCGAGCGGGCCGGGCTCCTCGTCGAGCCGGTCCAGCGGGATCTCCGCACCGCGCGCGCCGAGCACGAGACCCTCGTGCTTGTCGTCGTCGACCAGCAGGAAGCCGATGCCGGGATGGTTGGCGAGGGTCGCCAGCAGGGCGGGGTGGCGGGCGTCGATCTCCTCCCGCGTCATCCGGTGCCGCACGTCCGGGAAGGAGACCAGGCCCAGGTTGCCGGAGGCCAGCACGATCGGCTCCGAGCGGCGGCCGGTGGGGGTGTCGGCGGGGCGCTGCTGCTCGGCGCCCTCCTCGACCGGCCGGTGCAGGGCGGCCCGTACGGTGTTGCGCGCCTCGGCGCCGCTGCGGGTGCGCTGCGCACGGCGCGGCACGGGCAGTCCGCAGCCGGCCCGCACCAGGTCGCCGAGGGTAAGGCCGTAGCGGGCGCGGAAGGTCTCGCCGGGGCTCTGGCCGTGGTCGGACAGGACGACGATCCGGTACTTGCGGGGCGCGTGCTCGGCGACCTTCTCGATCAGCGCGAGGGACCGGTCGAGCCGCTGGAGGACCTTCGCGGCGTCCCGGCTGCCCGGCCCGGAGTGGTGCGCCACCTCGTCGTACGCCACCAGGTCGGCGTAGACGGCGGTGCGTCCGGCGAGCATGTCGCCCATCACCGCGGCGACGACGACGTCCCGTTCGACGACGGTCGCGAAGGCGCGGACGAAGGGGTAGAGGCCGCCGCGGGAGACGTGCGGGCGGACCTTGTGCACGCGCGCGCGGGTGGACTGGCCGATCTCGCGGCCCACCTCGGCGACGAAGGACAGCGCGGTGCGGACGGCGTTGGCCGGGTCGGAGAAGTAGGCGAAGTAGCCGGACCTGGACCGTGTCTCCCGGCTGCGGCGGCGGGTGGCGATGGAGAGCACGAGGGCCTGTTCGTCGGCGCCGCCGCCGAAGAGGTTGCCGCGGCTGGCGCCGTCGAAGCTGAGCAGCCCGCCGTCGCCGGTGTGCTTGACGGCGCGGTGCTGGAGTTGGGCGGCGCTGGTCGGGCGATTGCAGACCACGACCTCGCCGCTGTCCTTCTCGAACCAGCGGAAGGCGGGGACATCGTGGTTGGAGCCGTGCAGGATGCCGAGCTGGCTGGCACCGGTCTGGCTGGACCAGTCGGTGCGCCACAGGGCGAGCCGGTGGGACGCGGAGGTGCCGTCGCGGCCCAGCCAGCGCGCGACGGTGGGCATGGCGCCGCTGCCGACGGCGTCCAGCAGGACGTCGTGGCCGACGCCGTCCAGTTGCAGGAAGAGGGTGCCGGGACCGGACGGGCAGGGCGGGCCGGATCTGCGGCGGCGGTCGGCGAGCCGGTAGAGCCGGCGCCGGTAGGCGTCGTCGTCGCGCACGGCCAGGGCACCGCCGGTGGCGGAGGCGACGGCGGACATGACGGCGGCCACCACGACCGCCGTCTCCGGGGCGACGCCGCCGCGCCCCGCGGGGTTCACGTCGATCGCGAGGAGCAGCAGCCCGCCGTTGAGGAAGAAGACCAGCAGCCCGAGGACGAGCGCCGGCACCAGGAGCAGCAGCCGGACCATCAGCGGCCACACCAGGGCGGACAGCAGACCGAAGGCGCCGGCGCCGACCGCCGCGGTCATGGCGATGTCGGTCGCGCTGTCGCCGTCGGGCGACTGGAGCCGGAAGTCCGGCAGGATCCCGGCGAGCACGAGCATGGTGAGGGTGGACACGGCCCACACCGCGACACTCCGCCCGATCTGACTGGCGACCCGGCGCCAACGCGCTCCACCCACGCTCCGCACACCTCACGTCCCGGCCCGTCGTCGGCACGGGCCTGCCCCACCCTGTCACAACGGTCCGGAGCACCCGTTTGTCCCCCCCGGGTCCGGTTCACACCCCGCGGCCGGGGTCAGCGGCCGTCGTATCCCGCCGTCGGCATCGACAGTCTGCGGTGGACGCACGCCTTCATGCGGGCGTCGTAGGACGGTTCGGCGTGGCCGACCGTCTCGATCCGGACGCCGCGCCGCGCGCACTCGGCGGTGAACTCCTCCACCGACGACAGCGCCCTCTCGAGCACCCGGCGGCTGGGCGCCACGAACAGGTCGTGCCCGGGGCGGACGCCGTCCCACAGGGCGTCGTGGTCGGGTCGCAGGCCGCGTACCAGCAGTTCCCTGGCGACGACGTACCCGTTTTCCGCGGCCCAGCGGGCGCACATGGCGTGCTGGCTGCGGGAGTCGACCAGGAAGGGATCGTCGTCCAACTGCTCCAAGGGCGTCAGACTCGCGATCGCCGTCACCCGCACCAGCCCCATGGGGTCCCCCTCACCTCCCGTTTTCGCCGCCGACCCTACTCCTGGACGTAGGCTTCGGGGAGTCGCGCGAAGGAGGCAAAGAGGTGCCGGTGGAGCTCACGTGGTGGGGTCACGCCACCTGCACGGTCGAGGACTCGGACATCCGTGTGCTGACCGACCCTCTGTTCGTCCGCAGGCTCGCCCATCTGCGCCGCAGGCGGGGCGCGGTGCCGCCGCCGGACGCCTGGCGCGCGGACGTGGCGCTGGTCTCGCACCTGCACGCCGACCACCTGCACGTGCCGTCGCTCGCGCGGCTCGCGCCGGGCACGCGCCTGCTCGTGCCCCGGGGCGCACCACGGGCGGTGCCGGGGCTGCGCCGGCTCGGGCACCTGGAGGTGAGCGAGGTGGCCCCCGGCGACGAGGCGACGGTCGGGGACCTGCGGATACGGGCGGTGCCGGCACGGCACGACGGGCGGCGACTGCCGGTCGGACGGCACCGCTCCCCCGCGCTCGGCTATGTCGTCGAGGGTGAGGCCCGGACGTACTTCGCCGGGGACACCGGTCTGTTCGACGGCATGGAGAAGGAGGTCGGGCCGGTCGACGCGGCACTGCTGCCGGTGGGCGGCTGGGGACCGTACCTGGGCGCTGAGCACCTGGACGCGGGACGGGCGGCCGAGGCGCTGGCCCGACTGGCGCCGCGCGCGGCGGTGCCGGTGCACTACGGCACGTACTGGCCGATCGGGATGGACGCCGTGCGCCCCCACGAGTTCCACACGCCGGGTGACGAGTTCGTGCGCCTGTCGGCGTCGCGCGCGCCGGGGGTGGCGGTGCACCGGCTGGGGCATGGCGAGAGCGTGCGGGTGGAGGTCTCGCGGTGAGCTGGCTGGGCGCCACCGTGACGAGTATCCCGACCGCGCCGGCCCAGCAGGCGTTCGGTTATCCCTCGCTGTTCCTGCTGGTGCTGATCGGGGCGCTGGTGCCGGTGTTGCCGACGGGCGCGCTGGTGAGTTCGGCGGCCGTGGTCGCGATGCACCAGACGTTGCCGTTCTCGATGCTGCTGGTGTTCGCGACGGCGTCGCTGGCCGCGTTCTGCGGGGACCTGACGCTGTACTGGCTGGGGCGGCGGGGGGTCGGCTCGAAGAACGGCTCGCGCTGGCTGGAGGCGATCCGGTCCCGGGCGCCCGAGGACCGGCTCCAGCAGGCCCAGGACAGGCTCGCCGAGCACGATGTCGCGGTGCTCGTGCTGTCCCGGCTGGTCCCGGCTGGGCGGATACCGGTGATGCTGGCCTGCCTGCTGGCCGAGTGGCCGCTGCGCCGGTTCGCCCGGGGCAACTTCCCGGCCTGCCTGGCCTGGGCGGTGACGTACCAGCTGATCGGCGTCCTGAGCGGCGCCCTGTTCAGCAAGCCGTGGGAGGGCGTGGCCGCGGCGATCGCGCTGACGGTACTGGTCAGCGGGGCGCCGAGCGTGTGGCGGCGGATGCGGGGGCCGGCGAAGGCGTGACCCTGCCGGGCGGTCGGGGGCACGCGGGAGGCGGCGGTGCGGGTGCGGCACGAGGGCGCCGGGGACGGACGCGCGGCGGGCCGGCACCGCCCCCGGCGTTCGGCCGCTGCCTCGCGTTCGGCTCCTGGCCGCGCGGGCGGCGACGCACGCGTCGTGCGCGATCCACCGGCCCGCCGCCGGGTACCGGGGCGCCGGGTGGGCGGCCTTGGTCACTCCAGTACGCGGGAGCCGCCGACCGGGAGGTCCCACAGGTGCTCCCGGGGCAGGCCCGCCCGCTGCCAGGCGGCGCGTACGCGGGTGAGCGGTTCCAGCACGGGTTCCGCGGAGAGGACGAACGTGCCCCAGTGCATCGGCGCCATCCGGCGGGCGCCCACGTCCTGGGCGGCCCGCACCGCCTCCTCCGGATCGCAGTGCACGTCGCTCAGCCACCAGCGGGGGTCGTAGGCCCCGATGGGGAGCAGGGCGAGGTCGATGCCGGGGTAGCGGCGGCCGATGCGGGCGAACCAGTGGCCGTACCCGGTGTCACCGGCGAAGTACACGCGCCGGCCGTCGGAGTCGGTGAGGACCCACCCGCCCCACAGGGTGCGGCAGGTGTCGGTGAGGGTGCGCTTGGACCAGTGGTGGGCCGGTACGAAGTCGAAGCGGACGCCGGCCAGTTTCGCGGCCTCCCACCAGTCCAGCTCGGTGACGCGCGTGAAGCGGCGGCGGTGGAACCAGCGGCCGAGCCCGGCCGGGGCGAAGACGGGGGTGTCGCGCGGGAGCCTGCGCAGGGTGGGGGCGTCCAGGTGGTCGTAGTGGTTGTGGCTGATGACGACCGCGTCGACGTGGGGCAGGGCGCTCCAGGGGACGCCGACGGGGGTGACACGGGCCGGGGTGCCGAGGATGCGGCGGGACCAGACCGGGTCGGTGAGGACGGTGAGCCCGCCGATGCGCACCACCCAGCTGGCGTGTCCCGCCCAGGTGACGGCGACGGTGCGCGCGTCCACGCGGGGCAGCGGGCCGGGGGCGTAGGGCAGCCGGGGGATGTCGGCGAGCCCCTCGGGGCCGGGTCTCACCGCGCCCTCGCGGGCGAATCTGGCGAAGCCCTTCAGGCCGGGGAGCGGCGCGGTGAGCCGGTCGTGGAAGGTCCGCGGCCACACCCGGTGTTCGGCCATCGGCCGGGGTTCGGCGAGCGGCGGGTACGAGGGGGCCGAGGAGGACGAGGAGGACGAGGAGGACGAGGACGGTGGCGCGTCGGTGTCCTCGGTGGACGTGGACGTGGACGTGGACGTGGACGTGGGCGTGCGCGTGGTCGACCGGGGCTGCTGCGTCATCGAGGAGGCTCCCATCGCTGAGCGTCGCGGAGATCGTCGAAGACCGACTTCAGCCCGATCAACGCGCGTTGCACGTGTGGCAGTTCCAACGGGTCGGGGGACGTGAGGCATTCCGCACGCTGCTCGTCGGTGCCGCCGTCGAGCAGCGGACCGGTGGCGAGCCGCACGCGCAGAGCGGCGAGGTCGTCGCCGAAGCGGTGACCGCCGGGGGCGGGCATGCCGAGCCGGGCGGTGAGGAAGTCCTCCAGTTCCTGGGCGTCGCCGACGCCCTGGGCGCCGAGCGCGTCGCGCAGCGGACCGAGGTCGGCGTAGAGGTGGCGGCCGGCCTGCGGGGGCCGGGCGGTGGCACCCGCGGCGACGACGACGGCGTGCACGGCTGCGGCCACGCGCGCGTGCAGGCGTACGGCGGCCGACCGGCGGGCGGTGACCGGCTCGGGTTCGGCGAGCGCGTACCCGGCCGCGGCGGCGACGGGCGCGGCGACGTTGGCGCCGAGCGCGGTGAGCACGTCGAGCACGCGCGCGTGCAGGCCGTCGCCGGCGGCGGACGCGGGGAACCGGGCGACGGCGGCCGGCCAGCCCGGCGGCAGCAGCGCGCCGGCCAGGTCGGTGACGACGGTGACCCGTTCGGGCAGCATCTCGGCGGGGCTGAGCAGCACGGTGGCGTGCGGGTCGTGCAGTGTGTCCCGCCAGGTCTCGTCACTGACCAGGTGCAGTCCCTCGCCGGTGGCGGCCTCGACGGTCTCGTGCAGCAGTTCGGGCGGCGCGACGGTTCCGGTGGGGTCGTCGGCGACGGACAGCACGAGCAGGCGGGGGTCGCCGCCCTCGGCGCGGACCCGGCGGACGGTTTCCAGGAGGGCGTACGGGTCGGGGACGCCGCCGGACTCGGCCGGGGTCGGCACGTGGAAGACGGGTCTGCCCAGCAGCCGCGCGTACGGCGCCCACCAGGCGGCGCAGGGGCGCGGCACCAGGACGTCGCCGCCGAGCGCGGCGGTCAGCGCGAGCAGCAGGGCGTTGGCTCCGGGGGCGGCGGCCACGTGGCCGGGCTCGGTGGGCAGGCCGCGCCGGTCCCAGTAGCCGCAGGCGGCGTTCAGGAGGGGCGGGGCGCCGCCGGCCGGTTCGTCGTGGCCGCGGCCCGCGGCGGCGGCGAGTACGGCGGACAGCTCGGGCAGCACGGGCAGTCCGTCGTCGGGAAGGTGTGGACCGTACCGGACGGGACCGTGCCCCACGGACTCGTGCCCCACGGACGCGTGCCCTCCCGGGCCGCGCCCCACCGGCTCGTGCCCTCCCGGGCCACGCCCGACCGGCTCGTGCCCTCCCAGGCCACGCCCTCCGGAACCATGCCCTTCGGAGCCACGCCCTCCGGAATCCTGCCCTCCGGTGTCATGGCCTGCGGAATCCTGCCCTCCGATGTCATGGCCTGCGGAGTCCGTCCGCCGCATGCGTGCCTCCGCGCGGTCCATGGTGCCGTGTCCTGTCGCCGTCCGGCCCGGTGCTCTTCTTCTCGGTCGTTGCTCCAAGTACCCACCGTGCCGCCCGACCATGGCTGCGGCCCCGGTCGCGGTCCGGCGGCGGTGCGGGTCAGCGGGGCTCGGCGTCCCCGCGCAGGCGGAGCCGCAGCCGATGCGCCGCCGCGCCGAACGCGCCCGCGATCAGGATGCCACCGGCGACCAGGGCGGGCGTCGAGTCGGTGAAGGACCCGCCCGCGCCGGCCCGCACCCCGTGCTCCACGGTCGCGCCGCCACAGGACTTGCCCTGTGCGACGGGCTCGGGGCAGGGCGGCTTCGTCGTGCAGGACGTGCCCCGCGCGGCGGTCTCGCCGTGCGGGGCGGTCGTTTCCGGGCACACCGGCTTGGTGCCCCCGCACTGCTCCCCGTGCTGGGTGGAGTGTGTGGGCTCGGGGCACGGCGGTGCGACGGCTCCGCCCCCCTCCCCCGGCACGGTCATCGCCTCCGGCCCGACAGCGTCCTCCGGCCCGACAGCGTCCTCCGGCTCGATCGCCTCCTCCGGCCCGGTCATCGCCGCGCTCCAGGGGTCGCCCTCGCCGCCGGACTTCTCGGGACAGGCGCCGTCGGCGGTCCACACGTCCGCCGAGCCCTCCGCCGCCGGGTCGCTCTCGAGGTCCTCGACGGCGGCTATGCGCGCGGTCCCCCGGTAGGCGGGTCCGGACGTCCCTCCGCCGTCGCCCGCCACCTTGCGCGGCGCGACGGTGTCCTCGTCGAAGGCCGGTGCGGCGGCGTCGAGGGTGGCCGGCGCGGACCCGCCGGTCGAGGCGCAGGAAACGGAGACGGAGACGGTACCGCCCGGGGTGACTCCGGCCGCGGTGCCCTCCACGGCGGGCTCACCGGCGCCGGCGAGCGGCTGGGGTACGCCGGGTTCGGCCGAGGCGGGCCCCGCCAGGACGCCGAGGGCGGCACTGGCCAGGACGGCGGCGGACAGGGCGCGGGCGGTGCGGCGCATGGGGTGGGCTCCTTCGAGCGACGGCTGCGGGGGCACGGCACTCGCGCCCCCTCGGCCATCACAGCCCGCCCACCGCGGGACCGCGCGCCACCGTGCGCCGTTCGCGGGAACGGGACCGCCGAGCGGGTGAGGTCAAGGTTTCGGCCCACCCGCGGCCGCTACGGACCTCGGTGACGCGGCCCCCGGCGGCCCCGTCGGCGCCTTGACGTCCGACGCCCGCGGGGGCGCGGGGTCCGGCCGCGCGGTCCTCGCGCGGCCGGGTCCTCGCGCGTCCGGCCGCCCGATTCCCCGCGCCCCGCGCCCCGCGCCCTTCGGGAATGCACCACCACGCCGTGGGAGAAGTGCGGGGAGCCGGCCGCCGGCTCAGGCCGCCGGGTCCTTGAGTACCTGTTCCCGCACCCGGTCGCAGCACCGGCTGATCAGGCGGGAGACGTGCATCTGGGAGATGCCGAGCTGTTCGGCGATGCGGCTCTGGGTCATGTCGTCGAAGAAGCGCATGTAGAGGATGGCGCGTTCCCGCTCGGGCAGGGCGGCGAGGCGGTCCTTGACGGCCTCGCGGTCCACGACGGTGTCGAGGGCCGGGTCGGAGGCGCCGAGGGCGTCACTGAGTGAGTAGCCGTCCTCGCTGCCCGGCAGCTCCGCGTCCAGGGACAGGGCCGTGAAGCTCTCCAGGGCCTCCAGGCCGACCCGGACGTCCTCCTCGCTCAGGTCGGCGTGTTCGGCGATCTCCGCGACGGTGGGCCTGCGCCCGGAGATGGTCTGGGACAGGTCCTGGCCGGCGAAGCGCACGCGGTTGCGCAGGTCCTGGACCCGGCGCGGCACGTGCAGGGTCCACATGTGGTCGCGGAAGTGGCGCTTGATCTCGCCGGTGATCGTCGGCACGGCGTAGCTCTCGAAGGCGTTGCCGCGCTCGGGATCGTACCGGTCGACGGCCTTGACCAGGCCGAGGGCCGCGACCTGGCGCAGATCCTCGTAGCTCTCGCCGCGGCTGCGGAACCGTCCCGCGAGTCGTTCGGCCATGGGGAGCCAGGCCTCGACGATCCGGTCGCGGACCGCGTCGCGTTCCGGGCCGTCGGGAAGGGTGGTGAGTCGGCGGAAGGCGTCGGCGGTGTCGGGGGCGTCGTCGTGCGGGTGCTTCACGCTGGCGTGGATCGGCATGGTGCGTCGCAACTCCTCGGAGCGCGGGGCCCTGTCGTCGCGCCGGGCGAGGCCCGGTCGGCGCGGCCGACGCGGACGGCGCCCGGGGTTCGTGGAACCTCCGGCGCGCGAAGCGGGCGGCACCCGTACGACGACACGGCCCTTGGGGTCGGGCGGTCACCGTGGGAGGGCGTCCGGCCCGGACGGACGCATCCGTGGCGGCGTCGCGCCGCTCCCACGGACGTGCCTCCTGTCCGAAGCACTGAATCTGCGCCTGCCCCCTGGCCCCCATGGCAAACACCCGGATGCCGCCCGGATGTCTCCACGATGTTTTCGGCGCGTGCCCGCGGTCACCCGTACCGCTTCCGCCGGCATCAACCCCATCGGTCCGGGAGGTCCGTTACATGAGCACAAAGGTGTCCGACCACGTCCTTCAGCGGCTGCGCGAATGGGGCGTCGAGCAGGTCTTCGGCTACCCGGGCGACGGGATCAACGGCCTCCTCGCCGCCTGGGGCCGGGCGGACGACCAGCCGAGGTTCGTGCAGTCCCGGCACGAGGAGATGTCCGCCTTCCAGGCGGTCGGCTACGCCAAGTTCAGCGGCCGTCTCGGCGTGTGCGCGGCGACCTCGGGGCCCGGTGCGATCCATCTGCTCAACGGGCTGTACGACGCCAAGCTCGACCATGTTCCGGTGCTGGCGATCGTCGGGCAGACCCACCGGACCGCGATGGGCGGCTCCTACCAGCAGGAGGTGGACCTGCACACGCTGTACAAGGACGTCGCCTCCGAATTCGTGGAGACGGTGACGGTCCCGGAGCAGCTGCCGAACGTGCTGGACCGGGCGATCCGCACCGCGTACGCGCGTCGTTGTCCGACGGCGGTCATCATCCCCGGCGATGTGCAGGAGCTGGACTACTCGCCGCCCACCCACGAGTTCAAGATGGTGCCCTCCAGCCTGGACCGGGGCTCCTGGACGGCGGTCCCGTCCGACGACTCCGTGCGGCGGGCGGCCGAGGTGCTCAACTCCGGTGACAAGGTGGCGATCCTGGTAGGCCAGGGCGCGGCCGGGGCCCGGCACCAGGTGGAGACGCTCGCCGAGATGCTCGGCGCGGGCGTGGCCAAGGCGCTGCTCGGCAAGGACGTGATCAGCGACGGACTGCCGTACGTCACCGGCTCGATCGGTCTGCTCGGCACGCGCCCCTCGTACGAGCTGATGCGGGACTGCGACACCCTGCTGACCATCGGGTCCTCGTTCCCGTACTCGCAGTTCCTGCCGGAGTTCGGCAAGGCGCGGGGCGTGCAGATCGACATCGACCCGCACATGATCGGGATGCGCTATCCGTACGAGGTGAATCTCGTCGGCGACGCGAAGGCCACCCTGGACCGGCTGATCCCGCTGATCGAGGGCGGCCGGGGGCGCGAGTGGCACGACACGGTGTGCGACAACGTCACGCGCTGGCGCGGGGTCATGGAGCGGCGGGCCGGGCTGGCGGCCGACCCGATCAACCCGGAGTACGTGGCCGCCGCGCTGGACCCGATGCTGCCCGACGACGCGATCGTCACCTCCGACTCGGGTTCGACGGCGAACTGGTACGCCCGGCACCTGACCATGGGGCCCGGCATGCGCGGCTCGCTGTCCGGCACGCTGGCCACCATGGGCTGCGGGGTGCCGTACGCGATCGGCGCGAAGTTCGCCCACCCGGACCGGCCCGTGATCGCCCTGGTCGGGGACGGCGCGATGCAGATGAACGGGCTGGCGGAGATGATCACGGCGGCGAAGTACCGCGACCTGTGGGAGGACCCGCGGCTGATCGTGGCCGTCTGGAACAACCGGGACCTCAATCAGGTCACCTGGGAGATGCGGGCCATGGAGGGCGCGCCGTCCTTCCTGCCCTCGCAGTCGCTCCCGGACGTGCGCTACGCCGACTTCGCCCGCTCGCTGGGCCTGACCGGGATCCGGGTGGAGAAGCCGGACGAGGTGGAGGCGGCCTGGCGGGCGGGGCTCGCGGCGGACGGTCCCGCGGTGCTCGAGTTCCTCACCGACCCCGCCGTGCCCCCGATCCCGCCGCACGCCACCTGGGAGCAGATGGAGGCGACGGCCGCCTCGATCCTGAAGGGCGACGCGGACCGGGGGTCCATGGTCAAGCAGGGGTTCAAGGCGAAGGTGCAGGAGTTCCTGCCGGGGCGGGAGAAGGGATAGCCGGTCCTCCTCAGGCGGGTCCGGTCTCACCGCGGTCCCTCTCACCGCGGTCCCTCTCACCGCGGTCCCCTCGGGGTCACCCCTTGCGCGGCTGGTTGAAGCGCAGCATGTTGCCGGCGGGGTCGCGGAAGGCGCAGTCGCGGACGCCGTAGGGCTGGTCGACCGGCTCCTGGAGGACCTCCGCGCCCGCGGCCCGGATGCGTTCGAAGGTGGCGTCGACGTCGTCGGTGGTGAAGATGACGCCGCGCAGCAGGCCCTTCGCCAGCAGTTCGGCCATGGCCTCCTTGTCGGCGGCCGAGGCGTTCGGGTCCGCGAGCGGGGGTTCGAGGACGATGTCCACGCCGGGCTGGTCCGGAGAGCCGACGGTCACCCAGCGCATTCCCTCGAACCCGACGTCGTTGCGGACCTCCAGTCCGAGTACGTCGCGGTAGAAGGCGAGCGCCTTGTCGTGGTCGTCGACGGCGATGAAGCACTGCGAGAGGTTGATGTCCATGCGTCTCACGCTACGGGCGGGGTCGCGGGCTTCGCTTCTCCGTTCCTGACCGGTCGCGTGTAGATCTTGGCGACGCAGGCCGGGATGGCGGCGCCGTCGGCGTGGTCGCGGGCCCGGTAGGCGCTCGGGCTCTCGCCGACCAGTTCGGTGAACCGCGAACTGAAGGATCCCAGCGAGGTACAGCCGACCTCGAAGCAGACCTCCGTCACCGTCAGGTCGCCGCGCCGCAGCAGGGCCTTGGCCCGCTCGATCCGCCGCGTCATCAGATAGCTGTACGGCGTCTCCCCGTAGGCGGCGCGGAAGCTGCGGGAGAAGTGGCCCGCCGACATGAGGGCGACGCGCGCCAGCGCCGGAACGTCGAGCGGCTCGGCGTATCCGCGGTCCATCAGGTCACGGGCCCGGCGCAGCCGCACCAGGTCCTCCAACGTCGTCACCCCACCACGATCCCACAGCGCCGGACACCACGGGTACCGGCACTGTGGGGGGCGGGGCCGCGGTCAGGCACCGACGTACGCCGCGAGGTGCTCGCCGGTGAGGGTGGAGCGGTCGGCGACGAGGTCGGCGGGGGTGCCCTCGAAGACGATCCGGCCGCCGTCGTGGCCGGCGCCGGGGCCGAGGTCGATGATCCAGTCGGCGTGCGCCATGACCGCCTGGTGGTGCTCGATGACGATGACCGACTTGCCGGCGTCGACGAGGCGGTCGAGCAGGCCGAGCAGTTGCTCGACGTCGGCGAGGTGCAGGCCGGTGGTGGGTTCGTCGAGTACGTAGACGCCGCCCTTGTCGCCCATGTGGGTGGCCAGCTTGAGCCGCTGGCGTTCGCCGCCGGACAGCGTGGTGAGCGGCTGACCGAGGGTGAGGTAGCCGAGCCCGACGTCGGCGAGCCGGTCGAGGATCTTGTGCGCGGCCGGGGTGCGGGCCTCGCCGGTGGCGAAGAACTCCTCGGCCTGGGCCACCGACATGGCGAGGACCTCGCTGATGTCCCGGCCACCGAGGCGGTACTCCAGTACCGAGGGCTGGAACCGCTTACCCTCGCAGTCCTCGCAGGGTGTGGCGACGCCCGCCATCATCGCCAGGTCCGTGTAGATGACACCGGCGCCGTTGCAGGTGGGGCAGGCGCCCTCGGAGTTGGCGCTGAACAGGGCGGGCTTGACGCCGTTGGCCTTGGCGAAGGCCTTGCGGATCGGGTCGAGCAGCCCGGTGTACGTCGCCGGGTTGCTCCGCCGGGAGCCCTTGATGGGGCTCTGGTCGACCGACACGACGTCCGCGCCGGCCGGGACCGAGCCGTGGATCAGGGAGCTCTTGCCGGAGCCCGCCACGCCGGTGACCACGCAGAGCACGCCGAGCGGGACGTCGACGTCGACGTCCTGGAGGTTGTGCGTCGTGGCGCCGCGGATCTCCAGCGTCCCGGTGGGCTCGCGGACCGTCTCCTTGAGGGACGACCGGTCGTCGAGGTGGCGGCCGGTGACGGTGTCGCCGGCCCGTAGCCCCTCCACGGTGCCCTCGAAGCAGACGGTGCCGCCCGCCGTGCCGGCACCGGGGCCGAGGTCGACGACGTGGTCGGCGATCGCGATCGTCTCCGGCTTGTGCTCGACGACGAGCACGGTGTTGCCCTTGTCCCGCAGCCGCAGCAGCAGGTCGTTCATGCGCTGGATGTCGTGCGGGTGGAGGCCGATGGTGGGCTCGTCGAAGACGTACGTGGTGTCGGTGAGGGACGAGCCGAGGTGGCGGATCATCTTGACGCGCTGTGCCTCGCCGCCCGACAGGGTGCCCGCCGGCCGGTCGAGCGAGAGGTAGCCGAGACCGATCTCCACGAACGAGTCGAGGGTGTCCCGCAACGCGGTGAGCAGCGGCGCCACCGACGGGTCGTCGAGACCACGCACCCACTCGGCCAGGTCGCGGATCTCCATCGCGCAGGCGTCGGCGATGGAGATCTTCCCGATCCTCGACGACCGGGCGCCCTCGCTGAGCCTGGTGCCGTCGCACTCGGGACAGGTGGTGAAGGTGACGGCCCGCTCCACGAACGCCCGGATGTGCGGCTGCATCGCCTCCTTGTCCTTGGACAGGAACGACTTCTGGATCTTCGGGATCAGTCCTTCGTAGGTGAGGTTGACTCCGCTGACCTTCACCTTGACCGGCTCGCCGTAGAGGAAGTCCCGTAGCTCCTTCTCGGTGTACTCGCGGATCGGCTTGTCCGGGTCCACGAAGCCGGACTGGGCGTAGACCTGCACGGTCCACTGGCTGTCCGACTTCCAGCCGGGGATCGTGAACGCGCCCTCGGCGAGCGACTTGGAGTCGTCGTAGAGCTGGGAGAGGTCGATGTCGGAGACCTTGCCCCGGCCCTCGCAGTGGGTGCACATGCCGCCGGTGCGCTCGTACGTGGCCTTGACGGCCTTCTTGTTGCCGCGCTCGACGGTGATCGCGCCGCTCGCCCGGACGGAGGCGGTGTTGAAGGAGTACGCGCTGGGCGGTCCGATGTGCGGGTCCCCGAGCCGGCTGAAGAGGATGCGCAGCATCGCGTTGACGTCGGTGGCGGTGCCGACCGTGGAGCGGGGGTCGGCGCCCATCCGCTGCTGGTCCACGATGATCGCGGTGGTCAGGCCGTCGAGGACGTCGACCTCGGGCCGGGCCAGCGTCGGCATGAAGCCCTGCACGAAGGCGCTGTAGGTCTCGTTGATCAGCCGCTGCGACTCGGCGGCGATCGTGTTGAACACCAGTGAGCTCTTGCCCGAGCCGGAGACGCCGGTGAACACCGTCAGCCGGCGCTTGGGGATCTCGATGCTGACGTCCTTGAGATTGTTCTCGCGGGCACCGTGCACACGGATCAGGTCGTGGCTGTCCGCCACATGCGGCGCGGTCACCTGCCGGTCCGTTCTCCTGGCGCTGCTCATCGGTGTCTCCCTCTGTCGAGCGGGTCAGCAGGGACACGCTAGACGGAGCGACGTGGGCCTCGCTTCTCGATTACTGATCCGTTCGCGCGGCCGCGGCCGCGTCGGCGTCGTCGGACGGCCGCGCGGTGTCGGGCAGCAGGAGTTCCTCGTAGCGGCCGAGGGCCAGCACCACGCCGAGCATGAGGACCGGAATGAACACAGCGAGCAGCACCGCCATGATCCGTCCTTCCCGATAAGGGGTGGGCGTGGGGGGTGGTGGCGAGAGCCGGGTTCCCCGGGCCCGCCGGGCAAACCCGCGGTGCACGCGAAGGCACGCAGCGTGGCCGGGGAAATCGGACCGGACCCGTCCGGAGGAATCCGTGTCGGCCCCCGGTGTCCGGGTACGCGGTCGGCACCCCCTGAAGGATCTGGAGGGAGACATGCAGCGAGGCAGTGACCGGATGAGCGTCCACCGCGACGACGAGATGAAGCACGAACTGCAGGGTCTGCTCAGGTCCGGGCACCCCACCCGTACCGAGGAGTGGCACGACCCGGAACCGGCTGCCGAGGACGACCCGGACGTCACCTACGGACCGGTGACACCGGGCCGTGGACCGACGTATCTGGAAGCCCTCCGGCTCGAACTGGCCCGGAACCTGACCCGGGGCACCTTCCCCGCGAGCCCGCGGGAGCTGACCCGGGCGCTGCGCCGCGGCCACGCGCCCGACGCCCTCGTCGAGGGACTGGAGCGGCTGCCGCACAAGGCGCGCTACGACAACGTCCAGGAACTGGCGGTGGCCCTGACCGAGAACGGCGGGTCCGGATCCGCCGGGACGCAGGGCGCGTAGGCGCCGGAAAGGGCGGGCCTGCAATGGCTCCTATGGCCGAGCACGCGGCCCAGTACGTGCGGGACGTCATGACGCCGGGGGTGACCGCCGTCCGCCCGGACTCCTCACTCGTCGAGGCGGCGCAGCTGATGCGCACGCAGAACATCGGTGACGTGGTGGTCGCGGACGGCCAGGACGTCGTAGGCCTGATCACCGACCGTGACATCACGGTGCGGGCGGTGGCCGAGGGCCTCGACCCGATGGGAGTGGGCGTCCGGGCGGTCTGCACCCGCGACCCGCTCACGGTCTCCCCGGACGACCCGGTCGCGGACGTGGTCGCGCTGATGCGTGACCACGCCGTACGCCGGCTGCCGGTCGTGGAGGACGGGCTGCCGGTCGGGATGGTGAGCCTCGGCGATCTGGCCGAGGCCCGGGATCCCTCATCGGCGCTCGCCGACATCAGCCGCGCGGAACCGGACGCCCGGGCCGGCGGCTGACGACACATGCCAGGAAAGGAATCCGAACCACATGCGCATCGCATTTCTGTCCGCGCCCGAGGGCGTGGAGCAGGTCGAACTGACCGAGCCGTGGCAGGCGGCGAAGGACGCGGGCCACGAGCCCGTGCTCGTCTCCACGCAGTCAGGTGAGATCCAGGGCTTCGACCACCTCGACAAGGCGGACACCTTCCCGGTGGACGAGACGGTGGGCGACACGTCCGCCGACTCGTTCGGCGGGCTGGTCCTGCCCGGCGGCGTGGCCAATCCGGACTTCCTGCGGATGGACGAGAAGGCCGTGGCGTTCGTCAAGGACTTCTTCGAGCAGGGCCGGCCGGTGGCCGCCATCTGCCACGCGCCGTGGACCCTCATCGAGGCCGACGTCGTACGCGGCCGGGTCGTGACCTCGTGGCCCAGTCTGCGGACCGACCTGCGCAACGCCGGAGCCACCTGGGTCGATGAGCAGGTGAAGGTCTGCGACCACGGGAACAACGTGCTGATCACCAGCCGCAAGCCGGACGACCTCAAGGCGTTCTGCGAGACGTTCCTCGCGGAGTTCGCCAAGGCGGGCGGCTGAGAGACGAGGCGAGCCCGGCTCTCCGGTGCGCCCCGATCGCGCCGGAGGGCCGGGCCCCCGCGTGTCCGGGCGGCCCGGTCAGGCGGCCAGCGCTTCCGGGCGGCCCGGTCAGCCGCCGGACGTGGTGCCCTCCCCGCAGCCCCGTTCCCGGGCACCCTCGCGGGTGCGACCCGCGGCGACCGGGCGGCGGGGGTTGCGGCGCAGCCACTCGCCCTCCAGCTGCGCCATGCGGTCGTTGTGGGCCCGCAGCGCGTCGTTCGCCCCGTACAGCAGGGTGTCGTGGCGCGTGCGGTGGATGGTCTCCAGCTCTTTCATGAGCTGCTGGTCGTCCAGGCGGCCCGGGTCCACGCCGCCGGTCGTGGTGTCGTCACGCGTGTCGTGTTCGTTCATGCCGGCCGGGTACCCGCCCCGGAGCACTACCACCCCCGAGCGGCACCCGGGAGGGAGCCATGGATCTCGCGTTTCTGCACCCCCTCTACGAACACCAGGGGCCCTGGGCCTCCGTCTACGTCGATCTCTCCCGACACACGGAGGACACCCCCCACGAACGTGAGCTGACGGCCGCCGCGGTGGCCCGGGAGCTGGCGGAACAGGGCGCGGACGACGCGACCTGCCGGGCCGTGAAGGAGGCGGTGGAAGGGCTGCGCCACGCCACCGACCCGCACGGGCGGGCCCTGTTCGCGTGTGCCGGACGGGTGGTCCTGGATCCGCCGCTGGCCCGGCCCCCGTACGGTGGGACCACCGCCGACTGGGCGCCGCTGCCGCACGTCGCACCGCTGCTGGAGCTGGCGGGCGAGGACCCGGTGTGCGTGGTGGCGTACGTCGACCGCAAGGGCGCCGACTTCGAGCTGCGCAGCGCGCTGGGCAGCTCGGACGCGGGCGGTGTGACCGGCCGGCAGTGGCCGGTGCACCGCACGAGCAGCGCCGACTGGTCGGAGCGCCACTTCCAGCTGCGGGTGGAGAACACCTGGGAGCACAACGCGGCGGAGATCGCGGACGCGCTCGCCGTGTGCCAGGAGGAGACGGGGGCCGACCTGTTGATCCTGGTGGGTGACGACCGGGAGCGGCGGTCCGTGCACGAGCGGCTTCCGAAACGGCTGCAGGACCGCATCGCCGAGGCCTCGCGCGGCGCCGGCAGCAGGCTGCTGGACGACGAGGTGGAAGGGCTGCGGGAGGAGCATGTGCGCTCGCGTGCCCGGGAGGACCTGGACCGGTTCCTGGCCGCCCGGTCACCGGACGGCGAGGGCCGGGCGGGTGCCGCGGAGGGCGTGCCCGCGTTGGTCGAGGCCGCCCGGGAGCACCGCATCGACGAGCTGCTGATCATCCCGGACGCCCCCGACACCCACCGCGAGGTGTGGGTCGGCGAGGACGCCGACCAGCTGGCGGTGCGCCGTACGGAGCTGAAGACGCTCGGCGAGCAGAACTCCTGGTCGGCCCGCGCGGACGACGCCTTGCTGCGCTCGGCGGTGATGACCGGCGCCCCCGCGATCTCCGTGACGCCGGCCCTGCCGTCCGAGGCGGATCAGAAGGCGCCGGTGGGCGGCCTGGGGGCGCTGCTGCGCTGGAAGTGACCTTCGCGTGAGCCGTCAGCGGGCCCGTTCGACCCGCCGTTCGTCCCAGACCGGTTCCGGCGTCTCGCGGACGCGTCCGTCGCTGCCGAAGACCAGGTACCGGTCGAAGGAGCGGGCGAACCAGCGGTCGTGGGTGACCGCGAGGACCGTGCCCTCGAAGCCCTCCAGGCCCTCCTGGAGGGCTTCGGCCGATTCCAGGTCGAGGTTGTCGGTCGGCTCGTCGAGCAGGAGGGCGGTGACGCCCTGGAGTTCCAGCAGGAGGATCTGGAAGCGGGCCTGCTGGCCGCCGGAGAGGCGGTCGAAGGCCTGCTCGGCCTGCTGGGTCAGCTCGTAGCGGCGCAGCCTCGACATGGCGGCGCCCCGGTCCTGGGCGTGCTCGGTCCACAGGATGTCCAGGAGGGTGCGGCCCAGCAGCTCCGGGTGGGCGTGGGTCTGCGCGAAGTGTCCGGGCACCACGCGCGCGCCGAGCTTCCAGTTCCCGGTGTGTGCCACGTCGTCGCCGGCGAGCAGCCGCAGGAAGTGCGACTTGCCGGAGCCGTTGGAGCCGAGGACGGCGACCCGTTCGCCGTAGAAGACCTCCAGGTCGAAGGGTTTCATCAGGCCGGTGAGTTCCAGCCGCTCGCAGGTGACGGCGCGGACGCCGGTGCGGCCGCCCTTCAGCCGCATCCGGATGTCCTGCTCGCGCGGCGGCTCGGGCGGCGGTCCGGCCTCCTCGAACTTGCGCAGCCGGGTCTGGGCGGCGGCGTAACGGGAGGCCATGTCGTGGCTGACGGCGGCGGCCTGACGCAGCGTCAGCACCAGTTTCCTCAGCTGGGCGTGCTTCTCGTCCCAGCGGCGGCGCAGTTCCTCGAAGCGGGCGAAGCGTTCACGCCGGGCGTCGTGGAAGGTGGCGAAGCCGCCACCGTGCACCCAGGCGTCGGCGCCCGCGGGGCCGGGTTCCAGGGAGACGATCTTCTCGGCGGCGCGGGCGAGCAGTTCCCGGTCGTGGGAGACGAAGAGCACCGTCTTGCGGGTCTCCTTCAGCCGCTCCTCCAGCCAGCGCTTGCCGGGCACGTCGAGGTAGTTGTCCGGCTCGTCGAGCAGCAGCACCTCGTCGGTGCCGCGCAGCAGCGCCTCCAGGACCAGGCGCTTCTGCTCGCCGCCCGACAGGGTGCTCACCCGTCGCCACTGGGCCTTCTCGTAGGACACGCCCAGGGCGGCCGTGGTGCAGATGTCCCAGAGGGTCTCGGCCTCGTAACCCTGAGCCTCGGCCCAGTCGGCGAGCGCCTGGGCGTAGCGCATCTGGGCGGCCTCGTCGTCGACGGTCATGATCCCGTGCTCGGCGGTGTCGACGGCGCGCGCGGCCTCGCGGATGCGCGGCGACGCCACGGACACCAGCAGGTCCCGCACGGTCGTCTCGTCCCGGACGGAGCCCACGAACTGCCGCATCACGCCGAGGCCGCCGCCGACGGTGACCGTGCCGTCGTGCGGTTTCAGCTCCCCGGACAGCAGGCGCAGCAGGGTGGTCTTGCCCGCTCCGTTGGGTCCGACGAGGGCCACGACGGCCCCCTCCCCCACCCGGAAGGAGACATCGCCGAGCAGCGCCCTCCCGTCGGGGAGGTAGTACTCCAGGTGCGCGGCTTCGAGATGACCCATGGGACCGGATTCTGCGGCTCCGGGCATGCCCCGGGCAAACCGATTTCACCCGCCGCGGCCGCGGCTCCGGTACATGGGGCGCGCCACCCGCAGGAATCGCGTTCCGCAGGGTAGGCGGGAGACATGAGCCCCGACGTAGATCTCACCGCCCCGACGCCCGGCCCGCACCCGGTCCGCGACGGTTTCCTGCGGCTGGACCAGCGTGTGTTCGAGGCCGTCGCCGCCCGCACCTGGCCCGGCGCCGCCCCCCTGCTGCCCCGGCTGAGCCGCACCGCCAACCACGGCGTGCTGTGGTTCGCGGCGGCCGCCGGGCTGGCCGCGTCCCGCACGCCGAGGGCCCGTCGCGCCGCCGCCCGGGGCCTCGCCTCGCTGAGCCTGGCCTCGCTGACGATCAACACCCTCGGCAAGCGGTCGGTCCGCCGCTCCCGTCCCGTCCTCGACCCGGTGCCGCTGGTGCGGCAGCTGAAGCGGCAGCCGATCACGACGTCGTTCCCGTCGGGGCACGCGGCGTCGGCCGCCGCCTTCGCGACCGGTGTCGCGCTGGAATCCCCGGCGTGGGGCGCGGCGGTGGCCCCGGTGGCCGCCGCGGTCGCCCTCTCCCGGGTCTACACCGGCGTCCACTATCCGAGCGACGTGCTGGCCGGTGCGGCGCTCGGGGTGGGGGCCGCGTTCGCCGTACGGGGCATGGTGCCGACGCGCGCCCAGCTCACCCCGCCGGCCCGGCCGCGCGCCGAGGTCCCGGCGCTGCCCGGGGGCGAGGGCCTCGTCATGGTGGCCAACATCGGCTCGGGCACCTCGGACCGGGTGCGGGCGCTGTGCGACGCGCTGCCCGACGCGGAGGTGGTGGAGTGCGAGCCGGAGGACGTCCGGGCGGAACTGGAGAAGGCCGCCGAGCACGCCCGGGTGCTCGGTGTGTGCGGCGGCGACGGCACCGTGAACGCCGCGGCCGAGATCGCGGTCCGCCGCGGACTGCCGCTCGCGGTGCTGCCCGGCGGCACGCTCAACCACTTCGCCTACGACCTCGGCGTGGAGGACGTACGGGATCTGTGCCGGGCGCTGGAGCGGGGCGAGGGCGTGCGCGTGGACGTGGGCCGGTTCACCTCCGGCGGGCAGCGCGGCGTCTTCCTGAACACCTTCAGCCTCGGCGTGTACCCGGAACTGGTGCACGAGCGGGAGCGCTGGTCGCCCCGGATCGGCGGCTGGCCGGCCGGGGTGGTCGCGGCCATCCGGGTGCTGCGCGCCGACCGGCACCCGTTGGAGGCCGAGGTACGGGGCCGCCGGCGCCCGCTGTGGATGCTGTTCGCGGGCAACGGCACGTACCACCGCAGGGGCATCGCCTCCGGCCGCCGTCTCGACCTGGCGGACGGGCAGCTGGACGTGCGGGTGGTCCACGGTGGCCGCCGGCCCGCCCTGCGGCTGCTGTCCGCGGCCCTGGCCGGTCCGCTGACCCGCTCCCCCGCCCACGCGGCGGTGCAGGTGAGCCGGCTGCGCCTGTCCGGGGTCGCGCCGGGCACGCTGATGGCCTTCGACGGCGAGCTGACGGAGACGGAGGGCGACCTGACGCTCGAGAAGCTGCCCGAGGCGCTCACGGTGTACCGCCCGCTGCCCGGGGACGGACTCCTCTCCTGACGGCTTTCCCGGCTTCCCGGCCTCTCCGGCTTCCCGGCCTCTCAAACCTCCTGACCCTCCTGACGCACTGTCAGTCCACATCATAAAACATGGGTCTCATCATTCGGCCGGTGCGCGTACGGTGACCCGCATCGTCGGGAGAGGGGACCCACCATGCCGAAACCGCGGGAGACCGCCGTGTACACGCACGGACACCACGAGTCCGTGCTCCGCTCGCACACCTGGCGCACCGCCGCCAACTCCGCCGCCTACCTGCTGGGTTCGCTCACGTCCGACATGCGGATCCTGGACATCGGCTGCGGTCCGGGCACCATCACCGCGGACCTGGCGGAACTGGTCCCGGACGGACACGTCACCGGCGTGGACCGGGCGCCGGAGATCGTCGAGCGGGCCCGGGCCACGGCGGCCGAACGCGGGCTCGCCAACACCGACTACGCGGTCGCGGACGTGCACGCGCTGGACTACCCGGACGACACGTTCTGCGTCGTCCACGCCCACCAGGTCCTCCAGCACGTGGGCGATCCGGTGCGGGCCCTGCGCGAGATGAGGCGGGTGGCGAGGCCGGACGGGATCATCGCCGTCCGCGACTCGGACTACGGCGCCATGACCTGGTACCCCACGTCCCCGGGCATGGACGACTGGCTGGACCTGTACCACCGGGTGGCCCGCGCCAACGGCGGCGAGCCGGACGCCGGGCGCCGGCTGAAGGCCTGGGCGCTCCAGGCGGGGTTCACGGACATCACGGCGACCTCCGCCACCTGGACCTTCGCCACACCCGAGGAGCGCCGGTGGTGGAGCGGCCTGTGGGCGGACCGCACCCTGGCGTCCTCGTACGCCGAGCGCGCCACCGAGGGCGGCCATGCGACGGCGGAGCGGCTGCGGGCCGTCTCGGACGCCTGGCGGGAGTGGGGCGAGCGGCCGGAGAGCTGGTTCAGCGTCCTGCACGGGGAGATCCTGTGCCGGAAGGAAGCCTGACGGGCGCCCGGTCACGGCCGCTGGGTCGCCTGGTCCGCGCGTACAGAGGCTGCCGCCCCGGGAGGTCACTCCCGGGGCAGTAGCGGTCCCAGCGGCCCGAGGTCCAGGTTCAGGTCCTCGGGCCGCAGACCGTAGCGGTCGCGCAGTTCGGTCATCCGGTCGTCGAGGAGCATCAGGGTGAGCCCGATCCGCTCCTCCTGCTCCTCGCTCAGGTCGCCCTCGTCGACGCGGCGCAACGCCTGGCGCTCCATGAGCTGGCGCAGCAGTTCGACGACGGTCAGCACCAGTTTGATCAGATCGCGCTCGACCGTGTCGGGTTCGAGGTCGAGGCGCTTTCGGGGCTCAGGATGTTCACTCACGTCAATCCCCGAACGGCGACGGAACATTGTGGTTGACCGAGCTGATCAACGCGTTCAGGTCGATGCGGACCAGGTCGACGTCCGCGATGCGCAGCGTGACGTCGCCGGTGATGACGACTCCGCCGGCCAGCAGCCGGTCGAGCAGGTCGACGAGGGCGATCTCACGGCGTTCGACGACGGTCATGATCCCTCCCCCGCGCTTTCCTCGCCGACGGCTCCTCGGTCACCGGATTCCTCACTCCGGTCACCGGTTTCTTCACCCGCGAAGGAATAGGCCGCCCACGGCCCCGTGAGTTCCACGCGGATTCCGGGGGCGTCGTCCTTCGTCCGGTCCACCATCTCCACGAATTCCTCGGACACGTCGCGCCGTACCAGATAGGCGGCGTTCAGGACGTTCCGTCCGGCGGCACCGGAGAGGCTGGGATTCTGCGGCGCGTGCAGCCGCGCGTCGTCGGCCCGGGAGGACAGCGTCCCGTGCAGGCGGGTCGCGAACTCCTCGGCCCTGCTCCACAGGTCGTCGTTGGCCCGTGTCTGCCGTCGCCGCTGCCGCAGGTAGTCCCGGCCCGAAACGGGCTTCGGGGCGGGCTGCGCCGGTCCGGCGGCCTGCTCGGGCTCCGGCTCGACGTACACCTTGACGCCCCACTCCACGCGCCCGTCCAGCCGGTCGAGCGTCCGCCGGAAGGCCTCCTCGCGCTCCTCCATCATCACGCGTACGCCGCTGTCGTCCCGGAAGACGGTGGCCAGCCGGAGCGGCAGCGGGGTGGTGACGGCGGTGAGCGCGTCGATGACCTGCTGGTGGGCCCGGGCGGTCCCGGCGAGCCAGTCGAGGTCTTCCAGGTGGGCGCGCAGCGCTTCCTCGGAGAAGTCGCCCTCCGGCACATGGCTGACCACGGCGACCAGGTCGCGGTGGGCCAGCAGCCGGGGTGGGTCCCCCGCCACCCCGGCCAGCTGGGACTGGAGGGCGGCGCCGAAGGGGCGGCAGACGGCGTAGACGTACCGCAGTCCGGTCACGGTGCCTCCCTCGGTACGCGGCCCGGATCCAGTTCGCGCAGGCGTTCGCGCAGTTCGGCGTTCTCCCGGGTCAGTTCGTCGCGCCGGGCGCGCGAGGAGAGCGCGGGGTCGCTCTCCCACCAGTCGATGCCCATTTCCTTGGCCTTGTCGACGGACGCGACGACGAGCCGCAGCTTGATGGTGAGCAGCTCTATGTCGAGCAGGTTGATCCGGATGTCGCCCGCGATGACGACTCCCTTGTCGAGCACCCGCTCCAGAATGTCGGCGAGATTGGCGCTCTGTCCCTGGCCATAGGGATCGGGCAGCCGGCTGGGCGTGGTCATCGCCGGCTCCCGCTGTCGGCGTCCTCGTACTCGTCACGGGACGCGTACTCGTCCTCGCCGGCTTCCTTGTCCTCCTCGTACTCGCCCTCGGGCTCCTCCTCGTACTCGCCCTCGGGCTCCTCTTCGTACTGCTCCTCGGTTTCGCCCTCGGGCTCCTCCTCGTACTCGGCGTCGGCGTCCGCTTCGCCCTCCTCCTCGGCGTACGGCGCTTCCTCCGCGCCCTCGGGCTCCTCTTCGCCCTCGTCGGCCTCTTCCCCCTCGGGCTCCTGCTCCTGCTCCTCTTCCTCCGCGAGGGCGTCCTCGTGGCTGCGGACGACCTCGCCGTCGCGGATCTCACCGCGCCAGCCGTCGTCCGCCTCGCCCTTGAGGGTGATGTGGCGGACGTAGTTCTTCAGGTCGAGACGGGCCCGGCGGCCCTGGGCGCGCCAGATGTTGCCGGTCTTCTCGAACAGGCCGCTCGGGTAGTACTCGATGACCAGGATCACGCGGGTGAGGCTGTCGGCGAGCTGGTGGAAACTGACGACGCCCTTGGTCGTGCCCTTGGCGCCCTCCGACGTCCAGGAGATCCGGTCGTCCGGCACCTGCTCGGTGGTCTTCGCCTTCCAGCTGCGGTTGGACCAGAAGACCTTGAGCTGCCAGTCGGACGAGGTGTCGTCGGCGCGGTTGGCGCTCTTGACGCCCTTGGCGAAGGTGCTGAAGTCCTGGTACTGGGTCCACTGGTCGTAGGCCGTGCGCAGCGGGACACCGACGTCGACGTACTCGATGATGACGGTCGGCTTCTGGCCACCGCCGCCCTTCTTCCTCCCCTTGCCACCGGTGAGGTTCTTGACGGCGCCGACCACGTTGTCCTTCACCTTGCCGGCGCCGACCTCGAACGCGGCCCGCATCGGGCCCTTGCCCTCGGCGAGCTTGCGTCCGCCGTCGAGCGCGAGCTTGGCGAATCCGGGGCTGTTGCCCTCGGCGATGTCGTTCAGCTTGCCGGTGGTCTCGCCGAGCTTGGTGCCGACGCCGGTCAGCAGCCGCGTGACCTGGGCGGCGAGGTACTCCTGCACCTCCGCCTTGAGGCGGTCGGCCGCCTCGCTCTGGGCGACGTCGGCGATCGGGTTCTTCTTCGCGGCCTTGCCCGCCGTGGACGCCGCGGAACCGAGCGTGTCGCTCATCGCTCACCACCACCCTTCGACTGACGGCCCCCGGCGCCGCGGGCGGCGCTCCTGGCGCCGGCCGTCTTCTTGCCGGCCGCCTTCTCGGCGGGCTGCGCGCGCTTCGCAGCGGCCTTCTTCGCGGGCGCCTTGGCCGCCGCCTTCTTCGCGGGCGCGGGCGCCTTCCTGGCCGCCTTGCGCGGCTCGGGCGGCGCCTTCTTCGCCGCCCGCGCGGGCCGCGGCCCGCGCCGACGCTCGGGCTCCTCCTCGGGCTCCTCGTCGGACCGCTCGTCCGCCGGCTCGTCCTCGTAGCGGCCGTCCTCGTGGCGGTCGTCGTCGTACTCCGCGCGTTCCTCCGAGTCCTCCGAGGCCTCGGAGTCGCGGGAGTCGTCGGAGTCGTCGGAGTCGTCGGAGTCCTCGGCGGACTCGGAACCGACGCCGGGCGCCTGGGACGCCACACCGGAGAGCTGGTCACGCACCTGGGCGGTGCGGCCGTGCAGCCGGTCGGCGAGCGCGTCGATCTGCCGCTCGACCATGGCGCCCGAGGCCGCCTTGCCCACGCCCCGAAGGTCGGTGCGCAGCTGGTCCCCTATCTCCTTGAACTGCGGGTTGTTCTGCAGCTGGGTGGAGACGAGCTCGGCGATGCCCTTCGGCGTCAGGTTCATCTTCTTGCCTGCCACCATGGTGCCCACGGCGACGGCGAGTTTCAGTTTCTTCGTACGTCCCAGCAGATATCCGGCCCCCACCGCGAGGCCCATTCCCACTCGATTCATGGTGCCGTCCCGTTGCCCAATCCCGCGCTCGTGCGCGTAGCGATCTCCAGCCGGTCCAGAAGCTCGTCCTCCTGTCGGTCGAACTCCTCCTCGGTGATCTCGCCGGATTCCAACTGCTCCTCCAGACGGGCTAGTTCGGCCCTGATCGTGGCCGGGTCGTAGTAGATGCGCTCCGCCTCGCTCAGCACCTGTCTGATGGCCCAGCCGGCGCCGCGCACCGGGGCGAGCGGCAGCAGCAGCACCTCCGAGATCAGTCCCATCCCGTCACCCCACTCCGGCGTCCGCCCCGGCCGCGGTGCCCGCCGGCTCCGCCGGGCCGGGCTCGACGAAGCTGTACGGCGGCAGGGGACCGTTCACGCGCACCTCCAGGTGCGGCATGTCTCCCCGCGCGCGCTCCACGGCGGCGAGGAACTCCTCGGCCGAGTCCCGCTTCACCAGGAACGAGACGTTGGCGAGCCAGCCGCTGGACTCGGGGCCCACGCTCACGGCGTCGGCGGCCGGTTCCAGGGCGCGCTCCAGCACGACCGCGTCCTCGGCCTCCTTGCCCTGGATCGCGGACGCGACCATCTCACCGAGCTGGATCTTGCTCTCGTAGCTGCCGCCGCCCGCCTGCCGGTTGGACTCGGCCAGGGCCCGGATCTCCGGGTTCTCGGCCATCACGTGATGCAGCACGGCCTCTTCCACGTGATTGGCCTTGACGTTGTACTCCACCCGGCCGTCGAGCGCCCCGAGGCGCTCCTTGTAGTGCTCGGCCCGCTCGGCGAGCACGTCCGTGACCGCGCTGTCGTCCGGGGCCACGCTGCCGAACCGCATGGGCAGCACACAGCCGCCCGCGCCCGCCTCGCCGAGCACGTTCTGGTGGGCGAGCAGCTCCCGGCGCTTGGGGCGCAGTCCCTCGGGCGCGTCGCTGACGACGGCCGCCAGGTCGCCCGCCACGAGGATGCGCACCTCGCGCGGTGGTTCGCCGACGCCGGCCAGCCCCTCGGGAAGCGGGGGGTGGGAGCCGGCGGTGATGCCGTAGACGTACGTACTCACTCCTGCTCCTCCTTCCGGCGCGAGGGCGCGGCCTTGCGGGCGCGCGGACGCGACGCGGTCTCGCGCTCGGAGCCGCCCTCGTCACGGGCCTGCTTGAACGCGTCGGATATGGTCTCGGCGGCGCCGGACAGCGCCCCCTTGGACTTGCCGCGGGCGCCGGACTCGGTCATCTCCCCGACCAGGTCGGGCAGGCCCGGGTCCTTGCGCGGTCCGGCCTCCAGGTCGAGCCGGTTGCACGCCTCGGCGAAGCGCAGATAGGTGTCGACGCTCGCGACGACGATACGTACGTCGATCTTCAGGATCTCGATGCCCACCAGGGAGACGCGGACGAACGCGTCGATGACGAGCCCCCTGTCCAGAACAAGCTCAAGAACGTCGTAAAGGCCGCTGCTGCCGCCTCCACCGCCGGTCTGTTGTGCCGGTACGACAGTCATCCTGCTGTTCCTCCGTCTGGTTGCGGGTGTGCAAGTGTTGAGTCGGTCGGCGGCGGGCCGCCTAGCGGCCACCGGCCCCACGGGCGTCGGACCGACCGCGCTCGTAGCGCCTGACTCGCCGGTAGCCCGTGAGCTGCCCCTCGGCGTCCAGTTCCACCTGGTAGCTCCCCATCAGGCTCATCGTGTCCGGCACGCGCTCGAGCTCGAGAACCTCGACCTCCAGCGCCCAGCCCTCCTCTGTCTGTTCGAAGGACGACACGGTCTCCGCGGTCATTCCGGTGAGCTCCGCGAGTTGGGCGCGCGCTTCGCGCAGCACCTCCATCGGCCGGGGCCGACGCGATTCCTGTGAGTCCTGTGAGTCCTGTGTGTCTGGAGACTTCTGTGAGTCTCGGGATTGCTGTGCGTCCGGGGACTTCTGTGACTTTTGTGATCTGCGTGAACTCTGTTGTGAGCCCTGTGATTCGGACGTGTTGTTCGTGTTCGACATGGCCACCTCCCCTCCCGTGTGGCCGCAAGTGTGTTCGCCAAACCTCCGTGGGCGCGTGCATGTGCCACTCGCCTGCGTCCCTGCCCCCGCCTACCTCCCTGTCCGCCTGCGGGCCCGGCTCGCCGCTTGCGGCGCTCAGCCGCGCGGGGTGTTCAACCGCGCAGCGCGTTCAACCGCCGCCGGGCGGGGCCCAGGGCACGGGCGCGGTTCATGACCCCGGCCCAGGGCTGGGTGCGCGCCTGAGCGACGGCGTCCGCGATCGTCCAGCGGCGGGCGTGCAGCGCGGGGTCGTCCAGTTGGTCCCACGAGAGGGGGGTGGCCACGGGCGCACCGGGCAGGGCACGGACGGTGTAGGGGGCCACCGCGGTCTGCGCGTAGGCGTTGCGCTGGATGTCGAGGTAGAGCCGCTCGCCGCGGTCCTTCTTGCGGACGGCCGTGGTGAGCCGGTCGGGACGGTCCGCGGCCAGGACCTCGGCGACGTCCCTCGCGAACTCCCTTACCTCGTCGAAGTCCTGATGGCCGTTCAGCGGCACGACGATGTGCAGCCCCCGCGACCCGGTGGTCATCGGCGCCGAGGGCAGCTTCAGCTCGTCGAGCAGCTCACCCAGCAGCCGGGCCGCCTCCCGTACCGCCTCGAAGTCGTCGCCGGCCGGGTCGAGGTCGAAGACCAGCCGGTCCGGCCGGTCGATCCGCCCGACCCGGGACAGCCAGCGGTGCAGGGTGAGGGCGGCCTGGTCGGCGAGGAGGACAAGGGTGGCGGAGTCGTCGCAGACGGTGTGGCAGACGGTGCCGCCCTCCTTGCCCACCTCGACGCGGCCGACCCAGTCGGGGTAGTGCTCCGGAGTGTTCTTCTGCATGAACCGCGGCCCGTCGACGCCGTCCGGGTGCCGCTCCAGCATCAGGGGACGACCCCGCAGGTGCGGCAGCATGAAGGGGGCGACGGCACGGTGGTAGTCGACGAGATCACCCTTGGTGTACTCCTGCGCGCCGCCGGCGTCCTTGGGGAACAGCACCTTGTCCGGCCGGTGGACCTCCACCGTGTGCCGGCCGGCCCGGACGGTCCGTACGGCGTCCGCGCTCACCGGACGATCGCCTGCTCCACCAGCATCCGTCCGGCCGCCGCGATGGACTCGGCGTCGATCCCGGCGGCGTGCAGCTCCTCGGCCGGGGTCGCGGAACCCGGCATGGTCCCGACGGCCAGCCGGACCAGGCGGGGCACGGGCCGTCCATCGCAGAACGCGTCGAGGACGGCGTCGCCGATGCCGCCCTCCTGGCGGTGGTCCTCCACGGTCACCAGACAGCCGGTGTCCTCGGCGGCCTCGCGCAGGGTGGCACGGTCCACGGGCTTGACCGAGTACAGGTCGATCACTCGGACCGGGATGCCCTCCTGCTCCAGGGCGTCGGCCGCGGCGAGCGCCTCGTGCAGGGTGACGCCGGCCGCGACGACGGTCAGCCGGTCGCGGTCGGAGGAGCGCAGCACCTTGCTGCCGCCGACGGGGAACTCCTCGTCGGCGCTGTAGATCACCTTGCTCTCGCCGCGCGAGGTACGCAGGTAGCGGATGCCCTCCAGGCCGGCCATCTCGGCGACGAGGCGGGCGGTCTGGTTGGCGTCGCAGGGGTAGAGCACGGTCGAGCCGTGGATGGCCCGCATCATCGCGAGGTCCTCCAGGCCCATCTGGCTGGGCCCGTCCTGGCCGATGGCGACGCCCGCGTGGGAGCCGACGAGGTTGATGCCCGAGCCGCTGACGGAGGCCATGCGCACGAAGTCGTGGGCGCGGGTCAGGAAGGCGGCGAAGGTGGTGGCGTACGGCACCCAGCCGCGCGCCGCCATGCCCACCGCGGTGGCGACCATCTGCTGCTCGGCGATGTAGCACTCGAAGTAGCGCTCGGGGTGTTCCTTGGCGAAGAACTCGGCGCGTGTGGAGTCGCCGACCTCGCCGTCGAGGGCGACGACGTCGCCGCGGGCGGTGCCGAGTGCGGCGAGCGCCTCTCCGAAGGCGTTGCGGGTGGCGACCTCGTCGCCCATGTCGTAGCGGGGCAGCTCGGTCTGTCCGGTGCCGGCCGAGTGCAGTGCCCGTGCGGACGGCGGCTCCTGCACCCGGACCGTGAGGTCGCGCGGACCGCCGAGTTCGGCGATCGCCTCCTCGGTCTCCGGCAGCGGCTTGCCGTGCTGGCCCTCGCGGTCCTCCACGGCCTCGACGCCCTTGCCCTTGAGGGTGCGGGCGATGATCGCGGTGGGCTGGCCCTTGGTGGACAGGGCCTCGCCGTAGGCACGGTCGATGGCGTCGACGTCGTGACCGTCGATCTCGATCGTGTGCCAGTCGAAGGCCCGGAACCGGCGCGCGTACGCGTCGAGGTCGTGGCCGTGCCGGGTCTGACCGCGCTGGCCGAGCCGGTTGACGTCGACGATCACGGTGAGGTTGTCGAGCTGTTCGTACCCGGCGTGCTCGGCGGCCTCCCACACCGACCCCTCGGCCATCTCGCTGTCGCCGCACAGCACCCACACCCGGTAGTCGGCGTGGTCCAGCCGCTTGCCGGACAGTGCGATGCCGACACCGACGGGCAGCCCCTGGCCCAGCGATCCGGTAGCCGTCTCGACCCACGGCAGCCGCTGCGGCGTGGGGTGCCCCTCCAGACGGCTGCCCAGCTTGCGGAAGGTCAGCAGCTCCTCGTCGTCGATGGCGCCGGCCGCCTTGTAGGCCGAGTAGAGGAGGGGCGAGGCGTGTCCCTTGGAGAGGACGAAGCGGTCGTTGCCGGGGTGGGCGGGGCGCTCGAAGTCGTAGCGGAGGTGGTGGGCGAGGAGTACGGCCATCAGGTCCGCGGCGGACATCGAGGACGTCGGGTGTCCGGAGCCCGCGGCGGCGGACGTCCGTACGCTGTCGACGCGCAGCTGCTGTCCGAGGTCGACGAGTTCACCGGTGTTCATGAGTCTCCTTCTGCGGCCCGGCCGTCGGAACGCTTGACGGGGCCGGGGGCGGTGTCGGGTCCGGGGGGCGGCTGGTCCGCCGGGGGTTCGGGGCCGGGGTCACCGGGCGCACCGGCGGGCCGGGGCTTCTCGGGCGTCGCGCTCGGACGCCGTGGCTCGGCGGGCGCGTTGGCGGAGGGCGGCTCGGCGGGCGCCGCGGTGGACGGTGGCTTGGCCGGCGTACGGGCGGGTCGGGACGTGGCGGAGGCACCGGCCGGGCCGCCCTTCGCGGGTTCGCCACCCGGCTGACTCTTCGCGGGCTCGCCACCCGGCTGGTTCTTGGCGGGCTCGCCGCCCGGCTGGTTCTTGGCGGGCTCGCCGCCACCCGGCCGGCTCTTCGCGGGCTCGCCACCCGGCCGGCTCTTCGCGGGCTCGCCACCCGGCCGGCTCTTGGCAGGCTCGCCGCCCGGCTGGCTCTTCGCAGGCTCGCCACCCGGCTGACTCTTCGCAGGCTCCCCGCCCGGCCGGCTCTTGGCAGGCTCTGTTCCAGGGCGGCCCGTGTCGGCCTGGGACGTGGCGGGCTTCCCCACGCCCGGGCGGTCCGTACCGGACCGGTGGTCGCCCGGGTCTCCCTTGGTCTGCCGGTCCGCGCCGGACCGTTCCTCGGCCGACTGCTTCTTGCCCGGCACCCGCGCCACCTCCGGCGACGCCGACTCCAGCGGTACGGACCAGGACCGTACGAGGCCCAACTGAACGGCCTGGCGGGGCAGTACCGCGTCGAGCAGCCAGTCCGCGGCGACCCGGACCCGGTTGCCCGGCATCGCCGCGAGGTGGTAGCCCCGGGTGACCGCGCCCGCCGCCGGGCCGGACATCGGCACGCCGAGCGGGTTGGCGGCGGCCTTCGCGCCGCCGAGGTCGACGACGAACCCCATGTCACGGTGGCGGTAGACCCGCCGTTCGCCGATGCCGAGCGACGCGGCGACGTTCTGGGCGCAGACCTTGCCGTGCCGCCAGGCGTGCTGCGCGGTCATCGGCGTGTACTGGCCGGGCTGGTGCAGGTCGGGCACCGCGGCCACGTCACCGCACGCGAACAGCTCGGGCCGCCCCGGCACCTGGAGGTGCGGGTCGACCAGCAGCCGGCCGCGTTCCATGGGCAGCCCGAGGGACTCGACCAGGGGATCGGGCCGCACGCCCACACACCACACCAGCGTGCGCGTGTCGACACTCGTACCGTCGGTCAGCAGGACCCCGTCGTGCGTGGCCTCCTTCACGGAGGTCCCCATCCGCACGTCGACGCCCCGCTGCCGCAGTACCCGCTCGGCGGTGCGGGAGAGCCGCTCGTCCATCTCGGGCAGGACCCGGGGCGCCACGTCCAGCAGCATCCAGCGGGGCCGCATACCGGTGCGCATCGGATGCTTGCGGACCTGCGCGTCGGTGTACATCTGACCGTGCGCGGCGACCTCGGTGCCGGTGTATCCGGCACCGACCACGACGAAGGTGCACCGGGCGGCGCACTCCGCGCGGTCGTCCGCCGCGGCGGCCAGCTCCACCTGCCGGGTGACGTGATCGCGCAGGTACAGCGCCTCCGGAAGCCCGCGGAAGCCGTGGGCGTGCTCGGCGACGCCCGGGATGGGCAGCAGCTTGTTGACGCTGCCCGCGGCGAGCACCAGCCGGTCGAAGGACAGGGTGCCCTCGCCGCCCTCCGGGTCGGTGTAGTGCACGGTGCGCCCGTCGAGGTCGATCCCGTCGGCCTCGCCGAGCACCAGCCGGACGCGCGGCAGGGTGCCCGAGAGGGACACGCTGACCCGGCGCGGTTCCAGGACTCCGGCGGCGACCTGGGGCAGCAGGGGCAGGTAGAGGAAGTAGTCGGTCGGGTTGAGCAGGGTGATGTCGGCCTGGTGCCGGGTGAGCCGGGACAGGGTGCGGGCCGTCCGGTACCCGGCGAAGCCGGCACCGACGATCACGATGCGGGGTCGGCTCACGGTTCGCCTCCGGGCTGTCGCGTACCTCGTGAGCCTTCCGCGTCCCCCTGGCCAAGCCCTCCAAACGTGCGCCGGGCCCGCGCGGCGGCCCCGTTCGCCCCCCGGCACCGCCGGTTTCCGGCCGGGCCTCCGGGTACCCGGGCCGGGACCCACCCCCTTCATGCCCCGGAGGCGCCCCATGCCCGAGTACGGCTACTTCCTCTCGTGCGAGCAGTACGGTCCCGCGGAGCTGATCGAGCAGGCGCGGATGGCCGAGCAGGCCGGGTTCCAGGCCCTGTGGATCTCGGACCACTACCACCCCTGGAACGGCGAGCAGGGGCAGAGCCCGTTCGTGTGGTCGGTGATCGGCGCGCTGTCCGACGCGGTCTCCCTGCCCATCGAAACGGCGGTGACCTGCCCGACCGTGCGTATCCACCCGGCGGTGGTGGCGCAGGCCGCCGCGACCAGCGCGGTGATGACGGACGGCCGTTTCCGGCTCGGCGTCGGCACCGGCGAGGCGCTCAACGAGCACATCCTCGGTGACGCCTGGCCCGCCGCGCACATACGCCTGGAGATGCTGGAGGAGGCCATCCTGATCATGCGCCGGCTGTTCACCGGCGAGGAGGTCAACCACCACGGCACGCACTACACGGTGGAGAACGCCCGCCTGTACACGGTCCCGGACGAGCCCATCCCGATCGACATCTCCGGTTTCGGCCCGGCGGCGACCAAACTGGCGTCGCGGGTGGGCGACGGCTACATCACGATGATGCCGGACGCCTCGATGGTGGAGCAGTACCGCAAGGGCGGGGGCGGCGGGAAGCTGGTCAGCGGGGGCACCAAGGTCTGCTACGACACCGACCGGGACGAGGCGGTACGGACCGTGCACCGGCTGTGGGCCAACGAGCAGCTGCCGGGCGAGCTGGGACAGGTGCTGCCTTCGCCGAAGCACTTCGAGCAGGCACAGACCCTCGTCACGCGGGACATGGTCCGGGACAACCGGGTGTGCGGCGACGACGTGGACGAGCACGTCGCGGAACTGAAGGAGTTCGCCGACGCCGGCTTCGACCGCGTCTACGTCAACCAGATCGGCCCCGACCTGCGCGGCTTCTTCGACTTCTACCGCACGAAGGTGCTCCCGCGACTCCAGCAGGACGCCTGACCCGCGCGGCCCGCGCCGCGGCAGCGTGACGCCCCCCGGACACCTGTCCGGGGGGCGTGGTCGTGACCGCGGCCGGTCAGCCGCGGCCGTGCGGGGCCTCGGGGTCGATGTCGTCCTGGCGCGGCGCCGCCGGTCCGGTGCCGCCCGGCGCGGGCGTGCCCGCACCCGGGGCGCCGGTCGCGCCACCGACGCCGCCGGGCGCGACGGGCGGCATCGGCGGGTACGGCATGCCGAGCCCGCTGGGCGGCACACCCGGCGCGTCACCACCGACGGTGTGCTCGTGGGCGGCCCCCGGCCGGGACGCGTGGGGCCGGGCCGCGCCGCGCAGCAGGTAGGCCGCGACGCCCAGGAGGGCGGCCGTGATCAGCGCGGCGGCCCAGTCCGGCAGCCCGACGGCGAGGGCCAGACCCACGGTGAGCGCGAGGGCGGCGCCCGCGTACAGGGCGGCGGCACCGGACGCGGCGTACAGCGTGGCCTTGCGGCGCTGCTTCCGCGTCTGTTCACGCAGCTCGTCGCGCACGGTCTCGCGTGCCACCTGCGCCAGTTCGTCGACCAGATGCTTGTCCAGGTGTTCCAAGTGATCCATGCGGTCCATACGTTGCGGGTACCCGCGGGCGGAACTTCCATGGGCCGGACCGTGAGTGGGACCCCGCCGCTCCCAACTAGGCTCGTCCGCATGGACATTCTGGGAGCCACACTGCGCATCTACGTCGACGACCTGGACAAGGCGATCCCCTTCTACGAAGGTCTGGCCGGCGGCCGGGCCCACCGTTCCGAACGCGGCGGTGTCGAAGTCGCCGCGGTCGGCTGCTTCCTGCTGATGAGCGGACCCGAGTCCCAGCTCGAGGTGTTGCGCAAGGTCGCCGCGACGATCGCCGTGACGGACGTCGAGGAAACTCATCGTGTCCTCACCTCGCTGGGCGCGGACGTCATCGCGGGCCCGGTCCCGACGCCTGCGGGCCGCAACCTGATCGCCCGGCACCCGGACGGGGCGATCTACGAGTACGTGGACCGGCGGGGGTAGCTGGTCCGGCCGGGACAGCCGGGGCAACGGGGGTCGCCGGGCCTGCTGGGGCAGCGGCGGGGCGGGGCGGGGCGGGCTCACCCCCCGTCCGGCCGCATCCGGAAGTCGTGCCGGGCCGGGAGCGGTTCGTCGCCGAGCCGGGCCCACAGCCGGCCGATGCTCTCCGCGCCCTCCCGCAGGTCGGCGACCTCGAAGCCCTCGTCGAAGACGGCCCGCGCCGCCTCGCGCCGGCCCTCTGCGGCGAGCAGTTCCGCCTCGGTCAGCCGGAACCGGCCGCGGGCCCGGGTCTCGGGGTGCAGCCGATCCCACACGGCACGGGCGTCCGCCGTGCGCCCGACCGCCAGCAGCGCCTCGATCGCCTCGCGGCCGAGGGCGGCGGCGACGGCCGTCCCCTCCGCGTCGTCGGCGCGGAGGTCCGTCTCCTCCCGCCGCTCGCGCAGTCGCTCGCACAGGTCGTCGAAGGCCTGGGCGTACCGGTCGGCGGCCCGCTCGTGGTGGCCGTCCTCCTGGTCGGCGACGGCGAGGCAGCGCAGCAGCGGCCAGCCCGCGGCGGCGGTCTTCAGGCCGCGCTCCCAACTGCGCACCGCCTGGGCCCGGTCGTCGCCGTGCCACTGGGCGACGCCGAGGTGGTACTCGGCGATCGGCGTGGCGGCCGTGGTCTCCAGCATGTCCCGCCAGGGCCGGGCGACCAGCGTGTCCCCGGGCGGTTCGTGGTGCCCCGGTTCGGGCAGGGACCCGGCGCGCAGCAGGTGCAGCCAGGGCCGCTGCTCGTCGCCGAGGGTGTTCTCCTCGAAGGGCGTGCCGGGCAGCTTCCAGCCCGCGCGCAGCACTTCGAGCGCGCCCCAGCCCGACCCGGTCGCGAGGACCTCGCCCGGCTCGGCGTCGGCGTACGGCCGCCAGGCCCGGTACGCCGCGTCGACGTCGGCGCGTGGCAGAACCGCCTCCAGTCGCTTCTCGGCGCCGCGCAGTACGGCGTGCCACTCGCCCTCGGGTGCCGCGTCGAGCGGCCCGTAGGCCTCCAGCCACGACACCTCGCTCTCCGCCTCCAGCTTGACGTGTTCCAACTGGGTGCGGGCGAGCCCGGCCTGGATCTCGCAGTAGCCGCCGGTGCCGGGTTCGGTGAGCCACTCCTGCCAGCGCCGCCCGCCGGGGCCCGTGCCCCACACGAACAGCTTGCGGCCGCGCAGCACGTCGGTCGACGTCTGCACCAGCCCGTGGCCGTGCTCGTCGAGCGCGGCGATCCAGCGGCGCCGGCCGTCCGGCACCTCGTAGAAGTAGTCGGCGGCGTACGTGCTGTTCAGCGGGTACGTCCGGTCGGCTCCGTCGTACGACGGGACGGGCACCCGGCGAAGGCGCCGCTCGTAGCCGAAGTGATAGGCCTCGTCGGCCGGGGCGAGGACGCGCCGCTCCTCGGGCACGGCGATGTTGGACCACCAGTACGTCGGCACCGGGCGCTCGTGCGGGTTGCGGATCCGGACGCCGACGTGGAGGAAGTCCGAGCCCTCCGGCAGCCACAGGTCGACCTGGAAGGGCAGGTCGCGCAGCCGTTCCCACTCCCACAGGCGCAGCATCTCGCCGCCGTCGGGGGCGGGCACGCGGGCGGCGTGCACGGGCGAGCAGGACAGGGTGGTGTGGCCGGTGGCGCCGATGTTCCATTCGACGCCGCCGGAGAACCAGGCGCCGTTGAGGGCGAAGTTGGCGGGCTGGAGCACGGGGTTGACGTAGAGGAGTTCGCGGTCGGTCGGCTTGTGGTGGAGGGAGGCGATGCGGCCGCCGAGGCCGGGCAGGACGGTGGCCCGCAGCCGGTCGTTCTCGATGACGAGAGCGTCGACCTGCCGGTCCTCGCGCCGCCGGTCGTAGCCGTCCCGGACCCGCACGGGCAGCAGGCTGCGCAGTGGCTCGTAGTCGACCTGGCGGGCCATGTCGCGCGGCAGGCCGGCCCGGTCGCGTTCGTCGATGCGGTGTGCCTCGTCCAGGGGGCGCAGCGGCGGCAGGGGGTTGTCCGGTCCCAGCGGCGCGGCGGGCAGGCTCAGTACCTCACGTCGGATCGTCGTCACGCTTCCCCATGGAAGCCGCTCACCGGTGCGGTGAACAGGGGCGCCGTCGGTCACGTTCGCGCGACGTCGCTCACGTTTGAACCGCTGGGTGCCGTGTCGGCGGGCCGTGCGGTCGACGCACGCGCGACGAAACGCCGGCGATCAACCGGAGGCGTTCACGGTCTCGGCGGTGATCGCCCAGCGCTGGTGGTCGCGCCAGGCCCCGTCGATGTAGAGCATCCTCGGCGAGAAGCCCTCCAGGTGGAAGCCGCAGGCGCGGGCCAGCCCGATCGAGGCGGCGTTGCCCGGCTGCACGTTGATCTCCAGCCGGTGCAGCCGCATCGGTCCGAAGGCGTACCGCACGACGAGGTCCAGCCCCTCACGCATCAGCCCGCGCCCCGCCGCGTGCGCGAAGGCGCCGTAGCCGAGCGCGCCGCTGAGGAAGCCGCCCTCGACGATGTTGTTGATGTTGACGAACCCGGCGATGGAGCCGCCGTCCGCCCCGTCCGCGTCCTTCTCGCACAGCAGGAACCCGGCCTTCGTCCGGTCCTCGATCAGCCGGGCGGCGTAGGCCTCGTACGCCTGGGCGCTGTCCGGCGGGAAGAGCCACGGGTGGTGCAGGTCCTTGCTCTCCCGGGCCCGGGCGGTGAACTCGGCGCCGTCCTCGTAGGTGAAGTGCCGTATGCCCACGCGAGGGCCTTCGGCGAGGTGGCGGGATGCGTTGTGCGGCATTTCGCCAGCCTACGACGCCGTGTCGCCGCGCGCGGGGCCGGTCGGCACCGTGGTCAGCGCAGCGCCGGCCGGTCCAGCGTCAAGGTGCCCGCGTCCGCGTCCAGTTCCGCCGTTACGCCGAACGGGACGGTCAGCGCCCCCTCGCAGTGGCCGAAGCCGAAGTCCTCGGCGACCGGCACGCCGAGGCCGCCCAGCCGGTCGGCCAGCATCGGCCGCAGCCGCTCGTAGGGCTCGCACGCGTGCCACGAGCCGAGCAGCACCCCGCCGACCCCGTCGAACCAGCCGGCGCGCAGGAGCTGGGTGAGGTAGCGGTCCAGCCGGTACGTCTCCTCCCCCACGTCCTCCAGGCACAGCAGGCCGCCGCGCGCGGAGGGACGGGCGTGCGGAGTGCCCAGTTCGGCGGCGAGCAGGCACAGGCAGCCGCCGAGGGTGACGCCGCGCGCCCGGCCGGGGACCATGGGCGTGCCACCGGAGGCGATCACGCGGACCGTCTCCGGAGCGAACAGGGTGGCACGCAGATGCTCCTGCGCCCGCGCGTTCTTCAGGAAGTCGATCCCCGCGGCCATCGGCCCGTGCAGTGTGACCAGCCCCAGCCGGGTGGCGAACGCCTGGTGCAGCGCGGTGATGTCGCTGAAGCCGACGAACACCTTGGGCCCGGCCGCGCGCATCGCCTCCCAGTCGAGCAGGTCGGTCAGGCGCTGCACGCCGTACCCGCCGCGGGCGCACAGCACCGCGTCCACGGACGGGTCGCACCAGGCGGCCTGGAGGTCGGCGGCCCGGTCTGCGTCGGCGCCCGCGAGGTAGGGGAAGGCGCGGTGCCGGTCCAGGACGTGCGGGGCCACGACCGGGTCGAGGTCCCAGCCGCGCAGCACGTCCAGGCCCGCCTGGAGCCGCTCCTCGGGGACGGGCCCACTGGGCGCGACGACGGCCACCCGGGCACCGGGGGCGAGCCGGGCCGGCCGGGTCAGGTCTGTCACCGTCGTCACCGGTTCAGCGCCAGGGTCGGGATGCCGCGCGACTTCAGACCGAAGACCTGGGAGTAGAGGGAGAGTTCGGCCTCCAAGGCGCGCACCATGGTCTCCGCCCGGCGGAATCCGTGCCCCTCGCCCTCGAAGGTGAGGTACGCGTGCGGCACTCCCCGGCCCGCCATGCGGGCGAGGAACCGCTCGCACTGCACGGGCGGGCAGATCACGTCGTCCAGTCCTTGGAGCAGCAGGAACGGCGCGGTGACGCGGGCGGCGTGCTCGGTGGGCGACCGCTCGACGTACCGGGCGGGCACCTCGGCGTACGGGCCGATGAGGCTCTCCAGGTACTTCGACTCGAAGTCGTGGGTCTCCCCCGTGCCCCAGCCGGTCAGGTCGAGGATCGGGTAGATGACCGTGCCGCAGGCGTAGACGTCGGTCGTGGCCAGCGAGGCGGCGGCCGTCCAGCCACCCGCGCTGCCGCCGCGCACGGCGAGGCGCTCCCGGTCGGCGGTGCCCTCGTCGGCCAGGGCGAGGGCGACGGCGGCGCAGTCCTCGACGTCGACCACGCCCCACTGCTCGCGCAGCCGGTCGCGGTACTCCCGGCCGTGCCCCGTGGAGCCGCCGTAGTTGACCTCCGCGACGCCGATGCCGCGCGAGGTGAAGTAGGCGATCTCCAGGTCCAGTACGAGGGGGGACCGGCTGGTGGGCCCGCCGTGCGCCCAGACCACGTACGGCGGCAGCTCACCGTCCGGTGCGAGACAGCCGGGGTGGTGCGGCGGATAGAGGTGGGCGTGGATCTCGCGCCCGGCGGGCCCGGTGAAGGTGCGGATCCGCGGCTCGGGGTAGTACGCCGGGTCCACCGCGTCGTGGTGCGGGGCGCCGACCACCCGGGCCCGGCCGGTACGGGCGTCCAGCTCGACCACTTCGTAGGCGCTGCGCGGGCTCGCGCCGACGGCCACCACTCGCTCGCCGTGCGCGGCGAGGGTCGCCGCGAACTCGGTCCAGGGGCCCGCGGCGTCGACGACCTCGCCGGTCTCGGGGTCGAGTATGCCGAGGGCGGTGGCGCCGCGGCCGTGCACGACGGCGATCAGACCACTGTCCAGCGGGGCGAACCAGCGCTGCCCGAGCTTCCACAGCGGCCCGCCGAACTCCTCCTCGCGGGCGCAGAGCGGCCGGCCGTCGCGGTAGAGGTTCCACCAGCCGGTGCGGTCGGAGGCGTGGAGCAGGGCGCCGTCGGGCGCCCAGTCCGCCTGGGCGATGGACTCCTCGGGCCCGCCGGCGACCGTCCGGGCGTCCCGGAACGTACCGTCGGGGCCGATCTCGGCCACGACCAGTTCGGTGCCGTCCCAGGGCATGCGCGGGTGGTCCCAGGCGAGCCAGGCGGCGCGCCGCCCGTCGGGCGAGACGCGGGGGCCGGTGACGAAGCGGTGCCGGACGCCGGTGAGTTCGCGGACCGCTGCCCGTTCGTCGGCCGCCGAGCCGTCCAGCGGCACCGCCGCCGGCACCCGGCGCACGTCGCTGGGCCCGTCACCGGTGAACTCCTCCAGGACGCACCACACCTCGCCGCGCTCGCCACGTACATCCGGCTCCGCCCAGCGCAGCCCGCCGCCCACCGGGGAGACGGGTGTCAGCGGGCGGGGCTCGCCGCCGCCCGGTTCGTAGGCGTACAGCCGCTGGTCGGCGAAGTTCACGAAGACCACCAGCGGCCCGGTGTCGGTCATGAGCGCGGCCCAGGGCCGGCCGCCGTACTCGATGACGCGGCTGCGGACGTTCCACGGCGCGGGCAGCACCGGTTCCTCGGCGCCGTCGGGATGCCGCCGCACCAGCGTGCGCCGACCGCCCTCGGCGGGCCGGGGCGCGGTCCACCACACCTCGTCGCCGACGAAGGCCACGTCGTCGGGGCGCCCGTCGTGCGCGGCGGCGAGGGCCGCGTCGATGGGCGAGGGCCACGATCCGTACGGCAGAGTCTGCACCGACTCCCCCACTTTCTCCTCCAGATGCTTGTCGGGCGGGCCCCGCTGAGGCCGGGCCGCTACGCCGTGCGCAGGAAGCGGTCGAGGACGCGGACGCCGAAGTGCAGCGCCTCGACGGGGACGCGTTCGTCGACGCCGTGGAAGAGGGCCTGGTAGTCGAAGCCCTCGGGCAGCTTCAGCGGCGCGAATCCGTAACCGGTGATACCGAGCCGCGAGAACTGCTTGGCGTCCGTGCCGCCGGACATGCAGTACGGCACCACGTGCCCCTCCGGGGCGAACTCCTCGACGGCGGCCCGCATCCTGGCGTACGTCGGCGAGTCCACCGGCGCCTGGAGGGCGACCTCGCGGTGGGCGAACTCCCAGTCCACGTCCGGTCCGGTGAGCCGGTCGAGGGTACTGCGGAACTCGTCCTCGCAGCCGTGCAGGAAGCGTCCGTCGACGTAGGCGACGGCCTCCCCCGGGATGACGTTGACCTTGTAACCGGCGTCCAGCATGGTCGGGTTGCTGCTGTTGCGGACGGTGGCCTCGACCAGGCCCGCGGCGGGCCCGAGCTTGTCCAGCAGTGCGTCGATGTCGTGCAGGTCGGTCTCGATGCCGTAGACGGCGGCGAGTTCGGTCAGGGCGGCGCGCACGGTCGGGGTCAGGCGCAGCGGCCACTCGTGGTCGCCGATGCGGGTGATCGCCGACGCGAGCCGGGTGACCGCGTTCTCCTGGTTCACCTTGGAACCGTGCCCCGCCCGGCCCCGCGCGGTGAGCTTGAGCCAGCCCGTGCCGCGTTCGCCTGCCGCGATCGGATAGAACTGGCGGCCGGCGCCGTCGTGGAAGGTGAACGCCCCCGACTCGCTGACGCCCTCGGTGCAGCCCTCGAACAGCGCGGCGTGCCGGTCGGCGAGGAATCCGGAGCCGTCCTCGGCGCTGGCCTCCTCGTCCGCGGTGAACGCGATGACGACGTCCCGCCGGGGCCGTACCCCCTGCCGGGCCCACTCGCGCACGACGGCCAGGATCATCGCGTCCATGTTCTTCATGTCGACCGCGCCGCGTCCCCAGACGACGCCGTCGCGGATCTCCCCGGAGAACGGGTGCACGCTCCAGTCGGCGGCCTCGGCGGGCACCACGTCCAGATGCCCGTGCACCAGCAGCGCACCGGCCGACGGGTCGGTGCCCTCGATCCGGGCGACGACGTTGGTGCGGCCCTCGGTCCGTTCCAGCAGGGTGGGCTCGATCCCGGCCTCGGCGAGCCGCGCGGCGGCGTACTCGGCGGCGGGACGCTCGCGGCAGTCGCCACCGCCCCGGTTGGTCGTGTCGATCCGGATCAGCTCGGAGGTGAACCGGACGACCTCGTCCAGCGCCTGCGCGCCGGCGTGCTGGGACTGCTCAGCCATACTGCTCCTCCACCGCGGCCGAGGCGATCGTGGTGACCGCCTTGAAGGTACGGATCGCCTCGAACATGGTCTCGTGGGTGTACGCCACCTTCCGCTCCCCGATCCGGGCCACGCCCGGCACCACCGTCGAGGCCGCCGCCAGGTGCTCGGCGTCGAACTCCACGGCGACGGTGAACGGCCCGCCGCTCACCGGCTCGTACCGCACCGCGAGCGCCGCCGCCTCCTTGGCCGCCGCCCGGATGTCGGAGGCGGTCCTGGCCGGCGTACGGCACACGGCCGCGTACCGCGACACATGGTCCTTGACCGCGACCTTCAGCGCCTCGGGCGCGTACCCGAGCGCGTCCTCGCAGGCCACGTCGTCCCCGGTGACCAGCACGACCGGCACCCCGTACTCGGCGACGACGTGCGCGTTGAGCAGACCCTCACTGGCCCGTATGTCGTTCAGCCACACGCCGGTGATCTGGTTGGCGAGGTAGGTGTGCGCGAGGACGCCCTCCATGCCGGCGCCCGCGTGGTACCCGATGAACGCGATGCCGTCCACGTCCCCGTGCTGGACGCCCTCCACCATGGACAGCGCCTTGTGCCGCCCGGTGAGCATCTGCGTACGCTCGTCGAGCCGCTCCAGGAGCAGGTTGCGCATGGTCCAGTGGGCCTCGTTGACGAGCACCTCGTCGGCACCGCCGTCGAGGAAGCCCAGCACGGCCGCGTTCACGTCCGAGGTGAACATCGACCGGCACCGCTCCCACTGCGGCGTCCCCGGCAGCACGTCGGCCGGCCAGGTGACGCCGGTGGCGCCTTCCATGTCGGCGCTGATGAGGATCTTCATGCTGCGCCACGTTACGCGGTCGCGCCGACCCCCAGCCAGGCCTGTGGAAAACTCTCACCGGCCCAGACCATTGGCTGGTGGGAGCCCTGGACCGCCGTCACCGGCCGCTGCCCGCCACCACCCAGGTCGACGGCAGCTCGATCCGCGTGCCGTCCGCCGTGTACTCGGTGGAGACCAGCGGGAGTTCACCGCTCGCCAGGACGCTGAGCCCGGCGGCGCGCAGGTACTCCGGTACCGCCTCGTCGGGGACCGAGCCGGGGGTCAGCCCGTGGCGCAGGACGGGAGCGAGTTTGGCGGGCGGCCCGTCGGGGCCCTGGGCCAGGTCCCCCAGGACGGCCTTGGACTCCTGGGTGGGCTCCACCAGGAAGGCGCGGCCACGGTCGCCGAGGAGGGCCGCGAGGACGTCGGCCAGTGGCTGACGGTCGTCCGGTTCGCACTGGTGCAGGACGCCCCGCACGTAGATGTTGGCGTCGCCCAGTTCGGCGTGCAGCGTCTCGGCCTCGGCCTTGTCGGTGGCGTCCAGCTGCCGGTAGGCGGCCTGGCCGCCGGGGTCGGCGCGGCGGGCGTGCTCGAGGGCGGCCGCGGACAGGTCGGCGCCGACGACGTGCCCGAAGCGCTCGGCGAGGTAGCGGGTCTGGGTGCCGTTGCCGCAGCCGAGGTCGATCATGGGCAGGCCGGGGTCGACGAGGTGCGGCTCGAAGTGGGCGAGGTGGCGGCCGGCGGTCAGCATCGGCTCCGCGTCCCAGAACACCGTCCCCTGGCCCTCGGGGGCCTCGCTCCAGAAGCTCTCCCAGGCGTTGCGGTACCGACTCGTCACGCTCATGCGCGTCTCCCCAGGTGCGACGACGTACGACCCGTCGGCGGTGACGGGCTCGTACGGTGTACCGCGCCCGGCGCACGGCCACAAGCGCCCGGCGCATTCCTTCACCGGACGTGCGAACGCGGCGCGCGCCCCCTGACGGTACGACGGCGGCTCAGCGGCGGGGCAGCGTCAGTTCGAACCAGACGGTCTTGCCGGCCTTCGTACGGCTGGCACCCCATTCGCGGGCGAGGGCGCTGACGACGCGCAGCCCGCGCCCGTTCTCGTCGTCGGGGCCCGCGCTGCGCAGCGTCGGCAGTTCGTGGTCGTCGTCGTCCACCTCGCACAGCAGCGTGTCGGCGCGCACCAGGCGCAGCTCGACGGGGCGCGCGTGGGCGTGCCGTACGGCGTTGGTGACGAGTTCGCTGACCATCAGCTCGGCGGGGCCGGCCAGTTTCGGCAGGCTCCAGTCGTGCAGCTGTTCGCGGACCGCCGCGCGGGCTCGGCCGACCTCGGCCGGGTCGCGGGCGAGGCGCCACTCGGCGACGGCGTCGGACTCGATGCCGGTGAGTCTGGCCATCAGCAGGGCCACGTCGTCCTTGCGGCCCCCGCGCGTGCCCAGCGCGCGGATGATGGTGTCGCAGGCGTCGTCCATGGAGGCGGCCGGGTGGGCGGCGGACTCGCAGAGGGTGGCGAGGCCGACGCCGATGTCCTCGCCGCGCATCTCCACCAGGCCGTCGGTGCACATCACCAGCCGGTCGCCGGGCGCCACCGGCACGCGTACCGCCTCGAAGGGCACCCCGCCGACGCCGATCGGCGCTCCCGTGGGCAGGTCGATCAGCTCGCTGGCGCCGTCCTCCGCCCGGACCAGCACGGGCGGGATGTGGCCGGCGTTGGCGAGGTGCAGTTCTCCGGCGATCGGGTCGTAGACGGCGTACAGGCAGGTCGCCAGGTGGGTGTCGCCGAGCCGTTGGGCGAGGTCGTCGAGGTTGCGCAGGAGTTGGGCGGGCGGCAGGTCGAGCCCTGCCATGGTCTGCACGGCGGTGCGCAACTGGCCCATCATGGCGGCCGAGTTGAGGCCGTGGCCCATGACGTCCCCGACCACGAGCGCGGTACGGGCGCCGGGCAGCTTGACCGAGTCGAACCAGTCGCCGCCGACCCGGCCGAGGAGGGTGCCGGGCAGGTAGCGGGTGGCGATGTCGCAGCCGGCCATGCGCGGGGGGATGTGCGGCAGCATGCTGTCCTGGAGCGTCTCGGCGACGTTCTCCTGATACGTGTACATGCGGGCGTTGTCGAGTACGAGACCGGCGCGGGCGGCGAGTTCGGCGCCGGTGACCCGGTCCATGTCGTTGAAGACGGGCCGCTCCGGGTGCCGGAGGAGGATCATGAAGCCCAGGACGACGTCGCGCGCCTTCAGCGGCACCAGCAGCATCGAGCGGCCCGTGATGAGCGGCCGGATGTCCCGCTTCTCGAACTGGGAGGCGATGGCGTGGCCCATCTCCTCGGTGATGCGGGGCACCAGGACCGGCTCGCCGCTGGTCATGCACTGGAAGAAGGGGGTGTGCGCCGGGAACGGCATGGCCTCGCCGACCGGTACGACATCGTCCCAGCGGCCGGGTTCGTCGGTGTGCTCCAGGGCGACCCGGTGCCACATCGTCGTCGTGTCCGGTACGCCGCCGGGGAACCCCTCGCCGGCGACGACCTGTTCGCGCAGGTAGGTGCCGGCGACGTCGGTGAAGCGCGGGACGACCGCCTTGCTGACCTCGACGATGGTGCGGGAGAGGTCGAGCGAGGTGCCGATCCGTCCGCTGACCTCGTTGAGGAACTCCAGGCGTTCGCGGACGGCGGCGTACTCCAGGTCCTCCGCCTCGTCCCGCAGCTCGTCCGGCACCGGCTCGCCCGCCGCCAGCGCCCGGGCCGCCCGCTCGCGGCGTGCCCTGCGCTCGGCGCGCCGGGGCACGCCCCAGTCGGGGGTGACGGGCACCCGGTCGTTCTGGCTGAACTCCAGGATCGGGTAGCCCAGTTCGAGGACCTGCGCGACGATGCGGGCGCTCTCTCCGACGCTCATGCTGGGCAGGATCTCGGGGAGGCGGCGGGCGAGTTCCTCGGCGCCGGGGAAGTCGGTGTGCAGCGCGAAGCCGGGCGCGATCCGCTCGACGGTCGCCTCCCGCGTGCCGCCGTCGGCGTAGTCCCGGCGCAGACCGTCCGCGTCGGCGGCCAGCACCAGCAGCCGCTCTCGGCCGGGTCCCACCAGCGGGTACGCCCACCACAGCACGTCGACGCGGTCGTTGCCCGGCACGGTCAGGCGGGCGCGGCCCGCCGCCGGGTAGGACAAGTGTCCGTCGAGGGAAGACTCCAGCCCGGGCCCGAGGCCGTCGTAGGCCTCGTACGAGCCGTACCCGGTGACGTCCTCGTCCCCGGGGAGCACGCCCGAGACGGGCAGCAGGTCGGGGGCGGGCCGGCCGATCGCCTCCTCCTTGGGCAGGGCGAACAGCCGCCGTGCACCCCGGCTCCAGTGGGAGACCAGCCCGTCGCGGTCCACCACGACGACGGCCAGCGGGACCCGGCCCGCCACGGGGTCCGCCGGCACGGCGCCGGGTCCGGCACGGCGGCCTGGAGGTGCGTCCCGCTGGGTGCCATGGTCCATGGCGTCAGGCCCTCTCTCCCCACGGCTCCGCAAGATCTGTGTCGCCGTCACCACGGTACGGCGGTGGTCGGCGACCATGTGCGGCAACGGGGGAATTGGTGGTGCGCAAACGCACCGGCGCACGCCCGCGCGCCGGCGCCCGCCCTCAGTCCTCGTGGCCGAGCTGGAGGTCGCGCTCCGTGCGGCCGCCGCCGGCCACCTGGAGCACGGTGGCCACGGGCGGGTAGCCGGCGGCGATGACGGTGTACTCGCCGGACGACAGGTCGACGAACCGGAAGGTGCCGTCGGGCCCGGTGGTCAGCGTGTCCACCACGTTGCCCGCCGCGTCGAGCAGCGTCACCCGCGCGTCCTCCACGGCCCGTCCGCCACTGGCGCGCACGGTGCCGCGCAGCACGGCGCCGCCGGCCAGCTCGATGTCCTGGCGGGTCTCCCGGGCGGCCTGGACGCTGACGGGCAGCGCGGCCGGGCGGAAGGCGGGGGCACTGCCGGCGAGGGTGTACTCGCCGGCCACCAGCTCGGTGATGACGTAGCCGCCCTCCCGGCCGCTGCGGGTGGTGGCGACGACCTCGCCGTGGACGTTGGTGAGCGTGACGGTCGCGTCGCGTACGGGGCTGCCGTCCGCGGTGAGCACACTGCCGGCCAGGCGGCCGGCGCCGCCGAGGACCACGTCCAGTTCCACCGGGCGTTCGCCGACGGTCACGGAGACCGCCTGCGGCTGGTGACCGCCGGCCGCGGCGATCAGGACGTACGACCCCGGGCCGGGCGTGGCCAGCGCGTACCGTCCGTCGTCGCCGCTGGCGCCCCGGCCGATCTGCCGACCGCCGACGTCGATGAGGGTGAGCGCCGCGCGGGGCACGACGGTGCCGTCGGGGTGCTGCACCGTGCCGCAGACGGCGATGCCCGCGGCGTACGGCGACCGGGCCTGGGGGACGGGGGCCATGGGCTGCACGGTCTGGGCGGTCTGGGCGGTTTCCTGCTCGGTGGCGGGGGCGTTGTGGGACACCAGTGGTTTCTCCTTGAGGAAGCAGGCGATGAGCAGGCCGAGGACGAGTACCGGCACCAGGTAGAGGAAGATCCGCGGCATGGCGTCGGCGTACGCACCGATGTAGGCGTCGCGCAGCGCCGGGGGCAGGGAGTGGACGAGCTGTGGGGTGACGGCCTCGGCGTCGGGCAGCCCGGCGCCCGCCTCGGCGGGGATCCGGTCGGCCAGGGCGTCGGTGAGCCGGTCGGCGAAGAGGGTGCCGAAGACGGCCGCGCCGACGCTGCCGCCGATCTGCCGGAAGTAGTTGTTGGCGCTGGTGGCGGTGCCGAGGTCGGCGGGGCGCACGGAGTTCTGCACGGCGAGGATCAGTACGGGCATCACCATTCCGATGCCGGCGCCGAGGACGGCCATCCAGATGCTGTAGTGCAGCCGGGGCGTGTCGGCGTCGAGCCCGGACAGCAGCCACATGCCGACGACGGACAGGGCGCTGCCGACGATCGGGTGGGACCGGTAGTGCCCGGTACGGCTGATCATCTGACCGGAGATGATCGAGGTGCCGACGATGCCGCCCATCATCGGCATCATCAGCAGGCCGGACTCGGTGGCGGTGGCGCCGTCGACCATCTGCAGGAAGGTCGGCAGATAGCTGGCGGCGCCGAACAGGGCGACTCCGATGACGAGACCGACCAGGCCGGTGACGTTGAAGACGGAGTCCCGGAACAGCCGCAGCGGGATCAGCGGTTCGGGTGCGAAGTGCTCGGCGACCAGGAAGAGGACGGTGGACGCGACGGCTCCGGCGGCGAGGCCGAGGACGACCTGCGAGCCCCACTCGTACTCGGTGCCGCCCCAGCTGGTCAGCAGCACCAGGCAGGTGGAGGCGGCGGCGAGCAGCAGCGCGCCGAGGACGTCCAGTCGGGGCTTGACCCGCGGCTTGGGCAGCTTCAGGACGACGGCGACGACGGCCATGGTGACCAGCCCGAAGGGCACGTTGATGTAGAAGCACCAGCGCCAGGACAGGTGGTCGGTGAAGTAGCCGCCCAAGAGCGGGCCCGCGACCGAGGCGAGTCCGAACGCGGCGCCGATCAGGCCCATGAAGCGGCCGCGCTCGCGGGGCGGCACGATGTCCGCGATGATCGCCTGCACGCCGATCATGAGGCCGCCCGCGCCGACGCCCTGCACGGCCCGGAAGGCGATCAGCTGGTCCATGGTCTGCGCACGGCCGGCGAGTGCCGAGCCCACGATGAACACCAGGATGGCGAACTGGAAGACGCCCTTGCGTCCGAAGAGGTCGCCGAGCTTGCCGTAGATCGGCAGGCCGACGGTGGAGGTGAGCAGGTAGGCGGTGATCGCCCAGGACATCTTCTCCAGGCCGTGCAGCTCGCCGACGATCTTCGGCAGCGCCGTGGCCACGATCATCTGCTCCAGCGCGGCGAGCAGCAGCGCCAGCATCAGTCCGACGAAGACCAGCCGCACCCGGCGCGGGCTCAGCCCGGCACCCGGATCCGGCTCGGGTGCGGGGGGCTCGGGGGGCGCCGGGGGCACGGTGGCCGGTTCGTCCTGCACCAGAGTGATCCCGCCCACGTACCGCTCCCCTCGTCACACCTGCTCACAATTGCCACCTGAGGCGACAACTGCGAACAAGTGCGAAGAGTTACGGCATACGGCGGTATCCTGCGGAGATCACTCGAACCGGTGAGGCGGCCAACGACCGCCCCACACCTGCCCTTTGGCTACTTCTCGACCTCGGCCGCGAGCTTGGCGAGCATCGCGTCGTAGATCCGGGCGAGTCCCTTGGGCGCGAAGGTCTTCTCGAAGAATCCGCCGACGCCGCCGGCGCCCTGCCAGGTGGTGACGACGACCACCCGGGACTTGCCCTCACCGGCCGGGGTGACCCGCCAGGTGGTGACCATGGAGGAGTTGCGGTCCTTCTCGACCAGCTCGCCGTCGGCCGGCTCGGTGACCTCCAGCAGGCAGTCACGGACGCGCTTGCTGGTGGCCTGGAGCTTCCAGTGCACGAGGGTGCCCTCGCCGTCGCCGCCCTCGCGGACCTCGTACTCGCTGAAGTGCTCGGGCAGCAGCTTCTCGCGGGTGCCGCTGTAGTCGGCGAGGGTGTCGAACACCGTCTCCGCGTCCGCTGCGACGATCCGCTCCGTAGTCGCCTCGACCTGCGCCATCGGGTTCCTCCAGGGCCTGGTTCTCGGGGTCCGGGCAAGCCAACCACCCCGCCGCCCGGCCACCAAATCGGGGGGCGCGAAGCGGCCCCGCGCGACTCACCCGCACGATCAAGGGAACAAGTGTTCTATTGTGTGGGCAGTGCTACCGAGGAGGCGTCAATGCGCTGGGAGAACCTCACGGACTCCGACCACGCCCGGGCGGCCGACCCCGCGCTGTTCGGCGCGGACGCGGTCACCACCCGCACGTTCGACACGCCCGAGTTCCGCGGCATCACCTTCCACGAGGTGCGGGCCCGCTCGATCCTCAACCGGGTGCCGGGCGCCTCGCGCATGCCCTTCGAGTGGACGGTGAACCCCTACCGGGGGTGCTCGCACGCGTGCGTCTACTGCTTCGCGCGCAAGACGCACAGCTACCTGGACCTCGACACCGGCCTCGGCTTCGACTCGCAGATCGTCGTCAAGGTGAACGCCCCCGAGCTGCTCCGCCGCCAGCTGGCCTCGCACCGCTGGCAGGGCGAGCACGTCGCGATGGGCACCAACGTCGACTGCTACCAGCGCGCCGAGGGCCGCTACCGGCTGATGCCGGGCATCATCGCGGCCCTCACCGAGCGGGCCAACCCCTTCTCGATCCTGACCAAGGGCACGCTGATCCTGCGCGACCTGGACCTGCTGACGCGGGCGGCCCGGGTGACGGACGTGGGAATCTCGGTCTCGGTCGGCTCCACCGACCCCGAGCTGTGGCGCACCGTGGAGCCGGGTACTCCCGCACCGGAGCGCCGCCTGGAGGTCGTACGGACCCTGGGCGAGCACGGCATCGGCTGCGGCGTGCTGATGGCACCGGTCATCCCGTTCCTCGGCGACGAACCGGCCCAACTGCGAGCGACCGTACGCGCGATCGCCGCCGCGGGCGCCACGTCGGTGACTCCCCTGGTGCTGCATCTGCGGCCCGGCGCCCGGGAGTGGTTCATGGCCTGGCTGGCGCGGCACCACCCGTACCTGGTGCGCCGGTACGAGCGGCTGTACGCGGAGGGCGCCTACGCCCCGAAGTGGTACCAGCGCCGGATCACGCGCCAGGTGCACGACCTGGCCCAGGAGTACGGCATCGGGCCCACGCGCGCGGGGATGCCGCGCCGGATCGCGGAGCCGGCACCGCCGGAGCCGGATCAGCTCGCGGCGACCGAGCCGGTCCAGCTCTCGCTTCTCTGAGCGCTGTCTCTCCGTAGCGGGATCTGTCGTCAGGCCTCCCAGTAGAGGCCGCGCACGTACGCCGCCGTGATGGTGATCGGCTGCTGGTCGGCGCTGTCGGCCGGGTAGTACATGAACTCGAACCGCAGCCGCTCGTCGGCGACGATGGACCCGCTGTTGTGGAAGTCCGCGAAGCTGCCGCCGTGGGTGCCGATCCGTTCGACGATCGGGCCGTTCCAGCGGGAGCCGCCCGGACGCAGGTGGTAGAAGCGGCCCTGGAGGGTGGCGCCCGGCGGGACCTCCGCCTGGATCTGGGCCATGGCCTGGTAGTGGGACGCCCGGGTGAGCAGGTCCACCCCGTCGACGTTGAGCGTGGTCCACTTGCGGGGCGTGATCCGCTGGCCGTCGCTGTCGTAGCGGCCGATCGCTCGCGGCATGTCGTCCTCCTCGGGGTCGCTGGGGGTCCAGCCGGCGGGGTGGGTGAGGCGTTCTTCGATCCGGGCGCGCATCGAGGCCATGCTGAAGCCGCGCGGGTCGACCTTTCCGGGCTGCCATTCGAGGTGGCCGATCACGGAGCGCTCGTTCCAGCCGTGGCGGCGGCAGACGGCGGCGGCGGCGCGTTCGATGGCGTCCAGCTGGGCCGCGGGCCAGGGATCGGCGCCGTCGCCGAGGTTCTCGCACTCGAAGCCGTAGAAGTGCCGGTTTCCGTCGGTGTTCGCCTCGTTGTCCGCCGGCGGTCGCACTTCGTCGATGACGGCGCGCAGCACGTCGTCGTCTCCCAGGCCCGCGTGATTGGCCCGCCCGTAGCCGACCAGGTGCACCCTGCCGTCCTTGGTGATGACGCCGTGGCACAGGGGGCCTGGCAGTCCCGCGTAGCCCTTGCGGCAGATCTCCACCGTGCGGGCGCTGCCCCGGGTCACGGTGTGGTGGATCATCACGCCGTGCACGGGCCCCCAAGGGCCCGTGTGGTTGCGGTTGTGTTCCTCCCAGGCGCCGACCTCGACGACGACCAGACCCTCGTCCCTGAGGGCTTGCAGGAAGCTCCGCGCTCCCATCGGCGCGGCCATCACACGTGCTCCGGCCACGACCATGGGGGCGCCGGACTTCCGCTCGGGCCGGGTGGTTGGGGCATGTCAGCCTCCGATCGCGGGAAGGAGGGAACCCGTCTTCGGTAGATACCCGGTGTGCGCACCCGGCCCGCGCCGACGGCCGGGCCGATGACGGGCCACCGCATGGTTCAGGCCATCCATCGAGCCGTCCAGTCGAGGGCATCTGCCGACGCAATCGGGTCAAGTCCGGGCATATCGCATTCCTCCGAGGCCGTTCCCCGGAACGAAGCGGCGAGGACCGCGACCCGCGCGGACCGCAGCCTCTCCGTCCGGGAGGACGCCATGAGACAACGCGCAGCCGTGCTGTGCGGCGCCGCCGTCATCGCCGCCGGGACCGTCACGGCCGTCCCCGCCGAGGCGAGCGCACCGCACCCCGTGAGCGCGGCGCCTCCCACGAGCACCCTGCGGGCCGCGAAGCCGAGTTGGAAGAAGTGCGGCACGGCCGATTACCCGACGCTCCAGTGCGCGTCCCTCTCGGTGCCGCTCGACCACGCGCGTCCGGACGGGAAGCGGATCACGCTGGCACTGTCCCGCGTCCCGCACACCGCCGAGAAGTACCAGGGGCCGCTGCTCGTCAATCCCGGCGGCCCCGGTGGCAGCGGGCTGACGCTCGCCGGGTTCGTGGCGTCCTCGCTGCCCGCGGAGGTGGCCGCCCAGTACGACGTCATCGGCTTCGACCCGCGCGGCGTGGGGAAGAGCAAGCCCGCCCTGAACTGCCGTCCGGGCCACTTCGATCCGGTCCGCCCCGACTCCCTGCCCGCCACCCCGGCCGTCGAGAAGGCCGACCTCGCGCGCGCGAAGTCGTTCGCCGAGGCCTGCGGCGAGAAGTACTCGGACGTGCTGCCGTACATCGACACGGTCAGCGCCGCACGGGACGTGGACGCGATCCGCCGGGCGCTCGGCGCGGAGAGGATCAACTACTTCGGCTACTCGTACGGCACCTACCTGGGCGCCGTCTACGCCAAGCTTCACCCGGACCGGGTGCGGCGCCTGGTCCTGGACTCCGTCGTCGACCCGACCGACGTCTGGTACGACGCCAACCTCCATCAGGACCTCGCCTTCAACGACCGTCACCGGGCCTTCCTCGCGTGGATCGCCGAGCACGACGCGACGTACGGGCTGGGCACCGACCCCGAGCGGATCGAGGCCGCTTGGTACGCCATGCGGACGGCGCTGGGAAAGAGGCCCGCGGACGGGAAGGTCGGGGCCTCGGAGCTGGAGGACACCTTCATTCCCGGCGGCTACTACAACGGCTACTGGCCCTACCTGGCGGAGGCGTTCGCCGCGTACGCGAACGACGGGAACACCGACCCGCTCGTCGAGGCGTACGAGAACTTCGGGGCCGTGGACGCCTCCGGCGACAACGGCTACAGCGTCTACACCGCGGTGGAGTGCCGCGACGCCGGCTGGCCGCGCGACTGGGACGACTGGCGCGACGACAACTGGGACGTGTACGAGAAGGCTCCCTTCATGGCCTGGAACAACGCCTGGTACAACGCGCCGTGCGCGTTCTGGCCCACGGACTCGCGGGATCCTGTGGACGTCACCAACCACGAACTGCCGCCCGCGCTGCTGTTCCAGGCGACCGGCGACGCGGCCACCCCGTACGAGGGCGGCGTCACCGTGCACCGGCTGCTGCGCGGCTCCAGTCTTGTGGTCGAGGAGGGCGGCGGGAACCACGGCATCACACTGAGCGGGAACCGCTGCCTGGACCAGTACCTGGCCGCGTACCTGGCCGACGGCACCGTGCCACGCGGTGACGGCGGGACGGACGCGGTGTGCCCGGCGCTACCCACCCCGAAGCCGCTGGAGTCCAAGGCGGCGTCGACATCGTCACGCGGCTCGACGCTCCACGGGCTGCTCGGCTTCCGGGGCTAGGGTCTGCCGCTCGGATCGTGCCGGCGACTCGCCAGGGGCGTTGTCAGTGCCGTGGTCCACCATGGACGCATGAGTGAGCTGACCAGGATCCCCGCCCCCGACGGCGTCGCGCCCGCCGCCCAGTACACCCATGTCGTCCTCGGCACCGGACGGTTCGTGGCCGTCTCCGGTCAGCTCGCGCTGGACGAGGACGGCGAGCTGGTCGGCGAGGGCGACCCCGCGGCCCAGGCCCGCCAGGTCTTCGAGAACCTGCGCCGGTGCCTGTCGGCGGCCGGCGCCACCTTCGACGACGTGGTGAAGCTGACCTTCTTCGTCACGGACATGGCGCACATGTCCGCGATCCGCGCGGCCCGCGCCGAGCACATACCCGACGACCGGCTGCCGGCCGCGTCGGCGGTACAGGTCGCCGCCCTGGTCCGGCCGGGCTTCCTGATGGAGATCGAGGCGTTCGCGGTCGTGGCCCCGTGAGCGCACCGCTGGTGCGGGAGATGACGCTCGCCGACTGCGACCGCGTGTCCGCGATCCGCATCCGGAGGTGGCAGACGGCGTACCGGGGCCTCATGCCGCAGCCGTACCTGGACAGGCTCGACGTGAGCGCGGACGCCGAACGGCGCCGCGAGTTCTTCGCCCGCGCCCCGGACGACCTGGTGAACCTGGTCGCCGAGGACGACGGCGGCGAGGTCGTCGGCTGGGCCTGCCACGGACCGTACCGCGACGGCGAACAGCGCACCGCGGACGCCGAGTTGTACGCCCTCTATGTGGACGCCGGGCGATTGGGCACCGGCATCGGGCAGGCCCTGCTCCGGGAGTCGGTGCGCCGGTGCACGGCCGCCGGGCACGCGCGCATGCTCCTGTGGGTGGTCGAGGGCAACGCCCGCGCCCGGCGCTTCTACGAACGGGCGGGTTTCGGCGCCGACGGGGCCGAGGAGCCGTTCGAGGTGGACGGGGTCGCGGTGCCCGAGGTGAGGTATGCCAGGCGCCTCATCGGCTGACGGCTCACCGCTGCCCCGGGATCCGCGCCAGCGCCCGCACCGCCGCCTCCGCCAGGGCGGGGTGGGCCAGGGCGTCGTTCAGGACGGGAGCGGCACGGTCGTCGCCCAGCGCGCCCAGCCCGTCCACGCAGGCCAGCGCCACCCGCCGGTACGGGTCGTGCGGACGCAGCCGCCGCTCCAACGTGGTGATCAGGGCGGGCACGGCCTCCGGGGCGCGCAGTTCGACCAGGAGCCGCACCGGGTGCAGGGCGTAGGCGACCCGCAGTTCGTTGGTGGCGAGGGCGGCCGCGGCGCGGGCGGTGCGGGGGTCTCCGAGGCGGGCGAGGGCGTGGGCGGCGGAGGCGCAGCGCGGCGGGTCGCGGTGGTTCAGCAGCAGCACGAGGGACTCGAAGGCCCGCCGGTCCCCCGCCACGCCGAGCCGGAACGCGGCCAGTTCCCGGGCCCAGAGCGGGTGCCCGGGCTCGGTGAGCACCGCGGCCAGCTCGTCCAAATCCCCGGTCGCCACGAGCCGGTCGTACGCCGCCGAGGCCTCCGGTGTGCCCGACGCCGCCGACTCGGCCCGTAAGCGCTCCGTGAGCGTTCGCAACTCTTCGTCCATGACACCGAGGTTAGGGGCGTCACAGGGCGGGTGGGACGTACATCACGAACACCGGGGGCTGGCGTGCTCGTTACCCGCGAGTTAATCTCAGACGAGCGAGTTACCCACTCGCGGTACTCCTCACGGCGGTCTGGTGACGCGGCCACCGTGAGAGCAGAGAGCAGTCGGTTCGGTACGGGTATTCAGGTACCGCAGTACGACTCGGCCTCGGGACAGGGCCGGTCGGAGACCGCCGCCGCGCGGGCGTGTGCACGCCCTGAGCGACGGCACCGGGCGTGTGCGCCAGTCAGCCCGGCAACACCCGCACTCCATTCCTCACGCACCCGGTGCGCCGCCAAGGGCATCCGGGCGTGTTCCCGTCGTCACCCTCATTCCTGGAGTCCCGCGATGGCCACTCCCCTGTCCGACACCCCTCTGTCCCCGCTCCAGACCATCGCCGTCGTCGGCCTCGGCACCATGGGCACCGGCATCGCCGAGGTCCTGGCCAGGGCCGGCCGCGACGTCGTCGGCATCGACGTCAGCGAGGCGCAGGCCGCGACGGCCGTCGCCGCGCTGGAGTCCTCCACCGCCCGCGCCGTCGAGCGCGGGCGCCTCACCGAGCAGGAGCGCGCCGACGCCCTCGCCCGCGTCCGCACCTCCACCGACCTGCGGACGGCGGCCGACGCCGACCTGGTGATCGAGGTGACCCCCGAGTCGTACGAGATCAAGCAGCAGGTCTTCCGGGAACTGGACGGGATCGTGCGCCCCGAGACGATTCTGGCGACCGGCACCAACGCCCTGTCGGTCACGCGGCTGGCCGCCGAATCGTCCCGCCCGGAGCGGGTGCTCGGCCTGCACTTCTTCAACCCGGCCCCGGCGATGAGGCTGGTGGAGGTCGTCTCCTCCGTGCTGACCGCGCCGGGCGCCGTCACGGCCGTCACCGACCTCGCGCTCGACCTGGGCAAGGAGCCCGTCGCGGTCGGCGACCGGCCCGGGTTCGTCGCCGACGGCCTGCTGTTCGGCTACCTCAACCAGGCCGCCGCGATGTACGAGGCGAACTACGCCTCCCGCGAGGACATCGACGCCGCGATGCGGCTCGGCTGCGGCCTGCCGATGGGCCCGCTGACCCTGTTGGACCTGATCGGCGTGGACACCGCGCGCACGGTCCTGGAGGCCATGTACGCCGCCTCCCACGACCGTCTGCACGCTCCCGCCCCGATCCTCAGGCAGCTCAGCGAGGCGGGCCTGACGGGCCGCAAGGCCGGGCGCGGCTTCTACACCTACGAGGCGCCGGGCAGCGCGGTCGTCGTGCCGGACGCGCTGACCCCGAGCACCGGCGCCGGCCCGGTGGCCGGCCGTGCCGTGCGCGCGGTGGGCGTCGCCGGGTCGGGCACCATGGCCTCCGGCATCGCGGAGGTGTTCGCCAAGGCCGGGTACGAGGTCGTCCTCGCCGCCCGCAGCGCGGAGAAGGCGCAGACGGCCAAGGCCCGGATCGGCAAGTCCCTGGCGCGCGGCGTCGACAAGGGCAGGATGACCGCCGAGGCCGCCGCGCGGGCGCTGGAGCGGATCACGCCGACGGGTACGTACGACGACTTCGCCGACGTCGATCTGGCCGTGGAGGCGGTCGCCGAGGACCTGGAGGTCAAGCGGCAGCTGTTCGCCACGCTGGACAAGGTCTGCAAGCCCGGCGCGGTGCTGGCCACCACCACCTCCTCCCTGCCCGTCGTCGCCTGCGCCCGCGCCACCTCGCGCCCGCAGGACGTGATCGGCATGCACTTCTTCAACCCCGCGCCGGCCATGAAGCTGGTCGAGGTGGTGCGTACGGTGCTGACGGCGGACGACGTGCACGCCACCGTCCGGGAGGTCTGCGCCAAGGTCGGGAAGCACGCGGTGGACTGCGGCGACCGGGCCGGGTTCATCGTGAACGCCCTGCTGTTCCCGTACCTCAACAACGCCGTGAAGATGGTGCAGGAGCACTACGCGACGCTCGACGACATCGACGCGGCGATGAAACTGGGCGGCGGCTACCCGATGGGGCCCTTCGAGCTGCTGGACGTGGTCGGTCTCGACGTCTCGCTCGCCATCGAGAAGGTCCTGCACCGCGAGTTCCGCGACCCGGGCCTGGCCCCGGCGCCGCTTCTGGAACACCTGGTCGCCGCGGGCTGCCTCGGCCGCAAGACGGGCCGCGGCTTCCGCGAATATGCCCGCCGCTGAGTCCGGTCCCGGCGACTGGTTCCGGTCCGAGGAGGACTGGGGCGGACTGCTCGATCCCGCCGGGTCTCCCCCGCCCTCCACGGGCGGGGGGATCCCCGGTCACGCGCATGATTGCGCGCACATGCAGTACGTTCGGGTCATGTCCCAGCCCGCCAAGTCCTCACGTACACCAGCTACGCCCGACGCGCCGGAGAGCGCGGCCGGCGGCCGAGCCGCCGCCCAGCGGCTCAAAATGCGCCGGGAGCTGGCGGCAGCCGCGATGGAGCTGTTCGCGACCAAGGGGTACGAGGCGACCACCGTCGACGAGATCGCGGCCCGCGCCGGGGTCGCCCGCCGGACCTTCTTCCGGCACTTCCGCTCCAAGGAAGAGGCGATCTTCCCGGACCACGACGACACCCTGGTGCGCGCCGAGGCGGTGCTCAACGCGGCGCCCGCGCACGAGCATCCGCTCGACACCGTGTGCCGGGGCATCAAGGAAGTCATGAAGATGTACGCGGCCCGGCCGGAGATCTCGGTCGCCCGCTACAAGCTGACGCGCGAGGTGCCCACCCTGCGGGAGGCGGAGATCGCGTCGGTGGCTCGCTACGAGCGCCTCTTCACCCGCTACCTGCTCGGCCACTTCGACGAGCACGCGCACGACGACGACGCCAACGACGACCCGCTGCTGGCGGAGGTCGCCGCGTCCGCCGTGGTCACCGCCCACAACCACGTGCTGCGGCGCTGGCTGCGGGCGGGCGGGCAGGGGGACGTGGAGACCCAGCTCGACCACGCCTTCGCGATCGTACGAAAGACGTTCGGCACGGGCATCGGTGCCGGGCGCGACACGGCGTCCGCCGCGCGGACCGGCGCTTCCTCGGCCTCCGTGCAGGGCGAGGTGCTGGTGACGGTCGCGCGTACCGACGCGCCGCTGCACGAGGTCATGCGCACCATCGAGAAGGCACTCAAGGAGCGCTGACCCACCCCGTCCCGCACCCTCCGGTCTGTGACGACGGCCACCCTCCGGGTGGCCGTTTTCGCATGTCAATGCCCCTTTTCGCAGCGCTCGCGGCCCCCGTTCGATCGATCATCGCTCATCTGTCGGGTAAAGATTTCATCTGAGAACATTTTCTGGCACTCAGTGCCTTGCGGGGTGACACGCGGTGTCATACGTTGAAGGTGTCCGGGCTGTCCCCGCAAGCGATCGCCTGCGTGCCCGGCGCCTGCGTCACAGGCAACCTCCCGCGCCACAAAGCGCTGCCGAACAGCACCACCGCCGAACCGACGGCACCCCTCACCCGACCCTCAGCAGCACCGACGTAACCCTCAGCGCCCCTCCCTCAGGGCGCTCGACGCCGGAGGCAACACCGTGACCATGAAGGACATCCTGGCCGCGATCCAGTCGACCGACTCCACGCCGGCCGACATCGCCGCCCTGCCGCTCCCCGAGTCGTACCGCGCGATCACCGTGCACAAGGACGAGACCGAGATGTTCGCGGGCCTCGAGACCCGCGACAAGGACCCGCGCAAGTCGATCCACCTGGACGAGGTGCCGCTGCCCGAGCTGGGCCCCGGCGAGGCCCTGGTCGCCGTCATGGCCTCCTCGGTCAACTACAACTCGGTGTGGACCTCGATCTTCGAGCCGATGTCGACGTTCGGCTTCCTGGAGCGCTACGGCAGGGTCAGCGAGCTCACCAAGCGCCACGACCTGCCGTACCACATCATCGGTTCCGACCTGGCCGGCGTCGTCCTGCGCACCGGCCCGGGCGTCAACGCCTGGCAGGCCGGCGACGAGGTCGTCGCGCACTGCCTCTCCGTCGAGCTGGAGTCCTCCGACGGCCACAACGACACGATGCTCGACCCCGAGCAGCGCATCTGGGGCTTCGAGACCAACTTCGGCGGCCTGGCGGAGATCGCCCTCGTCAAGTCCAACCAGCTGATGCCCAAGCCGGGCCACCTCAGCTGGGAGGAGGCCGCCGCCCCGGGCCTGGTCAACTCCACCGCGTACCGCCAGCTGGTCTCCCGCAACGGCGCCGGCATGAAGCAGGGCGACAACGTGCTGATCTGGGGCGCGAGCGGCGGCCTCGGCTCGTACGCCACGCAGTTCGCGCTGGCCGGCGGCGCCAACCCGATCTGTGTCGTCTCCAGCGAGCAGAAGGCGGACATCTGCCGCTCGATGGGCGCCGAGGCGATCATCGACCGCAGCGCCGAGGGCTACAGGTTCTGGAAGGACGAGCGGACCCAGGACCCGAAGGAGTGGAAGCGTTTCGGCAAGCGCATCCGCGAGTTCACGGGCGGCGAGGACATCGACATCGTCTTCGAGCACCCCGGCCGCGAGACCTTCGGCGCGAGCGTCTACGTCACCCGCAAGGGCGGCACCATCACCACCTGCGCCTCGACCTCGGGCTACATGCACGAGTACGACAACCGCTACCTGTGGATGTCCCTGAAGCGCATCATCGGCTCCCACTTCGCCAACTACCGCGAGGCCTGGGAGGCCAACCGCCTCATCGCCAAGGGCAAGATCCACCCGACCCTCTCCAAGGTGTACGCCCTGGAGGACACCGGCCAGGCCGCCCACGACGTCCACCGCAACGCCCACCAGGGCAAGGTCGGCGTCCTGTGCCTGGCACCCGAGGAGGGCCTGGGCGTGCGCGACGAGGAGACGCGCGCCAAGCACGTCGACGCCATCAACCGCTTCCGGAACATCTGAGGGCGGCGGAGGCCACACATGACTGAGCGTCAGAAGGACCGGCCGTGGCTCATGCGCACCTACGCCGGCCACTCCACGGCCGAGGCGTCCAACGAGCTGTACCGGCGCAACCTCGCCAAGGGCCAGACGGGTCTGTCGGTCGCGTTCGACCTGCCGACCCAGACCGGCTACGACTCCGACCACGTCCTCGCCCGCGGCGAGGTGGGCCGGGTCGGGGTGCCGGTCGCGCACCTGGGTGACATGCGCCGGCTGTTCCAGGACATCCCCCTGGAGCAGATGAACACCTCGATGACCATCAACGCCACGGCCATGTGGCTGCTGGCGCTCTACCAGGTCGTCGCCGAGGAGCAGGGCGCGGACGTCACCAAGCTCCAGGGCACGACCCAGAACGACATCGTCAAGGAGTACCTGTCCCGGGGGACGCACGTCTTCCCGCCGGGCCCGTCCCTCCGCCTGACCACGGACATGATCGCGTACACGGTCTCCCACCTCCCGAAGTGGAACCCGATCAATATCTGCAGCTACCACCTGCAGGAGGCGGGCGCCACGCCGGTCCAGGAGATCGCGTACGCGATGTCCACCGCGATCGCCGTGCTGGACGCCGTGCGCGACGGCGGCCAGGTGCCCGAGGAGCGCATGGGCGATGTCGTCGGCCGCATCTCCTTCTTCGTGAACGCGGGCGTCCGCTTCGTCGAGGAGATGTGCAAGATGCGCGCCTTCGGCCGCATCTGGGACCGCGTCACCCGCGAGCGGTACGGCATCGAGGACCCCAAGCACCGCCGCTTCCGCTACGGCGTCCAGGTCAACTCCCTGGGGCTGACGGAGGCCCAGCCCGAGAACAACGTCCAGCGGATCGTGCTGGAGATGCTGGCCGTCACCCTCTCCAAGGACGCACGCGCACGTGCCGTGCAGCTGCCGGCCTGGAACGAGGCGCTGGGCCTGCCCCGGCCCTGGGACCAGCAGTGGTCGCTGCGCATCCAGCAGGTTCTGGCGTACGAGAGCGACCTGCTGGAGTACGGCGACCTCTTCGAGGGCTCGAAGGTGGTCGAGGCGAAGGTGGACGAGCTGGTCGAGGAGTCGCTCGCCGAGATCGAGCGCATCCAGGAGATGGGCGGCGCGATGGCGGCCGTCGAGTCCGGCTACCTCAAGTCGCAGCTGGTCGCCTCGCACGCCGAGCGCCGGGCCCGGATCGAGTCGGGCCAGGAGAAGATCATCGGTGTCAACGCCTTCGAGGGCACCGAGCCGAACCCGCTGACCGCCGACCTGGACACCGCGATCCAGACGGTCGACCCGGCGGTGGAGGCCCGCGTCATCGCCTCGCTCCAGAACTGGCGCGACACCCGCTACCAGCCGCCCTTCAACCACCCGCGCCCCTGCAAGGCGCTGGAGAGGCTGAAGGAGGCCGCCAAGGGCACCGACAACCTCATGGAGGCCACCCTGGAGTGCGCCCGCGCCGGAGTCACGACCGGGGAGTGGGCCGGGGCGCTGCGCGAGGTGTTCGGTGAGTTCCGGGCGCCGACCGGTGTCTCGTCGGCCCCGGTCGCGATCCCCGCCGAGGAGGGCTCGGCGCTGTCCCAGGTGCGCCGCAAGGTGGACCTGACCGCCAAGGACCTGGGCGTCGGCAAGCTGCGCTTCCTGGTCGGCAAGCCCGGCCTGGACGGCCATTCCAACGGCGCGGAGCAGATCGCCGTGCGGGCCCGCGACGCCGGGTTCGAGGTGGTCTACCAGGGCATCCGGCTCACCCCGGAGCAGATCGTGGACGCCGCCCTGGCCGAGGACGTGCACGCGGTGGGCCTGTCCATCCTCTCCGGCTCGCACGCCCAGCTGGTGCCGGACGTACTGGAACGGCTGCATGTGGCCGGTGCCACAGATATTCCGGTGATCGCCGGTGGCATCATCCCGAACGGTGACGCCGAACAGCTGCGGGCCGCGGGAGTGGCCGCGGTCTTCACACCGAAGGACTTCGACATCACCGGAATCATCGGCCGCATCGTCGACGAGATCCGCACCGCGAACAAGCTCGACCCCCTGGAGGTCCCCGTATGACCAGCCCCGCTCCCCAGGTCAACCGCCTGCGCCCCCGGCGTTCCTGTCTGGCGGTGCCCGGAAGCAACCCCCGCTTCCTGGAGAAGGCCCAGGGTCTCCCGGCCGACCAGGTCTTCCTCGACCTGGAGGACGCCTGCGCGCCGCTCGCCAAGCCGGAGGCGCGGCACACCATCGTCAAGTTCCTCAACGAGGGCGACTGGACCGGCAAGACCCGCGTCGTGCGCGTCAACGACTGGACGACCGAGTGGACGTACCGGGACGTGGTGACGGTGGTCGAGGGCGCCGGCCCGAACCTCGACTGCATCATGCTGCCGAAGGTCCAGGACGCCCAGCAGGTCGTCGCGCTCGACCTCCTCCTCACCCAGATCGAGAAGACGATGGGCTTCGAGGTCGGCCGCATCGGCATCGAGGCGCAGATCGAGAACGCGCAGGGCCTGAACAACGTCAACGAGATCGCACAGGCCTCACCGCGCGTGGAGACCATCATCTTCGGCCCGGCCGACTTCATGGCGTCCATCAACATGAAGTCGCTGGTCGTGGGCGAGCAGCCGCCCGGCTACCCGGCGGACGCCTACCACTACATCCTGATGAAGATCCTGATGGCCGCCCGCGCCAACAACCTCCAGGCGATCGACGGCCCCTACCTCCAGATCCGCAACGTCGACGGCTACCGCGAGGTCGCGCAGCGCGCCGCCGCGCTCGGCTTCGACGGCAAGTGGGTGCTGCACCCGGGTCAGGTCGAGGCGTCGAACGAGATCTTCTCGCCGTCCCAGGAGGACTACGACCACGCCGAGCTGATCCTGGACGCGTACGAGTACTGCACGTCCGAGGCGGGCGGCAAGAAGGGCTCCGCGATGCTCGGCGACGAGATGATCGACGAGGCCAGCCGCAAGATGGCCCTGGTCGTCGCGGGCAAGGGACGCGCCGCCGGTATGCGGCGCACCAGCAAGTTCGAGATCCCGGAGGCGTGACGGTCATGCAGTTCGGACGCACCTACGAGGAGTTCGAGGTCGGGGCGACGTACAAGCACTGGCCGGGCAAGACGGTCACGGAGTACGACGACCACCTGTTCTGCCTCCTCACCATGAACCACCACCCGCTCCACATGGACACCAACTACGCCGAGAAGACGACGGACTTCGGCAAGAACGTGGTGGTCGGGAACTACATCTACTCCCTCCTGCTGGGCATGTCGGTGCCGGACATCTCGGGCAAGGCGATCGCCAACCTGGAGATCGAGTCGCTCAAGCACGTGGCACCGACCTTCCACGGCGACACCCTGTACGGCCAGACGACCGTGCTCGACAAGTGGCCGTCCAAGTCGAAGAACGACCGCGGCATCGTCCACGTCGAGACCAAGGGCTACAAGCAGGACGGCACGCTGGTCTGCGTCTTCCGCCGCAAGGTGATGGTGCCCACCGAGACGTACATCAAGGAGCGCGGCGGCGAGCAGCCCGGCCGGCCCGAGCTGAAGGAACAGGGGAAGTAGATGAGCCGCCTCGCCCAGACCCACGGCCTCACGGACGTCCAGCGGGAGATCCTCTCCACCGTCCGGGACTTCGTGGACAAGGAGATCATCCCGGTCGCCACCGAGCTGGAGCACCGGGACGAGTACCCGCAGGACATCGTCGACGGGCTCAAGGAACTGGGCCTGTTCGGCCTGATGATTCCCGAGGAGTACGGGGGCCTGGGCGAGTCGCTCCTGACGTACGCCCTGTGCGTGGAGGAGATCGCCCGCGGCTGGATGTCGGTCTCCGGCATCATCAACACGCACTTCATCGTGGCGTACATGCTCAAGCAGCACGGCACGCGGGAGCAGAAGGACCACTTCCTGCCCCGTATGGCCGCGGGCGACATCCGGGGCGCCTTCTCGATGTCGGAGCCGGCGCTGGGCTCGGACGTCTCGGCGATCTCCTCGAAGGCGGTGAAGGACGGCGACGAGTACGTCCTGAACGGCCAGAAGATGTGGCTGACGAACGGCGGTACGTCGTCTCTGGTGGCCGTTCTGGTGAAGAGTGACGAGGGTCACCCGGACGGTTCGGCGCCGCACAAGTCGATGACGACCTTCCTGGTGGAGAAGGAGCCCGGCTTCGGCGAGGTCCGCCCCGGGCTGACCATCCCCGGCAAGATCGACAAGATGGGCTACAAGGGTGTCGACACCACCGAGCTCATCATGGACGACCTGCGCGTTCCGGCCGATCGGGTGCTCGGCGGCACCACCGGCCGAGGTTTTTACCAAATGATGGACGGCGTGGAGGTCGGCCGCGTCAACGTCGCGGCCCGTGGCTGCGGCGTCGCCCAGCGTGCCTTCGAGCTGGGCGTCCGGTACGCCCAGCAGCGTCACACTTTCGGCAAGCAGATCGCCCAGCACCAGGCCATTCAGTTCAAGCTGGCGGAGATGGCTACCAAGGTGGAGGCGGCGCATGCGATGATGGTGAACGCTGCACGCAAAAAGGACTCGGGCGAACGAAACGACCTGGAAGCGGGTATGGCCAAGTACCTCGCCTCCGAGTACTGCAAAGAGGTCGTGGAGGACGCCTTCCGGATCCACGGCGGTTACGGCTTCTCCAAGGAGTACGAGATCGAGCGCCTCTACCGAGAGGCCCCGATGCTCCTGATCGGTGAAGGCACCGCCGAGATCCAGAAAATGATCATCGGCCGCCGACTGCTCGAAGAGTATCGATTCCAGGGTTAGATGTCCGGATACGGGGTGTTTTCTTGGAGAAGAAGGTCACACCCCGTAGGCAGTGTTCGGCCGCCGACTCGGCTTCCTGGCTTACCCAGTTGCGGCGGAGAGCCGCTACGATCGCCGGAAAGCCGCCGTCCCCCGTCAGTGTGCGGCATCATCCGCTACGAAGGTCATCCATGCCCCACAGCCAAACCTCTGCATCTCGCGACAGCCTGGCCGGCGTACGCCTCGCGCGCGGAGCATCGCCGTGGCTTCTGCCGACCGTCGCCACCGCAGCCGTCAGCCTCCTCCGTGCCCGCCGTTCCGGCGCCGCCAAGGCCGTCGCCGTCCCCGCCACCGCGCTCGCGGCGGGGATGCTGTGGTTCTTCCGCGACCCCGAGCGCGAGATCACCCAGGGCCGGGTCGTCTCGCCCGCCGACGGTGTGGTGCAGAGCATCATGCCGTGGAAGGACGGCCGTACCCGCGTCGCGATCTTCATGAGCCCGCTCAACGTCCACGTCAACCGTGCGCCCCTGTCGGGCACGGTGACGTCCGTCGAGCACGTTCCCGGTGGCTTCGTTCCCGCCTTCAACAAGGAGAGCGAGAACAACGAGCGGGTGGTGTGGCACTTCGACACCGAGCTCGGCGACATCGAGATGATCCAGATCGCCGGCGCGGTGGCCCGCCGCATCGTGCCCTACGTGCCGCAGGGCACGAAGGTCGAGCAGGGCGACCGGGTCGGGCTGATCCGCTTCGGCTCGCGCGTCGACCTGTACCTGCCGGAGGGCGTCGAGGTGGATGTCGAGGTGGGTCAGAAGACGGTGGCTGGGGTGACTCGAATTGACCGTGATTGATCCACAGACCCAGGCCGGGTGGGTGCCCGAGGCCGACGAGGTGGACGACGAGGAGGAGATGCCCCTCTCGCTCCGCCTGTCGATAGCGGACACGCTCACGCTCGGCAACGCCACGTGCGGCTTCATGGCGGTGTACTTCACCACCACCGGCATCCTGATCCCGCACCTCATGGGCAGCGACGAGTCGGGCATGGCCCGGCACAGCGCGGCCACCGCGGTCATCCTGATGCTGCTCGCGGCGATCTTCGACCTGTGCGACGGCCTGGTCGCGCGCAAGCTGCGCAGCTCGCCGATGGGCGCCGAGCTGGACAACCTCTCCGACCTGATCAGCTTCGGGCTGGCGCCGGCGTACTTCGTCCTCGTCTACGGCATGGTCGCGGACGACGCGTACCAGCGAGTGGCGGCGGTGGGCGCGATCGTGGTGCTGCTGGCGGTGGTGCTGCGGCTTGCGCGGTTCTCCTGCGTCACCGTCAAGGACGGCACCTTCCAGGGCATGCCGTCGCCGTTCGGGGCGCTGACGGTGGTGTCGATCGTGCTGCTGGAGCTGCCCTTCGTGGCGACGCTCCTGGCCATCCTCGGCACGGCGTGGCTCATGGTGAGCCGGGTCGAGTACCCGAAGCCGCGGGGGCGCCTCGCGGTGGCGATGCTCGCGTGGATCGTCCTGTCGATGGGACTGCTGGCCGGCTGGGCCTTCGACGCGCCGAGCGGACAGCTGCTGTTGCAGACGGGGTGTGCGCTGCAGCTGGTGATGGGCGCGGTGATTCCGCTGTTCGCCACCGCTCGCAGGGTGAACAACTTCAGGGACAACCGGCGGGAGGCGCGGGCGGCGCAACTGCCGTGACGGCGTCTTGAAGGGCCCCGGACCCGGGTTGGGTCCGGGGCCCTTGTGTTTGTACGCGTCCGGCGCCGGTGTGGGCCTTGCTGGGGGCTTTGCCCCCAGACCCCCGGCCTATGCCCACCCACCGCCCGACTCGGTGGGCTTCAAAGGTGCCGAAACAGCCCCCAGCCCGTCCGGCGTTTGAGGACGAGGCCGTTCAGGCCGAACGGGGGTCTGGGGGCGGAGCTCCCAGGGTCGGGTACGGGAAGGGGCGGCCGGGGCGGAACTCCCCTACGTCAGGAAGTCCCGCGCGATGCCCTCCGCCACCCGCTCCAGGATCGGCCCCGCGTCCGCGATGCACTTCGCCACGTCCGGCTCCACATCCGTCAGCGGATACGCCCGCCGGATCCCCGCACGCCCCAGCGCCTCCGCCGGCAGCGCCAGCCGTCCGCACACCGCGACGACCTCCTTGCCCGCGGCCCGCGCCGCCGCGGCGACACCGGCCGGGGCCTTCCCGTGCAGGGTCTGCTCGTCCAGCGAGCCCTCGCCCGTGATCACCAGGTCCGCCCGCTCCAGCGCCGGCGCGAAGCCGAGCACGTCCAGCATCACCTCGATGCCGGGCCGGAAGCGCGCCCCGAGGAGCATCGCGCCGAACCCGATGCCGCCCGCGGCGCCCGCGCCCGGCGAGGCGGCGTACTCGGCCGCCCTAGCGCCCACGGTCTCCGTCTCCTCCAGCACCTTCGCGAAGTGCGCGAGGGCCGCGTCCAGGGCCTCCACGTCCGCCGGGGAGGCCCCCTTCTGCGGTCCGTAGACCGCCGGGGCGCCCTTCGGGCCGGTCAGCGGATTGTCGACGTCGCTCGCGAGCACCAGCTCGACGGCGGAGAGCCGCGGGTCCAGTTCGGACAGGTCGGCCGAGGCCAGGCCGGCGAGGCCGCCCCCGCCCGGCGCGACCGGCTCCCCGTCTTCGCCCACGAACCGCGCGCCCAGCGCCGCCAGCATCCCGGCGCCGCCGTCGGTGGTCGCGCTGCCCCCGACTCCGAACACGATCGTCCGCGCCCCCGCGTCCAGCGCGGCGCGCAGCAGCTCGCCCGAGCCGTGCGTGGACGCGGTCAGCGGCGCGAGGCCGTCGGCGGGCAGCAGCTGCAGGCCACTGGCCTCGGCCATCTCCACCACCGCGGTGTCGCCGCGCAACGCGAACGCGGCCGTCACCCGGTCGCCGAGGGGTCCGGCGACCCGCACCTCCCGGCGCTCGAACCCGGCCGCGACCGCCGCGGCCACGGTGCCGTCGCCGCCGTCGGCCACGGGCAGCGCCTCGACGGCGAGGTCCGGCACGATGCGGCGCAGTCCGGCCGTCACCCGCTCGGCCACCTCGACGGCCGTCAGCGACCCCTTGAACTTGTCCGCGGCGACGAGCACCCGGCGGGTCCCGTCCACTGCAGCGTCAGCCACCTTGCTCTCCCCTTGCTCTTCGAGCCTTGCGCACGTCAAGGCAGTCGCGCCGCTGCGACCATAACCGGAGGACGGCCACGCCGTCATGCCCTGCCCGCTCCCTGGAACGGCTGGGGCGGGGGCGGGGCTCGTTACGCTTTCGGGATGACCACTCAGGACTACGCCACCTACATCGCCGGGCTCCCCCGCGTCCTCGCCGGTGCCGCCGCTCTCTTCCGCGACGCCGAGGGGCGGGTGCTGCTCGTCGAGCCCAGTTACCGCGAGGGGTGGACGCTGCCCGGCGGGACCATCGAGTCCGAGGACGGGGAGACCCCGCGGCAGGGCGCCCGGCGGGAGACTCTGGAGGAGATCGGGCTGGACGTCCGGCTGGGCCGGCTGCTGGCGGTGGACTGGGCGCGCGGTCCGGGCCGGCCGCCGATCGTGGCGTACCTGTACGACGGCGGGATCCTGACCGAGGACGACCTCAAGGTGATCCGGTTGCAGGAGGAGGAGCTGCTGTCCTGGCGGCTGGTGCCGCGCGAGGAGCTGGGCGATCACCTGCTCGACGCGCTGCGCGGCCGGGTGCTGGCCGCACTGGACGTGCTGGCGGACGGGTCCGGAGCGGCCGAGCTGGAGAACGGCCTCCGGGTCGACCGATAACCCTTCGCCGGGCGCACACCGGCGTCCTACCCTCGACCGCATGACCAGCAAGCCCCTTGTCGCCATCCTGAGCGGTGCCGGCGTCTCGACGGACTCCGGCATCCCCGACTACCGCGGGCCGAACGGGCTGTGGCGGCGCGATCCGGAGGCCGAGAAGCTCGTCACGTACGAGTACTACATGGGCGATCCGGAGATCCGGCGCCGCTCCTGGCGGATGCGGCGCGGGAACCAGGCGCTGCGGGCCCGGCCGAACGCGGCGCACCGGGCGGTGGCGGAGCTGGAGCGGTTCGGGGTGCCGGTCCGGGTGATCACGCAGAATGTCGACGGTCTGCACCAGCTCGCCGGGCTGCCCGCCCGCAAGGTCCTCGAACTGCACGGGACGGCGCGGAGCTACGTGTGCACCGGCTGCCACGCCCGGGGGCCGATGGAGGACGCGCTCGCCCGGGTCGAGGCCGGCGAGGACGACCCGCCGTGCCTGGAGTGCGGTGGCATCCTGAAATCGGCGACCGTGATGTTCGGCGAGCGGCTCGACCCCATGGTGCTCGGCGAGGCGGCCGCCATCAGCAAGGCGTGCCAGGTGTTCGTCGCCGTCGGTACCAGCCTCCAGGTGCAGCCCGCGGCCGGACTGGCCGGCGTCGCCGCCGACCACGGCGCCCGTCTGATCATCGTCAACGCCGAACCGACCCCGTACGACGACCTCGCCGACGAGGTCGTCCGGGAACCGATCGGGAACGCCCTGCCCGAGCTGCTGCGCGGGCTGAGCGCCGGAAGGGACGGCAGAGGATGACTGAGTCCGTGGACGAGGAGGTCATTCCGATCCTGCGCGTGGCCGACGCCGCCACGGCCGTGCGGTGGTACGCGCGGCTGGGCTTCGCCGAGCAGTGGGAGCACCGCTTCGAGCCGGGCCTCCCGGCGTTCGTGGAGGTCGCGCGCGGGCGGGTGCGGCTGTTCCTGTCGGAGCACACCGGGGACGCCCGGCCGGACACGCTGGTGTACCTGCGGGTGGCCGACGTCGACGTGGTCGCCGCCGAGTTCGGTGTGCGGGTCGAGGAGGCGCCCTGGGCACGCGAGGTCGAGCTGCGCGACCCGGACGGCAACCGCCTCCGGGTCGGCACACCGAGTGAGTGAGGTGCGTCGCGGCGGAGGACTTCGTCCGCGAGCCCGGTGAGGGGCCCTTCGACCTGGTCTTCGCGGTACGCGTCGCGCACGACGGCCGGCTTCTGCGGGAGATCCCCTTCTCCCCCGGGATTCGCGGTGTTCGCGGGGTTCGCGGTGGTTAGAAGAGTGCCGAGCCCCGTTCGAAGTCCAGCAGGCGCTGCTTGCGCTCCAGGCCGCCGCCGTAGCCGGTGAGTCCGCCGCTCGCGCCGATGACGCGGTGGCAGGGCACGATGATGCCGATCGGGTTGCGGCCGTTGGCGAGGCCGACGGCGCGGGAGGCGGCCGGGTTGCCGAGGGCGTCGGCGAGTTCCCCGTAGGTGCGGGTCTCGCCGTACGGGATCTCGCGCAGCTGGTCCCAGACCGTGCGTTGGAACGGGGTTCCGTTCAGGCGCAGGTCGAGGGTGAAGTCCTTCAGGTCTCCGGCGAAGTACGCCGTCAGCTGTTCCTCCGCCTCGGCGAACGGTCCGTCGTCGGCCGTTCCGAAGGTCTCCTCCGCCGGGCGGTGCCGCTGGTCGGTCATGTAGAGGCCGCACAGGACGCCGTCCTCGGCGACGAGGGTGAGCAGTCCGTACGGGCTGTCGACGACGGTGTGCTGTTTCAGGGTTCCCACGGCATTGTCCTCACACGGGCAGGAAGTTGATCGGGTGGTTGTCGGTGGCCCACAGGTACTGGACGGCGTACGCCCGCCAGGGCCGCCAGGCCGCCGCGCGGGCGGTGAGCGCCGCCGGTGTCGAGGGCAGTCCCAGTTCCCCGGCGGCCCGGCGGATGCCGAGGTCGGTGGGGAGGAAGGCGTCGGGGTCGCCGAGGGCCCGCATCGCGATGACGTCGGCGGTCCAGGGGCCGAAGCCGGGGAGGGCGAGGAGCCGGGCGCGGGTCTCGGCCCAGTCGCATTCGACGCCGAGGTTGAGCGAGCCGTCGGCCAGGTGGGCCACGAGGGTCGTGAAGGTCGTGCGGCGGGTGCGGGGCATCGCCAGGGTCTCGGGGTCCATCGCCGCCAGCGCCGTCGCCGACGGGAAGAGGTGGGTGAGGCCGCCCTCGGGGTCGTCGACCGCGTCACCGTGTGCCGTGACCAGACGGGCGGCGTGGGTGCGGGCGGCGGCGGTGGAGACCTGCTGGCCGAGCACGGCCCGTACGGCGAACTCCGCCTCGTCGACGGTACGCGGGACGCGCCTGCCGGGTGCCTTGTCGACCAGCGGCGCGAGCAGCGCGTCGGCGCGCAGCTGGTCGTCGATGGCCGCCGGGTCGGCGTCCAGGTCGAGCAGGCGCCGGCAGCGGCTGATGGCGACGGTCAGATCGCGCAGGTCGCTCAGGGTGAGGCGGCAGGCGATGTGGTCGGGGGTCGGGGTGAGGGCCACGATGCCGTGACCGTACGGGAGGCGCAGGGTGCGCCGGTACGCGCCGTCCCGCCACTCCTCCACGCCGGGTACGGCGGTGGCGGCGAGGTGGCCGAAGAGGTTGTCGGGGTTGAGCGGTACGCGGAACGGGAGGCGGAGGGAGAGGGCGCCGGGGGCGGTGCCGGCGAGGGGGCGTTTCGGGGCGCGGGCGCGCAGTTCGGTCGGGGCGAGCGCGTAGACCTCGCGGACCGTGTCGTTGAAGGTGCGGATGGAGGAGAAGCCGGCCGCGAAGGCGACCTCCGCCATCGGCAGCGGGGTCGTCTCGATGAGCAGCCGGGCGGTCTGGGCGCGCTGCGCGCGGGCGAGCGCCAGCGGACCGGCGCCCAGCTCGGCGAGGAGCTGGCGTTCGACCTGCCGGCTGCTGTAACCGAGCCGGGCGGCGAGACCGGGCACGCCCTCGCGGTCCACGACGCCGTCGGCGATCAGCCGCATGGCGCGGGCCGTGAGGTCGGCGCGCTGGTTCCACTCGGGCGAGCCGGGGCTGGTGTCCGGGCGGCAGCGTTTGCACGCCCGGAACCCGGCCTGCTGACAGGCCGCCGCGCTCGGGTGGAAGGTCATGTTCTCGGGCTTGGGCGGCACCACCGGGCAGCTGGGCCGGCAGTAGATGCGGGTCGTCAGGACGGCCGTGAAGAACCAGCCGTCGAAGCGCGCGTCCTTCGACTGGACGGCGCGCACGCAGCGCTCCGTGTCGGTGTGCATTCCCGTCTGCATGCGTCCAGGATGGTCCATCGGCCGGGCCGGGGCTGGCGGGAATCCGACATGGACGTCGCGCTTCCTGCGCTCCGCCGGATCGCCCTGGTCGGCCCGACCGCTCCGGTCGCCCCGGTCACCCGGCTCGCCATGCCGACTCGCGCAGCAGCCGCAGGCCGTTGAGGCCGACCAGCACGGTCGAGCCCTCGTGCCCGGCGACGCCGAGCGGCAGCGGAAGGTGCCCGATCAGGTCCCACAGGACGAGGACCGTGATGAACGTACCGGCGATGACCAGGTTCTGCAGCACCAGTCGGCGCGCGCGCCGGGACAGCCGTACGACGGCGGGTACGGCCGCCAGCTCGTCGCGCACCACGATCGCGTCGGCCGTCTCCAGGGCCAGGTCGGAGCCGGCGCGGCCCATGGCGACACCGGCGTGGGCGGCGGCGAGGGCGGGGGCGTCGTTGACGCCGTCGCCGACGAAGAGCACCTTGCGGCCGGCCCGCTCCAGTTCTCGTACGGCCTCGACCTTGCCCTCGGGCAGCAGGTCCGCGCGGACGTCGGTGATGCCGGTCGCGGTGGCCACACGGGCCGCGGCGGGCGCGTTGTCGCCGGTGAGGAGGGTGGGGGCGGTGCCGGTGAGGGCGGTGAGCGCGGCGGCGGCCGGGGCGGCGTCGGCGCGGAGGCGGTCGGTGAGGGCGAGGGTGCCGACAGGGGTGCCGTCGCGGGTGACCTGGACGGTGGTCTCGGCGCCCTCGGGCTGCTGGGCGCGGCCGACGTGCACCTGGTGGCCGTCGACGACCGCGGTGACGCCGAGCCCCGGAGCCGCGGTGAAGTCCTCCGCGGACGCGATGCGCGGGCCTCGCACGCGGGCGGCGGCCACGATCGCGCGGGCCAGCGGGTGCTCGCTGGGGTGCTCGGCCGCGGCGGCGAGGGCGAGGAGGGCGTCCTCGTCGAGCCCGGAGCCGGGCCGTGGCCGTACGGCGGTGACCTCGGGGGTGCCCTCGGTGAGGGTGCCGGTCTTGTCGAGGGCGGCGGCGTCGATCTCGCCGAGGCGTTCCATGGCGACCGCCGACTTCACCAGGACGCCGTGCCGGCCGGCGTTGGCGATGGCGGAGAGCAGGGGCGGCATGGTCGCGAGGACGACCGCGCAGGGGGACGCGACGATCATGAAGGTCATGGCGCGCAGCAGGGCGTCCGTGAGGTCGGCGCCGAAGGCGAGCGGGATGCCGAAGACCGCGAGGGTGGCGGCGACGATGCCGACCGCGTAGCGCTGCTCGATCTTCTCGATGAACAGCTGCGTCGGCGCCTTGGTGCGGGACGCCTCCTCGACGAGGGTGACGATGCGGGCGATGACCGAGTCGGCGGGGTCGCGGTCGACGCGGACGCGCAGGGAACCGGTGCCGTTGAGGGTGCCGGCGAAGACGTCGTCGCCGGGGCGCTTGAGGACGGGGACGGACTCGCCGGTGATGGTGGCCTGGTCGACCTCGCCGGCGCCGTCGACGACCGAGCCGTCGGCACCGATCCGCTCCCCCGGCCGGACCAGGAGCAGGTCACCGACGGCGAGGTCGGCGGTCGGGACGGTCTCCTCGCGGTCCCCGGTCACGCGGGTCGCGGTGGTGGGCGCGAGGTCGAGCAGGCCGCGCACGGAGTCGGCGGTGCGGGCGGTGGCCAGGGCCTCCAGGGCGCCGGAGGTGGCGAAGATGACGATCAGCAGGGCGCCGTCGAGGACCTGCCCGATGGACGCGGCGCCGAGTGCCGCGACGATCATCAGCAGGTCGACGTCCAGCGTCTTCCCGCGCAGCGCCCGCAAGCCCTCCAGCGCGGGCTCCCAGCCGCCGGCGGCGTAGGCGACCGCGTAGAGCGGGCCGTACGTCCAGGCGGGGGCGCCGCCGAGGTCGAGGGGGAGCGCCAGCAGGAACGCGACGAGGGACGCCAGCGCCCAGCGGGCCTCGGGCAGGGCGAGGACGCGGGTACGGCTGCGGGGCGCCCGGCGGACGGGCGCGGGGACCGGGGTGGGGGCAAGCGTGGTGGACACGCGGCACACCATACAGGAACAGATGAAGACTCATTCATGCGTTCATGTGTAGTGAGTAGGATGAACCGCATGGGTCACGGAGCCGCCACCACCGCGCAGGACGCCGCCGCACGCGTGCGGCTGGACGCGGACAACGTCGCCAAGGTCGCCACCACGCTCCAGGCCCTGTCCACCCCCTCCCGGCTGCTGATCCTGGCCCGGCTGCGCGAAGGCCCGCTGCCCGCGACGGAGTTGGCGGCGGAGGTCGGGATGGAGCAGTCCGCCTGCTCCCACCAGCTGCGGCTGCTGCGCAACCTGGGCCTCGTGGTGGGTGAGCGACGTGGCCGGTCGGTGGTGTACGCCCTGCACGACGACCATGTCGCCGGGCTGCTCGACCAGGCCGTATACCACGTGGAGCACCTGCGGCTGGGGATCAGCGACACGGCCGAGTGAGCAGCCGCCGCATGGTCTCGGCGGCGCGTACGGCGGCGTCCGCGCAGCAGTTGTTGAACAGCACGTGCAGCTCGTCCGTCTGCCGGGCGGCGCGCCGCAACCGGGGCACCCAGGCGGCGAGTTCGGCCACGTCGTAGTCGTACCGGAAGCGGTCCTCCTTGCCGCCCCTCCCCCAGGCCGTGCTGCGGCCGTGGAACCGTACGACGGCGAGAGACGGCCGGGTGACCGGCGCGATGGGCGGCAGGGACCCGGGCAGACGCTGGGCCATGTCGGTGCCGACGGCCGACGCGCCGAGAGCGGACAGCGACGCGCGCGTGGCGTCGGCCCGTTCCGGCTCCCACCACCCCGGGTGGCGGAACTCCACGGCGAGCGGCCAGCCCTCCGTGCGCAGGGCGCACGCTTCGAGCGCCGCCTCGGCCGGGTCACCGGGCTCGAACCACGGCGGGAACTGGAACAGCACGGTGCCGAGCCGCCCGGCCTCGCGCAGCGGCTCGACCGCGTCGGCGAAACGCCCCCACACCTCGTCCAGCAGACCCTCACTCGCCCGCCCGCGCCTCAACTGGCCGGGGTCGGCTCCGCGCAGGTCCGCGGGCAGGGCCTCCACGCGCGTGGGGTGGCCGGTCAGCAGGGAGAAGGCCTTCACGTCGAAACGGAAGCCCTCCGGCGTACGCTCCACCCACAGCTCGCTGTTGCGCCGGCTCGGCAACGCGTAGTACCCGGCGTCCACTTCGACGACGGGCAGCCGCGAGGCGTAGTGCCGCAGCCGCCCCTCGGCGTCCCGTCGCCCGCGCGGATACCAGCCGCTCGCGAGCAGTTGGCGGTCCGTCCAGGAACATGCTCCGACCAGTACGTCACCCATGGGAGCCCGGGTTGCCCCGGACTCCCCGTTCATCCCTCGGTCACCCGGTCACTCGGTCGCCGTGGGCCTGCGCGAGGCCGCCATCGCATCCTTCACGTCCGTCAACGGGCGCAGCCGGTAGGTGTAGGAATAGTCCCGGTCGGCGAACAGCTTGAACTCGTCGTGCGTGTGCGCGCCCCAGCTGTTGTCGCCGCCGACCCCCATCTGCCGGTGACTCAGCCGGAGGACGACGGCGTCCCGCGGCGTGAGCTGGTAGTCGTGCCGCGCCCCGACCGACAGGTCCTCCGGCGTGAAGTGGGAGGCGTTCGCCTCCAGCAGGGGCTCGCCCGAGGCGAGCAGGCCCACCCCGTCGCGGTCGGTGAGGGCGATCCACCGGACGTCGGTCTTGTTACCGTTCTCCTGCGGGCGGATGTACGGGGTCCACTGCTCGGCGACGGTCCCGGAGTACAGGCCGACGTCGGTGCCGGTGTTGCGGTCCCAGTGGTTCTCCTCGGGGCCGCGGCCGTAGTAGTGCAGGCGGTCCAGGCCGCGCGGCAGGAGCAGCAGCGTGCCGACCTCGGGGAGGTACGGCAGGTTCGCGGCCCCCGGGTGCAGGGTGTTGTCGACCTTGATCTCGCCGTTGCCGAACACGGTGTACGTGGTGGTGTACGCCGACTCCACGGTGGTGGGCAGGGTGCCGCTGACCTTGATCTCGACGGCCCGGTCGCCCAGGTCCCGCACGGCGACGTCCGTGACCTTCCGCCGGGCGCCCGCGTCGCGCCAGGTCTGGTTGCGGGTGTGCTGGCCGTTGCCGCGGTCGTTGTCGGTGGGCGCCCGCCAGAAGTTGGGCACGGGTCCGGAGGTGATCAGCCGCCTGCCCTTCGCCTCGTACGAGGTGATGGTGCCGGCCCGCTTGTCGACGGTGACCGAGAAGCCCCGGCCGTCGACGGTGACCTCCTCGTCGCCGTCCCGGTGGCGCAGGGACGGCACCCGGTCCAGGGCCACCGGGGACACCGCGCGGACGTCCGCGTCGAGGGCGAGCTGCGCCCGGGCGACCTCGAAGCCCGCCTTGGCCCAGGGGGTGGACTCCTTGGTGGTGAAGGACAGCTGAAGGAAGTACTCCGTGCCCGGCGCGGGGTCGCTCGGCAGCCGAACGGGCACGGTGACGTCCTTGCGGGACAGCGGCTCCACGTCCAGCTGGTCGCGGGTGAGCCGTCCGCGCCGTACGGTCCTGCCGTCGGCGACGAGTTCCCAGTGGCCGTCGAACTCACGGAGGTTGGTGAACAGGTACTCGTTGACGAGTGTGATCGCGCCGGCGCCGCCGGACCGCTGCTCGACGCCGACGGCCTGGTAGACGCGCTTGATCTCGGCGGCCTTGCCGGTGTGGCCGCGGTCGGCGAGGACGATGCCGTCGGCGACGAAGCAGCCGTCGTTGGGGTTGTCGCCCCAGTCGCCGCCGTAGGCGAAGAAGGTCATCTCCTTCGTCCGCTTCCTCTCCACCTGCACGGTCTCCGCGTCGAACCAGAACCGCACGCCGTCGTCGCCCGGGCCTCGGTCGCCCCCGGCCAGTTCGCCGGCTCCGAGGGCACGGGCGTAGACGCGGGCGCGGCGGACGGTGCCGCTGAACTCGCGGGTCTGGTTGTCGGCGTCGGTGGCCAGGGCCAGGGGGGCCGTGTTGGCGGTGGGCCGGCGGTCGGTGGTGCGGGACGCCCGCCGCTCACCGTCGACGTACAGGGTGAGGGTGCCGGCCTCCGCGTCGAAGACGCCCGCGATGTGGTGCTCGCGGCCGGTCCAGTCCTCCGGCACCGTCCAGGTGACGGTGATCCACTGACCGGCGGAGTGGATGAAGAACTCCAGCGTGCGGTTGTTCTGCTTCAGGGCGTACTGGGTGTCGCCCTTGGCGATGATCGGCTGGTGGTAGCCGGTGAAGTGCGGGGTGACCCAGGCCTCCAGGGTCAGCGAGCCGGTGAGGTCGAGGCCCTCGTCGCGGGCGAAGACCGTGCCGCCGGACAGGCCCTTGCCGCGCTCGAAGGTGCCGGAGGCGGCGAGGATCTCACCGCTCAGGCCGACGGGCCCCTGCTCGGTCAGCAGCGTGCGCCGGGGGGCCGGCCAGGTCAGCGACTGGTCGACGAAGTCCCAGATCCAGCCGCCCTGGAGCACGTCGTACGAGCGGATGACGTCCCAGTACTTCTTGAAGTTGCCGTTGGAGTTCCCCATCGCGTGGGAGTACTCGATCATCACGTACGGCCGGGTGTCCGAGGTGTCCTTCGCGCGCTGCTCGACGCGCTGCGGGGTGTCGTACATCTCGGAGCGGATGTCGCTGACACCCGGGCGGTCGTCGCCCTCGTACTGGATGACGCGGGTGGAGTCGTAGGAGCGGATCCAGTCGTGCATGGCGGTGAAGGTGCTGCCGCCGCCCGCTTCGTTGCCGAGCGACCAGATGACGACCGAGGCGTGGTTCTTGTCGCGGTGGACCATGTTCTGGGCGCGGACCACGCAGGCCTCGGTCCAGTCGGGGTGGTCGCCGGGGTACTCGTCGCGGATGCCGTGGGTCTCCAGGTTGGTCTCGTCGACGAGGTAGAGGCCGTACTCGTCGGCGAGTTCGTACCACAGCGGGTTGTTCGGGTAGTGCGAGGTGCGGACGCTGTTCATGTTCATCCGCTTGATGATCCTGATGTCCTCGACCAGGTCGTCGCGGGTGAGGGCCGTACCGCGGTCCGGGTGCATCTCGTGGCGGTTGGTGCCCCGGAAGGAGACGGGCTTGCCGTTGATGCGCATCAGCCCGTCGGTGAGCGCGAACTCCCGGAAGCCGACCCGGTGGGACAGGGTCTCGACGACCTTGCCCGCCGGGTCCCGCAGCCGCAGTACGGCCGTGTAGAGGTCCGGGTGCTCGGCCGACCACAGCCTGGGCCTCGGTACGGCCTTCGCGGCCCGGACGGTGACGTCCTGGCCGGCGCCGACCGTGCCGAGGTCGGCGGACTGCTCCAGCGGGCGGGACCAGACGGCGTGGCCGCGCGCGTCGTACAGCTGGGTCTCGACGGTGTACCTGCCCGCGTCGCCGCCGCCGTCGCCGTACGCCCGCACGCTCGCGGTGACCGCCAGCTCGGCGTCCGTGTAGGTGTCGTTCAGCGGGGTGTCCAGCTTGAAGTCGCGCAGGTGCACCGAAGGCGTGGAGTACAGGTAGACCGAGCGGAAGATGCCGCTCAGCCGGATCATGTCCTGGTCCTCCAGCCAGTCTCCGTCGGAGTAGCGGTACACCTCCACGGCGATCTGGTTGGTGCCGGGCTTCAGGTGGTCGGTGATGTCGTACTCGGACGGGGTGAAGGAGTCCTCGTCGTAGCCGACCAGTTCGCCGTTGATCCACACGTAGTGCGCGGACTTGACGCCCTCGAAGTGCAGGAAGGTGCGGCGGCCCGTCCAGTCGCGCGGGACGGTGAAGGTGCGCCGGTACTGGCCGACCGGGTTGTGGCGGGTCGGCGCGGTGGGCGGCCGCGGGTCCTCGCCGCGGCCGTTGGGGCCCCAGTACGGGTAGGTGATGTTCAGGTAGATCGGGTGGTCGTGGTCGTGCAGCTGCCACACGGACGGCACCGGGATGGTCCCCCAGTCGCCGTCGTCGGTGTCGGTGCGGTGGAAGTCGGCGTCCCGGTCCTCGGGGCGGTCGGCGTAGGCGAACTTCCAGGTGCCGTCGAGGCCGATCCGGTACGGCGAACGGGTGCGGTCGCCGGCGAGGGCCGCTCGCACGTCCGCGTACGGCATGAGCGTGGTGTGCGGCGGCTCGGTGCCGAGCCGGAAGACGCCGAAGTCGTTCCACTCCGGGGGCTCGTCGGCCGCCGCCCGCCGGCCCGCCGCGTGCGCCGCCACGGGCGACGCGGACAGGGCGAGCGCGCCGAGAACGGCGGCAGACCCCTCCAGGAGACGGCGGCGACTGACGACCGGGCGGGACGGGCGGGCCGGGGATTCGGCGGGTGACACGGGCGAGTGCGGCATGACCGTGGCCTTCCGTGGGCTTCGGGGGCGGCTCAACGCACGGTGCTGGGAGAGCAGTTGACGTGGGGGTGGATCACAACTGCCGGTGACGCGGCGACTACTGAGTCAGCCACACCCTAGGACCCGAACACAACCGAATCAATTACCCCATCGGACTTTGTTGGTTCCTGATGGACACCCCTCAGGCGTCCTGGACTCCCGGCACGCCCGCCTCGATCACGAACGACTTGTCGGTGCGGACCGGGGCGCCGGGCCGGGTGACGTAGTCGACCACGCGGTAGTCGGCGGTGTACCGGCCCCTGGACACCGAGCAGCGGACGTAGCCGCGGCGGCTGCTGTAGTACTTGGTGTGCGGGTTCTCGTCCCAGTACACCTGGCCGGGGTCGTGGGTGGCGGAGCCGTCGCCGCCGGAGGTGATGGACGTGGTGACGAACTCGCTGCCCAGCAGCCGCGTCTCGGGGCGTTCGAAGTCGCGGCGCAGGTCGTTGGTCCAGTTGTTGTGGACATCGCCGGTGAGGACCACGAAGTTGTCGACGCGGCGTCGTTCGACGTAGCCGAGCACCCGGTCGCGGGAGGCGCGGTAGCCGTCCCAGCCGTCGTTGTAGCCGCCGTCGTCCGGACCCGCGACGGCGTCCCAGTTGGCGAAGTAGATCTGCTGCGGGAGCACGTTCCAGGTGGAGCGCGAGCGGGAGAGGCTGCGCTCCAGCCAGGCGTGCTGCTCGTCGCCGAGGATGGTGGCCTCGGGATCCCACTGCTCCGGGCCGGAGACCTGCCACTTGTCGCCGTACGGCTGGTCGGTGCGGTACTGGCGGGTGTCCAGGACGCTGAAGGTCGCGGTGCCGCCGAACTCCAGGCGCCGGTACAGCGGCAGTGCCGTGTCCACCGGCTTGCGCAGGCGGCGCAGCGGCATGTGCTCCCAGTAGGCCTGGTAGGCGGCCCGGCGGCGGGCGGCGAAGCGGGCGGTGGTGTCGTTGCCCTGGCCGGCGTCGTTGTTCTCGGGGCTCAGGTCGGCGTAGTTGTTGTCGGTCTCGTGGTCGTCCCAGGTGACGACGAACGGCGCCGTGGCGTGCAGCAGCCGCAGGTCGGGGTCGGTCTTGTACTGGGCGTGCCGGGCACGGTACTCGGCGAGGGTGTTCATCTCGTCGCCGTGGTGGGTGCGCACCTTGCCGTTGACGCCGGCGGCGTACTCGTAGAGGTAGTCGCCGAGGTGGAAGACGACGTCCGGCCGGTCGGCCGCCATGTGCCGGTACGCCGTGAAGTGGCCCTGCTCCCAGTTCGCGCAGGAGGCGAACGCGAAGTCGACGGTGGGGGCGGTGCCGGGGGCCGGGGCGGTGCGGGTGCGGCCGACCGGGGAGATCGCGTCGCCGGCGCGGAAGCGGTAGTAGTACTCGTGGTGGGGCCGCAGGCCGCGTACGTCGGCGTGGACGGTGTGCGCCTCGGCGGGCACGGCGTGCTCCACGCCGCGCTTGACGACCTTCCGGAACCGCTCGTCGAGGGCGATCTCCCACCGCACGGCGACGGGACGGCGGGGCATGCCGCCGTCGTCGTCGAGCGGCTTCGGCGCCAGGCGGGTCCAGAGCACGACGCCGTCGGGGAGCGGGTCGCCGGACGCGACACCGAGCTGGAAGGGGTCGCCCGGGACGCGGCCCGGTACGGCGGACGCGACGGGTGCGGCGCCGGTGCCGAGCAGCACCGCACCGGCGCCGGCGGCGCCCGCGATACCGAGGAACCCTCTTCTCTTCAGGGAGTTCGGGGAGCTGGTGCGCGGCGGGGTCATCGAACCTCCAGAGGACGGATGGCCGGACGACAACCAGGCAAACGGCACGGGGTGAACCCCGACTGCTGCGCTCGTGGACCGCGCTTGACCGATGCGTGTCGGCGAAGGGCTCGGCGTGGCCGTGGACCAGGGCGTGGTCGGGAGCGCGGTCAGGGGCGCGTCAGAGTGGTCCATTCGACGGTGCGGTCGCACCAGCGGTCGAGCAGGACGCGGTCGTGGCCGACGGCCAGCAACCCCGCGCCGGTGGCGGACCGGTACTCCTCCACCACGCGGACCAGGGCGGCGGTGGTCGAGGCGTCGAGCATCGCCGTCATCTCGTCGCACACCAACCAGCGCGGGCGCAGCACGAGGGCGCGGGCCAGACAGGCGCGCTGCAACTGGCCGTCGCTGACCTCGTGCGGGCGCCTGCTCAGCAGGTCGGTGGTCAGGCCCACGGTGGCGGCCAGTTCGGCGACCCGGCCGGCGATGCCCTCGCGCCGGCCGGTGGCGCGCAGTGGTTCGGCGATCAGGTCGGTGAGCGCCAGCCGGGGGTCCGCGGAGAGCCGGGCCTGCTGGAAGACGACGCCGAAGGCGGTGCGCTGCTCGCGCGGGGCACGGTGGCGCCAGCGCCGTACGGGCGTGCCGTCGACCACCAGGGTGCCGGCGTCCGGGTGGTGCAGCAGGGCCGCGACGCGCGCCAGGGTGGACTTGCCGCAACCGCTCGGGCCGAGCAGCCCGACGGCCTCGCCGGGCTCGATCGACAGGGATATGTCCCGGATCACGGGCGGGTTCCGGTCGTATCCGGCGGTGATGTCGCTCAGTTCAAGCACGGTCGGCGGCCTCCGTGAGCGCTGCGTGCGGGTGGTGGCAGGCGACCGTGCCGGTCAGCGGCGGCGGCGTGGCGCAGGAGTCGGTCGCCCGCTCGCAGCGGGCGGCGAAGGCGCAGCCGCCGGGGAGGGCGCCGAGTTCGGGCGGCAGGCCGGGGATGGGGGTGAAGGCACGGTCGGGCAGGGCGTCCAGCAGGCCGCGACTGTAGGGGTGACGGGGGCCCGGGGCGCCGAAGAAGTCGCCGGCGGCGGCCAGTTCGACGATCCGGCCCGCGTACATGACGGCGATCCGGTCGGCGATGCGTTCGGCGGCCGCCAGGTCGTGGGTGATCATCAGCAGGGCGCGGCTCTCGCCGTCCGTCCTGTTGTCGACATGTCGCCGTAGCTCGTCGACGGTCCGGTCCACCAGGTCCCGGTCGAGTCCGGTGGTCGGTTCGTCGGCGAGCAGCAGCGGTGCGTCCCCGACCAGGGCGAGGGCGGTGGCGGCGCGCTGGGCGAGACCGCCGGAGAGTTCGTGCGGGTGGTGGTCGAGGTGGCCCACCGGGAACGCGGCGCGCTCGGCGGCGGCTTCCGCGGCCTCGCGCAGGGCCGCACGGCCGCGGACCGCGGTGTGTGCCGCGACCGTCTCCTCCAACTGGGAGCGGACGGTGCGTACCGGGGTGAGGTGCGCGGCCGGGCTCTGCGGGACGAGGCCGATCAGCCTGCCCCGCACGGTGCGGGCGAAGGTCCGCTCGTCGGCGGCGAGCAGGTCCAGTTCGCCGAGCAGCGCGCTGCCCGCGGTCCGCGCGTTGCCGGGCAGCAGCCCGAGCAGGGCGGAGGCGAGGACGGACTTGCCGCAGCCGCTCTCGCCGATCAGCGCCAGGCACTCGCCGGCCGCCACGTCGAAGTGGGCGTCGGTGACGGCGGCGACGCGGCGCCCGCCCGGCATCAGGAAACGCACCGACAGACCGCGTACCGACAGCACGGGGGCTCGCTCGGTCACAGCATCAGCTCCGATCGGCGGCGGGGGTTGATCCGCTCCCGCCAGGCACCCGCGAGACCGGCGACGGCGAGGGTGGGGACGATGATGAACAGGCCGGGGAAGAGGGTCGGCCACCACTGCCCGGCGAGCAGCGATCCCCGCGCCTCCTGGATCAGGTTGCCGAGACTCGCGGTGTGGGTCGGCAGCCCCAGCCCGAGGAAGGAGAGCGCCGACTCGTGCCACATGGCGTGCGGCACCATCAGTACGGCGGCCAGCGCGGCCTGGGGCAGCACGCCCGGCAGCAGATGCCGTACGGCCACCCGCCACCGGGACGCGCCGCCGGAGACGGCCGCGTCGATGTAGGGGCGCGAGCGCAGCGACAGCACCTCGGCGCGGACGATGCGCGCGGTGGACAGCCAGTGGGTGAGCGCGACGGAGATCACCACCGGCCAGACGCCCGGGCGGAACATCGCGACGATGAAGATGCCCATCAGCAGGTGGGGCACGGAGGAGAACGTGTCGACGACGCGCATCACGGCCCGGTCGACCCAGCCGCCCAGCGCTCCGGCGGTGGCACCCACGGCGGTGCCGACCACGGTGGCCGTGAGCGCCGCCGCGACTCCGACGAGCAGGGAGACGCGCAGGCCGTACACGCAGCGCAGCAGCAGGTCCCGGCCGACGTCGTCGGTGCCGAACGGGTGCTCCCAGCTGGGCGGCCGCAGCTTGGCGGCCAGGTCGACGGCCTGCTGGTCGAGCTGGACCAGCGGCGGCACGAGCAGCACGGCGAGGACGGTCACGGTCAGCAGCGCCGCGGAGGTGCGCAGGCGCAGGGTGCGGGTGGAGCGGCGGTCCGTGCCGTGGGACCGCCACACGGTGGGCCGTTCAGCCTTCTCGGCCGTGATCTCAGCCATCGGACTCACATTTCACTGAGTTTCACCCTCGGGTCGAACAGTCCGTAGAGCAGATCGGCGAGCAGGTTGCCGGCGAGTACGGCGGCGGTGGCGAGGGTGGTCAGGGCGGCCAGCAGCGGGAAGTCGACGGCGGTGGCCGCCTCGACGGTGGCCGCGGCGATGCCCGGCCAGCTGAAGACGCTCTCCACCAGCAAGGCGCCGGTGATGAGTTCGGGAACGCGGGAGCCGATCAGCGTGAGCACCGGCAGCAGCCCCGACCGCAGGGCGTGCCCGAACAGGACGGTGCCCTCCCCGATGCCGCGGGCCCGCGCGCCGCGCACCGGGTCCTCGGCGAGGGCGTCACCGACGCCCTGGCGCACGTAGAGGGTGAACCAGGGCAGCTGGGAGACGGCGAGCACGCCCGCGGGCAGCACGATGTGGCTCGCGACCTGTCCGAGGGTGACCTGTTCGCTGGCGGTGTCCGTCAGGCCGCCGGCCGGCAGGACGTCCCACTGGAGGGCGAACAGCCACACGGCGAGCAGCGCGATCCAGAAGACCGGCGCCGCCTCCAGTGTGTACGCGAGCGAGGTGACGGCCCGGTCGAGCATCGAGCCGGGGCGGCGGGCGGCCAGCACACCGAGGAGCGTGCCGGCCAGGACTGCCACGGCGAAGGCGACGGCGCACAGGAGCGCGGACCACACGAGGCGTTCGCCGATGACCTGGGCCACCGGCTGGCGCATCACCCCCGAGTGGCCGAGGTCGCCGGTGAGCGCCGAGGTCAGCCAGTCCCACCAGCGGACGACGAAGGACCGGTCCACGCCGAGGTTGTCCCGCAGCCGGTCCAGGGTCTCCTGGTCGGCGCCGAGCGCGGCGGTGCCGGCGTAGGCCTTGACGGGGTCGAACGGGGAGGCGGCGGCGATGGCGAACACGCCGAAGGTGACGACGAGGACGACGGGGACGGCGAACAGCGCCCGCCGCCCCGCCAGGCGTGCCATCGCTCCCCAGGGCAGCCGCCCGGGAGATCGGGTCATTTCTTCGGCTGCCAGTCCTCGATGTTCCACCAGGGCCCGCTGGCGAAGCCGTGCTCGTGCGGCTCCAGCTGGGTGGTCAGGCCGTCCCAGCGGTCGGCGAGGACGTAGAGGTGGTCGATGTGGGTGAGGAAGGTGTACCCGGGGTTCTCGACGAGGGCCCGCTGGATCTCGTCGTAGGCGGCCTCGCGCTTCTTCGGGTCCTGGCTGCGGCGGCCGGCGTCGAGTGCCTCGTCGACCGCCTTGTCGTCGTAGCCGGCCATGTTGTTGAAGCCGTCGTTGGCGAGGGAGGAGTGCAGCAGGGTGTAGAGGCCGAAGTCCGGGTCGCCGACGCTGCCGAAGCCCGCCAGGACCGCGTCGTGCTTCATCCGCGGCTCGATGACCTCCCAGGTGGCACCCTCCACCTTCACCTCGATGCCGGCCTTCTTGGCGTCGGAGGCGTAGGCGAGCGCGTGGTCCTGGCGGACCTTGTCGCCCGAGGGGTAGTACAGGGTGAACGAGGCGCGCTGTCCGTCCTTGGCACGGACGCCGCCGGAGCCGGCCTGCCAGCCCGCCTCGTCCAGGATGCGCTTGGCCTTGTCGAGGTCGTGCGGGCGCTCGATGTCGCGCGCGTACCAGGGGTCGTCGGCGGGCAGCGGCCCGTACGCCGGCCGGCCCGCGCCGTCGAGGATCTTGTCGACCATGGCCTGTCGGTCCACGGCGGCGTCCAGCGCCTGCCGGACGGCGCGGTCGCCGGTGACCTTGCCCGTGGTGGGCAGGGTGACGGCCCGGAAGTCGTAGGACCTGGCCTGGTACGTGCGCCTGCCGTCGTCCTTCTTGAAGGTGGCGGCGAGGTTGGGCGGCAGTACGGCGCCGTCGAGGTCGCCGGAGCGCAGGCGGGTGGCGCGGACGTTGTCGTCGGCGATGATCGCCATGGTGAACGACTTCACCGCGGGCTTGCCGCCCCAGTAGTGCGGGTTGGCCTTGAAGGTGAGCTTCTCGCCCTTGCTCCAGTCGGCGAGCACGTACGGGCCGGTGCCGACGGGCTCGGTGTTGAACGCGCCGGTGTTGGGGTCCTGCTCGCCCGCGATGTGCTCGGGGACGATGGGCAGCACCGTGCGGGCGGCGAAGGCCGCGTACGGGTACTTGAGGGTGAAGACGACGGTGTCGTCGCCGCTGGCGCGGACGTTCTTGACGGCGTCCAGTTCACTGCGGGCGGTGTTGTTGGTCTTCGCGTCGAGGACGGTGCGGTACGTGTAGACCACGTCCTGGGCCGTCAGCGGTTCGCCGTCGCTGAACTTCACGCCGTCGCGCAGGGTGTACGTGTACGTCTTGCCGCCGTCGGCGATCTTCGGCAGCGCGGTCGCCAGGGCGGGTTTCAGCTCCAGGTCGGTGTCGCGGGCGAGCAGCCCGTCGAAGATCTTGGAATTTCCGTCCTTGCCGTAGCCGAGCAGCGGGCTCAGCGTGTCCGGCTCGGAGGCCACGCCGATCACGACGGACTCGGCGGCCTTGGCGTCGCCGTCTCCCGTTCCGTTCCCGGGTGCGGAGCAGGCGGTGACGCCGGCGGCGAACGCCGCCGCGGCGGCGGCGCTTCGTATCGGACGGGTCCGACGGGTTGTCATGTCTCCCCCACGCTTGTTATTGGTGCGCGGTTATTGCACATCAGTCGCAAGAGAAGCGTCAAGCCAGGTGATCGAGGCGCGGCCGCCCACCGGCTCGCCACTGGCGCTCGGGGCCGACACGACCGGGCCGGTACTGGACGGAGCGTGTGATCAGCAGCACACTGCCTTATCGCCTGAGCCCCAGCGCACGTGGGCACCGACCAGGAGGAAACGGCCGTGTCGACCGCAGGAGACGAAAGCGCCGGAACCGAGCCGGAAGGGGCGTCGGCGGACACCGAACCGGCGGGTAGGGGCATGCTCAAACCCGTGGTCTTCTTCGGGTCGGCCGCGCTGATCCTGGCCATCTCGATCTGGGCGATCGTCACGCCCTCCGGTGCCGAATCCGCCATCGGGGTGGCGGTCGACAGGATCTCGTCCTGGTTCGGCTGGTACTACTTCCTCGCCGCGACCGTCTACCTGGGGTTCGTCGTCTTCATCGGCGTGTCCAAGTACGGGACGATCAAGCTGGGCCCCAAGCACTACAAGCCCGACTACGGGCTCTTCGCGTGGGCGGCGATGCTGTTCGCGGCGGGCATCGGCATCGACCTGATGTTCTTCTCCGTCTCCGGTCCCGTCAGCCACTACCTCGCGCCGCCGGAGGGCGACCCGGAGACGGTGGAGGCGGCCCGGCAGGCCGTGGTGTGGACACTCTTCCACTACGGCATCACCGGCTGGGCCATGTACGCCCTGATGGGCATGGCGCTCGGCTTCTTCGCCTTCCGGTACCGGCTGCCGCTCGCCATCCGTTCCGCCCTCTACCCGATCATCGGACGCCGGATCCACGGGCGGATCGGTGACGCCGTCGACCTGGCGGCCATCATCGGCACCGTGTTCGGCATCTCCGTGTCGCTCGGCATCGGTGTGGTGCAGCTGAACTACGGCCTGAGGGTGCTCTTCGACGTACCGGAAGGGCTCCCCGCCCAGATCGGTCTGATCGCCGTGGCGGTGGTGATGGCCACGGTGTCCGCGGTGGCCGGTGTGGACAAGGGCATCCGCCGGCTGTCCCAGCTCAACGTCCTGCTCGCCGTCCTGCTGATGCTCTTCATCCTGGTCGTGGGCGAACCGTTCCGGCTGCTCAACTCCCTCGTCCAGAACGTCGGCGACTACGTCAGCCGCTTCCCCTCGATGACTCTGAACACCTTCGCCTACGACCAGCCCACCGAGTGGCTGGACGCGTGGACGCTGTTCTTCTGGGCCTGGTGGATCGCCTGGGCGCCGTTCGTCGGGCTGTTCCTGGCCCGGATCTCCCGCGGCCGCACCCTGCGCCAGTTCGTCGCGGCGACGCTGATCATCCCGTTCGTCTTCACCGGCCTCTTCCTGGCCGTCTTCGGCAACAGTGCGCTGTTCGTGGTCCGCGACGGCAACTCCGAGTTCGGCCAGACCGCGATGAACGTCCCCGAGCAGGGCTTCTACGGCCTGCTCGAGCAGTACCCGGGCGCACTGTTCAGCGCCGGACTCGCCACGTTCGTCGGGCTCCTGCTCTACGTCACCTCGGCCGACTCCGGAGCCCTGGTCATGGGCAACCTCAGCTCCCATCTGCCCACCCCGGTGACCGACGCGGCCCCGTGGCTGCGCATCTTCTGGGCCCTGACGACAGGGCTGCTGACGCTCGCCATGCTCATCGTGGGCGGCGTGCAGGCACTCACCGACGCCACCATCATCATGGGCCTGCCCTTCTCCTTCGTGATGTTCCTGATCATGGTGGGGCTCTATCTGGCGCTGCGCACCGAGTACATGCGGGAGGAGGCGCTGGCCACCACGCTGCCGGCGTCGCTGTCCGGACGTACGACGCAGCAGGGCCCCACGGGAGCACGGAACTGGCGACAGCGGCTGGCGCGGGCGATGGCGTTCCCGGGCAGGCGGGCCGCCGCCAGGTTCGTCGAGGACGTGTGCCGCCCCGCCTTCCAGGAGGTCGGCCAGGCGCTGCGGGAACAGGGGACGGAGGCGGAACTCCTGGAAGGGGTCAACGAGGAGAACGGACTCCCGCACGTCGGTCTCCGGGTGCCGATCGGTCCGAGCGACACGTTCGTGTACGAGGTCTGGCCCGTCGAGAAGCCGACCCCGGGCTTCGCGACCAGGTCGGTCACCACCCACGACACCTACGTGCGCTTCGAGGTCCGGCTCGCCGAGGGCAACCAGGGCTATGACGTGATGGGGTACACCAAGGAACAGCTCATCGGCGACAGCCTCGACCAGTACGAGCGGCATCTGGAGTTCCTGCGCATGCACCGCGAGGCGGCCGACCGATCCGCTCTGCCCGACCACCGCCCGGACGCGCCGGAGGCACACCTGCCGGAGTAGGCGCCCGACGGTCAGCCGAGCCGCGCGGCGAACGCCGCGTGGGCCCGGTCGTCGAAGAGCACGAACCTGACCTCCTCGACTTCGGTGTCCGCCTCACGTACGGCCGTCACGGCGATACGGGCCGCGTCGTCCATCGGCCAGCGGTAGACCCCGGTGGAGATCGCCGGAAAGGCGACCGTGCGGGCGCCCAGCTCGTCGGCGACCCGGAGGGACTCGCGGTAGCAGGAGGCGAGGAGCCCGGAACGGTCCTCGGCCGTGCTGTACACCGGGCCCACCGTGTGGATCACCCAGCGCGCCTCCAGGGCGCCGGCGGTGGTGGCGACGGCCCGGCCGGTGGCCAGGCCCTTGCCGAGCTGCCCCGCGCGCAGCTTGCGGCACTCCTCCAGGATCGCGGGGCCGCCGCGCCGGTGGATGGCGCCGTCGACGCCGCCTCCCCCGAGCAGGGAGGAGTTGGCCGCGTTGACGATCGCGTCGGCGCTCTCGCGGGTGATGTCGCCCCGGACGAGGGTGATGGTGGTCATGGCCGCTCCCCGCTCATCGCCTGCTGTCGTGCACGTCTGCTTCCTGGTCATGTCTGCCGCAGTCTGCGCCAGACGGCTTTCGCCGCGTTGTGGCCCGACATGCCGTGCACTCCGGGGCCCGGCGGGGTGGCCGACGAGCAGATGAAGACGGCCGGGTGCGGGGTCGCGTACGGGAACAGGGACAGCTTGGGGCGCAGCATCAGCTGGAGGCCGGAGACCGCGCCGGAGGCGATGTCGCCGCCGACGTAGTTGGCGTTGCGGGTGGCGAGTTCGGGCGGGCCGGCGGTGGCGCGGGCGAGGACGCGGTCGCGGAAGCCGGGGGCGAAGCGCTCCAGTTGACGCTCGATGGCATCGGTGAGGTCGCCGGTCCAGCCGTTGGGGACGTGGCCGTACGCCCAGAAGACGTGCTTGCCCTCCGGGGCGCGGGTGGGGTCGGCGACGCTGGGCTGCGTGGTGATGAGGAACGGCGCGTCGGGTGCCCGGCCCTCGCGGGAGGCCGCGTTCAGTGCCGCGCCGATCTCCGCGCTGCTCGCGCCGATCTGCACGGTGCCCGCGGTGCGGGGCTCCTGGGCGGTCCACGGGACGGGGCCGTCCAGCGCGTAGTCGATCTTGAAGACGCCGGGGCCGTACCGGTAGTCGGCGTAGTAGTTGCCGAGGCCGGCGATGCGGGCCAGGGCCGTGGGCGAGGTGTCGAAGACGTAGGCGCGCGCGGGCGGCAGGTCGTCGAGGCGCTTCACCTCGTAGTCGGTGTGGACGGTGCCGCCGAGATCCTCGAGGTAGGCGGCGAGGGCGTCGGAGATGGCCTGCGAGCCGCCGCGGGCCACGGGCCAGCCGCGGGCGTGCGCGGCGAGGGCGAAGACCAGGCCTATGGCACCGGTGGCGAAGCCACCGAGCGGAGCCATGACGTGCGCGACGAGCCCGGCGAAGAGCGTTCTGGCCTTGTCGTCGCGGAAGCGGCGCATCAGCCACGTCGACGGGGGCAGGCCGGCCAGGCCGAACCGGGCGAGGGTGAGCGGGTCGCGCGGCAGCGCGGTGAGCGGGAGGGACATGAAGTCGCGGGCGAGCGTGTCCCACCTGGGGAGGAAGGGCTCGACCAGCCTGCGGTACGCGCCCGCGTCGCGCGCTCCGAAGGAGGCGGCCGTCTCGCCGACCGACCGGGACAGCACGGCGGCCGAGCCGTCCGGGAACGGATGTGCCATGGGCAGCCCGGCGTGCAGCCACTCCAGCCCGTACCGCTCCAGGGGCAGGACGCGGAACGCGGGCGAGTTGATGCCCAGCGGGTGCGCGGCGGAGCACGGGTCGTGCCGGAAGCCCGGCAGGGTCAGCTCCTCCGTGCGGGCCCCGCCGCCCACGGTGTCCCGCGCCTCGAACACGGCGACCGAGAAGCCGCGGCGGGCCAGTTCCACGGCAGCGGTCAGTCCGTTCGGTCCCGCACCCACTACGACCGCATCGAGCATCGACGGCACCTTCGGACCCCTTCGTCAGCCGATGGCCACTGGGGATCAGGATATGCCCGGGCGCCGACAGCCCGTGGGCGCGGGTTGGGCGGACAGGATCCCGGGATGACGCGCTGGGCCCGCTTCCCCGGCCCCCGGGAGGGCCTCCGGCTCTGGTACGAGCTGGCCGAGGACGGGCGGGCACCGCGGCAGGCGACGTTCGACCGGTCGCTGCCGGTCCCGCCCGCCGGTGGCTTGACCCAGGCCGACGGAGGTGCGTCGGCGGCGGCCTCGCGCGACGAGTTCAGCTCCGTCCGCGAGCGGTTCGGACCGGACGGCGCGCGGTTCCACGAGACCGTGTACGGCGTGCCGACGGACGGCCCGGTCCGGGTGCCGTCCGGCGCCGAGGACGTTACGGAGGAGGATTTCCGCCTGGCCTGGGACACGGCGCGGCGGCACCGGCGCTTCACGCGTCACCGCACCGGACCCCTGCCGGAGGGGTCGCTGGTCACCGGAACGGTCACCGCCCTGCCGTGGGGCCCCGGCGTCACGGGGCTGGGGGTGGACATCGGCGGGCCGGGGCGGGGCTTCGCGGACTTCGGACAGTTGCCGCGCCGCGGTGAGGACTGGCCGACCGTCGGGACCGTGACCGAGTTCGAGGTCGTCCAGATCCGCTTCGACGTGCGGCCGGAGGGCCCCGACCTGGAGATCAGGCTTCGCCCGACAGCAGTGCCACCACCTGGCGGGCCGTGGCCGCGTCGCGGGCCGCGGTGAACGGCAGTTCGTTGCCGCCCGTGATGCGGAAGGGTTCGCCCGTGCGGGTCAGGTGGGTGCCGCCCGCCTCCTCCACCAGGAGGAGCCCCGCGGCGTGGTCCCAGGCGGCCTCCCAGGAGAAGGCCGTGGCGTCGGACTCGCCCTGGGCGACGGCGAGGTACTCCAGTCCGGCCGAGCCGCAGGCGCGGGGTGCCACGCCCGGGGTGCGCAGGCCGAGCAGGGCGTGCTTCTGCTCGTCGGTGGTGTAGTCCGGGTGGGAGGTGGCGACCCGCAGGTCGCGGCCGGGCTCGGGCGGACCGGCGTACAGCCGCTCACCGTCCAGGAAGGCACCCCGGCCGCGTACGGCCGTGGCGAGCCGGTCGTCGGCGGGGGCGTAGGTCCAGGAGGCGTGGACGACGCCGTGGTGGGCGAGCGCGACCAGTGTGCAGAAGCCCGGGTCGCCGTGCACGAACTGCCGGGTCCCGTCGACGGGGTCGATGATCCACACCGGTGCCTCGCCGCGTATCGCCTCGTACGACGCGGGGTTGGCGTGCACCGCCTCCTCGCCGACCACGGCCGAGCCGGGCAGCAGGGCGGCCAGGACCTCGGTGAGGTACAGCTCGGCCTTGCGGTCGGCGTCCGTCACCAGGTCGTGCGGGCCGGCCTTCTCGTCGACCTCGTGTGCCGCGAGCCGGCGCCAGCGCGGCATGATCTCCAGGGCGGCCGCCTTGCGGACGGCCTCCTCCACCTCGTCGGCGTGCCGGGCGAGAAACTCGTCGATGGTTTCGTTGTTCTCGATCATGACTCCATGAGAGCACGCCCCACTGACAATCCCCACCCGGGTGGTGTACTCCGGGTGGAATCGGCACGAACATGAGGTGCGGGCGTCCGCGGCCACGAGCCGCGGAGGTGTCAGCGGCCGACCGCGTAACCCTGCATTCCGCGCGGGTTCGCCGCCGCCGACAGCACGCCCGTCTCCGGGTTGCGCGCGACGGCGCACAGGCGCCCCTCCGACCAGGCCTCGCCGACCGTCACGTCGTGCCCGCGGCGCCGCAGCTCCTCGACGACCCGCGCGGGCATGCGGGACTCCACGGTGACGCTCCCGGCCCGCATGCCGCGCGGGAAGAACGACCCGGGGAAGCTGTCGTTGTGCCAGTTCGGCGCGTCGATCGCGCCCTGGAGGTCGAGGCCGCCGCGTACCGGGGCGCGCAGCGCGACCGCCAGCAGGAAGTGCAGTTGCCACTGGTCCTGCTGGTCGCCGCCGGGCGTGCCGAACGCCATGACGGGCACCCCGTCGCGCAGGGCGATGGAGGGGGTGAGCGTGGTGCGCGGCCGGCGGCCCGGGGTGAGCGAGTTGGGCAGGCCCTCCTCCAGCCAGGTCATCTGGAGCCGGGTACCGAGCGGGAAGCCCAGTTCGGGCACGACGGGGTTGGACTGGAGCCAGCCGCCGCTGGGCGTGGCCGAGACCATGTTGCCCCAGCGGTCCACGATGTCGAGGTGGCAGGTGTCGCCGCGGGTGCCCCCGTCGGCGGTGACGTCCGGTTCACCCGGCACCGGTGACGTCGGGCTCTTGGCGACCGTCGGCTCGCCGACCCCCAGGGCGTCGAGGCCCTCCGCTTCCACGGCCGCCACGCGCGCGTGGGCGCTGAGCCGCGGGGCGCGCCCGCCCGGGCTGCCGGGCCGCAGCTCGAAGGACGCCTTGTCACCGACGAGCGCCCGCCGGGCCGCGTTGTACTCCGGCGACAGCAGGTCGTCGAGCGGTACCCGGGCCGCGCCGTCCGCGTCCCCGTACCAGGCCTCCCGGTCGGCCATGGCGAGCTTGCAGCCCTCGACCAGCAGGTGGACGTAGTCGGCGGAACCGTAGCGGGGCAGCTCGGGCGGGAGCAGCGCGAGTTGCTGGAGCAGGACCGGACCCTGACTCCAGGGGCCGGCCTTGCACACGGTCCAGCCGTTCCAGTCGTACGTCGCGGGAGCCTCGTAGGACGCGGACCAGCCGGCGAGGTCGGCGGCGGTGAGGGTGCCCGCGTGGCGCTCACCGCTGGTGTCCATGGTGGGCCGCCCGGCCTGCCGTACGAGGGTCTCGGCGACGAACCCGGTGCGCCAGACCTCGCGCGCCGCGTCGATCTCCGCCTCCCGGTCCCCCGCTCCGGCGATCTCGGCGAGCAGCCGTTTCCAGGTGGCGGCGAGGGCGGGGTTGCGGAACAGCTCGCCGGGGCGCGGCGGGTGTCCGTCCGGCAGGTAGATACCGGCCGAGGACGTCCACTCGGTCTCGAAGAGTTCCCGCACGGTCTCGACGGTCTCCGTGAGGCGCTCCACGGGCGCGTGCCCGTGCTCGGCGTAGCCGATGGCGTACTTCAGCACGTCGGCGAGCGGTTTGGTGCCGTGGTCGCGCAGCAGGAGGAGCCAGGCGTCGAAGGCTCCGGGCACGGCGGCGGCGAGCGGTCCGGTGCCGGGGACGAGGTCCAGGCCGAGCCCCTTGTAGTGCGCGACCGTCGCCCCGGCCGGTGCCACGCCCTGTCCGCACAGCACCCGCACCTCGCCGCCCGCGGGGGCGAGCAGGATCGGCACCTCGCCGGCGGGCCCGTTGAGGTGCGGCTCGACGACGTGCAGCACGAAGGCGCCGGCCACGGCGGCGTCGTAGGCGTTGCCCCCGTCCTCCAGCACCGCCATGGCCGACTGCGAGGCCAGCCAGTGGGTGGACGACACCATGCCGAAGGTTCCTTGAAGCGTGGGCCGGGTGGTGAAGATGCCTCTCACCTCACTGTCTCCGCGTGACGGATCGGGCGGACCGGTCCGTGCGCGAGACGGGTCCCGGGAAGGATCCGGGGAGTTCGCGCCGGAGCCTCCCCATCCGCTCCCCCGGCAGACTATCGCCCGCCACGAGACGATCCTTCAGGCACCCGTCCGAGCGGCTGATCCCGGTGCGGGGCTTCGCCGTTGCGCGGCATGACGAACTGTTCGGCGAGGTGCGGTCTCCGGCCCGGCTGTCCGGTCGCGCACCTGCCGAGCGGGGCCGCGCCGGCGGTACCGACCACGCCGGCCGAGCATCAGACGCGGGCGAGTTCCGCGGCGCCGAAGGAGACGTCGAAGCGGTCGCACCAGATGCTCACGCTGGTGTACCGGGACGGATCGACGTCGGCGGGTACGACGTAGTTCTGGCTGCCCTTGTTGCCCTTGAGCTTGCCGAGGCTGACGTACTCGCCGTCGTCGAAGACGTGCCAGCCGGCCCGGCCCTCCCTCACCGGCGCGTCGGTCAGCCACACCCGCAGGTCCGGGCCGTTGCTGGTGTCCAGGTTCTCCAGCCGTACGACATGGGAGCCGTCCGCGAGCCGCACCAGCCCCACCGTGCCGGAAGTGCTGTGCTCGTGGCTGATCAGCTCGCCGCCGGCCACTGTCCGGGGCCCGGGGGCCGCGGTCGGCGACGGGGCGGGTCCGGTGGCGGAGGCGGCGGGAGGGGAGGACGACGTCGGTTGCGCGGCCGGCAGCGCCTCGTCCACGGTCTCGTCCTGCCACAGCTTCCACGGCTGGAACCAGTACAACCCCAGCCCTGCCCCGGCGACGACCACGGCCAACACCGCGACGACCAACCGCCTGCCCGGTCTCCTTCGCCCACGCACCATGTCCCGCCCCGCCTTTCGATGGTTCTCGGTCGACACCTCCATTCAACGCGGTCGGCGCCGCGCGCATGGGCCGGAAAGTATGACGGATCGATTACGCCGCGTCGCCCACGACCGGGGCCGGGCCTGGGTCCGGGTCCGGATCCACGGGTCCGGAGTCGGTCGTGTCCCGTGTGCGGGGTTCGGCATCCGCGGCGGCACGGCGGCGGGCGGCGTCCTCGTCGGTCCGGGCGTCGTAGCTGAGGAGCTTGGGCAGCGCCGTGGTGAGCAGGCCCACCGCGGCGACGCAGGCGAGTCCGCCCGTCCAGATCGCCGGGCGGGCGCCGGTCCAGCCGGCCATCGCTCCGGCGCGGACCTGGCCGAGTTGCGGTCCGACGCTGTAGGAGAGGACCTCGATGCCCGCGAGCCGGCCGCGCAGACGGTCGGGAATGGTCTGGTTCCAGATGGTCGAGCGCCCCAGCCCGCTCAGCATGTCCCCCGCTCCCGCCAGCGCGAGGCACACCAGCACCAGCCAGACGTGTGACGTCCAGCCGGCCGCCGCCATGGCCAGACCCCAGCCGGCGGCGCCGAACACCACCAGCAGACCGTGCCGTCGGGTCCGGGACACCCAGCCGCTGGTCAGGCTGACCAGCAGGGAGCCGACAGAACCGGCCGCGTACATCAGGCCCAGCGACCAGTCGGCGTCGAGTTCGTCGGCGAGGAAGGGGAAGATCGTGTTCGGGAAGGCGAAGAACATCGCCGCCAGGTCGACCGCGTAGGTGCCCAGCAGCACCGGCCTGGACCAGGCGTACCGGGCTCCTTCGGCGATACCGCGCCATGACGGCTTGGCCGCGTGCTCGATGGGCGGCACGGGCGAGAGCCGACGGCACATCAGGACCGAGACGGCGAAGCAGACCACGGTGGTGGCGTACGCGGGGACGTTGCCCGCGTACGCCACGACGAGGCCCGCCGCCGCGGGCCCGGCGATCGCGCCGGCCTGCCAGCGCAGGGCGTTCAGCGCGGCCGCCGCGGCGAGTTGGTCGTGCGGGACGATGCGGGCCAGCAGTGAGTCGAGGGCGGGTCGTTGGAGGCCGGCGAGGGCCGCCACCCCGGCCGCCACCACGTAGAGAGGCCACAGGCTGGGCCGCGGCAGCATCGCGTTCAGCAGCAGGACGGCCGCCAGCAGTCCGAGTCCCGCCTCGGTCAGCACGATGACCTTGCGCCGGTCCACCGCGTCCGCGAGGGCGCCGCCGTAGAGTCCGAAGACCACGAGCGGGACCAGTTCGACGGCGCCCATCGCGCCCACCGCGAGCGGTGAGCCGGTCAGGTCCTTGATCTGGAGCGGCAGTGCGATCAGCGCCATCACGCTGCCGAGGTAGGTGACCAGGCCCTGCGTCCACAGGAGCCGGAAGTCGCGGGATGAGCGCCAGGGGGCCAGGTCGGGCAGGAGCGCGGCGAGCTTGCGGGCCATGGTTCAGCGGCCCCCGGCCGGCCGGGGCGCCGGGTGCCGCGCGCCGCCCGGGTCCGGCGCCGCCGCGTGCGACGGCGCTGCGAGCGACGGCGCTGCGAGCGACGGCGCCTCGTGCCTCGTCCCGGCGACCGCGGTCGTCGCGTGGTGGCGGCCGATCGGCAGTACGAGGGGCTTGCCGGAGACCGGGTCCTCGATGACGCGGCTCTCCATGCCGTACACGGCCCGGACCGTGTCCTCGGTCATCACTTCCCCGGTCGTTCCGGCGGCGTGCAGTCGTCCGGACGCCAGGGCGATGAGCCGGTCCGCGTAGCGGGCGGCCAGGTTGAGGTCGTGCAGGACCATGACGATCGTGGTGCCGCGCGTCCGGTTCAGGTCGGTCAGCAGGTCGAGGACCTCGATCTGGTGGCTGATGTCGAGGAACGTGGTGGGCTCGTCGAGCAGCAGCAGGTCGGTCTGCTGGGCCAGTGCCATCGCGATCCACACCCGCTGGCGCTGGCCGCCGGAGAGTTCGTCGACCGACCGGTCCATCAGGTCGGTCGTCCTGGTCGCCTCCAGTGCGGCGGCGACCGCCGCGTCGTCCTTCGCCGTCCAGCGGGAGAAGGCGCGCTGGTGGGGATGGCGGCCCCGGCCGACCAGATCGAGGACCGTGATGCCCTCCGGGGTGACGGGTGCCTGGGGCAACAGGCCCAGGGTGCGGGCGAGTTCCTTGGCGGGGGTGCGGTGGACCTCCCTGCCGTCCAGGACGACGCGGCCGGTGCGCGGGACGAGCAGCCGGGACATCGCGCGCAGCAGCGTCGACTTGCCGCAGGCGTTGGCGCCGACGATCACCGTGATCCGTCCGGCCGCGAGGGTCAGGTCCAGGCCCTCGATGACGGCTCGGTCGCCGTAGCCGAGCGAGAGGTCCTCGGTGGCGAGGGTGTGGGACGCGGTCACAGTGAGCCTCCGGCCCGGTTGGTGCGGACGATCAGGTAGACGAGGTAGGGCGCGCCGAGAACGCCGGTGACGATGCCCACGGGGTAGCGGGTGTCGAAGGCGTACTGGCCGGTGAGGTCGGCGACCAGGACGAGGAGGGCACCGACCAGTCCCGCGGGCACCAGCAGGGATCCGCCGGTCCCCATGAGACGGGCGGCGATCGGTCCGGAGAGGAACGCGACGAACGCGATCGGCCCGGCGGCCGCCGTCGCGAACGCGATCAGCCCGACGGCCGCGACGATCACCGTGACGCGGGTGCGCTCGACACGGACGCCGAGCGCGGACGCGGTGTCGTCGCCCAGGCTCAGCGCGCCCAGGTCGCGGGCCCGGAACAGCAGCACCGGGCCGCACACGAGTCCGGCGACGACGGCGGGCACGGTCTCTTCCCAAGTGGTGCCGTTGAGGCTGCCGGTGAGCCAGCGCATCGCCTCCTGGAGGTCCCATTCGCCGGCCTGCGACAGGACGTAGGAGGTGACGCTGTCGAGCAGCGCGGCGACGCCGATGCCGATCAGGATGAGCCGGGTGCCGGCGACCCCGTCGCGGAAGGCGAGGGTGTAGATGAGCAGCGCCACGCCGAGCGCGGCGGCGATCGCCACGACCGACACCTCGGTCCCGCCCAGCGAGAAGGTCACGATGGCGATGGCGGCCGCCGCGCTCGCTCCCGCGCTGATGCCGATGACGTCGGGGCTGGCGAGCGGGTTGCGGAGCATCGTCTGGAAGGTGACGCCGGCCATGCCGAAGCTGAATCCGGCGGTCAGGGCCAGCACCGCCCGCGGCAGCCGCAGCGTGCCGACGGTGAAGGACGCGCCCGGCACCCGCTCACCCAGGACCACGCGCAGCACGTCGCCGACCGGGTAGAAGGTGTGGCCCGCCATGAGGGTCGTGACGAACGCGGCGAGGACCAGCAGCAGGAGCGTCAGGACGAGGAGCCGGCGCCGGTACGCGCCGCGGACCCGTGCCCGGGTGACGGCCGCCGACGTGGACGGGGCGCGGACGGCTGGGGCACTCACAGGGACCTGACCTTCTGCCGGCGGACGATGTGGATGAAGAAGGGGGCGCCGATGATCGCGGTCAGGATGCCCACGTCGATCTCGGCCGGCCGGGCCACGACCCGCCCCACCACGTCCGCGGCCGTCAGGAGGATCGCACCGCCCAGCGCGGAGAACGGCAGCAGCCAGCGGTGGTCGACGCCCACCAGGAGCCGGCAGGTGTGCGGTACGACGAGACCGACGAAGACGATCGGTCCGGCGACGGCGGTGGACGCGCCGCACAGCACGACCGCGCCGAGCGCCGCGCCGGCCCGGACGAGGGCCACCCGCTCACCGAGCCCGGCGGCCAGGTCGTCGCCCAGTGCCAGCGAGTTGAGGGCCCGGGCGGAGGCCAGGCAGATCACGGACCCGGCGCCGAGGAACGGCAGGACGCTGCCGAGCTGATCGTAGGAGGCGCCTCCGACACCGCCGATCTGCCACAGCCGGAAAGTGTCGGAGATGTCGTTGCGGGGCAGTACGACGGCGCTGACCAGCGAGGCGAGCGCGGCCGAGATGGCGGCGCCGGCGAGGGCCAGCTTCAGCGGACTGGCACCGCCGCGGCCCAGCGAGCCGACGGCGTACACGAAGGCGGCGGTCAGCGCCGCCCCGAGCATCGCCGTCCAGATGTAACCGGACGCCGACGCGAGGCCGAAGTGGGCGATGGCGGTGACCACGGCCAGGGAGGCGCCCATGTTCACGCCGAGGATGCCGGGGTCGGCCAGCGGATTGCGGGTCACGCCCTGCATGACCGCGCCGGAGAGTCCGAGGGCGGCGCCCACGACGACGGCGAGGAGGGTACGCGGTATCCGTTTGGCGACCGCCGCCTCCTCCAGGGTGGACTCCGCCCCGCCGAGCGCCGCCCAGACGTCGGACCAGGCGACGGCGCGGGAGCCGAAGGCGAGGGAGGCCGTCATGACGGCGATCAGCACCGCGGCGAGGAGGAGGAGCCAGCGGACGCGGACGCGCGCCGGACGCCGTACCAGGACGGCGTCCGGCGCGATCGGGGTGTCGGTGACGGTCACTTGACCTTGTCCGCGGCCTTGGCGAGCGCCGCCAGGTAGTCGTTCAGGACGTACGGGATGGACAGCGGGGTGGGGTTGGCGGCGGTGGCCAGCGGGGTGCTGTCGGGCAGCAGGTAGATGGAGCCCCGCTCGACCGCGGCCAGCTTCGAGGTGAGCGGGTCGGCCTTGAGCGCCTTGAGCAGTTCGCCCGTGGAGTCTCCGTAGCCGGTGATGATGTCGACGTCGTTGAAGTCGTCGATGCGCTCGGCGCTCTTGGTGAGGACGAACTTCTTCGTCGACTCGGACGGCTCGGAGACGCTCGCGGGGATCCTCATGCCGAGGTCGGTGAAGAACTGCGTGCGGGTGTCGTGGGTCGTGTAGAAGCCGACCTGGCTGACGTCCTTGGAGGACACGTGCGTCATGAACATCGCCGACTTGCCCTTGAGCTGGGGGTACTTGGCGACGGTCGCGCCGATCCGCCCCTCCAGGTCGCCGATCAGCTTGTCGCCCTCCGCGGCGAGTCCGATGGCCTTGCTGTTCAGGCGGATGATGTCGCGCCAGGGGGTCGCCCAGGCGGCCTCGGGGTAGGCCACGACGGGGGCGATCCGACTGAGGGTCTCGTAGTCCTGCTCGGTCAGCCCGGAGTACGCGGCGAGGATGACGTCGGGCCTGGTGTCGGCGACGGCCTCGAAGTCGATGCCGTCGGTCTCGTCGAACAGGACCGGCGTCCTGGCGTCGAGTTCCTTGAGCCGCTTCTCGGTCCAGGGCAGGACGCCGTCCCCGTCGTCGTCGCCGAAGGTGGCCTTGGCCATGCCGACGGGGACGACGCCGAGGGCGAGCGGGACTTCCTCGTTGGCCCAGTTCACGGTGGCGACGCGCTTGGGCTCGGAGTCGATGACCGTGGTCCCGAGCGCGTGCTTCACCGTCACGGGGAAGCCGGAGCCGTCGGCGCCGGCGGCGCCGCTGTCGTCCTGGTCACCGTCCTGGCCGCCGCAGGCGGTGAGGCCGAACAGGAGGGCCGCCGCGAGGGCGAGCACAGGAAGGCGTGGAGTTCTCATCGACCCGTGGTGTCACTTTCGGTCGGCGGTGCCGGGCCCACGCTCCGGCACGCTCACTCGGCGGCCGGAAGCAGGGCACAGCACGCGCGCCAGCTAGTTAGGTAAGGCTTACCTGCATAGGTTATGGAGTCGGTGCGCGCGCATCAATCGAGTCTTTTGGACAGGCCATGTAGCGATCGGGACAGCCGTGGATCCGTCAGCGGGTCCGGAAGCTGCCCGGAGTGGTCCCGGTGGTCCGCCGGAAGGCCGCCCCGAAGGCGCTCGCCGAGCGGTAGCCCACCGCGTCGGCCACCACGTCGACCTCGAATCCGCGGGAGAGCAGCTGCACGGCGTGCTGGGCCCGTACCGCGGCGACCCAACGGGCGAAACTCGTGCCCGTCTCGGTGCGGAACGCCCGGGTCAGTGTGCGGGCGCTGCACCCGAGGGAGGCCGCCCAGCCGGCCAGCGTCCGCTGGTGGGCGGGATCGGCCCGTACCGCGTCCACGATCGGCCGCAGCAACGGGGACGTGGGCAGTTGCACCAACAGGGCCCGGGGCGACGGCCGCAGGACGTCGAGGACCATCGTCTCGGTCACGGCCCGGGAACGCGACGTCAGGTCCTCCTCCAGCCGCTCCAGGAGCAGCCGGAGCAGCGGGGTGATGTCCACGGCGACCGGTACGTCGGGCAGCGCCGACACCGTGCCGTGCCGGAAGAAGTGGGCCCGGTACGAGGTGCCCGCGACCGCGGAGGCGGAGTGCAACTGCCCCGCCGGCATCCACAGTCCCAGCGTCGGCGTGACGCACCACACCCGGGGGCCCACCACGACCGTGGACGCGCCGTGCTCGTTCCAGAGCAGTTCGTGCCACGGGTGCGCGTGCTCGTTCCAGGCCGTGTCGTCGGCGACGACCTCCTCGTACCCCTTGATCACGAAGGGCACGTCCACCTCGCCGGCGGCGAGCGTCGGCAGCTCCCTGGTGACCCGCATGCGGTCAGGCTAACCGGCACCGGCCGCCCGCCCCGTACGCGGGCGGGACGGCCCCGGGAACACCGTGCTCGGCTCCGCTGTTGCCCCTCGTGTGCGGAAACGGAGGCGGATCGGTGCACGGTGAATACAAGATCCCCGGCGGCAAGCTGGTCGTCGTGGACGTGGAGGCCGACGGCGGAGTGCTGCGGCACGTGCGCGTGGCGGGCGACTTCTTCCTGGAACCGGACGAGGCGCTGGACGCCGTGAACCGCGCGCTGGAGGGCGCCCCCGCGGACACCGACGCCGCCGGACTCGCCGCGCGGATCGACGCGGCGCTGCCCGAGGGCACCGTGATGTACGGGCTGACCTCGGACGGCGTCGGCATCGCCGTGCGCCGGGCCCTGGCGCGCGCCACGGACTGGAGGGACTACGACTGGCAGCTGATCCACGAGGGCCCGCAGCCCCCCGCGCTGCACATGGCGCTGGACGAGGTGCTGACCGCCGAGGTCGCCGCGGGCCGGCGTCCGCCGACCCTGCGGGTGTGGGAGTGGGGCGCCCCGGCGGTGATCATCGGCAGCTTCCAGTCGCTGCGCAACGAGGTGGACGCCGAGGGCGCCGCCCGCCACGGCGTCGAGGTGGTGCGCCGGATCTCCGGCGGCGGCGCCATGTTCGTGGAGCCCGGCAACACCATCACCTACTCGCTGTCCGTGCCGGAGGCCCTGGTGCAGGGGCTCTCCTTCCAGGACAGTTACGCCTACCTCGACGACTGGGTGCTCGGCGCGCTCGGCGAGATGGGGATCCGCGCCTGGTACCAGCCGCTGAACGACATCGCCACCGACCAGGGCAAGATCGCGGGAGCCGCCCAGAAGCGCGTCGTGGGGCCGGGCGGTGGTCCGGGCGCCGTGCTGCACCACGTGACCATGTCCTACGACATCGACGCCGACAAGATGCTGGAAGTGCTGCGCATCGGGCGGGAGAAGATGTCCGACAAGGGCATCAAGAGCGCGAAGAAGCGGGTGGACCCGCTGCGCCGGCAGACCGGGCTGGCGCGGGAGGCCGTCATCGAGCGGATGATCGAGTCGTTCGCCGGCCGGTACGGGCTCGCCCAGGGAAAGGTGACCGACGAGGAGCTGGCCCGGGCGCGGGAGCTGGCCGGCACCAAGTTCGGCTCCGACGGGTGGACGGCGCGGGTCCCCTAGACGGTTGCGTTTCGCGCGATCCGGCTCATGTGCCGCGACCTGGTTCGCGTGCCGTGCTCTGGTTCGCGTGCCGTGCTCGGGTTCGCGTGCCGTGCTCGGGTTCGTTTCGCGCGATCCGGCCGGGAGCGTGTCGGCGGGCGCGGCGGCGCCGGGGACGAAGCAACCTGATCCGGCCGCGCGACGACTACGTGCGGGAGAACACCGCCGACGAGACCCAGCACGCCGAGGCCCCGGACCTCCCGGAACGAACGCCAGTGGCCGGCACCGGCTGTCGGCCGCGAGAGAGATCTCCGTGGTCAGCCCGCCGCGGAACCGGCCGACGGCGCGCTCGTCCAGCCCGCCGGCCGAGGCCCGCTCTCCCGCCGACGCGCCTCCACGAGGCCCGACTCGTAGGCGAACACCACGAGTTGGGCCCGGTCCCGGGCGCCCAGCTTGGTCATCGCGCGGCTGATGTGTGTCTTGGCGGTCAACGGGCTGATCACCATGTGCACGGCGATCTCCTCGTTGCTCAGGCCGCGGGCGGCGAGCGCGGTGACCTCGCGTTCGCGGCGGGTGAGGCGGTCCAGGCCGGGGGCGGTGGCACGGTCCGGGGGCCGGGAGACGAACTCGCCGATCAGGGTGCGGGTGACCGACGGGGAGAGCAGCGCCTCACCGCGTGCGACCACCTCGATGGCCTGGAGCAGGTCGGCGGGCTCGGTGTCCTTGAGGAGGAAGCCGCTCGCTCCCGCGCGCAGCGCCTCGAAGACGTACTCCTCCAGGCCGTAGTTGGTGAGGATGACCACGCGGACGGCGGCGAGGGCCGGGTCGGCGGCGATGCGGCGGGTCGCCTCGATGCCCGACATCACGGGCATCTGCACGTCGACCAGCGCCACGTCGGGCACCCGGTCCCGCACCAGTGCCACGCCCTGCTCCCCGTCGGCCGCCTCGCCGACCACCTCGATGCCGTCCTCGGCGTCGAGGAGGGCCCGGAAGCCGGCGCGCATCAGCGCCTGGTCGTCGACGAGCGCCACCCGCAGGACCTCGCTCATACCGTCTCCCCCAGCGGCAGCCGGGCCCGCACCGAGAAGCCGCCCTCCGCGCGCGGGGCGGCGACCAGGGTGCCGCCGAGAGCCGTCACGCGTTCACGCATGCCGGTCAGGCCGGTGCCCGGCGCCGGCGGGCGGGCCGGGTCGGCGGCTCCGTCGTCGTCCACGTCGATCGCCAACCGGCCCTCGCTTCCCCCGCCGTAGTCGATGAGGACCGTCACCTTCGCCGGTCCCGCGTGCCGGGCCGCGTTGGTGAGGGCCTCCTGGACGATGCGGTAGGCGGCCCGGTCGACGGCCCGCGGCAGCGGGCGTTCGTCGCCGGTGACCTTCAGGTCGACGGCCAGGCCGGCGGCGCGGGCCCGCTCCACGAGCAGGGCCGGGGTGCCGGTGGGTTCGTCGGCGCGCAGCACCTGGAGGGCGGAGCGCAGCTCGCGCATCGCCTCACCACTGGCCTCCTGGATGGCGAGCAGTGCCGGCGGCACCTCCTCGCCGCGCTTGCGGGCCAGGTGGACGGCGACGCCGGCCTGGAGCTTGACGATGGAGATGCTGTGCGTGAGCGAGTCGTGCAACTCCCGGGCGATGCGCAGGCGTTCCTCACCGGCGCGGCGCAGGGCCGCCTCCTCCCGGGTGCGCTCCGCCTCCAGGGCGCGCTGCTCGGTCTGGCGCAGGTACGCCTGCCAGTTCCGGTCGGCGAGCCCGGTCACCACCGCGCACAGGAACCAGCCGGCGAGCAACCCGGCCCGCTCGGCCACCTCCTGCGTCCCGGGGCCCGTCGCCACGTACCCGGCCAGGAACACCGCGCCGCCGGCCGCGGCGACGCCCCGGTGGCCGACCCGGGCCGCGGTGTGCACGGCGCCCAGGACGGGCAGCGCGGAGAGCGGCCCGGGATGGGCGTGCACGACGTACGCTGTGCCGAGCACGGTGGCGACGGCGAGCACCGCGCGCGGGGCGGCACGGTGGAAGGCGAGCGCCGCCGAGGCGAGGGCGATCAGCACGTGGTCGAGGGCCCGGGTGTCGTCGTCGAAGGCGGCGACGGTCATGCCGAGGGCGCCGACCACGACCGCGAGGATCGTGTCGGCGAGCCGTCCGCGATCGATCCGACGCCCACTCATGCCCGCACCCTAGACGGCCTCGCCGACGGGCGCGTCGGCCCTGTGGACGGCTTGCGGACTACTCCCGGGGAAGTAGTGCGCTGCCGGACCGGGCCTCGGTGGCGCAGCGCCGACCGCATCCGGCCGTACGACGACCGGGGGCGCCCCGGTGGCGCACGCTGCTGTGCATGCCCACACCCTTCCGTCACACCGAACCCCTTCCGCCGAAGGCGGCCACCGGCCGCGTCGCCGAGGTCTACGCCCAGGCGGCGCGGGACTTCGGCATCCCCGAGCCCGCCCCGTTCGTGGTCCTCTCCTCCGCCCCCGCGCTCGTCGCCCCGGCGTGGGCGCTGATGCGGGAGTCCCTGATCGCCGGCCCCGGCGGCCGGACCGGCAAGGAGGTCGCCGCCTTCGGGGTGTCGCAGGCCAACAGGTGCCGGTTCTGCGTGGACGCGCACACCATGCTGCTGCACGCGACCGGCGACCACGCCCTGGCCGAGCGGCTGGCCCGGGGTCAGGAGCCGGCCGACGAGCAGCACGCGCGCGTGCTCGACTGGGCGCGGCGCACCCGTGTCCCGGGGGCCGCGCGGGAGCCGTGGCCGTTCCCGCGCGAGGAGGCTCCCGGCTATCTCGGCACCGCGCTGGCCTTCCACTTCATCAACCGCGTCGTGTCGGCCCTGGTGACCGAGAACCTGCTCCCCGCCGACGCGCAGCGGCTGCGTCCGGTGCGGAGCCTGGCGGGCAGGTCGCTGTCGCGCACCATGCGCCGCGCGGCCGTGCCCGGAGCCGCCCTGCCCCTGCTCGACGACCCCGGCCCGGGACCGGCGTGGGCGGCGGGCACCCCGGTCGGCCCCGCGTACGCGGCACTGAGCACCGCCGCCACGACGGGCGCCGGTCTCCTCGACGCCGACGACCGGGCCCTCGTACACGCCACCCTGCGTGACTGGGACGGGTCTCACCCGTCCCTCGCCGACGGACCCTTCCCCGACCGGCGGGAGCGGCCCGGCGTGCGGCTGGCACTGCTGGCCGCGCTCGCGCCGGGCGGGGTCACGGACGCGGACGTCGCGGCATGGCGCCGGCCCGAGCACACCGACCACTGCCTGGTGCATCTCGTCGCGTACGGCGCGTTCGCCGCCGTGGACCGCATCGAGACCGCCCTGACTGCACCGGCCGCCCCGTCCACCCCTCGGGAGACCTCATGACCCTCGTCGCCGACCCCCGTCAGGCCGAGGCCCGGAACGGCCCCGTCGGCGCGCACTGGGCCGGCCACCAGGACCGCTACGACGCGATGCTCGCGGGCGTGGACGACGCTCTGTTCGGCGCGGCGGCCGTCGCCCCCGGCGGCCGTGTCCCCGACGTCGGCTGCGGGGCCGGCGCGACGACCCGGATCGCGGCGCGGAACGCCGCCCACGGGCACGCCGTCGGCGTCGACATCTCGGTGCCTCTGCTGGAGCGGGCACGTGCGAGCACAGCGGCCGAGGGGTTCGCGAACGCGGCGTACGTGTGCGCGGGCGCCCAGGTGCACGCGTTCCCGGCCGCTGGGGTCGTCCCGGTCGGCGTCGGGACGGTCCGGGGCCGGGACGTGCCGGATGCCGCCGAGTTCCTCCTGTCGCGCGTACCGGGCGGTGCGCTCCCCGCCTCGCGGCTCGCCGGTCTGGAGGAGGTGCTGCGCCCGTTCGGCACCGGCACCGGCACCGGCACCGGCACCGGCACCGGCGTGCGGATGCGGGACGGTATGCGGCTGGTGACTGCCGTCCGGCCCTGACGGCTTCCCGCCGGGCCAGGCGCTGGGGCCGTCCGGCCTTGACGGCCCCTCGCCCGGAACAGGCGTTTCCCGTTCGTCTGCGTCACCACGCGGCCACGCACCGAGTTCGCCCTTCCGCCCCACGGGGACTCGTGTGACACTGGCGTCCCGTCCGCAGTGCGGACCCTCTCCGCACCGTCCCCCACGAGAAGTGCGCCGTGCGTTCTCTTCCCCTGCCGCTCGCCCTGACCGCGCGTCTGGCGCCGGTCGCCGTGCTCGCCACGGCGGGCTGGGCGCTGTCGTCCGGGCCGGACACGTCACCGGCCGCGAAAGGCAAGACGCCGCCCGACACCACCGAACGGTCCGCCTCCGCACCCGCGACCGAGGCGGTGACGAAGACGTACGCCGCCGCTCCGGCACCCTGCGAGAGCCTGGCCCGGAAGACGGTCACCTCACTGGTGCCGGGTGCCGAGGCGGCCGGCAAGGAGATCCCCTCGACGGACACCGGTGTGCGCCGCACCTGTTCCTGGAACGCGCTCAAAGGGTACGACTACCGGTGGCTCGACGTCTCCTACGAGGTGATGAAGTCGGACGAGGCCGCGCTGAAGTCGTACAAGGAGCGGGTCGCCGACCGGAGCGGCGGTGGCGAGGTGCCGGGGCTCGGCGACGCGGCGTACTCCGTCGTGAACCTCACCACCGAGGACAAGCAGCAGACGCGCGAGGGCACGGTGCTGGTCCGCGCGTCCAACGCCCTGGTGGTGATCACGTACAACGGCAGCGACTTCGAGTCGAAGAAGGCGCCGAGTACGGAGACGATCAACAAGGGTGCCATCAAGGCGGCCAAGGAGGCGGTGGCCGCCCTGGACGACGGTCAGAGCTGAACCGGAGCGGCCGGCGCACGAGGTGGCCGGGTGGCGGGCAGCAGCATCAGCGCCAGGTACAGCGCCATGGAGGTGCCGAGGCCCACCGCCCAGCCGTAGTCGGCCAGCGGCTCCAGGAACGGCACGGGCCTGCCGTCGATCAGCGGGTGGAAGTCGGCGCCCCCGATGGCCAGGACGCCGCCGACGAGGAAGGCGACGACCGCCCGCCAGTTCCAGCCCCGGTCGTACCAGTAGCGTCCGCCCGTGCGGTACAGGTCGACGAGGTCGAGACGGGCGCGGCGCAGGATCCAGTAGTCCGCGATGAGGATGCCGGCGACCGTGCCGAGCAGCCCGCCGACCAGACCGAGCCAGGTGAAGATGTAGCCCTGCGGGTCGGAGTACAGCTTCCACGGGAAGATCAGCACGGCGAGGACGCAGGTGATGAGCGCACCGGCCCGGAAACTCACCTTGCGCGGGGCGACGTTGGAGAAGTCGAAGGCCGGTGAGACCAGGTTGGCCGCGATGTTCACGGACAGGGTCGCCACCAGGACGGTGACGAGGGCGAAGAGCAGCCCCACCACGTTGTCCGTCTTCGCGGCGAGCTTCACCGGGTCCCAGATGGCCTCCCCGTACACCGCCTGGGAACCGGAGGTGACCATCACGGAGAGGAACGCGAACAGCGTCATGGTGGTCGGCAGACCCAGGGCCTGGCCCCGGGTCTGCGCCTTCTGGCTCTTTCCGTAGCGCGTGAAGTCCGGGATGTTGAGGGAGAGGGTGGACCAGAAGCCGATCATGCCCATGAGCGAGGGCCAGAACAGCTTCCAGAAGTCGCCGCCCCAGCCCAGCCGCGACGGCTGGTCGAAGAGCGGGCCGAAGCCGCCCGCCTTGTCGGCCATCCACCACAGCATCACGAACGCGCCGACCAGCACGAAGGGCGCCGCCCAGTTCTCGAAGCGGCGGATCGTCTCCATGCCCCGGTAGATGATGGCGACCTGGATGGCCCAGAAGATCGCGAACGACAGCCACATCGTCCAGGCGTAGCCGCCGAACGTCGCCGCGTTCGTCCAGCCGTCACCGATCAGCTTCCCGGCCAGGAAGTAGATCGCCTCGCCGCCGATCCACGTCTGGATGCCGAACCAGCCGCACGCCACCAGCGCCCGCACCACGGCGGGCAGGTTGGCGCCGCGGATGCCGAAGGAGGCGCGGGCGAACACCGGGAAGGGGATGCCGTACTTGGGCCCGGCGTGCCCGGTGAGCAGCATCGGCAGGAGCACGATCACGTTGGCCAGGGCGATGGTGAACACCGCCTGCCTCCAGTCCATGCCGACGGCGATCAGACCGGAGGCCAGCGTCCAGGAGGCCGTGTTGTGGGCCATGCCGACCCACAGGGCGGAGAAGTTGTACGTGGTCCAGGTGCGCCCCTCGACGGGGACGGGCAGCAGGTCCTCGTTGGCGTAGGGGCCGCTCGGCGGCGGGGAGCCGGGGGCGAGCTCCACGCGCCCGTCGGGGAGGGTGACTTGGGCGGACGGCGGTATCGCCGTGGGCGCGGTGTCGGTCATGGGCAGGCCAATCGTGCGGTGGGACGGGAGAGGCCGTGCGGGCGGTGCCGAGGGGGTGCGCGGGGTGCTGCGTCCTGGGCCCTCCTCCCCCGAGAGGGGAAGAGGGAGGGGGTCAGGCGTTGACGGCCGGGATGATCTCCGTGCCGTAGGCGTCGATCACGGCTTCCTGCGCGTCGTGCATGTCGTAGAGCGCGAACTGGTCGACGCCGAGGGCGCGCAGGGCGCCCAGCTTCTCGATGTGCTTCTCGGCGGGACCGATCAGGCAGAACCGGTCGACGATCTCGTCCGGCACGAACCGCGTGTCCGGGTTGCCGCTGCGCCCGTGGTGGGCGTAGTCGTAGCCCTCGCGGGCCTTGATGTAGTCGGTGAGTTCGTCGGGGACCGCGCCCGTGTGGGCGCCGTACTTCTCGACGAGGTCGGCCACGTGGTTGCCGACCATGCCGCCGAACCAGCGGCACTGCTCGCGCGCGTGGGCGAGCGCCTCGGGCGAGTCGTCGGCGGTGACGTAGGCCGGGGCGGCGACGCAGATCCGCACCTCGGACGGGTCCCGTCCGGCGGCGATGGCGGCGTCCTTGACGGCCTTGACCATGTACTCGGTCAGGTAGAGGTCGGCGAGCTGGAGGATGAAGCCGTCGGCCTCCTCGCCGGTCATCTTCAGTGCCTTGGGTCCGTACGCCGCCATCCACACGGGCACTTCGGCGCCCGGCCGGATCCAGGGGAACCTGACGACGGTGCCGCCGCCGAGGTCGGCCTCCTCCCCCCGGCCCAGCGCCCGGATGACCTTCATGGCCTCGCTCATACGGGCCAGGGTGTTGGGCTTGCGACCGGCGACGCGCATCGCGGAGTCGCCCCGGCCGATGCCGCAGACGGTGCGGTTGCCGAACATGTCGTTGAGGGTGGCGAAGGTGGAGGCGGTCACCTCCCAGGTGCGGGTGCCCGGGTTGGTGACCATCGGGCCGACCTTGAGTTCCGAGGTCTGGGCCAGGATCTGACTGTAGATCACGAACGGTTCCTGCCACAGCACGGCGGAGTCGAAGGTCCAGCCGTAGCGGAAGCCGTTGTTCTCCGCCCGCTTCATCAGGTCGACGACGCGGGAGGCCGGCGGGTCGGTCTGCAGGACGAGTCCGAAGTCCATGGGCACCGCTCCTAGTTCAGGTACTGACAGGTGGCGCGCGGGGTGTAGACGCCGTGGCCCTTGCGCCCGGTGTACTCCCGCTCGGTGACGACCGGTACGCCGCGCGAGAGCACGGTCTCCACGCGGCCGGTGATCCGCTTGCCCTCGTACGCCGAGTAGTCGACGTTCATGTGGTGGGTCTCGGCGGAGATGACCTGCTCGGCGTGCGGGTCGTAGACGACCACGTCGGCGTCGGCGCCCGGGGCGATGGTGCCCTTCCTCGGGTACAGGCCGAACATGCGCGCCGGGGTGGCGCAGGCGATCTCGATCCAGCGGCGGCGGCTGATGTGCCCGTCGACGACGGCCTGGTGGAGCAGGTCCATGCGGTTCTCGACGCCCGGCATGCCGTTGGGGATCTTGGAGAAGTCGCCCCGGCCCAGCTCCTTCTGGCCGCTGAAGCAGAAGGGGCAGTGGTCGGTGGAGACCACCTGGAGGTCGTTGGTCCGCAGCCCCCGCCACAGGGCCGCCTGGTGCTCGCGCGGGCGCAGCGGGGTGCTGCACACGTACTTGGCGCCCTCGAAGTCGGGCTCGGCGAGGTTGTCGGTGGACAGGAAGAGGTACTGCGGGCAGGTCTCGCCGAAGACGTTCAGGCCCTCGTCGCGGGCCCGGGTCAGCTCCGCGACCGCCTCCGTCGCGGAGACGTGCACGACGTACAGGGGCGCTCCGGCGACCTGGGCGAGCTTGATGGCACGGTGGGTCGCCTCGGCCTCCAGCAGGGCCTTGCGGACCTCGCCGTGGTAGCGCGGGTCGGTCTCGCCGCGGGCGAGGGCCTGCTCGACCAGGACGTCGATGGCGATGCCGTTCTCGGCGTGCATCATGATCAGGCCGCCGTTGTCGGCGGCGCGCTGCATGGCGCGCAGGATCTGGCCGTCGTCGGAGTAGAAGACGCCCGGGTAGGCCATGAACTGCTTGAAGGAGGTGACGCCCTCCTCCACCAGCAGGTCCATCTCCTTGAGCGTCTTCTGGTTCACGTCGGAGACGATCATGTGGAAGGCGTAGTCGACGGCGCAGTTGCCCTCGGCCTTGGCGTGCCAGGCGTCCAGGCCCGAGCGCAGGGAGTGGCCGACGCTCTGGATCGCGAAGTCGACGATCGTCGTGGTCCCGCCCCAGGCGGCGGCCCGGGTACCGGTCTCGAAGGTGTCGGCGGCGTAGGTGCCGCCGAAGGGCATCTCCATGTGGGTGTGGCCGTCCACGCCGCCCGGGATGACGTACTTGCCGCTCGCGTCGATGACCCTCTCGGCCGCGAACGCCTCGGCGGCCGGGGTGCCGGTCGCTGCGAGGGCGGCGATGCGGCCGTCCTCGATCAGGACGTCGGCGTGGATCTCGTCGGAAGCGGTGACGACCAGGCCACCGCGGATGACGGTACGGCTGCTCATGCTGTTCCCTCCTGTCAGGTGCCCCGGTCGGTCAGGGCGCGGTCAGCGGGGAGTACGCGCCCGGCGCCCGGTCGCGGTAGAACTGCCAGCGGTCGCGCACCTCGCGCAGCTTGCCCATGTCGAGGTCTCGGACGACGAGTTCGCTCTCCTTGTCGCTCGCCACCTCGCCCACGAACCGGGCCTCCGGGTCGACGAAGTACGAGGTGCCGTAGAAGTCGTTGTCGCCGTACTCCTCGACGCCGACCCGGTTGATGGCGCCGACGAAGTACTCGTTGGCGACGGCCGCCGCCGGCTGCTCCAGCTGCCACAGGTAGCCGGACAGGCCGCGCGAGGTGGCCGACGGGTTGAAGACGATCTCCGCGCCTTCGAGGCCCAGCGCCCGCCAGCCCTCCGGGAAGTGCCGGTCGTAGCAGATGTAGACGCCGACCTTGCCCACGGCGGTGTCGAAGACCGGCCAGCCGCTGTTGCCGGGACGGAAGTAGAACTTCTCCCAGAAGCCGCGCACCTGCGGGATGTGCGTCTTGCGGTACTTGCCGAGGTAGGAGCCGTCGGCGTCGATGACGGCGGCGGTGTTGTAGAGGACGCCGGGCTGCTCCTCCTCGTACATCGGGAGCACCAGGACGATGCCGTGCTCGCGGGCGAGCCGCTGGAAGCGCTCGACCACGGGGCCGTCGGGGACGCGCTCGGCGTAGGCGTAGAACTCGGGGTCCTGGACCTGGCAGAAGTACGGCCCGTAGAACAGCTCCTGGAAGCACATGACCTGTGCGCCCTGCGCGGCGGCGTCGCGCACCGCCTGTTCGTGCACCTGGATCATCGACTCCCTGTCGCCCGTCCAGGCGGTCTGGAAGAGCGCGGCACGGATCACTCGGCTCATCTTCGGCCTCCACTCGCTCGGTGTGCCGCGAGCTTAGGAAGGGCGGGTGGCCGGAATGAGTGGCACGGTGTCACGTCTGCGGGGGTCGGGCATTGCACGGTGTCACCCCTGTTGCGCGTCGTGGGCGAGGAGCGCGATGTGGACGGAGGCGGCCTGCTCGAAGTCGTCGAGGTCCACGCCGAGGCGGCCCTGTATGGCCTCCAGACGGCGGTAGAGGGCGGGCCGGGAGACGTGGTGGAGCTGGGCGGTGCGGGACTTGTTGCGGCCGGTGGCGAGGTAGGTGCGCAGTACGGACAGCAGGTCCTCGTCGGGGCCGCGCAGCAGCCCGTCCAGCTCCCGTTCGGCGAAGGACTGCACGTGGGGGTCGTCGCGCAGCAGCCGGACCAGTCCGCGCAGGTGGATGTCGCGCAGCCGCACGACGGGCGGCGGGTCGAGGGAGTTCGCGGAGTCGGCCACGGCGTCGGCGACGTGCCGGGCCTCGCGCAGGCCGGCCGGTACGCCGTCCCAGGCGGTGCGGGCGTCGGCCGCCGCCACCACGGCATGCGAGGACTCCGGCTCCGACCGCAGCCGGGCCGCGAAGTGCGCGGTCAGCGCCCTGACGTCCTGGTCGGGGGCGAGGCTGAGCAGGACGGCGCCGGCACCGTCGGCGAGTTCGGCGACGATTCCGGAAAGGCCCAGCAGCCGCAGCACGCGGTTCAGCCGGGCGGGTTCCTGGTCGCGGACGACGAGCGGGACGAAGACGCGCCGGTTGACCGGCAGTCCGGCCGCGCGCGCCCGGGGCAGCAGCTGCCGTGCGGGTACGGCACCGCTGACCAGGTCGGTGAGCAGGCTCCGCGCGGACTGCGCCTCCCAGGAGTTCCAGGAGCTGCCGGGGTTCGCGGAGGCCCCGGCGCGGTCCCCGTCGCCGCCGAGCATGCGGTGCAGGACGAGGGCCTCGGCGGCGCGGTCGGCGATCAGCCGTCCGGCGGCCCGGTCACCGCGGTAGCCGCACAGCACCAGCCGCCCCCAGCGTTCCTGGCGGCCGCTCAGCTCGGCGCGGATCCAGCCGTCGGCCGTCCCGGCACCGGCCTGGCGGGCGATGCGTTCCCAGTCCCGGAGCACGTCGTCGACCGCGGACCGCTCCCCCGCCGTGGCGAGGACGCGGTGGGCGAGGTTGGTGACGACGACCGGGCAGCCGCCGTGCCGGGCCACCTCGTCGAGGAGGCGCTGCACGGGGGCGCCCGCGGTGATCAGCCCGGTCAGCTCGGTGCGTACGGCCTCGGAGAGGCTGACGGCGGCGAACTTGCGCCGCAGCAGCCGGGACTGCACCTCCTCGGTCAGTTCGGCGAAGGGGAAGGGCCGGTGCAGGACGACCATGGGCAGCCCGCACCGCTCGGCCACCCGGCGCATCACGTCCGGCGGGGTGGGGAAGGCGCGGCCGAGGCCGAGTACGACGGCCGCGGCCTCCGCACGGTGCAGGGAGCGGATGTACTCGCCCTGCTTGTCCTCGTCCACGGCGAGCAGCACCCCGGTGGTGAGCACCATCTCGCCGCCGCTGAGCATCACTCCGACGTCGGCGGCCTCGGCGACGTGCACCCAGCGCACGGGCCGGTCGAGCCGGTGCGCGCCGGCCACCACCTCGGGCTGCCCGGCGAGCACCCGCTCCAGGGTGAGGATCTGACGGACCGACAGGGCGGGTTCCCAGGTGTGCTGCTCCGAGGTCCTTGAGGGTCCCGAAGTCTCCGAGGTGGAGGTCATCGCGGCGGTTCCGTTCCTCTGCTCGATGCACGGCCCGTGTACGGCTGTCAGATGCTCCGCAGAGCGCGTTCGAGGATGGCGGCGCCCTCCTCGGCCTCCGCCACGGTGAGGGACATGGGCGGGGCGACGCGCAGGACGCTGGTGCTGTGGCCACCGCCCTTGCCGATGAGCAGCCCGCCCGCGCGGGCCTCCTCCAGCACGGTGGACGCCGCCTCGGGGGCGGCCTCGTCGGTGCCGGGCCGGGCCAGCTCGATGCCGATCATCAGCCCGCGCCCGCGCACCTCCCGTACGTGCGGCACCTGGGCGGCGACGGCCCGCAGCCGTTCGATGAGCATGCCGCCGACGCGCCGGGCATTGCCCTGGAGGTCGTGTTCCAGCAGGTACGTGAGGTTGGCGAGGCCGGCCGCCATGGTGACCTGGGTGCCGCCGAAGGTGGAGATGCTGTTGGCGTCCAGGCAGTTCATGATCTCGGCGCGGGCGATGACCCCGCCGACGGACATGCCGTTGCCGATGCCCTTGGCGAAGGTCACGATGTCCGGCGGGCCGCTGCGCCCGTGGGCCTGCCAGCCCCAGAAGTGCTCGCCGGTGCGGCCCCAGCCGGTCTGCACCTCGTCGGCGATCCACAGGATGCCCCGCTCGTGCAGCACCTCGCGGAACGCGGCGTACAGGCCGTCCGGCGGTGAGGTGAAACCGCCGACACCCTGTACGGGTTCGGCGATCAGCGCGGCGGGCGGGCGGGTGTGGCCGAGGAGGTCCTCGAGGTCGGCGACGCAGGCGTCGATGAAGTCCCGGTCGTCCAGGTGGGCGTAGGGGCCGCGGGTGCGCACTCCGCCGTGGACGTAGAGCGTCTGGAGCGGGGAGAGCGAGGTCGGGGACCAGCCTCGGTTGCCGGTGATGCCGACCGAGCTGAAGGAGCGGCCGTGGTAGCTGTTGCGCATCGCCAGGATCGTGTTGCTGCGCCGGTGGGCGGTGGCGAGCAGCAGCGCGGTGTCGTTGGCCTCGGTGCCGGAGGTGGTGAAGAAGACCCGGGCGTCCGGGATGGCGGACACCTGGGCGACGCGTTCGGCGAGTTCGACCATGGGCCGGTTGAGGTAGAGCGTGGAGGAGTGGATGATCCGCCCGGCCTGCCCGCTCACCGCCTTGGTCACCTCGGGCAGGGCGTGCGCGGTCATCGTGGTGAGGATGCCGCCGAAGAAGTCGAGGTACTTGTTGCCGGCGGCGTCCCAGACGTGGCGGCCCTCGCCGTGCGTGATCTCCAGCGGGTCCTCGTAGTACAGGGCGAGCCAGTCGGGCAGGACGGCGCGGTGCCGGCCGAACAGGTCCTTGGTCACGGCCGCACCAGCCCTTCGTAGGCGTCGGGGCGGCGGTCGCGGTAGAAGGCCCACTGCTGCCGCACCTCGTCGATGAGGTCGAAGTCCAGGTCGCGGACGACGAGTTCCTCCTTGGTGTCGCTGGCGGTCTCGCCGACGAACTGCCCGCGCGGGTCGACGAAGTACGACGTCCCGTAGAAGTCGTTGTCCCCGTACTCCTCCTGCCCGACCCGGTTGATCGCGGCGACGAAGTACTCGTTGGCGACGGCCGCGGCGGGCTGTTCGAGCCGCCACAGGTGGGCGGAGAGGCCGCGGTGCGTGGCGGAGGGGTTGTAGACCAGCTGGGCGCCGCCGAGGCCGAGTTGCCGCCAGCCCTCGGGGAAGTGCCGGTCGTAGCAGATGTAGACGCCGACCTTGCCCACGGCGGTGTCGAAGACGGGCCAGCCGAGGTTGCCGGGACGGAAGTAGAACTTCTCCCAGAAGCCCTTCACCTGCGGGATGTGGTGTTTGCGGTAGGTGCCGAGGACGGTGCCGTCGGCGTCGATCACGGCCGCGGTGTTGTAGTAGAAGCCGGACTGCTCGACCTCGAAGACGGGGACGACGATCACCATGCCGGTCTCGCGCGCGAGGGCCTGCATGCGGCGGGTGGTCGGGCCGTCGGGCACGGGCTCGGCCCAGCGGTAGTGCTCGGGGTCCTGCACCTGGCAGAAGTAGGGGGCGTTGAAGACTTCCTGGAAGCCGATGACCTGGGCTCCCTGCCGGGCCGCCTCCCGGGCGTGCTCCTCGTGTTTCGCCACCATGGACTCGGTGTCGCCGGTCCAGGTGGCCTGGACCAGAGCGGCACGTACGACGTTGGCCATGAGCTGCTCCTTCGACACGACGTCAGAGCCTCTACGCCCGTAGAGCAGGCAGTAGAGGGACGAACGTAAGCCTGGCCGGACGGGCTTGCCAAGACCATCGTCGCCAAGCCGTGGTGTCGATCGCGATTGGCACTCCTGTGGGTGAGTGGTGGGACCGGTGGGGTGGCTGAGGCGTGTCTCAACTCGCGAACCCGGCGACGCGGAGGGCGTGGACGAGGTCCCGGTGGCGTTCGTCGGAGATTCCGCGGGCCGCCGCCAGCAACAGCGGTACGAGGACCGGCGGGGCGGGTTCGGCGCTGCGGGCGGCCTCTTCCGGGGAGCGCGCGCGGACGCAGGCGTCGAGGAGCGCGCGGCCCTCGCGGTGCCGGCCCTCGGCGACCAGGGCGAGGACGGCCGCGCCGATCTCGGCGGCGGGACGTACCACGCCCTGCCGCAGGATCCGCTCCCCGTCGGCGCCGCGTCCGGCCGCGGCCAGGGCGTCGGCGGCGGCGACCAGGTTCTCGGCGGGCAGGGAGGCGGTCTCCCACAGCAGGGTCGTCCAGTCGGCGCCGAGTCCGGCCTGTTCCAGCCGGGCGGCGAGCAGCGGGAAGCGGGCGGCGGACCCGCGCGCGGCCTCGGCCAGCAGGGCGTGCGCCTCCCCACCGCGCCCCTCGGCGCGCAGCCGCGTCAGCGCCTCCACGAGGCGGCCTGCCGCTGTCCGGTCCGCCTCCACCGCGGTCGGCGGCTCGGGCCGTGGTGCCGGCCGCTCCACCGTCTCCGCGGTACCGGCGAATCGCGCGCCGCGCGGAGCGCGTTTCGCCGCCGGGACGGCGAGAGGGCTCGGCAGGTGGTCCGGCGCTACGGAGGCGGGGGCCGCGTCCTCCTCGACGACCCCGGCGAAACGCGCACCGCCCCGGCGGCGTCCGCGGGGCCCCGCGCCCCCGGCACCGGCCTTCCCGCGCGGCGGCTCCGCCGTCCCGCGCGTGGGGCCCGCCGTCCCGCGCGTGGGGCCCACCCGCTCGGGTCCCTCGGGCACGGCCCCTCCCCCAGCGGCCTGCACCCCGCTCTCCCTGGCCATGGCGCCAGGCGCGCGGCTCCCGGCCCCCGTCCCGGTCTCCCCCCGCCGGACGGTCTCCGTGCGGCGGTCCAGCTCCGTCATCCGGGCCCGGATCTCGGCGCACCGGGCCGTTGCCCGCGCGTGGTCGTCGCGGGCCCAGGCCAGGTCGAGGCGGAGGGTGTCGGCCGCCTCCCGGTCGGTGGCCGAGGTGAGCAGGCGGCCCAGTTCCACCTGGCGGTCGGCGGCGTACCGCTGCTCGCGGAGCATGACGTCGAGCCGGTCACCGAGGGCGTCGCGGGCGCCGGGGAGGGAGTCGTACGCGGTGAGCGCGGCGGCGTGGAGGGCACGGGCGCGGTCCGTCTCCGTCGTGGCGGCGGGGGCGCCGTACCGGCCGGCGAAGTCCTGGAGCAGGGCCTCCACCACGTCCCAGGGCGGCACCTCGCGTCCGTCGAGACAGGCCCGCATGCCGTCGGGGTCGCGCTGCCGGAACACCCCGCACCAGCCGCCCTCCTGGTCCAGGAGCGTCAGCAGGTCGGTCAGGTACCGGGCGAACCGCCTTACCCGACCCGGCAGTTGTTCCACGGCCATCGCACGACTCCCGCCCCGCTGGAGGACACCGGTCCGGTCCATCCGGTCCATCCGGTCACGTAGGGAACACCAGTCGTGTTACGACGCCGCTACAGGGAGTTTTCGAGGAGTGTCGTCACACCACTCTCACACCGCCGTCAGTGCGCACCGCCCCGCCAGCTCGTCCATGGACAGCCCCAGCGCACGGGCCAGCGCGGACACCGTGAAGAACGCCGGGGTCGGGGCGCGGCCGGTCTCGATCTTGCGCAGGGTCTCGGCGGAGACGCCCGCCTCGGCCGCGACCTCCGTCATGCTCCGCTCGCCGCGGGCCGCACGCAGCAGCCGGCCGAGCTGCTCGCCGCGTTCACGCTCTTCGGGGGTCAGGGGTGTGCGTACCATGCCGTCATTCTAATACCGGTTTCCCGTACCGGCCGGGTCGAGTCGAAGCCAATTCAAATACCGGTATAGTAATTGGCATGGTGGAACTGAAGACAGACACGTCGATCGATGCCATGTACGAGGCCGGCCAGGTCGTCGCGCGCGCCCTGACCGCCGTACGGCAGGCCGCGGACGTGGGGGTGTCCCTGCTGGAGCTGGACGCGGTGGCGCACGAGGTACTGCGGGAGGCGGGGGCGGCGTCGCCGTTCCTCGGCTACCGGCCCTCCTTCGCCCCGACGCCCTTCCCGGCCGTCATCTGCGCGTCGGTGAACGACGCGATCGTGCACGGCGTCCCGGACGGCTACCGGTTGCGCGACGGCGACCTCGTCTCCATCGACTGCGGCGCGATCCTGGAAGGCTGGGCCGGCGACTCGGCGGTCAGCTTCACCGTGGGCGCCCCTCGGGCGGCGGACGTGACCCTGATCGAGACCGCCGAGCGGGCCCTCGCGGCGGGCATCGACGCGGCCGTCGTCGGCAACCGCATCGGCGACATCGCGCACGCCATCGGCTCGGTGTGCCGAGGGGGCGGCTACGGAATCATGGAGGACTTCGGCGGCCACGGCATCGGCCGGCGCATGCACGAGGACCCCGGGGTCCCCAACGAGGGCCGGCCGGGACGCGGACTGCCGCTGCGCCACGGCATGGTCATCGCCATCGAGCCCATGCTGATCGGCGGCGGCCGGGACGACTACCACTGCGCACCGGACGGCTGGACCCTGCGCACGAACGACGGCTCCCGGGCGGCCCACGTGGAGCACACGGTCGCCGTCACGGACGCCGGACCGCGGGTCCTGACCTCGCGGGACGGCCTCTGAGACGGGCCGGGGCCCGGGGTCGCCGCACATGCCCGCAGGAACAGAACGTGTCATGTTGGGCATGAGCGCACGCCGCCCGGGTTACCCGGCCCCGGCACGTCGATCAGCGAAGCAGCGGAGGACCGGAAACGATGAGCAGCGGCTTCATGGGCCCGGAGGGTGACCCGTTCGCGGAATTCCTGGCACGCTTCTTCGGCGGGCCCAGGCCGAGGCAGATCGACATCGGCCGGCTGCTCAGCCAGCCCGCGCGGGAGCTGGTGCGCGGCGCGGCCCAGTACGCCGCGGAGCACGGCAGCCGGGACCTGGACACCGAGCACCTGCTGCGGGCCGCGCTCGCCACCGAGCCGACCCGGGGCCTGCTCAGCCGGGCCGGTGCCGACCCCGACGCGATGGCGTCGCAGATCGACGAGCGGACCGGCCCGGTGCAGCATCCGCCGGGCGAGGTCCCGCCGCCGACCTCGCTCTCCCTGACCCCGGCCGTCAAGCGCGCCCTGCTGGACGCGCACGAGCTGGCCCGGTCGACCGGCACCGGGTACATCGGCCCGGAGCACGTGCTCAGCGCCCTGGCCGCCAACCCCGACTCGGCCGCCGGGCACATCCTGAACGCGGCCCGGTTCGCCCCCTCGGGTCTGCCGACGGAGCCGCCGGACGCCGCGAAGGGCCGTACCGAGGGTCCCCGGTCGACGAACACGCCCACCCTGGACAAGTACGGCCGCGACCTCACCGACCTGGCCCAGCAGGGCCGGATCGATCCGGTGATCGGCCGCGAGGAGGAGATCGAGCAGACCGTGGAGGTGCTCTCCCGCCGCGGCAAGAACAACCCGGTGCTGATCGGTGACGCGGGCGTCGGCAAGACCGCGGTGGTGGAAGGGCTGGCCCAGCGGATCACCGACGGCGACGTGCCCGACGTTCTGATCGGACGCCGGGTGGTCGCGCTGGACCTGACCGGCGTGGTCGCCGGCACCCGCTACCGGGGCGACTTCGAGGAGCGGATGAACAACATCGTGGGCGAGATCCGCGCCCACTCCGACCAGCTGATCATCTTCATCGACGAGCTGCACACCGTCGTCGGCGCGGGCGGTGGCGGCGAGGGCGGCTCGATGGACGCCGGGAACATCCTCAAGCCGGCCCTGGCCCGCGGGGAGCTGCACATCGTGGGCGCCACCACGCTGGAGGAGTACCGCCGGATCGAGAAGGACGCGGCCCTCGCCCGCCGCTTCCAGCCCATCCTGGTGCCCGAGCCCACCACCGCGGACGCGATCGAGATCCTGCGCGGCCTGCGCGACCGCTACGAGGCCCACCACCAGGTCCGCTACACCGACGAGGCGCTGGTGGCGGCCGTGGAGATGTCCGACCGCTACCTCACCGACCGCCGGCTGCCGGACAAGGCCATCGACCTGATCGACCAGGCCGGCGCCCGGGTGCGGCTGCGGGCCCGCACCAAGGGCACGGACGTACGCGCCATGGAGCGCGAGGTGGACCAGCTGATCCGGGACAAGGACCAGGCGGTCACCGACGAGCGGTACGAGCAGGCCACGCAGCTGCGGGACCGGATCACCGAGCTGAAGCAGCGGATCACCGAGGCCGACGGCGGCGGCGAGGCCGACGAGGGCCTGAACCTGGTGGTGGGCACCGAGTCCATCGCCGAGGTGGTGTCCCGGCAGACCGGCATCCCGGTCAGCAGCCTCACCCAGGAGGAGAAGGACCGCCTGCTGGGCCTGGAGTCCCACCTGCACGAGCGGGTCGTCGGCCAGGACGAGGCCGTACGGGTCGTCTCCGACGCCGTACTGCGCTCCCGCGCCGGGCTCTCCAGCCCCGACCGGCCCATCGGCAGCTTCCTCTTCCTCGGCCCGACCGGCGTCGGCAAGACCGAGCTGGCGCGGGCGCTGGCGGAGGCGCTGTTCGGCAGCGAGGACCGTATGGTCCGGCTCGACATGAGCGAGTACCAGGAACGCCACACGGTCAGCCGCCTGGTCGGGGCCCCGCCCGGCTACGTCGGGCACGAGGAGGCCGGCCAGCTCACCGAGGTGGTGCGCCGGCATCCGTACTCGCTGCTCCTGCTCGACGAGGTGGAGAAGGCGCACCCGGACGTCTTCAACATCCTGCTCCAGGTGCTGGACGACGGGCGGCTGACCGACTCGCAGGGCCGGACGGTGGACTTCTCCAACACGGTCGTCGTGATGACCAGCAACCTGGGCTCCGACGTGATCACCCGGCGCGGTGCGGGCATCGGCTTCGGTCCCGGTGGTTCGGAGGCGGACGAGGAGGCCCGGCGCGAGCAGGTGCTGCGCCCGCTGCGCGAGCACTTCCGGCCCGAGTTCCTCAACCGCATCGACGAGATCGTCGTCTTCCGCCAGCTCAGCGGCGAGCAGCTGCGGCAGATCACCAGCCTGCTCCTCGAGCAGACCCGCCGGATGGTGCACGCGCAGGGCATCACCGCCGAGTTCACCGACGCGGCCGTGGACTGGCTCGCCGAACGCGGCTACCAGCCCGAGTACGGCGCCCGCCCGCTGCGCCGCACCATCCAGCGCGAGGTGGACAACGAGCTGTCCCGCCTGCTGCTGGACGGCCGCATCGCGGACGGCGGCCGGGTGACGGTCGACGTCGAGGACGGGCGGCTGGCGTTCCGGACACCCGAACGGCCCGTCCCCGAGCTGTGACCCGCGCTACCTGACGGGCCTGACCACCATCGCCGAGCCGCCGCCGCGCCGTTCCTTCTCGGCGGCGGCCAGCCACCTGCCGTTCGGCAGCCGCTGCACGCCGGTCGCCGCGCCGATCTCGGGGGTGCGTTTGAACGAGTGCCCGAGGGCTTCCAGCTCCGCCCGAACGCCGCTGTCGTAGAGGCCCGGTTCGAGTTCCGTCCGCTCGGCGTTGCGCTGGCTGGCGCGCGGGGCGGCGATCGCGTCGACGAGCGGGAGGCCGCGGTCGATGACGCCGGTGAGTGCCTGGAGCACGGTGGTGATGATGGTCGCGCCGCCGGGCGAACCGACCGCGACGACCGGTTCGTGGTGCTGGTCGAGCACGATCGTCGGCGCGATCGACGACCGCGGGCGCTTGCCGGGTCCCGGCAGGTTCGGGTCGTGGACGGCAGGGTTGGCCGGGGCGAAGGAGAAGTCCGTCAGCTCGTTGTTGAGCAGGAAGCCGCGGCCGGGCACGGTGATGCCGCTGCCGCCGGTCTGCTCGATGGTGAGCGTGTAGGCGACGACGTTCCCCCACTTGTCGGCCACCGTCAGGTGCGTGGTGCTCTCCCCCTCGTACGTCGTCGGCGCCGCCGTGCCGCCGCGCGCGCAGGGGGCGGGGTGCCGCGGGTCGCCGGGCGCGAGGGGGCTGGTGAGCACCGCGTCGTCCTTGATGAGGCACTCGCGCGCGTCGGCGTACCGCTGGGACAGCAGCTCCTTCGTCGGTACGTCCTCGAAGGCCGGGTCGCCGACCCAGCGCCCCCGGTCGGCGAAGGCGATGCGGCTCGCCTCGATGAAGCGGTGCAGGTATCGGGCCTTGCTCGCCCGGGAGAGGTCGGTGCGCTCCAGGATGTTGAGGGCCTCGCCGACCGTGGTGCCGCCGGAGGAGGAGGGTGCGATGGAGTAGACGTTCAGGCCGCGGTACGAGGTCCTGGTGGGCGCCTGGAGCTTGGTCCCGTAGGCCGCGAGGTCCTTGGCGGACAGGTCGCCGGGGCGGGCGTTCCAGCCGGAGTCGGGGTCGACCGGCGGCTTGTTGACGGTGGCGACGATGTCCTCGCCGAGTTCGCCGTGGTAGAGCGCGCCGACGCCCTCGCGGCCCAGTTCCTTGTAGGTGCGCGCCAGGTCCGGGTTCTTGAAGGTGGAGCCGACGACCGGGAGTTCGCCGCCCGGCAGGAACAACTCGGTGGTGTCCGGGAAGTAGCGGAACCGCTGTTCATTGGCGGCGGTCTGGGAGCGGAAGGTGTCGTCGACGGTGAAGCCGTGCCGGGCCAGGTGCTCGGCGGGCTTGAGCACGGAGCCGAGCTTCCGGCTGCCCCACTTGTCGAGAGCGGTCTGCCAGGTGGCGGGGGTGCCCGGGGTGCCGACGGCGAGGCCGCTGCTGACGGCGTCGGCGAAGGGGATCGGCTCGCCGTTCTCCGTGAAGAGGTTCTCGTCGGCGCTCAGCGGCGCGGTCTCACGGCCGTCGATGGTGCGCACCGTACGGGACTCGGCGTCGTAGTAGACCAGGTAGCCGCCTCCGCCGATGCCGGCGGAGTAGGGCTCGGTGACCCCCAGGGCGGCCGCGGTGGCGACGGCGGCGTCGACGGCGTTGCCGCCCTTGCGCAGGATCTCGATGCCGGCGGCGGAGGCGTCCGGGTCGACGCTGGCGACCGCGCCGCCGTAGCCGACTGCGACGGGGGTCTTCGGGGCGGTGGGTCTGCTCTGGGCGGTGGGTGGGGCCGCCGCCCCCACCGACACCACGGCGGCCGAGACCGCCAGAACCGTCAGTTTCCGTGTCACAGGGCGACGCATCCGCACCTCCAGGGAAGGGCCGTTCGGGCAGCTTAGTTGATCGCCATGGTCGCGTCAGGAGCCCATCGGGAGCGCATGCACCGCGGCCCGTCGAACTCCGGCACCCGACGCCCGCTGGCATGCGAGCGTACGGAGTTCTGCGTGTGGGCGGTCCCGGGACGAAGGGTCGTCGGCCTTCATGGCCGCTTCGTGGCTGTGCGGGCTGTGCGGGCTGTGCGGGCTGAGCGGGCTGAGCGGGCTGAGCGGGCTGTGCGGGCTGTGCGGGCTGTGCCCGAGCTGATCGCCCTGCGCGGTCTTCAGGGCTCGTTCGGCGGGCTGCTGCTGTCCAACTGCCTCACCACGCTGGGCGAGATCTATCCGCCGGACAGCCGCGGCAAAGTGCAGGGCATCGCCGGTTCGCTGTTCGGGCTCAGTTCGGCCCGCCGCTCGGCGGCTGGATCACCGACGGCCTGGACTGGCGCTGGATCTTCTACATCAACGTGCCGGTCGGCCTCGTGTCCCTTCTCCTCGTCGCCGCGGCGCGCGCTGCCCGTGATCCACACGGACGCGGCGTGGCGGGACATCGACTTCCTGGGGGCCCTGGTCCTGGCCTGCGGAGTGGTTCCCCTGCTCCTGGGCCTGTCCTGGGCCGGCGAGGGGCACGGCTGGGACGAGCCGCTCGTCTGGGGACCCCTGCTGGCCGGGGTGGTCCTGCTCGCGGTCTTCGGCCGCGTGGAGTCGGCCGCCACCCATCCGATCATCCCGTTCGGACTGTTCCGCAACCGCACCTTCACGTTGATGATCACGACGGCGTCCCTGGCGTTGCAGGAGGTTCCGCTGCGGAGCGCCCCGCAGCCGCCCAAGCTCTCCGGCGCCGACGCTTCCCGTTCAGCGGACAAGTCCACATGACCTGGCTCCAGTTGCCCTGGCAACATGCCAGACGCACACGCCGTAAGCGAACACAGTTCGGGAGTAGAGAATGAGCAACGCATCCGGTCAGTTCGACAACAAGAGCTGGGACGAGAAGCCGCTGACGCCGGAGGGTGTCAGTCCCAAGCTGCACCGGGCCGAGGTGGGCAACGCCTACCGGGGTGACATGGAGACCGAGGTGAGCACGGTCGAGTACCTGCTGGTCTACCCCGAACAGGAGGGCACCCCGGTCACGTTCCTCGGCCTTGAGCACATCACCACGACGCTGGGCGGGCGCAGCGGCAGCTTCGTGCTCCGTCACGAGGGGACGTTCGCCGACGGAACGGTCAAGGCCGACCTGACCGTGGTGGCCGGCTCGGGCAGCGGCGAGCTGGCGGGCCTGACTGGCACTGGCCGTTTCGAGATGCACATGGGCCAGCCGGCCGAATGGTCCCTCGACTACGACGTGTGATCGCCTGACCTGCCGGATCCGGCCCTCACCGCCCTGGATCCGGCAGGCCTGCCGAGATCGTCGGTGGGAACGCACCACTGGCGTCGGCGCGGGGAGAACGGGAAAGAGATGCCCCAGCCCGAGCCGTCCTCGGCAGCTCGTGTCGTGGGGTGAGCGGCCCCCGGGTGGCGTCGCCGTCTTGCGCCCGGCCGCCGAGGAGACACCGTGCCGGGGGCCGAATCGCGGCGATGCTCATCTGGCGGCGCTCGGTGGAGGTCTCGCCGCGCGGCGGACCGCAGCACCGGCGATCAGGAGCGGAGAGTGGAAGCCGCGGGCCGGGAGAGCCTCCTCCAGGCCCAGCGTGGCGTCTGCGGCAGCGCCGACTCGGGGCGGCCCGGCAAGAGCTCATCGCCCGGGCGCCCCGGAGCAGCACCGACTACCCGCAACTCCCACCGCGCCCAGGCCCGGTGTGCAGCTGACCTTCTTCTCGCCTGCGGACGGCCCGTCCTGGTGTCCGATCCGCCGCGCGAGCAGTGATCTCCGGCTGCACCCTGCGTATGCCCCTGTGCGTTCGTGTGCGACCTGGCCACTGCAACGTATCGACACAGACGGCAGGTATGCCAACGACACGCACCTTTCGGGCATTAGCCCTATTTAAGGCGATCGTTGGACCAGAGGTTGAACGCCCTCACGCTTCCGCGACCTCGCCGTACAGCTGCGAGAGCTCGGGCACGCCGTCCGCCGCCCACGCGTGGCCGGACTCCACCACGTCGAACTCCCGGCCGGAGGCGAGCCGGACGACGGGCTGGCCGTCGGACCGGATGGACCAGGCGGCGCCGGGCACGGTGCGCACGATCACGGTGCCGAGGTACAGGCCGGCGTCGTTGCCGAGCCAGGCCAGGATCTCCTCGTCGCTCCGCCAGCGCGGCAGCACCTGGTCGAGCTGCTCCAGCGAGACCTCGGAGTCGTCGAGCCGGACCCCCTCCCGCAGGGCCTGGGAGCGCAGCAGATCACAGTCTGCGAGCAGGTCACCGATGCCCTCGGCGTCGTGAGCCCGGTGATCTTCGCGCCGCTTGCCCAGGAAGGGGAAGTTCATACCTCCAGACTGTCATTCGTACCGCCATGTGCACCACAGGGCACGCAGGAGCGGCGCGGGAGGCCGGGGCGCCTACACGTCCAGGTCCACCACGACCGGCGCGTGGTCGGAGGCGCCCTTGCCCTTGCGCTCCTCGCGGTCGACGTAGGAGTCGGTGACCGCCTTGGCGAAGGGCTCGTTGCCGTACACCAGGTCGATGCGCATGCCGCGGTTCTTGGGGAAGCAGAGCTGGCGGTAGTCCCAGTAGGTGAAGGGGTGGTCGTACTTCAGCGGGCGCGGGACCACGTCGGACAGGCCGGCGCCGCGCAGGGAGGCGAGGGCGGCACGCTCGGCGGGGGTGACGTGGGTGGAGCCCTCGAAGGCGGCACGGTCGTAGACGTCGTCGTCCGTCGGCGCGACGTTGTAATCGCCCATCACCGCGAACGGGCGGCTGCCGGCCGCGTCGCCCTCGACGGCCGCGCGGAGCGCCTCCAGCCACTGGAGCTTGTAGGCGTAGTGGGGGTGCTCCACCTCGCGGCCGTTGGGCACGTACACCGACCAGACGCGGACCGGGCCGCAGGTGGCGGAGATCGCGCGGGGCTCCTGCGCGCCGTCGTAGCCGGGGTCGCCGGGCAGGCCCTTGACCACGTCTTCCAGGCCCACGCGGGAGAGCACCGCCACGCCGTTCCACCGGCCGGTGGCGTGCACCGCCGCCTCGTAGCCCTTCTCGCGCAGCTCGTCGAAGGGGAACTGCTCCTCGGCGACCTTGGCCTCCTGGAGGCACAGCACGTCGGTGCCGCTGCTCTCCAGCCAGGCGAGGAGCCTCGGCAGGCGGGCGGTGATCGAGTTCACGTTCCAGGTCGCGATGCGCATGTCCCACAACCTACCGGGCGGGACCGACAACCCCGTCCCGCCCGGGATCGTCACCGGCCGGGGCCTCACACCCGCGCGGAGTCACCCGGGGTGAGCCGCAGGTGCTCGGCGCCACCCAGTTCGCCGATCTGGCGGTCGTAGATCGGTCGGGCGAGGTCGGTGAGGAGGGCGTCGTGGATGTCGTAGGCGCGCCGCGGCCTCACCTCGCGGACGTAGTCGATGACCTCCGCGATCTTGTTCCACGGCGCCATGACCGGGAGCATCAGCGTCTCCACCGGGTGGTCGGGGACGGTGAGGGCGTCGCCGGGGTGGAAGACCTTGCCGCCGTCGACGAGGAAGCCGACGTTGGTGACGCGGGGGATGTCCGGGTGGATCACCGCGTGCAGCTCTCCGTGGACCTGTACGTCGAAACCGGCGGCGGTGAAGGTGTCGCCGTGGCCGACGGTGTGGACGCGGCCCGGGAACGCCGCCGAGATCTTCTCCGCGACCGACTTCAGCGTCCAGATCTCGGCGCCCGGGTTGTTCTCCATCGCGGCGCGCAGCCGCGGCTCGTCGAAGTGGTCGGGGTGCTCGTGGGTGACGAGGACGGCGTCCGCGCCGAGGGCGGCGTCCTCCTCGCTGAATCCGCCGGGGTCCAGGACGAGCGTCCGCCCGTCCTTGTCGAGGCGGACGCAGGCGTGCGACTTCTTGGTGAGCTTCATGACTCCATCCTGCCGCCGCGGGCCGGCCCGCGGCCGGGCAGGACTCACTCGGGCGGCGTGGTCTCCTCCCGGATGACCTGCTGCGCCACCCGGAAGGCGCCGTTCGCGGCCGGTACGCCGCAGTAGACGGCCGCCTGGAGCAGTACTTCCTTGATCTCGCCCGGGGTGAGACCGTTGCGCAGGGCGGCCCGGAGGTGGGGCGCGAGTTCCTCCAGGTGGCCGCCGGCGACGAGGGCGGTGAGGGTGACGCAGCTGCGGGTGCGCCGGTCCAGACCGGGCCGGTCCCAGACCTCGCCCCACGCGTACCGGGTGAGGAGCTCCTGGAACTCCCCCGAGAACTCGTCCGCCTGCGCCAGCGCCTGGTCGACGTGCGCGTCGCCGAGCACTTCGCGGCGCACCTTGAGCCCCGCCTCGTACGGGTCGGGCCGCCCCTGCGCCGGGGCCTGCGGCGCTGCGGCGGCCGGGGCGATCTCGGCGATCGGCCCGGCCGGCTGCGGCGGCGGGGCCATGGCCGGCTGGACGGGGGCGGCCGAGGCCGCGAGGGCCGCGGGGGCGACGGGACCCGCGGGGGCGACGGGTGGGGTCACGTGGGCGGCCGGGACGGCGATCTGGCCCGTGGAGGCGTCGTGGCCGGTCTGCCAGGCGGTGGTGAAGTGCCGCACCAGCAGGTCGGTGACGGCCGCGGGCTGCTCGACCGGGACCAGGTGGGAGGCGCCGGGGACGACGGCGAGGCGGGCGTCCGGGATGCCGGCGACCAGGGTGCGGGCCTCGGCGGGTCCGGTGACCTGGTCGTCGGAGCCGACCAGGACCAGGGTCGGGACGCCGACCTGCCCGAGTTCGCCACGCACGTCGAACGCGGCGAGCGCTTCGCAGGCGGCGATGTAGCAGCCGGGGTCGGTGGTCCGCACCATCTGCACGGCCCACTCGGTGATCGCGGGCTGGGCGGCGGCGAACCCTCCCGTGAACCACCGCTCCGGCGAGCTGCGGGCGATGGGGTCCAGCCCGTTCGTACGGACGATCACGCCGCGCTGGCGGAACTCGTCGGCCGTACCGAAGCGCGGCGAGGCGGCGATCAGCGCGAGGGAGGCGAGGCGCTCGGGGTGGCGCAGGGCCAGTTCGATACCGACGGCACCGCCGAAGGCGCAGCCCGCGTAGCCGAAGCGCTGCACGCCGAGTCCGTCGAGTGTCGCCAGCAGACGCGTGGTGAGCTCGGCGACCGAGCCCGCCGGGTGCGCGGCGGCGCCGCCGTGTCCCGGCAGATCGAAGCGGAAGACCCGCCACTGCTGCGCCAGTTCGGGCACCTGCCGGTCCCACATGTGCCATGTGGTACCCAGTGAGGGGCCCAGGATCAGGACCGGGGCCTCTTCTGGCCCGTCAAAGCGGTATTGCAGGGTGTTCGACGGTGTCTCACTCACGCCCCGCACCCTCTCACGTCTCACAGACGCCCCTATAACGCGGGGGTGCTGGACACTGGTCTGACCAGGTTGAAGACCTCGCGGGCTGCGTATCGCTCGAGGCGTCGGATGATCTCCCGTCGGGTCTTGCCCTCCTGGGTGCGGCGTTCGTAGTACGCCTGGGTGCGCGGGTCGTGGCGCAGCGGGTGAAGACGATGCGGTGCAGGGCGGCGTTCCCCTGGCGGTCGCCGCCGTAGTTGAGCCGACGTGTGCGCCGTCGGCCGACACAGGCGCGCTCCCTTCGGCCCGGGGGGAACTCATTGCCGTCGCAGTCAGAGACCGTCGCGAACCAGGACGTGGCCCAGACGGTGAGACAGTCGGTCTCGTGGATCGTCTCGAACGGGTGGTCATTCCACGTCCCGTACGAGGTGACGTACACAGCCTCCCCCGGCTTCAGCCAGTAGTCCTGCCCGAACGGCTCGAGCCACAGCTGCAAATGCTCCTTGCCGTCGTTCTGCACCAGTAGCGGCACCGGGTTCCCCAACTGCTGGATCGCCTCGAAGCCAAGGTCCCCAGCCTGGGGCATGTTCGTCTTCAGCGGATCGATGATCCGGTCGATTTCCGCCCGCTGAACCGAGTCCTGTCCGTCCACATGATCATTGTGGCCCCGCCCCGCGGCGGAGAACAGCCCGGCCACCCACATCAAGGCTCGATCAAGTCGCCCCGCACAGTAGACAGCCCCAACTGCTCTACTCGTCAAGGAGACACGGCCACGCCCTGTGGCTCGGTGGCAGGCAGCATCCCGCAGCGGCAGTCGCCAGCTACGCCGACTGCCGAGGCGGTGCCTGCCCGACCGCGTCCCCCGTGAGCGCCTCCTCGTACCCGACCCGAGCGAGAGGGCCAGCCCCCGGGGAGCGCCGGCGGCCTGCTGGCGGGCCCCGTCCGGCTCGTGGTCCTGGCCATGCGCCGTTCGGAGCAGTCCGCGGCGCGTGCCGTGTGTCGCCGGTCCAGGTTGGTTGCCATGTGCGGACGAAAGACGCCTGGCGCGTCGGACGGGCCTCGTCGGCGGGCCGAGGTGAGCTGGCGGGACAGGTTCCCGCCGAGTCGATGGCTGGCGCTGGTACTGGTCGCGGTCGCGGTCGTACTGATCGTCGAGAACAACCGGCAGATCAGGATCCGGCTACTGGTCCCGGTCGTCACCATGCCTCTGTACCTGGCGCTGCTGATCATGTTCGGGCTCGGTGGTGTGTGCGGAGCCCTTCTGGTCAGCAACCGGCGCCGCAGCCGTCGGTGACCATGCCTGCCGGCAAGCCTTCAGCGCCTGGCGAAGGTGTCCCGAACGGCGGTGTGCGCCGGCTGTCACCGCGGCCTTGGCGGAGCGTTGAGGGGCTGTGTCATGAGCGAGCCCCACCGCCCGGAAGGAAGAATTCGCGATGGCCGGGAACAAGGACCCCGAGCCGCGGAACCCGACGTCGCCGCGCAGAACGCCGAGGTCCGTGAGCGCGATACCTTCGATGACACCCAGGATTTCGAGGACGTCGGCCGGGGGTTCGTGGGGACCGCCGAGGACACCGTGGTGCGTGACGGTGAGGGCCACGAGGTCTGGAACCTGACCGCGTACGACTTCCTGGACCGGGACTGCCCTGACACCGCCAATCCCAGTCTGTGGCGCCAGAGCCGCCTGGTGGCCCGGCACCGCCTGTTCGAGGTGGTCGAGGTGGTCGAGGTGGTCGAGGTGGTCGAGGTGGTCGAGGTGGTCGAGGTGGTCGAGGTGGTCGAGGGTATCTACCAGGTCCGGGGGTGCGACCTGTCGAACATGACGATCGTCGAGGGCGACCGCGGTGTTCTCGTGATCGGCCCCCTCATCAGCGCGGAGACGGCCGCGGCGGCCCTCGCGCTGTACCGGCGCCACCGTGGGGAGCGTCCGGTGACCGGCGTGCCGTACACGCACAGCCACGTCGACCATGTCGGCGGCGTCCGGGGCGTGGTGAGCCAGGAGGATGTCGACGGCGGGGTGCCGGTCATCGCCCTGGAGGGCTTCCTGGAGCACGCGGTCAGCGAGAACGTGTACGCCGGGACGGCCATGGGCCGCCGCGCCGCCCACAGGTATGGAGCCGCCCTACCCGCCGGTGAGCGCGGACGGATCGGTGCGGGGCTCGGGCAGAGCACCTCCACCGGCGCGGTCGGGCTGATCCTGACCCGCGGGCGCTCAGCAGCCGGCCCCGGGCGGAACCGGCCGGGGGACACTCGCGGACCACACCGCGACGCCGACCGGCCGGATCGTGTTGCTGCCCGGCGGAGGTCGCCCCGGTCCCGATACTGAGCACATGCCCGGCCAACTCCGCGCCAAAGTTCTGCCGGACCGGCAACGCCGGTCTCTGGACGACCTCCAGCAGGACCTCGATCTCTCGTCCGGGGACAGCCGGTCGAAGCAGTCGGCCTTCTGGACCATGCTCACGCTCTCCGCCGTCATCGCGGCGGGCGGCATCCTGACGGACTCCACCGCCACCGTCATCGGCGCGATGATCATCGCCCCGCTCTCCACCCCCATCATGGGCATCGCCCTCGGTGCCGTACAGCGCCGCCGCACCACCGCCGCCGCGTTCGTGGCCCTCGGGTGCCTGCTGGTGATCCTGGTCGGGGCGGTGGCCTCGCTGGTGGTGCCGCAGTCCTACGACCTGCTGACCAACAGCCAGGTCTCGGGCCGGACCTCACCGGGACTGCTCGACCTGATCTCCGCCCTGGCCACGGGCTTCGCCGGCGCCGTGGCACTGGCCCGCAAGGACGTCGCCGCGGTACTGCCGGGCGTGGCCATCGCGATCTCCCTCGTACCACCCCTCGTCGTCACCGGCGTCTGCGCCGGCCAGGCGGCATGGTGGCCGGCGCTGGGCGCCCTGGTTCTCTTCCTGTCCAACCTCTTCGCCCTCGTCTTCGCCGGCATGAGCGTCTTCACCGCCCTCGGCTACACCCACACCGCCGGACGGCACAGCCGTCACCGGCCACGCCGCGCCCACGTCATGCTCGGGCTGCTCTTCGCCGCCGTCCTGCTCCCCCTGGGCGCCAACACGGTCGTCACCGTACTGCTCAACACCTGGACCCTCAGAGCCGAGAGCGCCGCCGAGCGGTGGCTCTCGCACAGCCCCGGCGCGACGGTCACCAGCGTCGACGCACGCTCCCGCACCCTGTACATCCACGTGCGCAGTCCCAGCGACCTGCCCCCGATCGACGATCTGCTCAACAGCTTGGAGGGGCACCTCCCCGATGGCGTCCCCATCGTGGTCGACAGCACACGCGGCCAGCGGATCACGGCCGGCAAGGTCGGTGGATGAGGCCCTTCGGACGGCGTCTGTCATACCCGAGCAGCGGCCTCCGCCGAGGTTCTGTCGTCGAATGTCACGCCCTCATCACACGCCCACATCAGGAGTGATGCGAGGGTGACGGCTGCCTCGTAGGACTGGGCGGTCCTGTCCTAGCGGTCGAAGGCCGGCGGGCGGCCGCCGCGGCTGCCTCGCCGGGCCCGGTCGCGTGCCTGGTCGGTGCGCTCGGGGATCGTGCGCGGGATGCCGTGGCGGCGGAGCCAAGCGCGGATCGCCTTCGAGCTGTAGCCCTTGTCACCCAGGACGTGTTCGGGCCGGGTGCGGGGGCGTCCCGGGCCGGGCGGTGCACCCGGATCGCTTCCATCACAGGGGTGAACCGGGTGCAGTCGTTGGCGTTGCCGCCCGTGACGGCGAGGGCGAGCGGTCGGCCCCGGCCGTCGCAGGCCAGGTGGATCTTGCTGGTCAGACCGCCTCTGGACCGGCCGAGGGCCCTGCCAGGGCCTCTATGAGGTCGGTGGGGGGGCGGGGTCGTGCCGGTGGCGAGATGGCGCACGCCCTCGCCGGGCGGGGCCAGGGTGCGTCCTCGTCATGCCCGAGCATCTTCCACACCTGTTTGAACAGGCCCCCGTCAGCACACCACTGACGGCCCCGAGTGCCAGTCCGGCGGGCTTGTACGCCACCTTCGACGCCTTCGTCGCTGCCTTCCTTGCGGTCCTCGCGTCTACTGCCTCTTCTTGCGGCGCAGCAGCAGACAGGCGACGACCAGCACTGCTCCTGCGGCGATCAGCGGGGTGCGGTTGTCGCGTACCGGTTCGGGCGCCTGATCGTGCCACATCTGCTGGGCCTGCCCCGCCTTGGCCTTCGCCTGTTCCGCGGCTGCGGCGGCCTTCGCCTTGACCGGGTCGGGCAGCTTCTCCTCCACGAGGTGCGCGGCCTGGGCCGCCTTGGCCTTGACCTGCCCGGTCAGCTCCGCGGCCTTCGCCGACGCCTGATCCTTGGCCTGGGCCGCCTTCTCCTGGGCGCGAGCCTTGACGTCGGTCCTGTCGGCCAGGGCCTCGACCGTATCCCCCAGTTCATGGCGGGTGTGCTCGACCTGCTCGCGCAGCTCCTCGGGGCTGGCGGCGGTGGGCTCGTCATGGGGCGGCTGGGTCATCGCTTGGCACTCTCCTTGATCTCGGCCACGTCGGCCTTCACACTGTCGATGGTCTGCTCAGGGACCGGCGGGGCGGCCCGGGTGACTTCCTTCTTGCCCGTCAGCGCCAGCACACCCGTGACCACGCCGAGCACCGCGGTGACGATCAGGGCCGCCGCCCACACCGGCAACGGCACGGCGAGGGCGGCGATCGCCGTGGCGATGAGGGCCTGCAGCGTGAAGAAGCCGGCCAGACCGGCCCCGCCGAACAGGCCACCGCCCTTGCCGTAACGCTTGCCCTTCTCCGTCATCTCCGCCTGCGCCAGCCGCATCTCGGCACGCACCAGCTCGGTCAGCTGCTGCGACGCACGCTGCACCAGCTCCCCCACCGGCTCGCCACCCGAAGAGGAACGTGCGGTGTGGCTGCCGAAGTCGGGACGGCTTGTCTCAGCCATCGTCGTCACCCTTCTGCCGTACTGGCCACCCGAGTCCCACCGGAAGGTGCGGGAACACCTGCCCGGCAGCACTGACACACCACCTTCACAAGATCACCTTCCGTAGCAGGCGCGGCAGCCGGTGCACGGTCCATGCGACGATGCCGCCGAGAGCGGCGCCTGCGGCGACGTCGCTGGGATAGTGCGCGCCCGAATGCACGCGTTGCGCCGCCACCACCGCGGCCGGCACCGCGCACACCGTGCCGGCCGCCGGCCACACCGCCGCGACGGCTGCGGTGAACCCGGCAGCGGCCGCGGTGTGCCCGGACGGGAACGACGAGGAGTCGGGGCGGTCGTCGACGTCGTCGTGCGGAATGAACTCCTTGGGCGGACGCCGCCGCTCCCACACGGGCTTGACCACCGCGTTCGACAGGATCTCGGAGACCGCCATCGCGGACAGTCCCGTCAGCGCGGCCCGCTTGCCCCGCATACCGCCGACCGCTGCCATGACCAGCGCGGCGCCCCACCACAGCTTGGTCCGCTCCGCCGCTTCCTCCACCACCGGCACGCACCTGCGCACCCACCCGGGCCTCCATGCGGCCACCCGCCACAACAGGCCCCGCTCCACCCGGCACAACTCGGCTCCCACGTTCATGACCAGGCAAGTCACCCGTGTAGGCGGCGTCAATCCATGAGGCGTGGCAACCGCACGGTCACTGTCGGACTTCACGGCGATCCTGCTCGTCCCAGGCGCGAGTGTCGCGCGGCGGTACGTAGGGCTCCTCGTCGGGGTCCATGCCGCCGGCGATGGCACGCTGGCGGGCCATCTCCGCGTCGAACTCGAGGCCCAACAGGATCGCGATGTTGCTGACCCACAGCCACACCAGAAAGATGATCACCCCGGCCAACGTGCCGTAGGTCTTGTTGTAGGAGGAGAAGTTGGCCACGTAGAACGCGAATCCGGCCGACGCGAGCATCCAGATCACCAGCGCGATCACGCTGCCCGGGCTGACCCACCTGAAGCCGCGGCCCTTCACGTTCGGAGCCGCCCAGAACAGGATCGCGATCATCAAGATGACCAGGACCACCAGCACCGGCCACTTCGCGAACGACCACACCGTCAGCACGGTGTCCCCGATGCCCAGCGCGGATCCCACCTGCTCGGCGATGCCGCCGGTGAAGACCACGATCAGTGCACTGACCACGGCCAGGACCAACAGGACGACCGTCACCCCCACACGCACCGGAAGGACCTTCCACACCGGACGCCCCTCCGGTATGTCGTAGACGGCGTTGGCGGTACGGATGAACGCCGCGACATACCCGGAAGCCGACCACACCGCCAGCACGAGACCGACCACGGCCATCAACGAGCCGACCCCACCACGGCCCTGCAACTGCGTCACCGCGTCACTGATGATGTCCCTGGCCGAACCCGGCGCCAGCTTCCGCAAGTTCTGCAGGACCTGGTCGGTCGCCGACTTCCCCGCAAGGCCCAACAACGACACCAGCACCAGCAGCGCGGGAAACAGGGACAACACCCCGAAATAAGTCAGTGCCGCCGCACGGTCGGTGAGCTCATCGTCCTGGAACTCCTTCACCGTCCCCTTCAGCACCGCCCACCACGACCGCTTCCCCAACTCTGTGGGCTCCTCGGGTTCCCGCCGCTCCACCTCGGCGTCGGGGCCCGCCTTCGGTTCCGGCAGCACCGCCTCACCGTCTGCCGTCCCGTGCAACCTGCCCTCGTCCTTCCCTGATGTCCCTTCCATGAGATCGGGAGTTACCGCTTCTGATGTGAACATGCGCGCATCGCAGGTCTGCTTCGCAGCACCGCCTCGCCGTAGTGGTACGCCCGCCGGCACACACGGACCCTGACCGTTGGGGCGGTAGCGGCCCGGCCTCCTGCACCTCCCTCCACGTGCACGCTGGCACAGACATCCGGAAGAACACGGTGCCCGACTGCCGGTCAAGGCCGGCCGCGGCAAGGCGTACGTCTTCGGAGTGCGGGGCGCGATCGCCGCGGCGAGCACGCTCTCCGCCGTCGGTCGGCTGCACCGTGGTCGGCGGCTTCTCCCCCGCGGTGATCGCCGCCGTGACCGCGGTGGCCGCGGGCGCCGTTCTCGCCATGATCGCCGACACGGTGATCCCGGAGGCCTTCGAGGACGCCCACCTGGCCATCGGCCTGGTCACTGTCAGCGGCTTCCTCGTCTCCTTCGCCCTCTCCCACATCTGACGGCACCGGCGAGCTGCGGTCGCGACGCCTCCGGGAGACCGCCGCAACGATCCGGGAACCCGGCCGCCGGTTGCCCCGTCCCTCGGGGCCTTACAGGTCGACGCTGCCCGACCCGGGGAATCGTCTGGGTCAGCCGTGCTGGCGGTGACGGCGCGGTCCGGCGAGGGTGGGAAGGCACGCGGCACCTCGTCGCGAGCTCCCGCTGCCGGCCTGCCTGAAGGAGCACGATCATGTCCGGACGCCACACTCTCATCCGCAGCCTGCACGACGTGGGACTGGCCGCATGGTTCGGCGGCTCCCTGATGGGCGCCGTCGGACTCAACGGGGCGGCCGAACACGAGGGCTCCACCGTCGCCGCCCGGGCCCGGATCGCGTCCGTCGGCTGGGCGAAGTGGGTACCGGTCAACGCCGCCGCCATCGGCGCGCACCTGTACGGTGGCGGCGGCCTGCTCGCCGTGAACGCCCACCGGGTCAAGACCCAGCACGGCGTGGGCGCCTCCACCACCGCCAAAACCGTCGTCACCGCAGCGGCTCTGGCCGCCACCGCCTACGCCCGCGTCCTCGGCAAGAAGGTCGAACTGGCCTGTTCCTCCGACCCCGACGACAACCAGAAAGCGAACCAGCACCCCATCGACCTGCACAAGGCGCGGCGTCAGCTCGCGTGCGCGCAGTGGGCAGTGCCCGCCCTCACCGGATGCCTTGTCGTCCTCAACGCCCTCCACGGCGAGCAGCAGCGTCCCATGGAACAGATCCACGGCATGTGGGAACACGCCCGGTCCATGGCCCCGCTCGTCCGGTGAGGCCTCGCCCAGCGATGAGGCCCGCTGTCTGAGGCGGCTCGGCCTGCCCGCCCGCTGACAGCCACTCGGCGACGGCGAGCAGGTCGGAGTCGCCGTGCGGTTCCGTTACCGTGTGCCCGCGCGCCGCACGAGCAGGACCGAAGCCGCGGCTCGTACGACTACTCTCCTCGCCGGCAACCTCATTGCCGAGACCTGCGGGCCCGGCGGACGAAGACCTCCCCGAGGGTGCCGGTGAACATGCCCAGCCTTCCGATCAGAACGACGGCCAGGATCACGACCACGATATCGGCGGCACCCATGGCAGATCGCCCTCCTCGCGTGTGCGCTCCCTTCCAGGGTCCCGCGCGCCAGCCCGTACCAGGGAGGGGTTGACCGGCCCCAGCGGCGCGGACCACACGGCCCTGCACCGCACCGCTCAAGTCATGTGAGCACGGAGGTGAATGACCGGGCGGGCAGCGGGATCGCAGTCCAGTCCGGGTCACCGGGGGGTGATCGTGATGATGTTCTGGTTCGACCACGATGTCAGCGGCTGGGGCTGGTTCGCGATGTCGGTCGGCATGATCGCGTTCTGGGCTCTGATTGTCACCGCCGCCGTCCTGATCGCGGTTCTCGCCGGGATCGCCGTACAGCTCTTGGTGCTCGTCCACGCCGAGCGCCCGCCATGGCCTCGCCCCTGCGGCAGGAGGCCGCAGCCATGATGCCCGGAGTGGCATCGAGCAGAGCCCCGTGCTCCACCCCGGCCCGCCCACCCGGGCGCACGCCCTGCCCGGCTACGGTGCCACCAGCGTCCTGATCGACGCCGCCGTCACCCCGGGCTTGGACGAAACCGGCCCCCTGCTCATCGCTGTCATCTGCCACGGCAAGAAGGGCGCCCTCCACCAGGCGTACCGGGACGAGATGGAGGACTGGTTGGGGCACAGGAATCTGAACGTCCTGGACCGCTACAGCTTCCGCGCCCCCGTGCCGGCGGGCGGGGTTCTGCTCGCGCTACGCGCTCCGGACGCCGCCGGGCTCGATGACGAGGACGGTGCGCAGGACTGACCGTGTACGCCAGGACGGCCGTCCGCCCGCCTCCACCGAAGGCGCGTCGTGGCGCTGCGGGCGGTTCCCTCCCGGGCCTGGTGGCGTCAGCCGGTCAGAGCGGCGAGGGTGGCGTCCAGGTCGGTGGCTGTGGGCTGATTGTGGGGGAGTTTGGCGAGGATCTTGGCCATACCGCAGGTGTTGGTGAGGGCGGAGAAGACCAGGCCGCCGGCGACGCCCGCGGACAGCCAGCGGGCCGCGCTCCAGCGCTGTCCGGCAAGGAGGCCGGTCAGGACGAGGGATCCGGCGGCAAGGCGGACCTGGCGGTCCATGGCCCAAGGGGCGCGGGTGCCGGCGGGGCGGTGGATGTCGTGGCCGAGCTGCGTCCAGGCGGTGGTTCCGCCGGTGAGGGTGGCGGCGGTGATGCCGTGGTCGGCCAGGCGCCGGCTGGCGGTGGCAGAGCGGGCGCCGGAGGCGCACACGACGAGGAGGTCGCCCCGGTCGGCGGCGGTCTTCACGGCGGGCAGGGCCGTACCGAGGTGGTCGAGGGGGATGTTGTGAGCGCCGGGAAGGTGGCCGGAGGCGTATGCGCCGGGGGTGCGCACGTCGATGACGGTCAGCTCGTGGAGGCGGGCGTTGGCCTGGTCGGCGGTGAGGGCGTTGGTGGGTGTCACGGGGATTTTCCTTTGCTCGGTCGGGGTTACCCCTTCGGTAAGATACCCAAGGGGGTATCTCGAAGGAGTGTGGGTTGTGGAACTGGCGATGGCGGCTGAGGAACTGAAGACGGTGGTCAACCGGCTGCGCCGGGCGCAGGGCCAGATCGCCGGTGTGATCAAGATGATCGAGGAGGGGCGGGACTGCGAGGACGTGGTCACGCAGCTGGCCGCAGCGTCCCGCGCTCTGGACAAGGCGGGTTTCGCGATCATCGCCACGGGGTTGCAGCACTGTCTGACCGATGCGGACATGGCCGCTTCCGGGGACCGGGAGCAGATGCGTGCCCGTCTGGAGAAGCTGTTCCTTTCTCTGGCCTGAAGCCGTGGCGCCGTCGGTATCTGATCGGCCCGCCTGGTGTGTCAGGTGAGGGCGTCGATGAGCATGAAGGCGGCCACGGCCAGCAGCACGATGGCGAAGGTGCGCTGCAGTAGGGGGCCGGTGATCTTGGCGGCCAGGCGTTTGCCGTCCCAGGCGCCGAGGATCGCCGCCCCGGTGAAGGGGCCGATGACGGCCCAGTCGATGCCGGCGGTGGTGGCGCCTCGGGTGGCCAGGGAGGCTAGGGAGTTCGCCGAGATGACCAGCAGGCTGGTGCCGACGGCGGCCTGCATCTCGAAGGCCAGCACGGTGACCAGGGCGGGAACGGCGAGGAAGCCTCCGCCGACCCCGAGCAGCCCGGTCAGCGCACCCAGTCCCGCGCCGGTTCCGGCGGCTTTCGCCGGCCGCACCACAGGCGTCTGACCGGGGCTCGCCCGGCTGGGGCGCAGCATCTTCACGGCGGCGAGGGCGGCGATGGCGGCGAACGCGGCGGTCAGCACGGGCTGGGGCAGTCGGGAGGCGGCGGCTCCGGCCGCGGCGGCGGGCAGGATTCCGGCCGCAGCGAACAAGGCGCCGGCTTTCCAGCGGACGTCGCCGGTGCGGGCGTGGGCATACAGGGCGGTGAGCGAGGTGGCGGTGACGATGATCAGGCCGGCGGTGGTAGCGGCGGCCGGGGTGAAGCCGAGCAGGTAGATCAGCGCAGGCACCGCCAGGACGCTGCCGCCCCCGCCGAGCGCGCCGAGCGCGAGCCCGACCACGGCCCCAGCGATCAGGGCCAGGATCAGCGCGCTCACGCTACGACACCGCTGCCGCCGCCCCGACCGGTCATCGGCAGGCCCTCCCTGGCCCAGGCGGTCATGCCGCCGATGACGTCGGCGGCCTCGATGCCGCGTCCGGCCAGGAGCTTGGCGGCCTGCTGGGAGCGGTGACCGGAGCGGCAGATCGCCACCACCGGCCTGTCCTGCGTGGAGGCCGGGAGCGATGCCCCGGCCGTCAGGCGGGAAAGCGGCAGGTGCAGGGCGCCGGGCGCGTGCCCGGCCTGCCACTCCGGTGTTTCGCGGACATCCAGCAGCACGGCCTTGCCGTCGCTGGTGCGCTGGTGGGCCCGCTGGGGGGTGAGGCGGCCGGGGCCGCGGCGAAGAAGCGAGATCATCTTGGATCACCTTCGTGCGGATGGTGCGGAGGATGCGTGTCAGCCGGTGCAGTCGGGGCGTGTGAGGGTCAGTCCCGCCTCGCTGGCGGCATCGAAGCCGTCGTCGACGGCGACCACGTCGCGGCCTGCGGCATCCAGCAGGGAGGCGGCGATCGCCGCGCGCATCCCGCCGGCGCAATGCACCCACACCATCCCGTCCGGAACCTCACTGATGCGGCCGTGCAGCTCGTGGATCGGGATGTGGACCGAGCCGTCGATGAAGCCGCCCGCGCGCTCGGAGTCCCGGCGCACGTCCAGAACGACCACGTCCTCGCCGCGCTCGCGCACCTGGGCGAGGTCGGCGAAGCGGGCGCGGGGGAAGGAGGCGAGCTGCTCGCCGGCGCGGACCCAGCCGGCCGGGTCGCCGGTGACGGCGGCGGCCGGGCGGTCGATACCCACCCGGGCCAGCTCCCGCTGCGCGTGGCTGATCTGCTCCGGGGTGTCGGCGAGCAGGGTGACGGGCTTGCCCCACGGGATCAGCCAGGCCAGGTAGGTGGCGAGCTTGCCCTCCCCCTCGAAGTTGAACGACCCGGCCACGTGGCCCTCGGCGAAGGCCATGCGGCTGCGCAGGTCCACCACCCACTCACCGGCGGCCAGCCGGGAGGCGATCTCCTCGGCGTCCGCACGCTGCGGTGGGGTGAGGTCGACCGGCGCGGGGCCTGCGGCGTTGGCCGGGCCCATGTGCGCGTAGTAGGCGGGCACGTCGTCCAGCCCGGCAAGCATCCGGGCGACGAAGGTGTCCACGTCCAGCCTCAGCGCGTCGTTGGTGGCGCGTTCCTTGCCGATCGTGGTCGCGTCCCCCTCGGCCTGCGAGGAAGAGCAGAAGCTGCCGAACCCGTGGGTGGGCAGCACCGGCGTCTCGTCATCCAACTCGTCCACCAGGCGGTGCGCGGAGGCGTGCTGGGCGCGGGCCAGCTGCTCGGTAAGCCGCGGCTCGACCAGGTCGGGGCGGCCCACGGTCCCGATCAGCAGCGACCCGCCGGTGAACGCCCCGACCCCGCGCCCGTCGTCGACAAGAGCGTAGGAGGTGTGGTGCGGGGTGTGCCCGGGGGTGGCGATCGCGCGCAGCACCAGGCCCTCGTCCACCGTCACCGTGTCGCCGTCGGCGACCGGGGTGCGGGCGAAGGCCACGTGCGCCCCCGCCGGCACCAGGTAGGCGGCGCCGGTGACGCGGGCCAGCTCCAGGCCGCCGGTGATGTAGTCGTTGTGCACGTGGGTTTCCGCCACGTACGCGATGCGTACACCGCGGCGGGCGGCGGCGGCGATGACCTGGTCGATATCGCGCGGCGGGTCGATGACTACCGCGGCACTCGGTCCACCGGCCAGGTAGCCGCGGTTGCCCAGACCCTCGAATTCCATGGTGTCGATGAAGAACACGACTACGACTCCTCACGAACGGCGTACCCCGGGGGGTATCGGATACTCACCCTAACAGGGGTACCCCGGGGGGTATTCCGAAGGGCGCAAGACGCCCTGTCGGGCATCGCCTCACCCTGCCGTCGGTGCGCGACGGTGGAGGGGTGCGGGGCGTGGCCCTGTCGAGACCCGTTGATACGCCTAGCGCCGCGAGGGCCCGGGACGCCGGAGACGGCTGCGGGCGGGGACCGCCCTCATCGCTCGCGGCGAGTCCATCTTCGTCATCGGGCTGATGGGCACGCGTCACGACAGGCTCACCGCCTGGCGACCGACTACGTCCTCCTGCTCGCCGTGACCGGCCTGACCGGCCCCGTCCTCACTCGCCTTGCCGGAGCACGCTCACCCGCCTCGGAGCGTGGCACACCGGTCGGGTGACGGCCCCCGAGGGTGCCCTCCGCACCGCCGGTTCCGGGGCTCGGGTCAGCCCCTGTGGCAGCAAGCAGGCAGCCCTCGGCTCCACCGTGCCGGCCCTCCGCGGTCGGCAGCCCCGTCCGTCTCCGGGTCCCGCGCTCCCCCCTGGAGGGCTCAGGGCCGCACGTCGAGCACATCCGACACCGGTCGCCGGGGTGTCCGAGGCCCTTTGGGGCCGTATCCCAGTCGCAGCAGCATCTGCGGGTGGCCGGCACCGGACACCGGATCGCGCAGGAGCCATCGCAGGTCGGCCCGCTCAAGGGGCTGTGTGGCCAGGGAACCGACCAGACCTTCGGCTGTGGCCAGCAGCAGGACACGTTCCATGGCCTGGCCGGCCCGCAGCCAGTCCTCCGGGCGGTCGCGCGTCGTGCTGACGCAGGCCAGCTGTGGTGCCGCTTCGAAGACCGCGGTGCCCCGCCCCGCCACGCGGCGGGTGCCCGCGAAGTCCCTCAGGGGTGCCCGGCCCCCGCTTCTGGCGGGGCCGAAGGCGTAGTCCGGGACGCCGTCATCCGTACAGTTCACCGACGGGGCGTCGGTGCGGGTCCACTCCGCCAGTTCCCGTTCGGACGCGCGGTCGGTGAGACCGCGTGCCTCGGCCTCCCGCACAAGGTCCAGCACGTGCTGCAGATGCCAGGGGCCGGGGAAGGCCAGCGTGACGCCTTCGCGACGGGCGGCCTCGACCAGCTCACCGCGCAGGCCGTCAGGGATCCGCTTCTCCTCGAACGGGAAACGGCTGCTGTGCCGCTCGGCGATCGCAGGATGCAGCACGGCGAGGTCGCTGTCGACCCCTCCCGGGCCGGTCAGCCGCACGGTCGCGAGCAGTGCCGGATCCTCGTCGGGGCGGGGCACCAGCCGCGTTTCCGCGTGCCGGCCGTCGTGGGCCACGCCTACCCGCAGGTTCAGCAGGGCGGCGCCGCAGCCGATGTGCAGGCCACGCGCGCGTGGGTCGGAGTACGGCATGGCACGGTCGAAGTCGGCGTACAGCTCGAACGTACGCGTCCGACGCAGATAGCGGAAACGCCACGGCTGCGCGTTGTGCATCGAGGGCGCGGCGACAGCGTCACCGACCAGACTGATCACGTGTTCGTCGGATGGTGCCCGACCGTTCACCGGTATCCATCTCCTCAGTCCGTTCGTCGCCGGGCGGATCTGACTGGGCGCCCGGTCGCCGTTGCCTCCGCGGGTACGACTGGCGCCGTCACCGTCGCGGGCTGCGGGCCCCCTCAAGGGGTCGGTGTCACGGCCCGCTCGGCTGTTCGGCCTCCAGGTCGGGCTCCAGTGCCGGCCGGTGGCGGGGCCCGGCCAGCTCGCAGCGGACGTCGACCACGCCCTCGACCGAGCGCACCAGCCGTTCGACCAGCGGGACGACCGAGGTGTCGCGCACCCGCCCGGCCAGTGTGACCACGCCCTCATGGACTTCGATCCGGACCGGACCGATACCGTCCGGAAGGCGGCCGCCGACGACCTCGTGCCGGACCTCCTCAGCGATCTCCGGGTCGGGCCGGAGGAAGACCCTGAGCAGATCGCCACGGCTCACGATCCCCCGCAGCACGCCGTCGGCGTCGACGACGGGCAGGCGTTTGACTCCACGCCGCGCCATGACGCGGGCAGCCCCGGCCAGGGTCTCGCCGGGACGCACCGTGACGGCGGGGGACGTCATCAGATCCGTCGCCGTCACCCCTCGCGCCTTGTCGTGGGCCGGGACCGGCCCGGTCCTCGGGTGCACGTCCTGGTCGCTGTCGCGGAACTCCTCCTTGCGCAGCAGGTCGGCCTCGGAGACGACGCCGACCACCCGGTTCCCCTCGTCGATGACGGGGAGGGCACTGATCCGCCGCGTTCGCAGGGTCCGCACGATGTCCTTGAACCCCGCCCCGGCGGCCAGCGCCACGACGGAACGGGTCATGACGTCCTTCACGGTGTAGACGGAGCCGTACATCGCTTCCTCCCGCACATAGGGGCGGCGTTCTCCACGTGTCCAGGATCGGCCTGTCCCACCTGCGGCGGCTTGGGCCGAACGGTCCGTTCAGAGGGCCACCCGCCCCTGCCGTCCCCCGGTCCGTGAGCGGACTTCACGGCCGAGGCGCAGAAGACATCCCTGGCTCCCCTCGGGGCGAAGAGCTGGACGATTGCGCGGGCAGCGCGGGCCGCCGCAACTGCACGACAGTGGTCGCGCAGAGACGGGGCCCACCAGAAGTGGTATTCCGTCCCGTCCTTCTTGCTCTTCGCCACCTGACACTCACGGCACATGAGCCCTGTGCTCATGGTCACGGGCCACGCCCTGGGGGCCGAACGACCCTGCGATGTGGCCCGGGTGACCTGTGCCGCAGCAGCCGCCTGTCGTGCAGGCTGAAAGCAGGAGCCTTGAGGGAGGCCGGGAAGACACCGCCGGCAGCCCTCGCCGGTCTCAAGCCGGACCGGGCGCTCGACATGACGCGCACCGTCACGGCGAGTGCCTGGTCACACGTCACCGAACTACGAGTCGCACGCGGCGAAGGGGACAGGACGATGACCAACAACATGACCAGGGCTCTGGCCGTCGGCCACCGGGACCGGCTGATGCGCATCGCCCGCGAGGTCTCTTTCGAAGCGGGCACCCGACTGTTCGAAGAGGGCCGGCCGGCCGACCGATTCTGGGTCATCCGCAGCGGCACCGTCACACTCGACTCGCGGGTTCCCGGCCGGCGGGCCGCCGCCATCGAGTCGGTGAGTCACGGGGAACTCCTCGGCTGGTCCTGGCACTTTCCTCCGTACCAGTGGCAGCTGGGCGCCTCGGCGCTGAGCCCGGTGAGGGCCTGGGAATTCGACGCGGAGGCCGTGCGGGCCATGTGCGCTCGCGATCCGGAGTTCGGGCGGGCCGTCGCCGCCTGGGTCGGCTCCGTGGTCGCCCACCGCTTGCAGGCAGCGCGGATTCGCCTGCTCGATCTGTACGCGCCCTACGGCAGCGGGTACCAGGTGTGAGTACATCGCCCCGCACCGTCAGGCGAGCCAGCCGTGGCGCGCGAAGACGCCGGGTGTCCACCGTTTCGGTCCTGGACCAGCGCGGCTGCTGCACCCGGGAAACGAAGGCTGCGCGGAAACCGTCGTCGGCACGAGCGGCGCATCGAGGAGGAACCTCATGTCACATGGTCCGCATCTCGTGAGCGATGTCATGACGCACACCGTCGTGGCCGTGGGCCGCGGCGCCTCGTTCAAAGAGATCGTCGAGCTCATGCAGCAGTGGAAGATCAGTGCCCTGCCCGTGCTGGAGGGCGAGGGGCGTGTCGTCGGTGTCGTGTCGGAGGCAGATCTGCTGCCCAAAGAAGAATTCCGCGACAGCGACCCTGACCGCTTCACGCAGTTGAGGCGGCTGCCCGACCTGGCCAAAGCGGGCGCACTGACCGCGGGCGAGCTGATGAGCACACCGGCCGTCACGGTCCACGCCGACGCCACACTGGCGGAAGCCGCCCGGATCATGGCACAGCGGCAGGTCAAGCGGCTGCCCGTCACCACCGCCGAGGGGCTCCTCGAAGGCGTGGTAAGTCGCGCCGATCTCCTGAAGGTCTTCCTGCGGCCCGACGAGGAACTCGCCGCCGAGATTCGCCAGGAGATCGTCTCCCCCCTCTTCGCCGCCTCCGCGCAACCTGTCCAGGTCCACGTCTCCGGCGGCAGGGTGACGCTCAGCGGCCGCCTGCGGGACACCTCGTTGGTGCCCGTGGCCGCCCGCCTGGTCCGCGCGGTCGAGGGAGTGGTCGGTGTCGAGTTCGATCCGTCGAACGGCGATGTGGTGCGTCAGGCGGACTGACCCGCCGGGCACGAAGCAGGACGCGCGACGCGCCTTCCGATCAGGGGATTCGGAGGCGCGTCGCGAGTGCTTCAACCGGGAGCCGACCCTCGGCCCGCGTGGTCAGTGTTCCTTCGTCGACGGTGGTTCCGCCGTCCGCTCCGAAGCCGACGGCGGCATGTCCATACCGTAAAGAGTGCGCCCGCCGACCAGCTCCCGGCCGGTGACCAGTTCCGGCTCGATGCGCACGAAGACTTCCACGGGCCAGGGCACCCAGGACCGGGGGCCGATGCGGACCAGGTGCTTGTGTTCGTCAGGGTCGGTCACCACCGAGGCCGGGCCGGTGACGACGACGCTCCAGCCGCTGTGCGCCGCAGCGTCGACCTCGTCGGCTTCGAAGGCGACCACGGCGCCGTCGACGGCGCGGACCAGCTCCGAGGAGGCCGACGTGCGCAACAGCACGGCACCGCTCTCCTCCAGGAGGAAGTTGACCGGCAGGACGGCCGGCAGGGCTTCGCGTGTGTGCACGATGCGGCCCACCACCGCCGTGGCCAGCCGGCTCATGCTCTCCTGCCGGTCCAGTTCGCGAAATCCGTCGTTGCGGTACATCAGCCGGTCGTCTTTCCGTGTGTCGTCCGGTGCGCGGACTTCCATCCTTCACGGGGTGAGCGGCCGGCTGCGAGGGCCATCAGTCCCTGATCTGTCGCGGAACGGCCCTCGTCCCGGTGGGCCCGCCCTCCGAGGTGTTCACCGGTGCCGCGTTCACTGTGCGGTGGCCTCGACGACCTCACGTCGTGGTCCGCCCATCACGACCTTCAGTGCGCCGGTGTCGGCGGCGCGGGCGAAGACGTCGTACGCCTCCTCCATCCGGTCGAGCGGGAAGGTGTGGGTGACCAGCCCGGCGGCGGGCAGGCGGCCCGCGGCCGCCATCCGCAACAGCGTGGGCGTGGAGTGGGTGTCCACCAGACCCGTGGTGATGGTGACGTTCTTGATCCAGAGGTCTTCGAGGTGCAGGGTCACGGGCTTGCCGTGGACGCCGACGTTGGCGACGCGTCCTCCGGGCCGCACCATGCGGGTGCACATCTCGAAGGTCTCGGGCACACCCACCGCCTCGATGACGACGTCCGCACCGAGCCCTTCGGTCAGGTCGGCGACCAGCTGCTCGGGGTTTTCCTGGGCAGCGGCGACCGCGTCCGCCCCGGCCTTGCGGGCGGCGTCCAAACGGGCTGCGGCCACGTCCACGGCGACGATCCGCTCGGGTGCCAGAAGCCGGGCCGTGGCGATGGCGGCCAGACCCACAGGGCCGGCGCCGACCACCACGACGGTGTCCCCGGGACGGACTCGGCCGTTGAGCACACCCACCTCGTAGCCCGTCGGGAAGATGTCCGCCAGCAGCACGGCGTCCTGGTCGGTGACGCTCGCGGGCAGGGGATGCACGGAGAAGTCCGCGTGCGGGACACGTACGTACTCGGCCTGGGTGCCGTCGATGAGGTGTCCGAGGACCCAGCCGCCGCCGCCCCGACACTGCCCGTACATGGCTTCCCGACAGTAGCGGCACCGCCCGCAGGCGCTGATGCAGGAGATCAGTACCCGGTCCCCGGGCCGCACCGAACGGACGTGCCGACCCGTCTCGACGACCTCCCCGACCGCCTCGTGGCCGAGGACCGTCCCCGGCCGGACCTCGGGGACGTCGCCCTTCAGGATGTGCAGGTCCGTTCCGCAGACGGTGACGGCATCGACCCGGTGGTCGCGTCCGTGGGCTCACTCAGAACCGGATCGGCTGTCTCTTCCCAGGCGGCCTCTCCGGGGCCGTGGAAGACATATGCCCTCATGTGTCCTCACCCTCTCGCTGTCCGCGGCGGAAACCGGGAGACTGCGAACGGCGGCCCTCGGATGCGGTACGGATTGCCGTCATCACAGGCTTTCGGCTCTTGCTTCCACCGTGCCTCTCTCCCTGCGCCGTGGCTTGGGCCGGACGGCCCCCGCGCCTCGCCGGCGGGTCCCGTCCGCTCACCGGTGACTCATCCGGTCACGTGCCCGTACACGCGTCTCTCGGGGGTTTCTTCGTGAGCGTGCGAGGCAGGGCCTGTCGGTCTCTGGAGGCACCGGTCGGCCCGTGACGTCGGCACGGGCCGACTGCCAGATTCGGAGGAGCTACGGACGATGAGGTGGTGAGCAGCCAGGTGCAGCCCGGCGCGCACGTCACGGTCTGGGTGGACGTCCGCGACAAGATCGCCTCCCCGCCGGCCGGTCCGGTCGACGCCCTTGTTTCGTCCGTGCTGCTCGGTCTCGGCTCCGCCTCCGTCCTCGCCGGCGCCGCTTTCGGTACGGCATCCCTCGCCCGGCGGCGCCTTGACCGACGGCGCATGGCCCAGTGGGACGCGGAGTGGCGGCTCGTCGGTCCGCGGTGGAGCCGGAGAGCGGGCTGAATGGTCGGCGGGCGGAGCGCGCCCCGTCCTCTCGACCCCCCGGCAAGGCCCGACCGGCCCTCGTCCCCGAGGGCCGGACGCCTCTGGTGCGGGCCGCGGCGGCGCGTTGCACTGGTACCAGGGCGGCGCACCCCACAACGCCGCCGCGGTACGGAGGAGGTGGCGGCGCATGCGTTACCACACCCACACGGACGGCCCGACCCATCGGCCCGTCGATGTCGAGCGCGCGGTGATTCCCTCACGCGGTCGCGACCGCCACGAGGCAGGCCATGTCGCCCTGAATGACGTCCGCGCGACGACCGCCGTCGACTCACCGGCCATCGATCCTGCTCCCCGCCGCCCCCCGTCGCGGGACCACGCTGTGACGGTGCCCGCCGGGTCGGCGGAACTGACCGGGCGGCTGGCCGTGCCCGTGGCGGCCCGGGGCGTGGTCCTGCTCACGGGTGACCGTGACTGGCAGGACTCCGCCGCCGCTTTGCACCGCGCCGGCCTGGGCACCTTGACACTGAGCCTGTGGGAGACAGGGCGGCCGGCAGAGAGGCGCAACGTCTTCGATGTCGTCATGCTGGCTCGCCGCCTGAGTGCGGCCTGCGACTGGCTGCGCGAGCGCACCGGCCTTCCCGTGGGCTGTGCGGCCGACGGCACGTCGGCGGCCGCAGCGCTCGAGGCCGCTGCGGAACACGACACCCTGCGTGCGGTGGTCTCCGTCAGCGGACGGCCAGGACTTGCCCGCCCGTCCGCGCTGGCCCGGGTGTCCGTCCCCGTTCTGCTGGTCACCGGTGACCTCGACCAGCCGCTGCTCAGCCGTAATCGGCTGGCCGCCGACTGGCTGCGCTGTCCCCACCGCGTGGTCGAGATACCGGGCGTCGCCGATCCCGTCTCCTCGGACGCTGCCCTGCACCAGGTCCTGTGGCTGACGACGGACTGGTTCACCGACCATGTGGCCGGGCGTGCCTGAGCATCCACGCCGTCGGCTCGTGGCCATGACCGTGCCCCCGACGCCGGGACACCGGACGTCGGGGGCACGACATGCCGTACCGCCACGGTTGTTCACCGGTGCGCCATGGCACCGAGTTCCTGCGCCAGGCCCGCCGCCCAGTGCTCGATGGCGGCGAAGTCGCGGAAGTCACCGCCCTTGCCGTTGCGGAGGATCATGCGGGCGATGCGGCCTCGCGCGCCTTCGGTGAGGCAACCGCCGAAGGTGACATGCCCGCGGGCGTCGAGCCTGGCCATGGCCCTGTTGACGCCCGGCACGGGCGGAATGTCCCGCTGCGAGGGAGTCGAGTCGAGCGGTCCGGAGCTGAAGAACCACACCGGCCGGTGCGCCAGAGCTCCGCGGTGCCGCCGTACGAAGCGCCTGGCGTCCTTGTGCCAGCGCCCGGCGTACAGGGCACCGCCGACCACCACCGCTTCATAGCGGTCCAGGTCCGTCACCGACCGGGCGGGCAGCACCTCGGCCGTGATCCCCGTCGTCCGCAGCACCTCCGCCACGGCCTCGGCGATCTCCTGCGTCGATCCGTTGGCTGTCCCGTAGGCGACCAGCACCCTCTGCTCCATGGTGGTCCGCCTCCTCTCACAAGCGCCGCAGCCAGTCGTCCGCGACGCCTCCCGGCACGCGCGTGTCGTCCCGGAACTCGGAGTCGTCGAAGCGGTGGGTGAGCCTGTCCACGACGTCGACGACTCCGTCGGTCCTGCGGGTCATGGCCACCGCTATCTCGGTTTCGCTCTTCCGCTCCAGCCGGCCTTCCAGCGTGACGACTCCCTCCGTGACGGTGACGTCGACGCTGCCGTTGACCAGCCACAGTCCGCGTTGCAGCACCTCGTGGATCACTTCCTCGCGGATCTCCGCGTCGGGTCGCAGGAAGGTCTGCAGCAGGTCGTGCCGGGTGACGATGCCGACCAGGCGGTCGTCCTCGTCGAGTACCGGGAGCCGGTTCACCCGGTGCTCGACCATGGTGCGGGCGGCCTCCACCACGGTGTCCTCGGCGTGCACGCTGACGGCGGGCGCCGTCATCAGGCGGCCGGCCGTGCGCGCCCGGGCCTTGGCCGCCTGCCGACGGGCGCGCGGTGTCAGCCGTGCGAGGCGGAACCGCGGGGGCGGCTCGTAGGCGAGCGGCGTCGCGGCCTGATGGAGCATCAGGTCCGTCTCGGAGACGACGCCGATGACGTGCTGATCGTCGTCCACCACGGGCAGTCCGCTGACGCGGTGTTCCGAGAGCAGCCCGGCGACGGCCTTGAAGGGGGTGCCGTACTCGGCGCGGATCACCTGGGTGGTCATCACGGAGCCGACCTTCTGGTTCCTCATGTCTGTTTCTCCTCAGCGCAGTCGGCGCAGATAGGGGTCCTGCGGCCGACGGGGCAGCAGGCGTATCCGCGCGTCGAGAACGGTGATCCCGCCGGGTGTGGCGAGGACCGGGTTGAAGTCGGCCTCGGCGAGCTGCGGCAGGTCCACGGCCATCCGGGACAGCCGGTGGAGTACCTGTTCCAGCCCCTCCAGGTCGACGGGGCCGCCGCCTTGCGTGCCGAAAAGCAGGGGGGCGCAGCGCGGGGCGGTGATCAGGTCGTGCACGTCCTGACCGGTGAGCGGGGCGAGACGGGCGGCGTGGTCGGCGAGCACCTCGGTCGCCGTGCCCCCCAGGCCGAAGACGACGAGGGGGCCGAAGACGCCGTCCTGGACGACGCCGGCGAACAGCTCGGTGCCGCGGGGTGCGAGTGGCTGGACGAGGACTGCGGTCATGAGTCCTTCGAAGCGGGTTCGCAGGTCCTGGAAGGCCGTGCGTACCTGGGCCTCGTCGCGCAGGTCGAGGTGCACGGCGCGCTGGAGGCTCTTGTGCACGAGTCCGGGCCAGTGTGCCTTGAGGACCACTCGGCCGTCGGTACCGCGCAGGCGCTCGGCGGCGCGTACGGCGTCGTCCTCGGTCTCGGCCCAGGCCCAGGGCTGCTGAGGGATGCCGTAGCAGGAGAGGAGTTCGGCGCAGGCACGCGGGTCCAGCCAGCCTCCTTCCGGTCGCTGGGCGAGGAAGTCGTCCGCCAAGGCGTGCGCGCGGGAGGTGTCGACGTCGTCAAGGGCCGGCACGGTGCCGACGGGCCGGGCGAGCCAGGCGGCCCGTCGGGCGGCGTGGGCCAGCGCCCGTGCCGCCGCCCGCGGTTCGGCGTACGAGGGAATCGCCTCGCCGTCGGCGACGGGCAGCAGGGCGACCGGCAAGTCCTGCTCCAGGCGTACGACGACGACGGGCTTGGCCCGGCGGCCGGGCCCCCGCGTGACGGCCCGGACCAGGTCGTCGCCCGTCGCGGCGGCGACCGCGGTGGGCACGAGGGCCACCAGCACCGCGTCGACGGCCGGGTGACCCGCGAGCCGCTCGACGCAGATGCTCAGCGCCTCCTCGGTCACGGCGGCCGTGGCGTCCACGGGATTGCCGGCGCTCGCTCCGGCGGGCAGCGCGGCGAGCAGGTCGTCGGCCAGTTCCGGGCTGGGCGGATCGAGGGTCAGACCGGCTTCTGCGCAGGCGTCGGCGGCCAGGACTCCCGCGCCGCCGGCGTTGGTGAGCACGGCGACGCGGGTGCCGGCCGGCAGGGGCTGTGCGTGCAGCAGGGCCGCCGCTTCCAACAGCTCGCCGACGGAGCGGGTCGCGGTGACGCCGGCCTGGGTGAACAGCGCCTGGCGGGTCATCGTGCCGGTGGCCGCGGCGGCGGTGTGCGAGGCGGCGGCTCGGCGGCCGGCGTCGGTGCGTCCGGCGTCGACGGTCAGTACCGGCATGCGCCGGGTGACCCGCCGGGCAGTGCGGGAGAAGGCCCGCGGGTTGCCGAAGGACTCCAGGTGGAGCAGGGCGAGGTCGGTGTGGCCGTCGCCCTCCCACCACTGGAGCAGGTCGTTGCCGCTGACGTCGTACTTGTCGCCGAGCGAGGCGAACGTGGAGACGCCGATACCCAGCCGGGACAGGCCCTCCAGCAGGGCGATGCCGACTCCGCCGGACTGTACGGCGACACCCGCGGTCCCTGCGCGGGGGTGTGCGGCGGCGAAGGTGGCGTCGAAACGGTACCCGGGGGCGGTGTTGGCCACGCCGAGGCAGTTGGGGCCGACCAGGCGCATCCCGTGAGTCCTGCAGGCGGTGAGCAGGGCCTCGGACTGCTCCGTGTCCAGTCCGGCGGAGACCACGACGAGGGCGCGTACGCCCGCCTTGCCGCACTCCTCGGCGACGGCCGGCACGGTCCCGGCCGGGCTCGCCACGACGACCAGGTCGGGGACGACGGGAAGGGCGCCGACACAGGGGTAGGACGGCACCCCGAGGATGGCGGTGGTGGCGGGATTGACCGCGAACAGGCGGCCGGTGAAGCCGTCCTCGTGGAGGTGGTGCAGCAGGGCGCGTCCCACCGAGCCGGAGCGGCGGCCGGCCCCGACGACGGCGATGGAGCGCGGCTTCAGCAGCGGCTCCAGACTGGCCACGTCGGCGGTCCGTCCCCGGGCCTCCGAGGCCGTCAGGTAGGTCTCGTCGACGTGCAGGTCGATGGCGCAGTGCACCTCGGGGCCGTCGAAGTGCCGGGTCGCGGCGAGGCCGAGGTCGGCGAAGAGCCGCAGTACCTCGTGGTTGTCGCTGAGGGCGTCGGCGGTGAAGGCGGTGATGCCGTCGGTCCTGGCGGCCGAGACGAGGTGCTCGACGAGCAGGGTTCCCACGCCCCGGTGGTGCAGGCCGTCGGCGACCGCGACGGCGAGTTCGGCGCTGTGCGGCGCGTCGGCGGCGGCGTGGTACTCGACGAGGCCGATGACCTGTCCGGCGCGTTCGGCGAGCAGGGCCCGGTGTCCGGGCCGGGCCGGGGCGCACACGGTGTCCGCGGCCAGGCCGGCGGAGCGGGAGCCGGCCGAGAAGAAGCGCAGGCGGCGGTTGTCCGGTGACATCTCCGCGTAGAGCCCCTCCAGTTGGTCGTGGTCCCCGGGCTCGACGGCGCGGATACGGACGGTGGTGCCGTCCGTGAGCAGCGCGTGGACTGCGGGGCGGGGTGGCGTGTCGTCCTTCATGGCGGTTCTCCTTCGAGCCGCTCGGGTCCTTTGGCCTGTCGAGCGTCTGTCACGACGTCGGTCGCGCCCAGGGACCGACCGGGGCTGCTCGCGGGGCCGGTCGGCCCCCGGTCTCCCGCCGGTCGTCCCGGGCGGCGGCTCCGGGCGGTCACGCCGTGTCGGGTACGACCGCGACCGGGCAGGCGGAGTGGTGCAGGAGCGTGTGGGCGACCCGGCCGAGGCGGTACCCGAACTGCCCAGGACGCCGTCGGCCGACGACCAGCAGGTCCGCCTCGTGCGAGGCGGTCAGCAGCACTCGGCGGGCGGGTCCCTCGGTCGTGTGGCGGCGCAGGCGCACGTCCGCCGGGGCGTCGGCGAGCGCGGCCTCCAGTTCCTTGGCCGCCCGTTCCTCGTGCACCCGCTCGGGCGTGCCCGCGAGCAGCGGGTGGTCGACCGTTTCGTGGGTGGGGCATCGCCATGCCCGTACCGCGTCCAGGGCGGCGCCGCGCCGCCGGGCCTCCTCGTAGGCGAAGACCACTGCCGCGGTGGGCGCGTCGGCCAGGCCGACGACTATGCGGCCGCGCCGACCGCCGGCGGCCCGGTTGTCGTGGTTCGGGCGGACCACGATGACCGGACAGTCCGCCGTGGTGGCCACGGCCAGGCTGACGGAGCCGAGCAGGAGGTCGGCGAGTTCGCCGCGCCCGCGGGTGCCCACGATCACGGCGGAGGCGTTGCGCGCCTCGCGCAGGAGGACGTACTCCGGTTCCTCGGCCACCGCCGCGGTGGTGACGGCGAGGTCCGGGTGGTGACGACGGGCGCGGCGGGTCGCGACGACGAGGATGTCGTCGGTGGTGACGTGACCGGCCGGCTTGCCGAGCTCCCGGGCGAGGGAGGCGCCCTCGTAGCGGTCCCAGCGGTAGGCGTGGACGATCCGCAGGGGTACTCCGTGCAGGGCGGCCTCGTCGGCCGCCCAGTCGACGGCCCGCAGGCTCGACTCGGAGCCGTCGACTCCGACGACCATGGGCAGGTACATCGTTCTCAGCCTCCCGCGTTGAGATCGAACACGATCCGGGCCTTGACCTGTCCGCCGAGGACCTCGTCGATGCAGTCGTTGACGGCGGCGAGCGGACGTGTCTCCCGGATGACCTTCGTGCGGCCCTCGGCGTGGAGCTGGAAGACCTCGGCGAGGTCCTGCCGGGTGCCGACGATGGAGCCGATGACCGAGGTGCCGTTGAGGACGGTGTCGAAGATCGGGATCTGGAGGGTGCCGTGGGCGGGCAGGGCGACCATGACGAGCTTCCCGCCGCGCCGCAGACCGGAGTTGACGGCCTGGAAAGCGGCCGGATTCACCGCGAGGGCGAGGGCCGCGTGGGCTCCGCCGTGGCGCTTCAGTTCGGCGCCGACGTCCTGGGTGCGGGCGTCGATGACGATGTCGGCGCCGAGTTCCCGGGCGAGTTGGAGTTTGTCGTCGGTGACGTCGATCGCGGCGACCCGCGCTCCGGCGATCTTCGCGTACTGCACCGCGAGGTGCCCCAGTCCGCCCACGCCCGAGATGGCGACGAGCTGGGCGGGCCGGACGTCCGCGACCTTCAGCGCCTTGTAGGTGGTGACGCCCGCGCAGGTGAGCGGGGCGGCGTCGAGGGCGCTGACGCCCTCGGGCACCGGCTGGGCGAAGTCGGCCCAGGCCAGCATCTTCTCGGCGTACCCGCCGTCGCAGCCGTACCCGGTGTTGACCTGGTCCTCGCACAGGGTCTCCCAGCCGGACCGGCAGTGCTCGCACCGTCCGCACGCCTTGCCGAGCCAGGGGACGGCGACGCGTTGCCCGACGGCGAGGTGGGACACGCCGGCGCCCAGCTTCTCGACCAGGCCGACGCCCTCGTGCCCGGGGACGAACGGCGGGGTGGGCTTGACCGGCCAGTCGCCGCGGGCGGCGTGGATGTCGGTGTGGCACAGGCCGGATGCCTCGACGGCCACGAGAACCTGCCCCGGCCCGGGCTCCGGATCGGGCCTGTCCTCGATGACCAGGGGCTTGCCGAACTCCCGGACGACCGCTGCCTTCATGGTGCCTGCTCCTTCTGTACTTGTCTTCGGTGGGCCGCGTCAGGCGTGCGCGACGACGGCGACGGGGGTGGTGGCGTGGTGCATGACCGCATGAGCGACGGCGCCGATGTGCACGCCGAACGGGCCGCGGCGGATCCGGCGGCCGACGACGACGAGGGACGCCTCGTGGGCCGCGTCGACGAGGTGGTTGGCGGGGCTGCCCATCCGGGACTCTTCGGTGACCTCGACGTCCGGGTACTTCTCCCGCCACGGCCGGAGCGCTTCGGTGAGGGCGGCGGCCTGCTCGCGGACGACGCCCTCGCGGGGGTCGACGCCGGCGGCCAGGCTGTAGACGTGGTAGGGCGGCAGGTTCCAGCCCGCGACGACGGTCAGCGCGGCCTCTCGGCGCCGGGCTTCCTCGAACGCGAAGGTGATGACCGTCTCGTCGGGGCTGTCGGTGTCCAGGCCCAGGACCACGGGCCGGAATCCGGTGGCGGCGGACGGTATGCCGGCGGGGTCCTTGACGTGTTCGTCGGCGGCCTGTTCGCCGGCCCGGACGAGAATCACCGGCGCCTCGGCGCGGGCGACCACGGACTGGCCGACGGATCCGATCAGGAAGCCCGTGAGGCCGCTCAATGCACGCGAGCCCAGCACCAGCAGTTCCGCGTCGCGAGCGGCGTCGAGCAGCACCTCCGCCGGGGCCCCGGCCCGCTGCTCGGTGGTCACCTCGACGCCGGGGTGGCGCAGCCTCAGCCCTTCGGCGGCTTCCCGGGGGATGCGCTCGGTCCAGTGCTGGTGTGTTTCGGCGCCGAGGAGCGGGGCCTGGGCCATGGGCTCCGGTACCGGCTGCCACACGTGAAGCAGTCGTACCGGCATCTGGCGCAGTGCGGCTTCGCGGGCCGCCCACTCTGCGGCTGCCCGGCTCTCGGGCGAGCCGTCGAGTCCTACGGTGATCGTGCGGGCCATGCCGGCCACCTCCCGTGTCATTGGTTCTGTTCTCAGCGTCTCCTCGGGCGGTCCCGGGGGGCAGGGGCCTGTGGTCCCGGGGTGGGGCCGACGGTCCCTGCCGACAGACTGGTGGGGCGGGTCTTCGGGTGGTCCCGCCCCACCAGCCGCATTCAGCGCAGCCACGCGTGGTCGCGGACGACCGGGAGGCCGGCCCACCAGCGGCCCAGTCCCAGCGCGTCACCCGCCGACATCACGGCCAGGACGATCAGCACCACCGCGTACACCAGGTGGTAGTCGGCGAACGGGTTCGTCGACATGCTCGCCGACCCGTCGGACAGGTGCTTCGCCGGCGGCCACTCCGCCACCCACATGAGCGCCATCATCACCGTCCCCGCGAGAGCCGCCAGACGCAGCGCCACCCCCGCGGTCAGCGCGAGCCCGATCCCCAGCAGACCCAGCATGAACAGCCAGTCCGCCCACGCCGCCCCCGCCCACGAGTGGAACGTCGACTCCATCGGACCGACCGCCACATGACCGAGGAAGCCCTCCGTCGGCGAACCGCCGTCGGCCCAGCCCTTGCCGGACGCGGTGGCGTAACCGAACCCGAACGTCTTGTCCAGGAACGCCCACAGGAAGACGAACCCCATCAGCACCCGGGCCGACGCGAGGACACGCGCCCGTGCGGTGAGCGCGCCGCCCTCCGCCGACTCGGCCACCCCCGGTGCGGAAGCCGCGCCGTTACGGCGGAACGACGGGAGGTGGAAGCCCGAACTACGGTGCGTGGACTGGTGCACGGCCATGACAGTGACCCCTTCGGAGAAGATCCGGCTGGTTCCGGACACCACTCACTCTCCCGGACCCCACCACCCCGCACCCGACGCCGAAGGTCCACACCCCAGGGCCCCAACAGCCCCGATCCACAGGGACCTTCGGCCACCACGGGACGAGAAGGCCGAACGGTGCCGGGCGGTGACCGGACGGCCCCTTACGCGCGCGCCGGCGGGAGCAAAGGCTGGGAAGGGTTCACCCACCAGCCCAGCCGCCCCCGGACGTGGGCGGGAAGGAGTCCCGATGAGCTCGACGACACTCGACGCTCCGGCCGTGGAGCGGCTGGTCGCGGCGGCCGTGGCCGCGCCGTCCCTGCACAACACCCAGCCCTGGCGCTTCCGGCTCGATACCGACACCCGCACGGTACGGATCGACGCCGCCGCTGACCGGGCGCTGCGCCACACCGACCCGGTGGGCCGCGCCGTGCATGTGTCCGTGGGCTGCGCGGTCCTCAATCTACGTGTCGCCGCCGCCCACTTCGGCTGGGAGCCGGTGACCCGGCTGCTCCCGTGCCCGGACCTTCCCGCTCTGCTCGCCACGGTCCGGCTCGCCGAAGCGGTGCGTGGTGCGCCGTCGACCGACTTGTACGAGGCGGTGTGGCGCCGGCACAGCAGTCGTTTCCCCTTCTCCGGGCGACCGCTGCCGTCGGACCTGCTCGCCGAACTGGCCGAGGCCGCCCATCTGGAGGGTGCGACCCTGCGTTTCCCGGGGCACAACGACACCGAGCGGGTGTTGCGCGCCACGCGGGAGGCGGAGTGGCGCAACCGGGCCGACAACGACCGCGCGGCGGAGAGCCGTCGGCTGGTCAGTGGCCCGCACTCCCCGTGGCTGGGGCTCCCGGCAGCGGTTCTCGGCCCGCAGGACGCCCTGGAGCGCATGCCGATGCGGGACTTCGGGGCCCACCGGCACCCGGAGGTGCTGCCCGCCCGCTCCTTCGAGACGCGTCCTACGCTCGCGCTGCTGTCCACGGCACACGACCGGCGGACGGACTGGCTGCGGGCCGGCCAGGCCCTGGAACACGTGCTTCTGCTGGCCACCCGGCGCGGAGTGCGCGCGTCGCTTCTTCACCAGGCCATGGAGTGGCCCGATCTGCGCCGGGCCCTCGACGGTCTGCCGGCCGACGGTCCTCGCGTGTACACGCAGATGGTGATCCGGCTCGGGTACGGGCCGGAGGGTCCCGCGTCACCGCGCCGCCCGGTCGAGAAGGTGGTAGAAGCCGGCGTGTGACCACGCGTGCCGCCCGGTCCCGTCGACGACGCGACCGGGCGGTGCTCTTCCAAGTCGGTCAGCGTGAGCACTCCGTGCCCGTCTGCCGCGCGTGTCACCCCACGTCGACGTGCCCGTGTTCCACGGCCTGTGGTGTCTCCGCGCTTTCCGGCTCGCATCGGACGTGCACCCGCATGTCGGGAGCGTCGGCCAGTGTGTTGCTCACCGTGCAGTGCGAGACCACCGCGTGCAGCGCGGCCAGCCGCTCGGCGGGCAGGGACGGGGCGTGGACGGTCATCGATAGGCAGGCGACCCGTGCGGGCCGGTCGTCGGCCATGCGAAAGTCCGCCCGGACGGTCAGTCCGTCCCGGCTGAGGCCATGCCGGTCCAGGTACCGGCCCGCGTAGTGCGCGGTGCAGGACGCCACGGACGCGATGAAGAGTTCCACGGGCGTGGGTGCCGTGTCCCTGCCACCGTCGGTCCGTGGCTGGTCGACGGTCAGGACGTGTCCCCGTACCCGCACTTCGAAGGCGTCGCCGGCGACAGGCGTCACGTCGACGCGTCCGGCCGGCCCGTCAGGGGCGGGCTCCACGGCGGCAGCCTGGAAGAGCAGCAGACCGGCCAGGCGCCGCGCCTCCTCAGCCGTCAGCGACAGCCACGGGGCCCGGCCGTCGTGCGGGGCACGGGAAGTGTCCAGGACGACGCGTCCCATGGAAGCCGGGAGATCCTGGGGCGCGAGTCGTGTGACGTTGATGGTACGACCGCAGCGGCTGGTCATCTTCATGACGTCTCCCGGCCGGGTGCCTCGCCCTCGAGCCTCGAGCGTGCTCGACGCGGCTTCTCCGCCGACCCGAGCCAGGCCGGCGGGCCGGGCCGGCCCCGGTCGTCCGCCTCGGCACCTCAATTGGACCGCGGTCGCGGTCCGCCGTCATGGGCCGGGGGACCCGCGCTCCGTGAGCCGGTGGTCCCGGTGCGGCCGTCCCCGTTCTGCAGCGGTCTCGAGGTGCCGCTCGCCCGGCGGCAGCCCGGCGGCACCGTGCGTCACCGGGGGGACCGGCCGCTCTCCACCGTGTCCGGGGACTGCGCCAGCGGCGCGTGCCACACCAGCCGCGTCCCTTTGCCACCTGGGCTTTCCAGCTCCAGGTCGCCGCCGAGCTTCCGCGCTCGCTCGGCCATGTTGGTCAGACCGCTGCGGCGGCCTCCGTCCGGAATACCGACGCCGTTGTCCGTGACCGTCAGGCGGACCTGCTTGCCGTCCGTCTCCAGCACGACGTCGGTGCGGTCGGCGCCGGCGTGCCGGGCGACGTTGGTCAGGGATTCGGTGAGGACGGCCATGACGTGGTCGGCGGTCTGGGCCGGCACGTGCGTGTCGAGCAGGCCCTCCATGCGGACGCTGGGAGCGAAGCCGAGGAGCGGGGCGGCCTCGCCGATCGCGCGCACCGCGCGGGAGCGCAGGCCGGGCGCCGCGTCGTCGTCGCGGGAGCGCAGGCCGAAGATCGTCGACCTGATGATCTTGATGGTCTCGTCGAGGTCGTCCACCGCCCGCAGGATCCGCTCGGAGGCCATGGAGTCCTGGACGCGGCGACCGGCGCTCTGCAGGGTCATGCCGGTGGCGAACAGCCGTTGGATGGCCAGGTCGTGCAGGTCACGGGCGATCCGGTCGCGGTCCTCCAGCAGGGTGATCTGTTCGGCGTCCGCGCGTCGTTCCGCCAGCTCCATCGCGACAGCGGCCTGGGCGGCGAAGACCTGGAGCGGCTCGGTCTCCTTCTCGGAGAACTCCCGGCCGCCGGACTGCCGGACCAGCAGCACCACACCGCGAGCCTCCTCGCCCGTGCCGATCGGCACGGCGACGGCCGGCCCGAGCCCTTCGAAGCGTGGCGGACCGGCTGAGACCCGGGAGTCGCACGAGACGTCCGGGCTGCTGACCGGTGCCCGCTGGACGAACGCCTGCCCGATGAGCGTGCCCTCCGTGGGCATGACGATCCCGCGCCATACGTCCGCCTCCTGGCCGATGGCGAGTTCGACGGCGAGGTTGTCGGTTCCGCTCACCGGCATGGCCACCACGCTCAGGGCGGAAGCGGTGATCTCCCTGGCACGTTCGGCGATCAGCGGCAGCACCCCGCCCTGGTCCGCGCCGGACATCAGAGTGTGGGTGATCTCCGCGTTCACCTGAAGCCAGCGTTCGCGCAGCCGGGACTCCTCGTAGAGCCGGGCGTTGTCGATCGCGACGCCGGCCGCCACGGCCAGCGTCGCCAGCACCGACTCGTCGTCCTCGTCGAACTGCTGCCCACCGCGCTTCTCCGTCAGGTACAGATTGCCGAAGACGTGGTCACGCACCCGGATGGGGACGCCGAGGAAGGTGTTCATCGGCGGGTGGTGGGCCGGGAACCCGTAGGAAGCAGGGTGGTCGGAGAGTTTGGTCAGACGCAGCGGCTCGGGGTGGCGGATCAGCTCACCCAGGATGCCGTGGCCCTCCGGATAGGGGCCGATGCGCGCGATCTGCTCCGCGTCGACGCCCACGGTGTGGAAGGCGGAGAGCCGCTTGCCGTCCGGACCGATCACCCCGAGCGCCGCGTACTCCGCGTCGACCAGGGCCGCCGCGGCCTCGACGATGCTGCGCAGCGCCTGCTCCAGGTCGAGCTCGCGGCCGACCGACAGCACGGCCTCCAGGAGGCTGTGGACCCGGTCCCGGGTGCCGCGCGCCGCGTCCAGCCGGGCCTGCAGCTCCTCCAGCAGCTCGTCCAGCCGCAGCTGGGGCAGCCGTACCCGTGCCTCGTGGGCCTCCTCGGCGTTCTCCACCGCTGCTCCTCCAACGCCTTACCGCATGTCGGCAGCCGTACCGTGCACCTGCCACGGTAGCGGCTCGAACAGGGAGACGATAAGGAATCAACCGCGGCCGCGGGGCCGACTGGCCGGAACCGTCAGATCCGGGGCAGCCGGGCCGCGACGTACGAGGTGAGGTCGAGCAGGCGGTTCGTGTAGCCCCACTCGTTGTCGTACCAGCCGAAGACCTTGACCAGGTCTCCGTGGGTCTGGGTGAGGGGGGCGTCCAGGACGCAGGAGGCGGGATCGCCGACCACGTCGCGGGAGACGATCGGGGCGTCGGACACCCGTAGGACGTCCTTCAGCGGTCCCTCGGCGGCCTCGCGGTAGGCGGCGTTGATCTCCTCGGCGCTCGCTTCCCGGCCGAGGACCACGGTCAGGTCGGTCAGCGAGCCGTCCTCGACCGGAACGCGCACGGCGCTGCCGTCCAGCGTGCCCGCCAGCTCGGGCAGGACCAGGCCGACGGCGCGGGCGGCGCCGGTGGTGGTGGGGATGATGTTGACCGCCGCCGAGCGGCCCCGGCGCAGGTCCTTGTGGGGTCCGTCCAGGACCACCTGGTCGTTGGTGTAGCCGTGGATCGTGGTCATCAGTCCCTTGACGACGCCGAAGTGCTCGTCGAGGACCTTGACCATGGGGGCCACGCAGTTGGTGGTGCACGAGGCGTTGGAGATCACGTGGTGGTTCTCCGGGTCGTACGTGCCTTCGTTGACGCCCATGACGATCGTGGCGTCGACGTCCTTGCCGGGCACGGACAGGAGTACCTTGCGCGCGCCGGCCGCCAGGTGCGGGCCGGCCTGGTCGCGGGTGCGGAAGCGGCCGGTGGACTCGATCACCACGTCCACGCCGAGGCCGCCCCAGTCCAGCGCGGCCGGGTCGCGCTCGGCGGTCACCGCGATGCGGTGTCCGTCCACGGTCAGCGAGGTCTCGTCGTGCTCGACGGGGCGGTTCAGCCGGCCGTACGTCGAGTCGTACGTCAGCAGGTGCGCGAGCGCCGCCGGGGAGGTGACGTCGTTGATCGCCACCACCTCCAGCGGCGATGCCGCGGCGTCGGTGCGTTCCAGGACGCAACGCAGGTAGTTCCGGCCGATCCGGCCGAAGCCGTTGATACCCACTCGCACGGTCATGTCTTCCGTCCTCCCCTTGGTGCGGCGATGCCCGGCGGTGTTCCGGGACCGCTCTCAGGCTGCCGCCCGGGAGTCCGTGCGGGTATGGGCCGGGGGGCGTGGATGGTGGGGACCTTCGGCCCCGACGGCGGACAGGGTGCGGGGCCGACCGGCGGGTCCGTCCCGCTACTGGCCTTCGGCGCGCATCCGGTCGCGTGCCTGGGTGGCGATGACGGCGGCCTGGATACGGCGTTCCACGCCGAGCTTGGCGAGCAGGCGGGAGATGTGGTTCTTGACCGTCTTCTCGGCCAGGTAGAGCCGCTGGCCGATCTGCCGGTTGGTGAGCCCTTCGCCGATCAGTTCGAGGATCTGGCGTTCCCGGTCGGTGAGCCCCGGCAGGATCTCCGGCTCCTCGGCCGGCTGCTGCCCGCCGCCCCGCAGCCGTGCCATCAGCTTGGTCGTGGCGCTGGCGTCCAGCAGCGACTGGCCGCGGGCCACCGTGCGCACGGCCGAGACCAGGTCCGAGCCCTGGATCTGCTTGAGGACGTATCCGGCCGCCCCCGCCATGATCGAGTCCAGCAGCGCCTCCTCGTCGTCGAAGGAGGTCAGCATCAGGCAGGCGAGGTCCGGCATCTGCGACCGCAGCTCGCGGCAGACGGTCACGCCGTCTCCGTCGGGCAGGCGCACGTCGAGGACGGCCACGTCGGGGCGCAGGGCGGGGACCCGGACCAGCGCCTGTTCCACCGTCGCGGCTTCTCCGACCACGGTGATGTCCGGTTCGTCGTCCAGCAGGTCGTGCACCCCGCGTCGTACCACTTCGTGGTCGTCCAGGAGGAAGACCCTGATCGGGCTTCCCGTGCTGTCGCCCTGCTCGCTGTGCGCCATCGAATGCTCCTCGCCATGCCTCGGTATGTGTCGGAATCCTTTCTTCCCAGGATGGCCGAGGTCCAGGGCCGGTCGGCCCCGATTTCGCCTGCGTCAGTGGGCCATGAGGCCGCGCTCACGGAACTGGCCCCGTACCCGGTCCACCAGCGTCCTGTCCGGGACCGGGGTGTCACGCAGGGGAAAGGGGATGCCCAGGGCGTCGTACTTGGCGGCGCCGAGCTTGTGGAACGGCAGGATGTCCACCCGCTCCACGCAGGCGAGGCCGGAGAGGAATCCGGCGAGTCCGTCGACGGCCTCCTCGTCGTCGGTCCAGCCGGGCACCAGGACGTACCTGATCCACACGCGCTTGCCCAACCCGTCGAGGCGGGTGGCGAAGTCCAGGGTGGGGGCGAGGGCGCCGCCGGTCAGCTTCCGGTACGTCGGGACGTCGAAGGACTTGATGTCCAGCAGCACCAGGTCGGTGTCGGTCAGGAGCGTGTCCGTGGCGCGGGCGCCGAGGAAGCCGGAGGTGTCGAGGGCGGTGTGCAGGCCGGCCTCCTTGCAGCGGCGCAGGACCGCCGCGGTGAAGGCCGGCTGGAGCAGAGGTTCGCCGCCGGTGAGGGTCACTCCCCCGCCGGCCGTGACGAGGAAGTCCCGGTACTTGTCGATCTCCGCCATCACCTCGTCGACGGTGGCCTCCCGACCGTCCCGCATGTGCCAGGTGTCGGGGTTGGCGCAGTAGAGGCAGCGCAGGGGGCAGCCGCTGGTGAACAGGACGAACCGGGTCCCGGGACCGTCCACGCCGGTGGACAGGTCCCAGGAGTGGATCCGTCCGGCGACCGATCCCGGTGCCACGGTCGGAAGCATCGTGCTCACAGCGATCCGTGGAAGGTGCGGCTGATCACGTCGAGCTGCTGCTCGCGCGTCAGGCGGACGAAGTTCACGGCGTAGCCGGAGACCCTGATCGTCAGCTCGGGGTACTTCTCCGGGTGTTCCATCGCGTCCTCCAGCACGGCGCGGTCCAGCACGTTGACGTTCATGTGGAAGCCGCCCGCGGACATGTAGGCGTCGAGGATGCCGACCAGGTGACCGGCCCGCTCCTCGGGGACGTGGCCCAGCCCTTCCGGGGTGATCGTGGTGGTCAGGGAGATGCCGTCGCGTGCCGCCTCGTAGGGCAGCTTGGCCACCGACAGGGCGGAGGCGGCCACGCCGTGCTGGTCTCGGCCGTTCATCGGGTTGGCGCCAGGAGCGAAGGGCTGGCCGGCGCGGCGGCCGTCGGGGGTGTTGCCGGTGTGCTTGCCGTAGACGACGTTGGAGGTGATGGTGAGCACGGACTGGGTGTGCTCGGCGTCGCGGTAGGTGGGGTGCTCGCGCACCTTCGCCATGAACGACTCCACCAGGCCGACGGCGATCGCGTCGGCGCGGTCGTCGTTGTTGCCGTACACCGGGAAGTCGCCCTCGGTGTGGAAGTCCACGGCCAGTCCGGTCGCGTCGCGGATGACCTTCACACGGGCGTGCTCGACGGCGGAGAGGCTGTCCACGGCGACGGACAGGCCGGCGATGCCGCACGCCATGAACCGGTGCACCGGGTGGTCGTGCAGGGCCATCTCGATGCGCTCGTAGGCGTACTTGTCGTGCATGTAGTGGATGACGTTGAGTGCGTCGACATAGGTCCGGGCCAGCCAGTCCAGGACGCGGTCGTAGGCGGCCGACAGTTGGCCGTAGTCCAGGTACTCGCCGGTCAGCGGCGGCATCTGCGGGGTGATCTGGTCGCCGGTCATCTCGTCCCGGCCGCCGTTGACGGCGTACAGCAGTGCCTTGGCGAGGTTGACGCGGGCGCCGAAGAACTGCATCTGCCTGCCCACCGCCATCGCGGAGACGCAGCAGGCGATGGCGGTGTCGTCGCCGGTGCGCGGGCGCATCAGGTCGTCGGACTCGTACTGGACGGCGCTGGTGTCGATGGACACCTGGGCGCAGAACTCCTTGAAGCCGGCCGGCAGGCGGGGCGACCACAGGACGGTCAGGTTCGGTTCCGGTGCGGGGCCGAGGTTGTAGAGGGTCTGCAGGAAGCGGAAGGAGGTGCGGGTGACCAGTGGGCGGCCGTCTGCGCCGATGCCGCCGATGGACTCCGTCACCCAGGTCGGATCGCCGGAGAACAGGGCGTCGTACTCGGGGGTGCGCAAGAAGCGCACGATGCGCAGCTTGATGACGAAGTCGTCGATCAGCTCCTGCGCACGCCCCTCGTCGAGGAGCCCTTCGTCGAGGTCGCGCTGGAGGTAGACGTCCAGGAAGGTGGAGGTACGGCCGAGCGACATGGCCGCGCCGTTCTGCTCCTTCACCGCGGCGAGGAAGCCGAGGTAGAGCCACTGGACGGCCTCGTGCGCGGTGGCCGCGGGTCGGGTGACGTCGCAGCCGTAGGTCGCGGCCATCTCGGCCAGCTCGCCCAGTGCCCGGATCTGCTCGGCGAGTTCCTCGCGGTCGCGGACGACGTCGGCGGTGGACGGCCGGGCGTCCAGCAGGGCTCGCTCGGCACGCTTGGCCTCGGTGAGGCGGTCGGTGCCGTACAGGGCGACGCGGCGGTAGTCGCCGATGATCCGGCCGCGGCCGTAGGCGTCGGGCAGGCCGGTGATGATGCCGACCTTGCGGGCGGCGCGCATGGCGGGGGTGTAGGCGTCGAACACACCCGCGTTGTGGGTCTTGCGGTAGGTGTCGAACACCTTCGTGACGAACGGGTCGGGCTCGTAGCCGTACGCCTTCAGCCCGTTCTCCACCATGCGCAGACCGCCGTTGGGCATGATCGCCCGCTTCAGCGGGGCGTCCGTCTGCAGGCCGACGATCAGCTCGCGGTCGCGGTCGATGTAGCCGGGGGCGTGTGAGGTGATGGTGGAGGGTGTGGCGGCGTCCACGTCGAGCACGCCCCTGCGCCGCTCCTCCGGGAACAGCACGCTGACCTTCTCCCAGACCGCGCGGGTGCGGTCCGTGGGGCCGGCCAGGAAGGAGCAGTCGCCCTCGTAGGGCGTGTAGTTGGCCTGGATGAAGTCGCGCACGTCGATGCGCTCACGCCACCCGCTTCCGGCGAACCGCCGCCAGGCGTCGGCGGTCCGGGGGCCGGCTGTCACCGTCGCGGTCATCACAGGTCCTCTCGTCGTACGGTCTTGTCACTGTCGATGCTCGTCGTACGGGTGCGCGGCGAGCAGTGCCGGACGGGGCACCGGGTGGTCCCGTGCGGCCCCGACCGGCCGGGACCCTCGGCCCCGACCGGCAGCCGTGGTGTCAGTCGTGCGGAACCACGGCGACGGGACATCCGACGTGGTGCAGGACGGCGTGCGTGACCGGCCCCGTGAAGCCACCGACCTGGTGATCGAGCCCGCGGCGGCCCACCACCAGGAGGCCCGCGTCCTGAGCGGCCCGCACCAGAACCACCGCGGCGCGCCCCTCGGTGACCATCTCGGTCACCGGGACGGTCGGGTACTTCTCCCGCCAGGGACGCAGCACCGCCGCCACGGTGCGCTCCTGGTCCGCCAGCGTCTGAGCCTGCGGCCGGGGAACGGGTGCCGGGCCCCCGGGGGCCGCGGACACCAGAGGCACGGACGGAACGGGGGCGGGCCGGAAGGCGGTCCGGAAAGCGTGGACCACTGACAGGCCGGTGCCACGCCGACGGGCGGCGTCGAAGGCGAACTCGATCAGTTCGTCGCAGGGACGATCCGTCTGCAGCCCCAGGACCACCTGGCGGTAGGGCGTCTCCGGGATCTCCTCCGGGGCGACGCCGTCGGTGGCCGGCAGGTGCTCGTCGGCGACGGACCGTCCCGCGCGGACCAGGACGACCGGGCGGGGGGACCGGCCGACGACGCGCTGGGACACGGAGCCTGTGAGAAAGCCGCCCAGAGGCCCGAGGCCACGGGATCCGAGGACCAGCAGGCCGGTGTCGGCCGCGGCCTTGAGCAGGCCGGCCACCGTGGAGTCGCACACGAGTCGGCCGGTGATCCTCAGCCCTGGGTGGGCGGCCCGGACACTGCGTACGGCCTCGCCCAGAAGCTGCTCGGCCCAGTCGCGCTCGGTGCTGTCCATGGGGACGTACGGCGCGGGGTGAGGGTGGCGGTGCCAGACGTGGACCACGGCGAGTCCGGTTCCTCGCCGCTGAGCCTCCTGGGCCGCCCAGTGCGCGGCGGCGAGTCCCTCGGTCGATCCGTCGATCCCCACCACGATGTCGTGCGGCATGACTGTCCCCTCCCGGTCGTCGAATTCCGATGGCTTCCAGCCTCGGCCCGGCCGCGCCGGTGGTCCACGGGCCGTACAGCCCCGGCAGGGAGCCGATGGTCCCTGCGGAACGGCAAGCGCTCGTCGGGGGCCGACCGGTCCCTCACGCGGGACGGCCGGCACCTCGCGCCGGGCCCACCTCCGTCCGACGCTGGAATCATCACGCCCCAACGCTTGAGGAGCGCAGCGTCATGGTCCGTTACGTGTACGACTTCACCGAGGGCGGCCGTGGCCTGGCCGATCTCCTCGGCGGCAAGGGATCGAACCTGGCGGAGATGACCCGGCTCGGGCTCCCCGTACCGCCGGGCTTCACCCTCACCACCGAGGCGTGCCGCGCCTTCCTGGAGACCGGCAGCGAACCCGCGGGCCTGTGGGAGGAGGTCTCCGCACGCCTGTCCGCCCTCGAAGCCTCCGCCGGCCGTTCCCTGGGGCAACCGGACGACCCGCTGCTGCTGTCCGTCCGCTCCGGCGCGAAGTTCTCCATGCCCGGCATGATGGAGACGATCCTCGACATCGGCCTCAACGACGACTCCGTCCTGGGGCTGGCCAAGGTCTCCGGCAACGAACGCTTCGCCTGGGACTCCTACCGCCGCCTCGTCCAGATGTTCGGCAGCACGGTCATGGGCGTCGACTCCTCCCGCTTCGAGCGGTCCCTCGCCCTCCTCAAGGACCTGCGCGGCGTCCAGGACGACGTGCACCTGACGGCATCCGACCTGGCCGAGCTGGTCGAGACGTACAAGAACCTGATCCACCTGGAGACAGGCGACCACTTCCCCCAGTCCCCCTCCGAGCAGCTGCGCCGGGCGATCCTGGCCGTCTTCGAGTCCTGGAACGGCGAGCGCGCCCGCCTGTACCGGCGCCGCGAGCACATCGCCGACGACCTGGGCACCGCCGTCAACGTCCAGCGCATGGTATTCGGCAACCTCGGGGCCGACTCCGGCAGCGGCGTCGCCTTCACCCGCGACCCGGCCACCGGCCGCTCCGGCCTGTACGGCGACTATCTGCCCGACGCGCAGGGCGAGGACGTCGTCGCCGGCATCCGCAACACCGTGCCGCTGGCCGAGCTGAAGCGCCTGGACGCCGCGTCCTATGACGGGCTGCGCACGCACATGCGCACCCTGGAACGCCACTACCGGGATCTGTGCGACATCGAGTTCACGATCGAACGCGGCACCCTGTGGATGCTCCAGACCCGCGTCGGCAAGCGCACCGCCGAGGCCGCCTTCGTTCTCGCCGCCGAGCTGGCCGACGAAGGGCTCATCACCCCGGACGAGGCGCTGGCCCGGGTGAGTGGCGAGGGCCTGGCCCGGCTGATGTTCCCGCGCTTCGACGCCTCCGCCACCGGCACCGCACTCGCCCACGGCGTCCCGGCCTCTCCCGGCGCGGCGGTCGGGACCGTGGTCTTCGACTCCGCCCAGGCGGTGCGCCGCGCCGCGGCCGGCGAGAAGGTGGTCCTGGTCCGTCAGGAGACCACCCCGGACGACCTGCCCGGCATGATCGCCGCTCAGGCGGTCCTCACCAGCCGGGGTGGCAAGACCAGCCACGCGGCCGTCGTCGCCCGCGGCATGGGCAAGGTCTGCGTGTGCGGCGCCGAGGAGCTCACCGTGGACACCGAGGCCCGGCGCTTCACCGCCGCGGACGGCACCGTGGTCGAGGAGGGCACCGTCGTCTCGGTGGACGGCTCCGCCGGAGCGGTGTACGCCGGTTCGGTGCCGCTGGTGGACTCGGCGGTGATCCGGTATCTGGAGGACGGCCGGGGCGGCGGTGGCTCGCAGGGCGTGGACGTGGTCGACGCGGTGGCCCGGGCGCTGGCCCGCGCCGACACCGTGCGCCGGCTGGAGGTGCGGGCCAACGCCGACACCCCGGAGGACGCCGTCCGGGCCCGGCGGTTCGGAGCGCAGGGCATCGGCCTGTGCCGCACCGAGCACATGTTCCTCGGTGACCGCCGCAAGCTGGTCGAGCAGATGATCCTGGCCGGCACGGACGCCGAGCGCGACCGGGCCCTGGCCGACCTCCTGCCGCTGCAGCGGCGGGACTTCGTCGGCATCCTGGAGGCCATGGACGGTCTGCCTGTCACCATCCGGCTGCTGGACCCGCCACTGCACGAATTCCTGCCCGACCACACCGAACTGGCGGTGCGGATCGCCACCGCTCAGGCCCGTGGCGAGGAGCCGGACACGCACGACGTCGAACTGCTCGGCGCGGTGAACCGCATGCACGAGGAGAACCCGATGCTCGGGCTGCGCGGCGTACGCCTGGGCCTGGTCGTGCCCGGCCTGGTCGCCATGCAGGTCCGGGCGATCGGTGAGGCCGTGACCGAGCGCATGTTGGCCGGTGGCGCACCCCAGGCGGAGATCATGGTCCCGCTCGTCGGTGACGTCCGTGAACTACACCTCGTGCGCGCGGAGGTCCAGCGGGTGCTGGCCGAGACCTCACGGGCGGCCGGAGTCGTCCTCGACTGCCCGGTCGGCACCATGATCGAGTTGCCCAGGGCCGCCCTGACGGCGGGCCGGATCGCCGAGGAAGCCGAGTTCTTCTCCTTCGGCACCAACGACCTGACTCAGACGACCTGGGGCTTCTCCCGCGACGACGTAGAGGCGGAGTTCTTCTCCGCCTACCTGGACAAGGGCGTCTTCTCCACCTCTCCTTTCGAGGCGCTCGACCGCGAAGGGGTCGGCCGGCTGGTGGGCATCGCGGTCGCCGAGGGCCGCGCCACTCGCCCGGACCTCAAGATCGGGGTGTGCGGTGAGCACGGCGGCGACCCCGACTCGGTGCACTTCTTCCACACCGCCGGACTGGACTACGTCTCCTGCTCGCCGTTCCGGGTGCCGGTGGCGCGACTGGAGGCGGGGCGGGCGGCGCTGGCGGAGACCGAGGGGAGCGACAGCAGGTGAACCGCGGGGCGGGGCCGCTCGGCCTCATGTCGGGGACCGCCGCTCCGCCCTCCAGGGCCGGTCGCCCCTGGGACGGGAGCGACCGGCGCAGCAGGCTTGAGGCGACAGAACGATCACAGGGAGTGGAACACATGACCGCCAAGGACATCGGTGCCCGTGAGACCGCCGCCACCGTGCTGGTCCGCGCCGACGGCGAGGTGGACGAGGAATCTCTCGCCTACCTCCACGAGAAGGTCGCCGCCGCTCTGGACCGGCCCGGCCTGCCGCCCGTGAACGGTGAGGTGCGCGTACGGCGGGCATCGGCCCACCACGTGGAACTGCCCTGGTCCGGCCGCACCGACATCCGGGTCGGCAGCGACCTCGTCGTCGTCCACGCGCGCGAGGCGAGCGCCCGCGAACTCGCCGACCGGCTCCACGACCGGCTGCGCTCCGCCACCGAACGCGTCGCCCACCGAAGCGACACCACCCGCCGGACGGCCGCCCCGCCCCCATGGCGCGGCGGCCCGCAGAAGTAGGCGCCACACGGCGCCCGCCCGACCTGGCGGGGAGCCGGAGCCGAACCGGGCTCCGGCCCTCCCCCGCCCGCGCGCGTGAAGGAGATCCGCCGTGACCGCTCACATCGTCGGCGAGGTAATGACCAGGGACGTCGTCCACGCCCGCCGGACGACACCCTTCAAGGAGGTCGTCCGGTTGCTCGACCACCACCGGATCAGCGGACTGCCGGTGGTCGACGCCGACGACAAGGTCCTCGGCGTCCTGTCCGGCAGTGACCTCGTCCGCAACCAGGCGCACCGGGACGGCCCCGCTCCACCGCCGTCCGTGACGGCGGGCGACGTGATGTCGAGCCCCGCCATCACCGTGCACCCCGAGCAGACCGTGCCGGACGCCGCCCGGCTCATGGAGCGCCGCGGCGTCGAGCGACTGCCCGTGGTCGACGAGGCCGACCGCCTCATCGGCATCGCCACCCGCCGTGACCTGCTACGGGTCTTCCTGCGCGCGGACGACGACATCCGCCGCCAGGTGGCCGAGGAGATCGTCGTGACCGCGATGGGGATGCCGTCCGACGCGGTCCGCGTCGCTGTCCGCGACGGCGTCGTCACCCTCGACGGCCGGGTGGCAGCGCGTAGCCAGGTGCCGGAACTCGTGCACGCCGTCTGGCGGCTCGACGGCGTGGTCGGCGTGGTGAACGGCCTGGGCTTCCGCATCGACGACCGCGAGTCGCCCACCCCGTCCCACCGGACCGGGAGCCCGTGACCTCAGCGGCCGGCGCCGACGTGCGGCGGGCCGGGCGGGCCGGCGGTGCCGGGGCCGACGGTCCCTGCCCAGCCGGGCCGGACGGACGCGAGAGGGGCCCTTCGGCGCCTGCCAGGGCACCGGGATCCGTCGGAGAGTGGAGCCAGGGAGGGGCGCCGGTCCCCCGCGGCGTCCCTCCCGTCCCGAGCCGCCGCATGAGCACGGCGGTCCCTGACAACGGAGGCACACCACCATGACCCGACAGGACGTGCGGACCAAGGACCGCGTCGGGATCGACGCCCCGTCCGACACGGCGGTCGCCGTGGACCGTCTGGTCACGGCCGACCTCAAGGCCCTCGCCGACTACGAGTCCCTCTCCCAGGAACAGGTCGACCACATCGTCAAGAAGGCGTCGGTCGCCGCCCTGGACCAGCACACCGCCCTGGCCCGCCTGGCGGTCGAGGAGACGGGGCGCGGGGTCTTCGAGGACAAGGCCGCCAAGAACATGTTCGCGTGCGAGCACGTCACGCACAGCATGGGCCACACGAAGACCGTCGGGGTCATCGGCCGGGACGACATCGAGGAGATGGTGGAGATCGCCGAACCGGTGGGCGTGGTGGCCGCGGTCACCCCCGTCACCAACCCGACCTCGACCACGGTCTTCAAGGCGCTGATAGCGCTGAAGACCCGCAACCCGGTGATCTTCGCGTTCCACCCGTCCGCCCAGCGGTGCAGCTCCGAAGCGGCCCGCGTCGTGCGGGACGCGGCCATTGCCGCCGGAGCGCCGGAGCACTGCGTGCAGTGGATCGAGGCCCCGTCCGTCGAGGCCACCCGCACGCTCATGCAGCACCCGGGCGTCTCGCTGATCCTCGCCACCGGCGGCAACGCCATGGTCAAGGCCGCCTACTCGGCCGGCAAGCCGGCCCTCGGGGTCGGTGCCGGCAACGTCCCGGCCTACGTCCACCGCAGCGCCAAGCTGCGCCGGGCAGTCAACGACCTGGTGCTGTCCAAGTCGTTCGACAACGGGATGATCTGCGCCTCCGAGCAGGCCGTCATCCTGGACACGGAGATCTACGACGCCGCGATCACCGAGTTCCGCTCCCTGCACGCCCATCTGGCCACCCCGGAGGAGAAGACGAAGCTGGAAACCTTCCTCTTTCCCGCCACCGGCGGTTCGGGCGCCGGCTGCGAACCCGAGGTCAACGCGGCCGCCGTCGGGCAGAGCCCGGCGTGGATCGCCGAGCGGGCCGGATTCTCGGTGCCGGCAGACACCTCGGTCATCCTGGTCGAGGCCGAACGGGTCGGCCCGGACGAGCCGCTGACCCGTGAGAAGCTCTGCCCGGTCCTCGCCGTACTGCGCGCCGAGGACGAGCGCCGCGGGTTCGACCTCGCCGCCGACATGGTCGCCTTCCACGGCCAGGGTCACAGCGCCGTCGTCCACACCGAGGAGCCTGCCGTGGCGGAGGCGTACGGCATGCGGATGAAGACCGTACGGATCATCGTCAACTCGCCGTCCTCGCAGGGCGCGATCGGCGGCATCTACAACGGTCTGCTGCCCTCGCTCACGCTGGGGTGCGGCTCCTGGGGCAGCACCTCGGTGTCCAACAACGTCTCCGCCGCCCAGCTCCTCAACGTCAAGCGGGTCTCCACCCGTCGCAACAACCTCCAATGGTTCAAGGTCCCGCCGAAGATCTACTTCGAACCGCAGGCCGTCCGCTACCTGACCTCCATGCCGGACGTCCACCGCGTCACCATCGTCACCGACGCCACCATGACCCGCCTCGGATTCGTCGACCGGATCAGCCGCGTCCTGCAACGGCGTCGGGAACCGGTCACCCTCCAGGTCATCGACAACGTCCAGCCCGAACCCAGCATCGACTCCGTCCAGCACGGCGCCGACCTCATGCGGGACTTCCGCCCCGACACGATCATCGCGCTCGGCGGCGGCTCCCCCATGGACGCCGCCAAGGTCATGTGGCTGCTGTACGAGCAGCCCGGCATCGACTTCGCGGACATGCGGCAGAAGTTCTCCGACATCCGCAAGCGCGCCTTCCGCTTCCCCACCCTCGGCAAGCAGGCCCGCCTCGTCTGCGTGCCCACCACCTCCGGCACCGGCGCCGAGGTCACCCCGTTCGCCGTCATCTCCGACCCCGCTACCGGCAAGAAGTATCCGCTCGCCGACTACGCCCTCACCCCCAGCGTCGCGATCATCGACCCCCTCCTCACCACCGCCCTGCCCCCGGCGCTCGCCGCCGACAGCGGCTTCGACGCCCTCACCCACGCCATCGAGGCGTACGTGTCCGTCTACGCCAACGACTTCACCGACGGCCTCGCCCTGCACGCCATCCGCCTGGTCTTCGGCCATCTCGAGGCGGCCGTGAGCAACCGCGCGGACGCTGCGCAGGCCCGGGAGAAGATGCACAACGCCGGCACCATCGCGGGCATGGCCTTCGGCAACGCCTTCCTCGGCATCGTCCATGCCATGTCGCACACCCTCGGCGCCACGTTCCACATCGCGCACGGGCGCACCAACGCGGTCCTGCTGCCGCATGTCATCCGCTACAACGGCAGCGTCCCGACGAAGCTGACCGGCTGGCCCAAGTACGAGAACTACCGTGCCCCCGAACGCTTCCAGGACATCGCCCGCACCCTCGGGCTGCCCGCGGCCACTCCGGCCGAGGGCGTGGAGTCACTCGCCGCGGCCGTCGAGCGGCTCCGCGACGCCGTCGGCACAGAGCCGACGTTCCAGGCCCTCGGCGTCGACGAGCGCGCCTTCCTCGACGCCCTGCCCCAGCAGGCCCTCAACGCCTACGAGGACCAGTGCGCGCCGGCCAACCCGCGCATGCCGATGCTCGACGACATGCAGGAGCTCATGCGCACGGCATACCACGGCTGAACAGGCGGTACCGGAGGCCGCCGAACGGGAGCCTGACAGCTTCCGCGCGGCGGCTTCGCCATGCCCGGCGGGGCTGACGTCCCGAGGGGTCGCACGGGCCCCCGCGCATGGGCCATCGGACCCTACTGCCCGACGAGCACCTGGTCTTGGCTGTCCCTATGACGCACGAGCACCCCCGCACCGGCCCGATCCGCTCCGAGTACACCGTCGGCGACACGACCGTCCTGGAACTGCGCGGAGACCTCGACATCGCCGTGACACCGATCGTCACGGCCCGGCTGGACGCCCTCACCGCATGCCCACACCCCGATCTGGTCGTGGACCTCCGTCCTGTGCCCTTCCTGGACTGCGCCGCGCTGGGAGTGCTGTGCAGGGCACGCGCGCGGATCCGCGAGCGGCACGGCAGGCTGCGTCTCGTCTTGGGCAGCGACCGCTTACGCGACATCGTGCGCCGCACCGGGCTGGCGCACACCTTCGATGTCTACAGGTCGCTGACGGACGCCCTGGGTGGCCGGCCCCGCGGGTACCGACGCGTCGTGCCCGCCTTCGCCGACCGCCCAAGCGGGGGCTTCAGCCGGTCTCGCTGACGGGCGGGCAGTTCTCCGCGGGCGCCACCCACTCGCCCAGGGAGCGGACGCAGCAGGGCCCGGACAGCGGATCCGACGTCCGCGGTCCGGGCCCCTCGGGGTTCCTGTCAGCCGTCCCACGTCCAGTCGGCTACCTCGGGAAGGTCGACACCGTGCTCGCGGATGTACGCGTGGTGGCGCAGCCGGGCGTCCTCCATCCCCTGGCGCACGGCCGCCGCGCGCACCGCGAGGCCGGGGACACGGTCGATGACGTCCATGACCAGCCGGTAGCGGTCCAGGTCGTTGCGGACCACCATGTCGAACGGTGTGGTGGTCGTGCCCGTTTCCTTGTAACCGCGCACGTGCAGGTGCCGGTGGCCGGTGCGGCGGTAGGCGAGCCGGTGGATCAGCCAGGGGTAGCCGTGGTAGGCGAAGAGGACCGGCTTGTCCGGGGTGAACAGGCCGTCGTACTCGAAGTCGCTCATGCCGTGGGGATGTTCCTCGCTCGGCAGCAGCCGGGCGATGTCGACGACGTTCACGACCCGGACGGCCAGCTCCGGCAGGTGGTGCCTCAGCAGCTGTGCGGCGGCCAGTACCTCCTGGGTCGGGACGTCGCCCGCGCAGCGAGCACGACGTCGGGTTCGCGGCTGCCGTCCTCGGTGCCGGCCCAAGCCCTGGCAGGTGTGTTCGGAGAGAATCTCCATCACCCGGCCGTGCCGGTCCAGGTGCTCGTCCACGTCAAGGGTGCGGGCCTGCCATGCCTTGCCGCTGGCGCCGTAGACGGCCTGGAGGCGGTTGGAGGCGGTCTCGTCGGGGCCGACGACGCGGAAGTCACGTCGGTCGGCGGTCTCGTGCATGACGTACTCCAGCAGGTCGCCGAGACGCGAGTGGGTTCGTGCAGGGCCATCACCGGAGAGGGAACAGCCCGCCTGTACACGGCGGTGTCTCACCCATCGCGTACAGGCTGGCTGAGGATCGGACAGGGGGAAACCTCCCTCGACGCGCTCGCTGTCCTGGGCGTCCTTCTCGGTCAGTCGTGCGAGATCACCGCCACGGGAGCAACGGCATGATGCAGCAGCGCCTGGGTCACCGGACCGATATGAGCGCCGACCACCGCCCGGCGGTTCTGCCTGCCCACCACCACGAGGGCGGCGTCGTAGGAGGCGTCGACCAGGTGGCGCCCGGCACCACCGATCGTGGCCTGCGCGTGAACCTCCACGGCGGGGTACCTGTCCTGCCATGGGCGCAGGACGTTGGACAGTTCGCTCCGTACCTGCTTGACCATGCCGTCGTTCAGGTCGGGCATGAGCGCGCCGCCGTAGTGGTAGGGCGGCAGCGTCCAGCCGTGAATGATCCGTAGGCGTGCGGCACGCCGTGAAGCCGCGTCGAACGCGAAGTCGACCACCGCGTCATTGGGCTTGTGCAGATCCAGGCCCAGGACGATGTCACGGTGGCCGGGGACGGCGGAGACCTCGCGTGCAGAGGCCTCCGGCGGTGCCTCCTCCTCGCCGTGCTCGGCAGCACGGACGAGTATGACGGGCCGCTCGCACGAGGCCAGGACGGCATGGGAGACGGAGCCGAGCAGGTATCCCGCCGCCTTGCTCAGTCCTCGGGAGCCCAGTACCAGCAGCTCGGCCTCCTCGGCGGCCTTCAGCAGGGCCGGGACGGGCAGGCCGGGGATCTCGTCCGTGTCGATCTGCAGCCCGGGGCGGGTTTCGCCGACGCGGGCGCGCGCGTGGGCCAGCAGGTGCTGTGCCGAGGCCCGCTGCAGGTCGCTCGGCGGCACCGGCACGCCGAGTCCGGTCGCCGGTGCGAAGGCAGGGGCTTGCCACTCCCACGCGGTCACGAGCCTCAGAGGCAGGTCCCTGAGCTGTGCCTCGTGCCCGGCCCAGTCTGCGGCAGCCAGGCTCGCCGGCGAGCCGTCCAGTCCGACGGTGATGGTGCGGGTCATGGAAATCCTCCTTCAGGCTGCTTCGAGTCTTGGTCCCGTCAGGCGGTGACAGCAGGGGCCACTGGTCCTTGGACACGAGCCGACCGTCCCGCGATCCGGCTTTCAGTTCGCCGCCTGCCGCTTGTCATCCGATGGGGAGTTCGGGTCGTACGAGCGTCCCCGATGTTCCGTGGGCGATGGCGTACGCGGCGTCGAGCGCACCGATCGCGGCCAGGCCACCGGTCCGTTCCACGAACCGGGCAGCGGCCTCGGTCTTGGGCTTCATCGAACCCTCGGGGAAGGCCCTGTCCCGAAGTTGCGCGGAGGTCGGGTCGAGCACGGGCTGCCGGCGAGGCGTGCCGAAGTCGGCGTACACGTTCGGGGCGTCGGTGCGGATGAGCAGGAGATCCGCCTTGCCGGGCTGTCCCTCTTCGCGGGCGGCCCCGCCCACCCCCACCGTCATTCACGTTACGGATGGATTCCATCCGTCCCGTGGATGACGCCCTCCGCGAGCGGGCGGCGGGTCCCGGTCACTCCTCGGGCCGGTCGGCCATCCGCCTGCCGACCCGGGCGGCGGTCTCGCGCAGCCAGATGTGGGCCGCGTCGTGGGTGTGGACCGGGTGCCACCACAACGCCTCGCGCAGCGGTACCGCCTCGTAGGGCGGCTCCACCACGCGTACCGCGGCGAGCGGGGCGAAGAGGTGTGCGAGGCGGGCCTGGATCAGGGCGATGCGCCGGGTTCCGCTGACCAGCAGCGGCATGATCTGGAAGCTGTCCACGGAGACCTCGACGCGGGGTTCGATGCCCAGCATGCCGAGCTGGCGGACGGCCGGGGCGTCATAGGTGCGCTGGTAGGTGACCCAGGGCAGCCGGGCCAGGTCTTCCCGGGTCAGCCGGTCGTCGACGCTCGGGTGGTCCTCGGCGACGAGGAAGACCCACCGGTCCTGGTAGAGGTCGGTGGCGGGGAAGTCGCTGATGACGCCGTGCGGCATGAGCAGGCCGTCGGTGGTGCTCAGCAGGGTGTCCGTGGCGTCCACCACGGTGGTCGGCGTCTGGGCGAAGCGCAGCCGGATGCCGGGGGCCTCCTGGTGCACGACCCGGGCGAGTTCGGCGCCGAAGACGGCGACCGCGTAGTCGGACGCCACGAGCTTGAACTCGCGGCTCTCCTTGGCCGGGTCGAAGTCCGCCTGGCTGGCGAAGAGCCGTTCCAGCAGGTCGTAGGCGGTGGACGCGCGGTCGAGGAGGACTTGTCCGAGGGCGGTGAGCTCGTAGTGACCGCCCACACGCGCCAGCAGGTCGTCGTCGAAGTGCCTGCGCAGACGCGAGAGCGCCGCGCTCATCGCCGGCTGGCTGAGGCCGACGCGCTGTCCGGCGCGGGTGACGTTGCGCTCTTCGAGGAGAGCGCGCAGGGCGACGACGAGGTTGAGGTCCAGGCGACTGAGATTCACGGCGACTTTTCTTGTTGTTCGGCGGTGACCTGCGCGAATTTGGCTCATGGATGGCTGTCATCCACGGAATCTATTTCCCTGATCGCGGGTGGCGAGTCCAGATTAGTGCCATCGCCATCAGGAGGACATGTCTGTGAAACCTGAAGCCGCGTCCGCCCTCTTCGCCGGACCCTTCGCCCTCGCCACCCTTTCGGCCCCCGAGGAGACGCCCTTTCCCGCTCTCGTCACCCCCGACGCCCAGGTGATCGACCTGCGGAACGCCCTGGACGACGCCGACTTGAGCGTGCGGGACCTCCTGAACGACTGGGAGGCGGTGCTGCCCCGGTTGTCGGTGCTGGCCGGCGACAGCGCGCCACGACGCGCGCCGCTGGCGGACTTCCGGGTGCACGCACCGGTCGAACCGCGCCAGGTGTTCCAGTCCGGCGCCAACTACCGACAGCACGTCATCGACCTGCACGTCGCACACCGTGCCCCGGACGACGGCCGGCCGGAGGAGGAGCGGCGCGCGGAGGCCGCCGAGATCATGGACCGGCGGGCGGCCGACGATCTGCCGTACGTGTTCATCGGCCTGCCGAGCGCGATCACCGGCCCGTACGACGACGTCGCGCTGCCCGCGTGGGCCGAGAAACCCGACTGGGAACTGGAGCTGGCCGCGGTGATCGGCCGGCCCGCCCACCGGGTGTCCGTCGAGGAGGCACTCGACCACGTCGCGGGCTACACGATCGCCAACGACCTGACCGACCGGGCCACGGTCTTCCGCCGGGACATGCCGCAGATCGGCACCGACTGGCTGCGCAGCAAGAACGCCCCGGGCTTCACGCCGCTCGGACCCTGGATCGTGCCCACCGCGTCCATCGCGGACCCGGGCGACCTGCGGCTGACGCTGAAGCTGAACGGCGAGACCATGCAGGACGAGTCGACCAAGGACATGATCTTCAACGTGTCGCGGATGGTGTCCTACGCCTCGCAGACCGCCCGCCTCCTTCCCGGCGACCTGGTGCTCACCGGCTCCCCCGCCGGCAACGGCATGCACTGGGGCCGGCTGCTGCGCGACGGCGACGTCATGGACGCCTCCATCACCGGGCTCGGCGCCCAGCGCACCCGCTGTGTGACGGAGGCGCCCCGATGACACTGGACCGCACCGACCCCGAGGGCTCGATCGCCCGGACCGCCAAGGCATGCTCCAACTGGAACCGCTGGGGCGAGGACGACGTGCTCGGCACGCTCAACTTCCTCGACGAGGCCAAGCGCCGCGAAGGTGCCGCACTGATCCGGCGGGGTGTCAGCTTCTCCCTCTCGCAGCGGTTCGACATCGACGGCCCGCAGAAGGGCTGGCGCCGCCGCACCAACCCGGTGCACACCATGCTGGACACCGGCACCGACGCGGCCCTCGGCAACCAGGGCCTGCCGCACGGCATCGGCGGCGCCGACGACGTCATCGCGATGCCGTTGCAGTGCTCCACCCAGTGGGACGGTCTCGGGCACATCTTCGACCACGGCAAGGCCTGGAACGGACGCCCGGCCGAGCAGGTCGTCACCTCCGACGGCGACCAGGTCACCGGCATCGAGCACATGGCTCCGCACGTCGCCGGACGCGGGGTGCTCCTCGACGTCGGACGGACCGTCGGCGACGACGGGGAACTACCGGACGGCTTCGCGATCACCGAGGAGCACCTGGCCGCGACCGCCGAGGCGCACGGTGTGCGGGTGGGCCGCGGCGACATCGTCCTCGTCCGCACCGGCCAGCTCGCCCGGGTGCGCCGCGACGGATGGGGCGACTACGCCGGCGGGCCCGCGCCCGGGCTGTCGTTCACCACGGCGGGCTGGCTGCACGGCACCGAGATCGCCGCGATCGCCACCGACACCTGGGGCTTCGAGGTCCGCCCCAACGAGTTCGAGCACGCCTTCCAGCCGCTGCACCAGGTATCCATCCCCCACATCGGCCTGCTGATCGGCGAGATGTGGGACCTGGACGCCCTCGCCGAAGACTGCGCGGCCGACGGGGAGTACGCGTTCTGGCTCACCGCCGCGCCCCTGCCCATCACCGGGGCCGTCGGCTCACCCGTCAACCCGATCGCCGTCAAGTAGTCCAAGGAACAAGGGAGTTCCCCATGAGCGAAGCCCGTAAAGTCCTGGTGATCGGCGGAGGCGCGGCCGGCAACGCCGTCACGGTCCTGCTGCGCCGCGCCGGCCTCACCGTGGACCTGATCGAGGCCAAGGACGACTGGAACGCCACCGCCGGCTCCGGCATCACCCTCCAGGGCAACGCCCTGCGCGTGCTGCGCGAACTGGGCGTCTGGGAGCAGGTGGAGGCGTCCGGATTCGGCTTCGGCTCGGTCGGCATCACCGCCCCCGACGGCACCGGCCTGCACGCCCGGAACGACCTGCGCACCGGCGGCGACGACCTGCCCGCCACCGTCGGCATACAGCGCCCCCGGCTCCAGCGGATCCTCATCGACGCCGTGCGCGCCGGCGGCGCCACCGTCCGCCTCGGCACCACCGCCGAAATCCTCGACCAGGACTCCGACGGTGTCTCCGTGCGCCTCTCCGACGGCACCGAGCACCGCTACGATCTCGTGGTCGCCGCCGACGGCCTCGGCTCCCGCACCCGCGCCGCGATCGGCATCACCGACGAGCCCGAGCCCACCGGGATGGCGATCTGGCGGATCGCGGCCCCGCGTCCGGCGGGAGTCGTCCGCACCGACCTCGCCTACGGCGGCCCGGCCTACATCGCCGGCTACTGCCCCACCAGCGAGACCACGCTGTACGCGTACGTCGTAGAGGCCAATCGTGACCGCGCCTCGATCCCGCCGGAGTCGTACGCCGAGGAGATGCGGCGCATGACCTCCTCCTACGGCGGCCACTGGCCGGAGATCACCGAGCACATCACCGACCCGGCGAAGGTCAACTACACCTGGTTCGACCGGCTGCTGGTCGAGGGCTCCTGGCACCGCGGCCGGGTGGTGCTCGTCGGCGACGCCGCACACTGCTGCCCGCCCACTCTCGCCCAGGGCGCCGCGCTGTCCCTTGAAGACGCCTGGGTGCTCGCGCAGATGCTGACTGGGTCCGACGCGTGGGACGACGTCCTGTTCCAGGCGTACTACGAGCGGCGGATCGCCCGCGTCCGCCCGGTCGTGGAGGCATCCGTACAGATCGGGCAGTGGCAGCTCGACGGGGTCCGCGACGCCGACGTGCCCGGCCTGATGGGCCGCACCATGACCATGCTCAGGGAGCTGCCGTGACCGCGGCGAACCCGCCCACCGTGGACGTGCACGCCCACGTCCTGCTCCCTGAGGTCGAGGCGCTCGTCGCCGGGCTGCCCGGCCACGCCGAGGCCAAGGAGCTGGACGCCCGGCGCAACGGTCCCGCGGCCCTCGCCGTCAGCGGCCCCATGGTGCGCGAGCGCTTCCCCCGCCTGACGGACGTGACCGTTCGCCTGGCCGCGATGGACGCCCAGGGCGTGGACGTGCAGCTGGTCAGCCCCTCGCCCTCGCACTACCACTACTGGACCGACGAGGACACCGCCGAGAAGCTGTACCGGCTCGCCAACGAGGCCACGGCAGCGCACTGTTCGGCCGCCTCCGAGCGGCTGCGCGGACTCGGACTGGTCCCGCTCCAGCACCCGGAACTGGCGGTCCGCGCCCTGGACCACGCCCTGGAGCAGGGCCTGGCCGGGGTGGAGATCTCCAGTCACGCCCCGGGGCGCGAGCTGTCCGACCCGGCGTACGAGCCCTTCTGGACCCGGGCCGAGGAGACCGGCGCGCTCGTCTTCCTGCACCCCTTCGGCTGCACCCTCGACGAGCGCCTGGACCAGTGGTACCTGTCCAACACCGTCGGGCAGCCCACCGAGAACGCCGTCGCCCTCTCGCACCTCATCTTCTCCGGCGTACTCGACCGCCACCCCGGGCTGAAGCTGGTCGCCGCGCACGGCGGCGGCTACCTGCCCACCCACATCGGCCGCTCCGACCACGCCTGGTCGGCCCGCTCCGACGCGGGCGCCGGCTGCGCCCATCTGCCCAGCAGCTACCTCAAGCGCCTGTACTTCGACTCCCTCGTCCACGACCCGCACGTGCTGCGCGAGCTGATCCGGGTCGCCGGGGCCGACCGGGTGCTGCTCGGCTCCGACTTCCCCTTCGACATGGGGACCGAGGACCCGGTCGGCGCCCTGCGCGCCGCGCGCCTGTCCGACGCCGACTTCCACGCCGTCCGGGGCGGCAACGCCGCCGCCCTCCTCCGGAAGGACTGACCATCATGCGCCTGCTCACCCACCTGCGGCACGTCGACCTCGCCGTGCCCGACTACGACAAGCAGCTCGACTTCTACGCCGGCGTCTGGGGCCTGACCAAGGTCGCCGAGGACTCCGGCATCTCCTTCCTGGCCGCCGAGGGCTCCCCCGAGCAGTACGTCGTCCGGCTGCGCAGGGCCGAGGAGAAGCGCCTCGACCTCGTCTCCTACGGCGCCGCGAACGCGGCCGACGTCGACACCCTCGCCGAGCGACTGCTCGCGGGCGGCGTGCAGCTGATCTCCCGGCCGGGCAAGGTCGACACCCCGGGCGGCGGGTACGGCTTCCGGTTCTTCGACGTCGACGGCCGCACCATCGAGGTCTCGGCCGACGTCGAGGTCAGGCAGCACCGCAGGATCGAGGAGAAGGAGTCCATCCCGGTCAAGCTCTCCCACGTCGTCCTCAACTCCCCCGACCTGAACCACACCCGGGAGTGGTACGAGCGCCACCTCGGCTTCGCCCTCTCCGACACACTCAGCTCGCCGCACATGGGCGAGGTCATGCACTTCATGCGCATCAGCAGCCAGCACCACTCCATGGCCCTCGCGAAGGGCCCGCACACCGCCCTGCACCACATCTCCTTCGAGATGCGCGGCATCGACGAGTACATGCGCGGCTCCGGGCGCGTCATCCGGGCCGGGTTCAAGAAGATCTGGGGCCCCGGACGGCACATGGCGGGCGACAACACCTTCACCTACTTCCTCGACCCGCACGGCAACACCGTGGAGTACACCACCGAGCTGGAGAACCTGGACGAGGACACCTGGCACCCCCACGTCTACGACTTCTCCCAGCCCGAGGTCACCGACCAGTGGGGCACCGCCAACCCCATGAACGAACTCGTCGCCAAGGAGTCCTTCAACGACCCCGACCGCGGCGTCTTCGTCGCCCCGCCGGTCTGATCCCGCACCCCGTACGCCGGGGACGCGGCGGCGGCGTCCACGCCCTGACTCCCGCCGCCGCGCCCCCGGCCCCGCTCGCCCTCCTTCCTCCCCCCCCCCACGGCTCCCGCATCAACGACGATCGAAGGAACCGCCCCCGATGACCCCTCGCACGATGTTCCCGCTGTCCCGTCGCGGCCTGCTGGCCGGCGGCGCCGCCGCCACCGCTCTCGCCGTCACCCCGCAGGCCGCCGCCGCGCCCCGCGCCGAGCCGCGGGACACGTCCCGGCCGGGCAAGGGCACAGTCGTGCACCTGCTGGGCACGGCGGGCGGCCCCCCGCCGTACGGCGAGCGCATGGGCATCGCCTCCGCCGTGACCGTCGGCACCGACACCTACCTGGTGGACTGCGGCCGGGGCGCCGTGACCCAGTACCTGCGGGCGGAACTGTCGATGCCGTCGCTCAGGGGAATCTTCCTCACCCACCTGCACGCCGACCACATCGTCGACTACTTCGACTTCCCGCTGCTGTGCGCCGGCGTCATGCCGCCCCAGCCGGGGTTCGGCGGCACGGTGCGGGTGTGGGGCCCTGGACCGAGCGACACGATCACCTCAGGTCCCGTCACCCCCGAGCAGCCCGCGCCCGGCATCGTCGAGACCACCCGGCGTGCGAACGCCACCTTCGCCGCCTCCACCAACGCCTTCGTCGCCGGGGGCTTCGGCATCGACCCCGTGTCCATGCTCGACGTGACCGAGCTGTCGGCACGGCACGGCACGGTGGTGACCGTCCTGGACACCGCCACCGTGAAGGTGACGGCGACCCGGGTCCCGCACGGCAACATGTCCCCCTCATACGCCTACCGGTTCGACACCGCGGACGGTTCCGTCGTCTTCTCCGGCGACACCAGCCGCAGCGACGACCTGATCGCGCTGGCCCGCGGCTGCGACCTGCTGGTCCACGAGGCCGTCGACGCCGCGTGGTTCGAGGGGCAGGGCATGCCCGCTCCCCTCGTCGACCACATGCGCGAGGTGCACACCGACGTCGCCGAGGTGGGCGGCATCGCCGCCGCCGCGGGGGCACGCCAGGTGCTCCTCAGCCACCTCGCACCGGCCGACCCGGCCCAGTTCTCCGACCGCGAGTGGGGCGCGGCGGCCCGCGCCTCCGCCCGGGCGGCCGGCTACCGGGGCCGCGTCACCGTGGGTCACGACCTCATGCGCATCCCCCTCTCCTGATCACACTCCGCTGGAGCCGCACCATGCGTTTCGCCGCATACGAACACCGACACCACCACCGGGCGGCGGTCGTGGAAGAGGACGGCACCCTCTTCCCCCTGCCGGGCGTCACCTCGCTCACCGCACTGATCCAGCGGACCGACGGGCTCCCCGGGTTGCTCACCGCCGGCGCCGCGGCCCTGGACGTACCCCCCGGCCCGCACGTCTCCCAGGTCCGGCTGCTGCCTCCACTGCGGCCCACGTCCGTGCGGGACTTCGTGACCTTCGAAGAGCACGTGGAAGGGGTGCGCAGGTCCGTCGACGGCGTCGCCGGAGTCCCCGAGCAGTGGTACGCGGCACCGACCTTCTACTTCACCAATCCGCACGCGATCTACGGCCCCGGGGACGGCGTCCCCGTACCCCCCGGTTCGGCCGCAGTCGACTTCGAACTCGAAGTGGGCGCCGTGGTCGGCCGGGAGGGCCGCGACCTCACCGCCGAACAGGCCCGCGACCACATCGTCGGCTACACCGTCTTCAACGACTGGTCCGCGCGGGACCTCCAGGGCGCGGAGATGAAGGTGGGCCTCGGCCCGTGCAAGGGCAAGGACACCGCCACCACCCTCGGTCCGTACCTGGTCACCTCGGACGAGCTGGAGCCGTACCGGGACGCCGAAGGCTTCCTGCGCCTGGCCCTGACCGCCGAGGTCAACGGCGAGAAGGTCGGCGAGGACCTGCTGTCCAACATGAGCTGGACCTTCGAGGAGATGACCGCCTACGCCTCCCGCGGCACCCGCGTCGTCCCCGGCGACATCCTCGGCTCCGGAACCTGCGGCAACGGCGGCTGCCTCGCCGAACTCTGGGGACGGCGCGGCGAGCAGACCCCGCCGCCCCTGAAGCCCGGCGACACCGTCGCCCTCACCGTCGAGGGCATCGGCACCCTCACCAACACCATCGTCCCCGGCGTCGAGCCCGTCCCCCTCCCCACAGGCCGGCGCCGCTCCCGGAAGCGGCCGTGACCGACCTGCACCCCAAGAGGCTGCTCGGCAAGGGCGTCGTCGTCACCGGCGCAGCCCGCGGGCAGGGCGCCGCCGAGGCCGAGGCCCTCACCCGCAAGGGCGCCCGCGTCATCGCCACCGACGCCACGCGGGCAAGGAAACGGTCACCGTCCTGGCCGGCGCATCCTTCTTCGACTCCGCGCTCTCCTTCGGCATGATCCGCGGCGGCCACATCGACACCGCCAAGGACGGCGCCCCCAAGCTCCTCGACGAATGCACCCTCCCCCTCACCGGCGAACAGTGCGTCCACCGGATCATCACCGACCTCGGCGTCCTCGACGTCACCCCCCAGGGCCTGGCCCTGGTCGAAACCGCTCCCGGCGTCACCGTCGAGGACATCACCGCCCGCACCAGCACCGCCCTGGAGGTGGACAGCGTCTCCGCCGCGTGCTGACCGGCGGCCGAGGGACTTCGTCCACGAACCATGGACACGGGGGAAACACTCTCCTGGCTCTCCGTCAAAGGTCCGTTCACCCGCACCACCTCGCGCTTCGGATCACCTTCGCGCCATATCGAGTGGCCAAGCGGAGCCCTTCGGCCCCTCAGCCAGTGCACTCATGGCCAAGGCGAGTGGGGGTCCTCGTCGGGTTTCGGCCCCGCTTCCCACGGCACGTTAGTTCGATGGCTTGCCTGATCATGCATCACCGCGACCTCTCTTCACTCCTGACTCACAGGTGATGCACTGTGCGCACACAAGCGCGAAGACTCGTCACGGTCGTTCTGGCCCTGGCTCTGCTGGCCATAGCAGGTGTCGCCCCTTCCTGGGCGTCGCCAGGGGACGGGCCTCGCCCCGCAGGCACCGCGGCCATCGCACAGGCGCGGGCCCGCACAGCCGCGGACCTGCCCAGGCCCCCCAAGCCGATGACGCTGGCCGAGCGCCGCGAGCAGGTCGACGAGGACCGGCACGAACGGGCTCCGATGCGCGACTACATGAACGCGCCGGAGCGGGCGCCCAAGGGCAAGCCCCACAGCCGACCGGACGCAGACCGCGTCGAACGCGGTCCCGCAGCCGAGTCGAAGGTGGCTTTGCGGCCTCTCGCGGCGGCGGCCGAGAACCCGACCTGGGTGTCGTCGTGGGCCACCGCGTACCCGGGCATGCTGTCGATCGGCGGGCAGGTGAAGTTGCCCAAGCGGGGGGACTCGTACACCGGCATGTGGCTGTACGTCCTGGACGAGGGCGGCTCCCCGGTCGTCCAGCAGGAGATCAAGAAGTCCACGGACGACCCCGGCGGCGCCACCCCCGACACCGGGGCCTGGTGCTACGACTGGTGGCCGAGCAACTCCTACCCCACCGACCAGTGTTTCTGGTGGGCCGGCAGCGCGCTGGGCGGAATCCTCCAGGACGGCAAGAAGTACTACGCCTGGGTCTTCCTCAACAGCGCCGACGGGACGTCGAGTCCTGGCGGCACCACCTCGCCGCTGGTGGAGGCGTTCTACACTCCGGTGATTCCTGGAGCGCAGGCGGGCATCTGCACCTGCTACGCACAGGCGCACCGTGCAGACCCGGTCAACACGGCCACCGGCATGTTCTTCGAACAGCTCACCGACGCCACCTTGGTGAGCCCCGGTGTGCCTCTGGCTCTGGAGCGCACCTACCGCTCCGATGCGAGCGCCGTCGGCCTGCTGGGGCGCGGCTGGGCGACGCCGTTCGACGCGAAGCTGACACTCGCGACAGGGAAGGCGACCTATCGGACGGACGACGGGGCGTCGTTCGTCTTCACCCGGAACAGTGACGGCACCTACACCGCCCCGGCGGGTTCCGGGGCCAAGCTGGTCAAGGGCGCGAGCACCTACACGATCACCACGTCGGACCACACCAAGCGGACGTTCGACAGCAGCGGCCGGCTCACTTCCGTGGCCGACAGAGCCGGCCAGGGTCTGAGCCTGACGTACGCGTCGGGCGCGCTCGCCTCCGTCGAGGACGCCGCCGGGCGCACCACCACCTTCACGCCCGGTGCCGACGGACTGCTGTCCGAGGTGGGCCTGCCGGACGGCACGTCCGTGTCGTACGGCTACACCGGCGGTCTGCTGACGTCGGTGACCGACCCGGCCGGCCGGACGTCGTCGTACGCCTACGACGCGAACAAGCGACTGTCCTCCTACACGGACCCGGCGGGCGGCAAGGTCACCAACGTCTACGACACCGCGGGCCGTATCAAGTCCCAGACGGACCAGAACGGCAAGACCACGACGTTCACCTGGGACGGCAAGAGCGAGTCGCACACCACAGCGCCCGACGGTGGCGTGTGGACCGACGTGTACGCCGGCAACGTCCTGATGGAGACCATCGACCCGTACGGCAAGAGCATCGCCTACGACTACGACCGTGATCTGCGGCCCGTCGCCATCACCGACCAGCGCGGCAACACCACGGAGATGACGTACGACAGCGCCGGGCGGATGCTCACCCGCAGCGCCCCGTCCGCGCTCGGCTACGTGGAGAGCTGGACCTACGACGGTGCGGGCAACATCACCAGTCACACCGACGGCCGCAAGAACAAGACGACGTACACCTACAACACGTCGAACCAACTGACGTCCACCACGGACCCGTCGGGCGGTAGGACCACTTACACGTACACCCCGCTCGGTCCGCTGGAGACCGTGACGACGCCGCGCGGGAAGGTCACCACCTACGGCTACGACGCCGCCGGCAACCGGACCTCGGTCACCACGCCGCTGGGTGAGAAGACGACGTTCACCTACGACAAGGCCGGCCGGATCCTGACGAAGACGGACCCGCGCGGCAACGTCACCGGCGCCGACCCTGCCGACCACACCACGACGTACGCCTACGACGGCCGCGGGCTGCTCACCTCGGCCACCGATCCACTGGGCCGCACCACGACCTACGAGTACAACGGCGCCGAGCAACTGACGTCGGCCAGGAACCCGGCGGGCGACACCGCCACGTTCGCCTACGACGACGCCGGGCACCTGACCCGGACCACCGACCCGTCCGGCGACTCCGTCAGCCGCACCTACGACGCGAGTGGACGCCTGGCCTCCGAGACCGATGCGACGGGCGGCAAGACCACCTACACCTACGACAAGGTGGGCCGCCTGCTGAGCAGCGTCTCGCCACGCGGCAACGTCTTTGGCGCCGACCCGGCCGCCCACACCACGAGTTACGCCTACGACGCGGCAGGCAACACCACGAAGGTCACCGGCCCGACCGGCGCGTCCACCAGCACGACCTACGACGCGATCAACCGGCCCCTCGTCGCCACCGACCCGCTGGGCCACACCACCAGTTACACCTACGACGCCAACGACAACGTCACCAGACTCACCGACGCCGCAGGCAAGACGGTCACCTCCGGCTACGACAAGAACAACCGGCTGACCAGCAGCACCAATCAGCTGGGCAAGACCACCCTCTACGCCTACGACGCCGACGGCAACCTGCTCAGCCGCACCTCCCCGCTCGGCCACAAGGAGAGCTGGACCTACGACGACGACGGCCGCCAGGCCACCGCGGTCGACCCGCGCGGCAACGCCGCCGGCGCCGACCCGACCCCGTACACGACCACCTACGGCTACGACCCGGCCGGAAACCCGACCACTGTCACCGACCCGCTGGGCGGCGTGACCACCACCGCCTACGACGCGGTGAACAACGTGGTCAAGCGGACGGACGCCGACAAGCGCGCCACCGTCTACGGCTACGACAAGCTGGACCGGCTGACCGAGGTCACCGCCGCGGACGGTGCGGTGACCACGTACGGCCACGACACGGCCGGCAACATCACCGAGCGCACCGACGCCAACGGCCACGTCACCACGTACGGCTACGACGCGGCCCGCCGCCTCACCTCGGTCGCCGACCCGCTGAAGCGAGAGACCACCTACGCCTACGACGCCGCCGGCAACCTCACCAAGAAGACCACGCCCCGCGGATCCACCGGCTACACCTATGACCCGCGCGGCCTGCTCACCAAGATCGACTACTCCGACTCCACCCCCGACGCGACGTTCGGCTACGACGACGCCGGCCGCATGACCGCCCGCGCCAACTCCAAGATCTCCGAGGACTTCGTCTACGACGCGGTCGGCAACCTCACCAAGACCCGCGGTTTCGCCTACACCTACGACGCCGCCGGGCAGATGCTCACCCGCAAGTACTCCGACGGCAGCACGATCACTTACACGTACGACAACGACGGCCGCACCGCCACCATGCTGGCCGACGGCAAGACCACCACCTACACCTGGGACCCGGCCGGCAACCTCACCAGGTCCGCGCTGCCCAACACCGAGACCGAGGAACGCACCTACGACCGGGCCGGCCGCCTCACCGCCGTCGCCTCCGCCAAGGCCGGCGCCACCGTCACCAGGACCGCCCTCGCCCTCTCCCCGGCGGGCCTGCCCACGCACATCGACATCACCCGCGCCAATGTCGGCGCGACCGGCTACGACCTCACCTACGACACCGCCGGCCGCCTCACCTCCGGCTGCTTCCCGCAGCCCTGGGTCGCCGGCTGCGCCACCAGCCGCACCACGTCCTACACCTACGACAAGGTCGGCAACCGCCTCACCTCCACCCTCGGCACCACCTCCACCAGCTACGCCTACGACGCGGCCGACCAGCTGACCTCCACCACCACCGGCACCACGACCACCGCCTACGACTACGACGCCGAAGGCAACCAGACCAAGAAGGGCGCCGACGCCTACACCTACGACCTGGCAGGACAGATCTCCGCCGCCACCGTCGCGGGCACCGCCTACACCTACGACCACGACGCCGGCGGCAACCAGGTCGCCACCCTCAAGGACGGAGCGGTCACCCACCGCACCCAGTGGGACCCCAACGCCCCCCTACCGATCCTGGCCACCGAATACGACAGCGCCTGGACCATCGAACAGTCCTTCCGCTACGACCCCCTCGGCCAGCCCACCTCTGCCAAGACCGGCACCGGTGCGCTCTTCTACTACCACCACGACACCCAGGGCTCCCCGGTCGACGTCACCAACAGCACCGGCACCCTCTACCAGCGCTGGGCCTACGACCCGTTCGGCACCCGGGTCCTGGGCACCGTCACCGGCGGCGCCCCCGCCAGTCCTCCCGCCTACACCGGCGCCCGCCACGAAACCACCACCGGCAACCTCGACCTCCACGCCCGCCAGTACAACACCACCACCGGCCGCTTCACCCGACCCGACCCGGCCGCCCGCTCCCGGACGGCCCCGTACATCTCGACCTACGCCTACGCCGACAACGTCCCCACCCTCCTGACCGACCCCAGCGGACTGACCCCCGACGACCCGAACGACGACCGCGTCGACAGTCTCGGCGAAGCCGCGGGCATCTTCGGGGACGCCTTCGTCGACGTCTTCAAGTCTCCCTTCGTCTTCGCCGGGGACCTGCACGACGCGTTCACCGGCGCGAACGGCGGCGCCGGGGCCTTCGTCGACAAGTACCTCCCTGTCCGCCCCGCCTACCGCCTCTACCGCGCCGAGTACATGCTCCGCCAGCAGGGCTGCGACGCCCTCGCCGACCTGTACGCCGAGGCCGCCGAGGAACTCACCCAGCAGGTTGTCCTCGTCGGGGTCGGCGGACTGACCGGGTGGCGCAAGGCCGCGGCTTCTCCTCATGGTGCGGCCGGAGCGACCGTTATGGGAGTTCCGCCTGCCGCGTCCTTCACCTGGGCCGGCGGAAGTGTCCGCTACACGAGGACCGCCACAGCGGTCGGCGACGATGCGAACACGATTCAGAATCTGCTGCGATCGAAGGAAAATTACGGCCATGACGTCATCGTTCACGGTAACGAGCAGGGTGACTTCATCGTCGACGGCAAGATAACGCACCCCCAGCAAATCGCTGATCTGGTCAGAGAGAATCCGTACTACGACGGCGGTCCCGTCCAACTGGTGACCTGCCACGGCGCGTGCAAGGCCGCGGACGAACTTTCCGACGCGCTCGGTGGCGTGGAAGTGAGGAACGCGAGCGGCCATCAGGTGGACCTCGATCCACGAACCGGCAGAGTCCGCGAGTGGCCTGAGGGCAGCCTGGGCGACCCGAAGTGAACCGGCCCGGAACAGCCCGACCGTAGCCCGGCGGGGGCGCCCGGAACCGCGTTCCGGGCGCCCCCGCGTGCGCTAGCGTGACCACATCCACATATCCACCTCCACGTCCACCGCCGCCAACAGTCCGACCAGGAGGACATCGCATGCGTCAAGTCACCCCCCTCGGCTTGTTCGGCAGCTTCTCCGGCCAGTCCCGCTTCAGCCGCAACGCGGAGGAGATCAAGGCACTCTCCGGTCAGATACCCATCGACGAACGCGTACGTGTAGCGGAATATCTGAGAGCGGCACCCGTGATCATCGCCCTCATGGGACACACGGAGGATGTCGTGGATCAGAAGTTCTCGGTCATGGGCGGATCAGCCCTTCACAGTGACGGCACCTATTACTGGCGTCGCGACACAGCCGAGTACGTGGAGACGTACGGCACGCGGCTTCCTTCCGCGTTCATGGAACACGGCGCGAGAACGGATTGGCACGCACCCTCCCTCACAGACGAAGAGATCATGGATATCGACGACTTCTTCATGTCTCTCCGCGCACAGGGCTGAGCAGCCGAATCACCCGATCCTGAACCAGAAGGGCAGCGGTCAGAGACCACCTCGGCCGAAGACCGCCGCTTCCCGCCCCCACATGACCGGCCCCACCGCGGGCGAGCACCTCTCGCACGGACGAGTGGGCAAGGTGCGATCGCAAATCGCAGTAGGCCTGGGTGCATGGGTCGTGGCGCAGGCGGGTGCATTCGACCTGCGGCGGAGCCGCGAAGTGCGGTCCGGCCACGGCCCGCCAGCGGGCGAAGCCTGGTGTCAGTCGCGGCCTGCGGCGGGGGCCTTGGCGTGCTCGGCGTCGACCCGCGCCGTGACACCCGTCTCGACGAGGGTCCGGGTGGCGTCGACCGACGCGTAGATCCACAGGATGCGCATCGGCTCGGTGGCGGAGGCGTTGCGGAACCGGTGGGGCATGCCCGCGGGGACGTAGGTGGTGTCGAAGCGGGTGACGTGGTGTTCGGTGCCGTCGATCTCCACGATGGCGTCGCCTTCGAGGATGGTGACGCTCTCGGGGCAGTTGTGGGTGTGCGGGGCGATGCCGGCGCCGCCGTCGAAGAGGGTCTGGCCGGTGAGGAAGACCTCGGCGCCAACGGCCCGGGTGACCAGCGGGATGGTGCGGGCGCCGCCGCCGCGGCTGAAGGAGGCCAGCTCGGCCGGGCGCAGGACCGCGGGCTCGAAGGAACCGAAGCAGGGCTCGTCGCTGTCGTGGTGGGGCATGGCGTTCTCCAGTGGGGATGGTCAGACGTCCGGGCCGGCCCGGACGGTCTTGGTGTTGACGGACTCGCGGACGCCCTCGGCGCCGAGTTCCCGGCCGTAGCCGCACTTCTTGATGCCGCCGAAGGGCAGGCGCGGGTCGGGGGCGACCATGCCGTTGACGCACACGGCGCCGGCGTCGAGGACGCGGGACAGGCGGCGGGCAGGCCGTCGGGGGTGACCGGCGCCATCACGGTCGCCCCGACGCCCGAAGCCGCGGCGACGAACCGTCGGGCCCCTGCCCCGGCGCGGCACGAGCCCGGTGGACCGCACCGATAGGGGGTGCGGCCCACCGGGGCCGAGGAGAACCGCGAGGCACAGCGAGCGGCTCAGGTGACGCTGATGGCGCCGGTGACGACGGCGAAGAGGATGTAGGCGGCGGACACGAGGACGCCCCAGCGCAGGGCGTGCCGCTGGAAGTCGCCCAGCTCGGCCTTGACCAGTCCGAGGAGGACCCAGAGCGGGGCGCTGGTGGGGCCCATCATGTGGAGGATCTGGCCGATGGCCCCGGCGCGCGCGATCTCGTTGGCGGGGATGCCGTAGTGCGCGGCGGACTCCGCGAGTACGGGGACGACGCCGAACCAGTAGGCGTCGTTGGACATGAAGAAGCCGAGCGGCAGGGCGAGGACCGCGGTGAACAGCGGGATGATGTTGCCCCAGCCCTCGGGGACGATGGCGAGGGCCGCGTCGGCCATGGCCTTGATCATGCCGGAGTCGGTCATGATGCCGGTGAAGACGCCGGCGGCCAGGACCAGGATCATCACCGGGACGGCGTTGGCGGCCTGGCGCTTGATGAGTTCCTGCTGGTCACCGATGGCGCGGATGTTGACGAGCAGGGCGATGACGAACGCCACCATGAACAGTACGAGGAGATCGGCGACCTCCATGATGAGCAGGACCATCAGGAGCAGGGTGAGGGCGGCGTTGAACCACATGCGCCAGTCCGCCTTGACCGGTTCGAACGCCTCGCCGGAGGCGATCTCCAGCTTGTAGGCGGCGAGCTTCTCCCCGTCGATCTTGTGACGCTCGCGCAGACCGAGCCAGTAGGCGACGGCGATGATGGCCAGGCTGGTCAGCGCCATGGGGCCGATCATGTGGACGAAGTACTCGGTGGCGCTCAGGTGCAGGACGCTGATGCCGCGGGTCGCCGCGCCGCCCCAGGGAGTGGTGCCGGAGATGGTGCCCAGCGCCATGGCCGCCAGCGTCGCCAGGATGAGGGGGTTCATGCCCAGGCGCCGGTAGATGGGCAGGAAGGCAGAGCAGACGATCATGTAACTGGTGGTGCCGTCGCCGTCGAGGGCGACCAGCAGGGAGAGCACCGCGGTGCCGACCACGATGCGAACCGGGTCGCCCTTGGAGGCACGGACGATCGCCTGGACGATCGGCTCGAAGAGTTTGACCTCCATCATCAGGCCGAAGTAGAGGACGGCGAACAGCAGCAGCGCCGCGGTGGGCGCGACGGTGTCCAGACCGTTCATGATCATGTCGCCGAGTTTCGCCCCCTTGCCCGCGACGAGGGCGGCGACGATCGGCGTGAGCATGATGGCGGTGAACGCGGAGAGGTATTTCCGCATCACGAGCAGCATGAAGCTGCCCAGGGTGGCGAAGCCGAGGACGGCGAGCATCGTTGCTCCTTGGTCGGTGCAGGACTGAGGGCCGCCGGTCGGACGGCGGCACAGAACGGCGCAGGGGTCAGTGCGTGTCGGTTCGGGTGACGACCGGCAGCGCACGCGTGGCCGTACTCGGCTCGTGCGTCGGGTCGGTCATGGTACGTGCGGCTCCTGTGCGGCGGGCTCGCCGGACGACGGGCGGGAAGAGGGCGAATCCGACTGCCCCCTCTTCCGGACAACCGGTTTACCGGATTGCCGGTAGGTAACTAGAATCCGGCCATCGCGTCAATACCGAAGTGAGGAAATCGATGGCCGAACTCGCCAGGATCACGGTCGAGCCGCGCGAGCCGCTGGCCGCCGAGGTCTCCCGCCGCCTGATCGACTACCTGATGTCCGGCGAGGTCCAGCCCGGCGACCGCATCCCCTCCGAGCGGCAGCTCACCGAGATGCTCGGGGTGAACCGGCCCACGGTCCGCGAGGCGATCAAGTCGCTCGGGTTCCTCGGCCTGCTGGAGATCCGGCAGTCCAGCGGGACGTACTTCCGCGGCACCGACTCCGACGTGCTCTACCGCCTGTTCGAGCTGGGGCTGGTCCTGGGCGAGCGGGGGGCCCGCGACATGGTGCAGGCCCGTGCCGAACTGGAGGTGATCGTCGCCGGCCTGGCCGCGCAGGCGCGCGACGAGGCGGGCGTCGAACTGCTGCGGGCCCGGCTGACGGCGATGCGGGAGTGCCCGGACGACGAGTTCCCCGAGGCGGACACCGCCTTCCACGCCGCCCTCGGCGAGCTGGCCGGCAACACGGTGCTGCGCGACATGCTCAAGGGCATGCGCGCGATGATCCAGCGCGGCTGGGTCGAGCGCACGGGCGCTGTACGGTCCCGCGAGGTGGCCTACGCCGACCACGTGCCGATCTACGAGGCGGTCGCGAACGGTGACGCCGAGGCCGCCCGCACGTCGATGGCCCGGCACATGGAGGGTGCGTCCCGTCGCCTGATGAAGGCCCTCGAACAGCGCGAGGCGTAGCGGGAGACCGCGGGCAGCCGGGCCGGTACCGGCGCCCGCGGGCTCCGCGTCGACTCAACCGGTTGACCGGTTGACCGGTTCGGCCTACAGTGACGGCACGGCACCGCGACACCACGCCGCCGTCCCCCATCTCGGGCCCGTGCCCCCCGCCGTCGGGAAACATGTCGTACGCCGGCCGGAGGCAGGCCCGCGGTCGGGACCCTTGCCGGTCCCCGCCTACCGGAAGAGGTAAGAACCCCGGTGATCGAACCCCGACCCCTGGTCGCCATGATTCACGCCGTGCCGACCGCGCACCGCATCGCCGAAGAGACGTTCGCGCGGGAGTTCCCCCAGGCCACGGTCTGGAACGTGCTGGACGACCGCCTCCTGGACGACGCCCGCCGCGTCGGCGGACTCACCGGCGCGCTGCGCCGGCGGATGCTCCGCCTGATCGGCAACGTGATGGACGGCGGCGCCCAGGCCCTGCTGCTGACCTGCTCCTCCTACGGCGAGGTCGTGGACACCGCCCGGACCCTGTGGAACGTGCCCGTCCTGAAGTCCGACGAGGCGATGTTCAAGGCCGCACTGGCCGGCCCGTACCGCCGTATCGCCGTCGTCGCCTCGACGCCGCCTGCCGTACCGGCGGCCGTCGCCCAGCTCGAAGCACTTGTCCCGGCCGTCCGCCCGGACCAGCCGGTCGACATCGTGACCGCCCTGAGCGAGGAGGCCGCCGGGGCCCGCCCCGAGGAGGCCGCCCGGCGCCTGGCGGGCGCCCTGCGCGCGGCCGGGGGCGCCGACGCCGACGCGGTGCTGCTGGCGCAGTACTCGCTCACCCCGGCCCGCGACGCCCTGGCCGACCTGCTGGGCGTGCCGGTCCTGGACGGCGCGGGCGCCGCCGCACGCGAACTGCGCAGCCTGCTCGCCCCGGCGGGAGCACCGGCGGTCGCGTCATGAGCACGGGGCTGCCGTGGCCGCTGGCCTACACCGTCTCCAGTGCCGACTGCCTCGCCCCCATGCCGCTCGGCCACTCGGCACCGCTCGCCGAGGCCGCCCGCCAACTGGCCGAACTGGGCTACGACGGTGTGGAGGTACAGGTCCGCGACACCAGCGCGCAGGACGCCGAGGCCCTCGCCCGGACCGTCGAGGCCGCCGGTCTGAAGGTCCTGGGCGTCGGCACCGGACCGGTCGCGGCCCAGGACCGGCTGACGCTGACCGACCCCTCCCCCGACGTCCGCCGCCACGCCCTGTCCCGTCTGCTGGGCGCGGCCCGTCTCGCCGGAGCCCTCGGGGTGCCGGTCACCCTCGGCCAGACCCGGGGCACCTTCCTGCCTGGCCTCGCGGACATGCAGCGGCTGTGGGCCGAACGGGCCGTGGCGCAACTGGCCGAGGAAGCCGCCACGCGCGGCAGCCGCCTGTCGCTGGAGCCCCAGTCGCGGGCCAACACCTCCCTGTGGCACACCCCTGCCGAAGCCCTCGCCGTCATCGACTCCCTCGACGTGCCGGCCGGGCTGGTGCTGGACACCCACCATCTCGATGTCGAGGGCGTCGACGTCGTCCAGGCCGTCACCGAGCACGCCGGGGTCACCGGCTGTCTGCAACTCGCCGCACCCGCCACCCGGGGCCCTCTGACCATCGGCGATCCCCGGCTCCCCGCCCTGTTCACCGCGCTGCGAGCCGGCGGTTTCACCGGCTGGCTGACTCTGGAGCACACCCAGGACGGTGACAGCCCGAAGGCCGCCGCCCGCTCCTGGACCGCGCTCAACGACGCCGCGACAGCACTTTCCTGACCCGCCCCACCCCCCTGTTCTGAGAGGAACCCGCACCATGAGCAGCAAGACCTACCGCCTCGGCGTCCTCGAAGGCGACGGCATCGGTCCCGAGATCGTCCCGTCGTCCGTCGAGATCGCCACCGCCGCCGCCGAGGCCGCCGGCGTCCAGGTCGACTGGGTGACCCTGCCGCTGGGCGCCTCCGCCATCGAGACCCACGGCACCCCCGTTCCCGAGGAGACCAAGGACGCCCTCGCCGGCCTGGACGGCTGGTACCTCGGCCCGCACGACTCCGTGAGCTACCCCGAGCCGCACAAGTCCGCCCTCAACCCCTCGGGCACCCTGCGCAAGCACTTCCAGCTCTTCGCCAACATCCGACCCGCCAAGTCCTTCCCCGGCGCGAAGGCCGTCTGCGACAACGCCGACCTGGTCATCGTCCGCGAGAACACCGAGGGCTTCTACGCCGACCGCAACACCTTCGCGGGCACCGGCGAGTTCATGCCCACCCCGGACACCGCGATCATGCTGGGCATCATCACCCGCGAGGCCACCGAGCGCGTCGCCCGCGTCGCCTTCGACCTGGCCCGCTCGCGCCGCAAGAAGCTCACCATCGTCCACAAGGCCAACGTCCTCAAGCTCACCACCGGCCTGTTCCGCACGGTGTGCCAGGAAGTGGCGAAGGACTACCCGGACGTCGCCGTGGACGACTTCCACATCGACGCCATGACCGTCCACCTGGTGCGCCGCGCCCAGGACTTCGACGTCATCGTCACCGAGAACATGTTCGGCGACATCCTCTCGGACCTGGCCGGCGAGATCTCCGGTTCGCTGGGCACCGCGCCGTCCATCAACTCCTCCGCCACCACCGCCATGGCCCAGGCGTCCCACGGCTCGGCCCCCGACATCGCCGGGCAGAACATCGCCAACCCGGTCGCCATGATCCTTTCCGGCGCCATGCTGTTCGAGTGGCTCGCCGCCAAGCACGGCGACGAGCAGCTCGCGGCCGTCGCCAAGATCATCGAGCGGGGTGTGGCCGACGCGATCGCCGCCGGAACCTCCACCCGCGACCTCGGCGGCTCGGCCTCCACCACCGAGTTCACCGCCGCCGTCATCAAGGCCATCGGCGCCGGCCGGTAGCAACCCCCGGTCGTCCGGGGCGGGTTCCCGCGCCGCCCGCCCCGGACCCCATGAGCCGCACGACGCACAGCCCGAGGAGAGAGCCCGACCATGACCCTGCGCATCGGCTGCATAGCCGACGACTTCACCGGCGGCACCGATGTCGCCGCCGCCTTCCGGCGTGCCGGCCTGCGCACCGCCCTGGTCTTCGGCGCCCCGGACGACACCACCACCCTGCCGGCGGACTGTGACGCGGCCGTGGTCGCCCTCAAGTCCCGCTCCACGCCTGCTGACCAGGCCGTCGCCGACTCCCGCACCGCCCAGCGGTGGCTGTGGGCCAAGGGGGCCGCACAGGTCTACTTCAAGTACTGCTCCACCTTCGACTCCACCCCGCAGGGCAACATCGGCCCGGTCGCCGACGCCCTCCTGGACGCCGCCGGCGGCGCCGTCACCGTGCACTGCCCGGCCTCCCCGCCCAACGGCCGCACGGTCTACCAGGGCCACCTGTTCGTCCACGACCAGCTGCTCTCCGACTCGCCCCTGCGCCACCACCCGCTCAACCCCATGACGGACTCCGCCCTGGTGCGCCTGCTGTCCGCGCAGACCCGCCACCCGGTGGGCCTGGTCGACTGGGCCACCGTGCGGCGCGGGGTCGAGGCCGTCCGCGAGGCGATCACGGCGCACCAGCAGGCCGGCGTCCGGCACGTCGTCGCCGACGCCCTCACCGACGAGGACCTCGCCGTGCTCGGTGCCGCCACGCTCGAACTGCCCGTCGTCGCCGGGGCCGCGGGCCTCGCCGAAGGACTCGGACACGCCTACCCCCTCACCGGACCGGCCGCCGCCGAACCGACGCCGTCCCGGGGGCGGGCCGCCGTCCTGGCCGGCAGCTGCTCCGCCCGCACCCTGGAGCAGATCGCCCAGTTCTACGCCGCCGGCCTGCCCTCCCTCCACCTCGACGTCCTCGCCGCCGCGTCCGGCCGCGACGTCACCGGCGAGGCACTGGCGTGGTACGACGCACAGGAGGCGGAGCTGCCCGTCCTGATCTACGCCTCCGCCTCTCCCGAAGAACTGGCCGCCGTGCAGGCCCAGTTGGGCGTCACGGAAGCAGCCGCGCAGGTCGAGGAACTCCTCGGCACCCTCGCCTCCCACCTCGTCGAGCGCGGCGTACGCCGACTCCTCGTCGCCGGCGGGGAGACGTCCGGCGCCGTCACCACGGCCCTCGGCGTCCGTGCGGTCCTGGTCGGCGAGGAGGCCGACCCCGGTGTGCCCTGGACGTACGCCACCACCGAGCACGGCGACCTCGCCCTCATGCTCAAGTCCGGCAACTTCGGCGCCCCCGACCTGTTCACCCGCGCCCTCACGGAGACCGAGTGACCGCCTACGCGGACGAGTCGGCCGCCCGCGCGCTCATCGTCCGCACCGCCCGCTCCCTGTTCACGCGCGGTCTGACCCACGGTTCGACCGGCAACCTGTCCGTCCGCCTGGCCGACGGCAGCCTGCTGCTCACACCCACCGGATCCAGTCTCGGCACCGTCGAGGAAGGCGACCTGTCGCGCACGGACCCGCAGGGCACGCACCTCGAAGGACCCCGGCCCACGAAGGAGGCGTTCCTGCACGCCGCCTTCTACCGCGCCCGGCCCGGCGCGCACGCGGTCGTCCACCTGCACTCCACCCACGCCGCCGCCGTCTCCTGCCTCGCCGACGTGGACCCGGCCGACGCGCTGCCCCCGCTCACCGCCTACTACGCCATGCGCGTGGGCACCCTCCCCCTCCTCCCCTACCACGCCCCCGGCGACAGCGGCCTGGAACCGCTCGCCGAGCGGACGGCCCGCACCCACCACGCCGTCCTCCTCGCCAACCACGGGCCCGTCATCGCCGGTTCCTCCCTGGAGCAGGCCGCCGACGCCATCGAGGAACTGGAGGAGACCGCCAAACTGCACCTCCTCCTGCGAGGACACGCCACCCGCCCCCTCACCCCCGAGCAGGCTGCCGCGCTCGCGCCCCCATCCCCCTGACGGCCGGATGAGCCGCGCGCGCGGCAGCCACCCAGCGAACAAGGAGCCCATGATGGTCACCCCCGTCCCCACCGCCGACCTCGTCGACCAGTACGGCACCGAACTGCGCGTCTGCGACCTGCCGTTCCGCCAGTTCGGCGCCCACCGGAGCTTCGCCGGCCCGGTCCGCACCGTCTCCTGCCACGAGGACAACGGTCTCCTGCGCGACCTCCTGCGCACTCCCGGCGAAGGCGCCGTGCTGGTCGTCGACGGAGGCGGCTCCCTGCGCACCGCCCTGGTCGGCGACCTCATCGCCGGAGCCGCCCAGGACAACGGCTGGGCCGGCCTCGTCCTGCACGGCGCCGTCCGCGACAGCGCCACACTCGCCGGACTCCGTCTCGGCATCAAGGCACAGGGCACCATTCCCCGCAAGAGCGCCAAGGACTCCGCCGGAGCCGTCGACGTCCCCCTCGTCCTCGGCGGCGTCACCTTCCACCCCGGCGACATCCTGCACGCCGACGACGACGGCATCGTCCTCCTCCCCGAGGGCACGGTGAACTGACCGGTGGTTCTGAAAACCTTCGGGTGGTCGTTCGCGGTCACCGCGCTCGGCCTGGTGGCCGCGGTCTTCTACGGGGGGTGGGCCGCCTTCGGCATCGT